>NZ_VOSW01000014.1 GCF_009690905.1 Paraburkholderia madseniana
GATTCAAGACCGTCGAGAAAGACATGAATCTGCGCGTGTACTGGCCCAGCGCATGCCCGCGTTGCCATCTCAAGGAGCGATGTTCGCCCAGCGACTATCGCCGCATCCGACGATGGGAGCACGAACAAGTACTGGAAGTTATGCAGCGTCGACTCGACCGGAAGCCTGATGCAATGATCATCCGAAGAAGCACTGTCGAACACGTCTTCGGCACGCTGAAGCATTGGATGGGGGCCACCCACTTCCTGACCCGGACGCTGGGACACGTGAGCACGGAAATGAGTCTTCAGGTATTGGCCTACAACCTGAAGCGCGTCATGAATATACTTGGGGTTGCCGGGATGATGAAGGCGATGAGGATGACTGCAAGCTGAAGCCCCAAGGGGCTTCTTGCGCCCGCGGATGTTTGATTAGCGCACGCGAGACGCATCTAACTTTATCGACCGACCGGCAACCTCGCCCTCAGAGCCAAAACTGAGTTTCCACACAGGCTCGGCCGAACTCAGCCCGATGATGACTCAGGGCGTGAAGCGGTGTTACGTACTCGCTGCCACGCGACGGCTGTTTCTCAGGTACAACAGTCATTCAACCAGTCGTGACAGCCGGCAAGTCGTTGGCCTTGCCGTCGCTCGCGTGCACACGTTGTCCGATGTTTTGCGGTTGCAAGACGAGATCATGTCGATCGAAAGGAATTCAGAGTTGCGCCTCTCGAACGGTCGCGCTCTGACACCGTGCCGCCTTTCGTACTCGGGCGGTATAAGACCGCATTCGGAGTCAAGCACTCAGACGAGCGGGGGCATCGCGGTCCCACGCATCTCACCTGAGGGCAATATCGCCATATTGCGCAGCTGACCAGTTCAACGCGTGGTGGCCCGCAGTGGGCGACGATCGACGTACACTGCCTGGTTCGGGGTTAAGCTGGTCCGCGCCGGCCCGCCTTGGCAGGCGAACAGCGTGGTGTTCGTGTCGCATGGTGATTGTTTCTACTTCGCCTTCGTCGCGAAGCTTCTGCAGCGCATACGCACGTGTGGATTCGTACAGCCAGTACAGAGCGCGTGGCCCCTCAAATTGCACATTCAGGAGAGATTTTGCGACGAGCGCGTCGATTCCCGCGATCGCACTGCTTAGGGAAAGCGTCGCGTCATATGCCACGACGCCGAGCGCTTCTAGCGTAAAGAGACCATCGAATACGGCAGTGCGCCGGAAGAGAGTCCGCTCTGTATGATCGAGCAACGCATGGCTCCAGTCAAAGGTCGCACGCAGGCTCTGGTGGCGCGGTCGTGCGGTACGATATCCACCGGTGAGAAACGCCATGCGGTCGTCCAGACAATGCCGTGCACCGTCGAGGCCAAGGGCAGCGACGCGGGCAGCCGCTAGTTCAATCGCGAGGGGTATGCCATCCAGCCGTCGGCAAATCTCACCGACAAGCTGGAGCTGCTGGCCGTCGGCGCCCACGGTCAGCTGCATGGCGTTTGCACGCTGGAGGAACAACCTGACCGCCGAATGCCCACGGATATCGACTTGCGAGGTATACGCCGGTGGCGTTTCAAGCGGATCGACTTTGAATGTATGCTCGGGCGATATGCGCAACCGTTCCCTGCTGGTCACGACGACGCGCACGTGGTTATTTGCAGCGAGCAAGGCGTCGACTATCTCCGCCACGTGCGCGATCAGATGTTCAGCATTATCGATAAGTAGCAGCCCGCGCAGATCCGAAAGCGCGCACGCGACGCCTTTTTCAGGGACTCCAGCGCCCCCAGTCGGCCGACCGCAGCCTTTCATAATGGCATCGAGCATACCTTCCCGCGTCGTCACGCCAGATAGGTCGACGAAGTATGCGGGTTCGACCGAGTCTTCTTCAGTTCGACGCGCGACCTCGAGCGAGAGCCGCGTCTTGCCGATCCCCCCAGCGCCCACGAGCGTTATCAGGCGCGAACTTTCGAGCATCGCGAGGATCCGCTGAACGGCCGTCTCCCGCCCGACCAACGCGATGTTCGACGGCAGCTGGTTCGCGTCTCGCATCGACCCGCCCATCCAGGAAGTGAGGGCCACGTCCGTTTTTTGCACGCAAAGCTGATACCCGCGCCCAGGCACCGTGAGGACAAGATTCCGGTCGGGTCCGAGAATTTTGCGCAAGGCCGACAGATGGACATGGATGTTGTTTTCCTCGACGATCGTTTGCGGCCACACCACGCTCATTAACTCGTCTTTGGTGACAAGGCGGCCGCCAGCCGAAACAAGCACGGCCAGGATATCGAAGGCCCGGGACCCAACGGGTATTGCTACCCCGTCTCGGCGCAGTTCCCGCGTTCCGAGATCGACACGAAACCGGCCCAGTTCCATCACGCCGGTGGTGAGGTTTAGAGGACGATCGAAGGCTGCCATGTGAATGCTCGCGTGGGTCGAAGTGAAACGGAGTCTGCCGATCACAATCGCGCTTTAGGTAGGCGCGAGCAGGTAGTTGGCGCATGTCGCACCTGCTCAACCGTCGTTGTGCATCGGGACCGAATATCGCGTCCTGCCCGTCGTCGGCCGCTCTCGTCGCGAGAATCGCCCGATCAAGTGCACTTACAATGTTGTGGCAAGTGTGCCTGCTTTGCTTTTTTCGAGAAACTGGCCCATCAACGAAAGTATTTTGAAAATAGTTCAACAATGAATGTTACTTTGGATGAGCTTCAGGCCTTTTCAGCCGTTGTAGATACGGGCTCAATGACGGCCGCAGCGCACCATCTGAACCTGACGGTGTCGGCGGTAAGTCGCTTGCTCGGGCGCCTCGAGGAAAAGCTGAAAACGACACTGCTCCGCCGAAACACGCGCAAACTCGAGCTCACCGAGGAGGGACGGGTATTCCTTCAGCATGCGCGAGCGATCATCGACTCTGTCGAAACCGCAGAAGAACTGATGGTCGCACAGCGCGAAACGCCTTCGGGGCGGCTGCGGATCGACGCCGCGGCACCATTCATGCGGCATGTGATCGTGCCACTCGTGCAGGGCTACCGAGAGCGCTATCCGCATGTCACTCTGGAGCTCAACACCAACGACCGCATCATTGATCTGCTCGAAAGTCGCACCGACATAGCGATCAGAATCGCCCGCCTCAAGGATTCGACATTGCACAGCAGGCTCCTTGGAAATAGCCGGATGCGCATTCTCGCGAGTCGGGGCTACCTCGAGAAGCATGGTCAGCCGCGCAACGTTGAAGAGCTTGGCAAGCATGTGCTTCTGGGCTTCAATCAGCCGGAGTCGCTTAATGTCTGGCCACTGTTAGGCGCTGATGGTGAGCCTTATCGTATTGAGCCAGTCGCTTATTCGTCGAGCGGCGAGACACTTCGGCAACTGGCGCTTCAGGGCGTTGGAATAGTTTGCCTTTCGGACTTCATGACCGCACGGGACCGTGAGGCCGGACGGCTCGTCCAGATCCTCACTCGGGAGACGAGTGATGTTCGCCAAACGATCCATGCTGTCTATTACCGCAATACGGCCCTGTCTTCGCGGATCGCTTCCTTCGTGGATTACCTGATCGACGCCATAGGTGGCACACCCACACGGGAGGCGGTGCCTTGGGCGCAATGAGAGTAAAGCCATTTCGAGTACGCGCTGTTCGAATCGCGACCCGATTCACACGACTCGCCGGCACCCAGTGAATCGCCCGACATTTCTGTTGAGCCTCCTGCCGCTGCAACAATCGCGAGCGTGGTCGTGCCCTGCAATTTCGGTGACTTGATAAAACGAACGGGTTGCCGATTCAGTGACCGCAGAGCAGTTGCACGTCCGCTCACGACCACCCTCGACTGCCGTTCGTCACCGTGCGCCAGCAATGGCCGCTTGCAAGGTACAACGGCCGTTCCTTTTACCCGTTTGTCAGGCCGATCGTCTTGAGGTTTGTTCGACGCCTGCCCATGTCCGCGGGCTCGGGGGCGCGCGACGGCGCGTGCGGGCAGGCGTTGAATAAACCTGAAGGGAGGAAACCGCGGAGTGCCCCGATGCAATGGGAGTCTGCTTACCTTCAGGCGTGAGCCACTTGGCCATTCTTCGCAGATTTTGCGCAGTTGCTGCCATCAGAAACTCATCATGAGCACCGCTTGGACCACGCAGTCGCAAGCGATCGAGTTTGAGGATGCGCTTGAGGTGAGCGAAGAGCATTTCCACCTTCTTTCGTTGCCGGCGCGACTGTTTGTACTCCGGGGTTGCCGCGATGCGCCTCGCTTCATCGCGTGCAGCTTCATGGACGCTGCGCACGACTTTGCGAAACTGCGTATTCGGACAGCATCGATCCTTCATCGAACAGCCGTCACAGTCCATCTGGCTCGCTCGGTAGACGATGGTGTCGGCTTTCGTGACATGTGTGCGGGGATTCCTGAATGGACGCCAGTCGCTGCGTAGCGCGTTCCCCGCAGGACATCGATACTCGTTGGCCTGTTCATTCCAGATAAATTCGCTGCGCGAGAACGTATTGTCCTTGCGCGTTGTTTTATCCCAGACTGAAACGTGTGGCTCAATGTGCTTCTGTTCAACCATCCAGCCAAGCAGCGCTGCTGTGCCGTATGCGGTGTCACCTACCAGTCGGCGAGGCTTCAGGTCCCGTTGGTGTTCAACACGATCGATCATTGTCCTGGTTGATTCGACCTCTTGTGACCGGTTCGCCGGCGTCGCTTCAACATCCACAATGATCCCTGCCTGCAGATCAATCAGGTAATTCGTCGAATAGGCAAAGAACGCGGGACCACCCGGTGCGGCCGTCCATCGTGCAGCAGGATCGGTCAGGGATATCTTCTTTGGAGGCGTCGAAGACGCTGCTGGCTCAGACGTATCACCTTTAAATACAGCAAGTTATCCGTGCACGCTCGCCACCATCAAGTTGCGCGTTGTGCGCTCGCGGACGGCCATTCCTCAGCCTGGTGCGCGAAATATGTGCGTAATCCCTGGACCAGGGAAATCCCTTGACCCGCCGGCAATCGAGAATATTTCGCTCCAACCTGGACACGACGGCCATTCGGTTGGTGAAGTAGACCTGCGAATTGACTTGCATCCTGTTCGAATACTGTATAAATTCACAGTACTGTTTTTATATACAGGATCGGTCATGAACCAGCTTATCCGCATCTTGAACGACGGTGATCGCGAAACGCTCGCGTGGCTGCGCAAGCATGTCGGAGACGTGCGCGTGGCTGCCGCTGCACGGCATCTGGGAGGCAACGGCAAACCATATCTGTCAGCGGTGTGCCGCTATCTCGGCGTACGTCCACCAACGCCTCATCAACATAGCCGGCCTGTTGAAGACTGCACGGTCGGCGATAACTATCTTGCCCAGATCCGCCAGTTGTTGGCACAGCGAAACCAGGCGTTGTTGAAGCATCAACCTTGATGCTGCGAGTTGCCGCGAGTCCTCAGGAAGATAACAGCATGATTAACGACTCTGCTCTTGATAGGGATGTCCACGACATCAATCCTGTCGCCCTCGAACGCGCACTCCGCAGCGCGTCGCTCGACCTCCAGCAGATCATTGCCACGGTCGCAGGTCGTCACCTCGACAGTGGCCGTCGCCGTTACTCAAGCGGCGCGCGATTGCCGACCTGGCGCACGCTGCTGACAATCGACGAACAGGTCTTTGAGAATCGGGGCTTCCTGGCGAGGCACAACGAGACAGTGCGCTCGACGTTTGTCCGGTTTGAGGACAGTCGTTTGTCCGGCATGGATCTCGACGAACCCGTCGACTGGCGGCGTGACGACGACAACTTGCCAGCCGTGTACCTGCTCGTGCGCGCACTGGTACAGGCCGACGCTACCGATGTGGCCACTCAGGACTAATGCGCCAAGCCCGTATCGATCGGCGGAGATCACTCCACCGGCCTGCACTACAGACGTTCAATACCCGGTCTTGAATTTCTGCCAGAGCCGGTTGCGCAAGCGCAGAACGTCTGCCGGCAAGGGCAGTTCCGGATACATTGTGGCCAACTCAGTCTCGCGTGGGAAAATCTGTGGGTTCGCTGCGAGTTCAGGTTTGATATAGGGCTTGGACGCCAGATTTCCGTTGGGGTAGAACACCTCATTCGTGATCGCAGCATGAACTTTTGGCTGCAAGATGTAGTTGATCCATTTAAGAGCAGCGTCGGCATGAGCCGCATCGGATGGAATCGCCATCAGGCCAAACCAGATTGGCACACTCCAGGCCGAAGAAATTGATCGGGCCAGGTGAAACCCGTACCGCCCGAATCTACGTACTGCAAATCTCGAAAAAACAGTTACTTCCACTACGAGAAGCGCACTAGCATTGCCCGGCTAACAATAAACCGGCGAGCGCACGCATTCAAATACGTCAATCGACGCGCAGCCTAACGACCAAAAAAAGAACCGTCATGGCTCAAATTAATGTGTCTGCGCGACTGGCGCTTGGCTTCGGCACAGTCCTCCTACTGCTCACGGCCATTTCCGCTGTGGGGATGAGCGGTGTGGCCAGTATCCGCGGCAAACTCGACGACATCGTCGAGGTCCACGACGTCGAGACGGCTCGTGTGACTAA
Source organism: Paraburkholderia madseniana (assembly GCF_009690905.1). Taxonomy (GTDB): domain Bacteria; phylum Pseudomonadota; class Gammaproteobacteria; order Burkholderiales; family Burkholderiaceae; genus Paraburkholderia; species Paraburkholderia madseniana. The sequence goes on from NZ_VOSW01000014.1 coordinate 6,521, forward strand.
CCTGCGGGGCGCGGTGAGCGGCATTGCCATTGCGATCCGCAATATGGCCTTGTTGACTGACGAGAAAGACGTAGCCAGCGAGCAGGCGTCCATTGCGAAGCAGGAAACGGTTTATACAGAGAACTATCAGGCGCTTGGGCGCCTGTTCAACGCGTCCCCCCTGACGACCGACGACGAGCGCCGGCTATTCACCATGCTCAGGCAGGAAGAAGCCGCAACCTTACCGCTCGTCGAAAAGGAAGCACGGAGTTGGGCGCTGTCGACTGATCAGGACGCGGCAGTGAAGGTCCTCGTGAGTGAAGTACGTCCGAAACAGGTCGTGTGGCTATCCACCCTCGACGAACTGCTTGCACTGGAACAAACCCGCAGTCGGGCCGCAGCGAACCGCGCCACTTCCACCTATGCGACCTTGCAGGTGGTCACCGCCGCCTCGGTGGCAACCGCGCTGCTGATCGGTTTGACGGCGGCGTTTCTGATTACGCGCGGCATACTCAGGCAGCTTGGTGCGGAACCCGCCGAGGCACAGCGCATCGCACGGGAGATCGCCGCCGGCAATCTTGCGGTGACAGTCAAACTGCACAAAGGCGACGCGCATAGCCTGATGGCCTCGCTCGACACGATGCGCGTGCAACTGACATCCATCGTCACGCAAATCAAGACTTCAGCAGAGTCGATCGCTGTACGTGCCGTCGAGACGGCCGAAGGCAATGTCGATCTTTCGCAGCGTACCGAGCAGCAAGCCGCCTCGCTGCAGCAGACGGCTGCCAGCATGGCGGAACTGACTACCACTGTCAGGCAGAACAGCGAGGACGCCATGCAAGCAAGCGCGATTGCGAACATCGCTTCCGACACCGCCGTCCAGGGTGGCCACGTCGTCAAACGCGTCGTCACGACCATGCAGGACATCTCCACGAGTTCTTCGAAAGTTGGGCAGATCATCAGTGTGATCGAAGGCATCGCGTTCCAGACCAATATCCTTGCACTGAACGCCGCTGTCGAAGCGGCCCGCGCCGGTAATCAAGGACGTGGATTTGCGGTTGTCGCGAGTGAGGTCCGCACGCTGGCGCAGCGCAGCGCGGGAGCGGCCAAGGAAATCAAGGCGTTGATTGAACAGTCGGCCGGGCATGTCGTAGCCGGCGCTCACCTCGTTACCGAGGCAGGCGCGACGATTGACCAGGTCATGCGATCGGTGCATCAGCTCACCGGAATCATGGGCAAGATCGCGCATGCATCGACCACGCAAACAGCGGGCATCGAGCAGGTCAACCACGCCGTTGCCGAAATGGATAAGGTCACCCAGCAGAATGCGGCACTCGTCGAGCAAGTTTCCACTGCGGCGCGATCCATGGCCAGCCGGGCAAGCGGTCTGCGCGATACAGTGGCTGTCTTCAGAATCGGCGATGCACAAGAAGCGGACGCCTCCATGCATGGCGAGGTTGTCTAACGCGCGGCACTGACGCAACCCATCCGCCGCGCTTGCAGACAGTCAGGCTCAGGCAGCGTTCGCGGCTATCGCAACACGCCAGAAGATTGGGAGCTATCTGCGGCGAACGCAGGGTATGCGGAAGGTGGCACGCCTTGGCCGATACACATGATTTCGGCAAGGCGCTCAGCATAATACTCAGGAAGATACTGGTCGACGTCGTATCTTCTCTCAGGGTTCGAAAGATGCGTGGCCAGTTGCCCAAGCGCCAGCTTCAGACTCTCCGGATCAGTGCGGAATTTGATCTTGTTGCCTACAGCGTCCGCGGTCGTCGCCATGCTTCCGCCATCGCGAACGAGCGCAGGCAGGCCGAGCATCGCCGCCTCGATGATGATGAGCGGCGCGTTTTCCGCGCACACCGACGGTACGATGACCGCGTCGGCGAAGCGCTGCAGGTCCGAGAACAACCGTTCCTGCGGCAAGCTGCCGAAAAAAATCAGCTTGCCACATTCGATGAGTGATGCGAAGCGTTGCTCGATAACCGCGCGCTCGGGACCCTCGCCATAAACACCGATAGCGTTGATATGCTCAAAATCCGCCGCTTGCGCGAGCTCGATGAACTGCGCGAGGCCTTTTTCCTGCGAGATTCTTCCAGCGAACGCAAGATTGAAACGGTCTTTGTTACGGACGGCCGAGGGAATCAGCGCAACCGGCACAGCGGACGGATTATGCAGGATCACCGTGTTGCGGATTCCGCAGCGGTGCAGTGCCTCCTGCATGAAGGCACTGGGGCAAAGAATCTGATCGAATACGCGCGACGGATGGCACGCCGCACGCACGGCATGCCAGTACGCCTTTGTCATGAGGTCATGCATGAGGCCCTTTGGCGACGAACGAAGCTTGAACGCCGTGCGCGTACTCAACATTTCAAGCGGCAGAATCAGGGGCTTGCCCTTCTCGAAGTATTGCATCATCGGGTTGTAATAGACGAGATGGTAGTCGTGGCACGTATGGTACGTGCGGTAGCCCAAATCGCGCTTGTATCGTGCGATAACGCTCAGGATCGAAGGCGAGAGAGCGTTATGGTAGTTATGCACCAGCACCCGATGCGGCCGAAACGCGAGAATTGCTTTCTCGAGCGCGTGAGCGGCAGCAACATTCCATATTCTCGACAACATGGAAGTCTGCGCGACGAATCGACTATCGTCGAAGCGCTCGACCTCAACCCCGGATAGAGTACTCAGAAGCCCTGCAGATTGTTTATAGACAATCTCCGCGCCGCCCATATGCAAGAAATCGTTGATCAGCAATACCCTCCAGCGCTGCATCTCCCCGCTCCTCTTTGACTGCACAAATGGGATCACGCAAAACGTGGACGGTATAGCTGGAATTCCTCGCTCGGAAGATGCTAGCGTGTCGTACCCAACGGCTGTGTTTGCCAGGACACGTAGCGCAACAGGATGTGCAGCGCACCATCAAAACTGAGGAAATCGTCCGCTCCAACCGCCACCTTTCTTCAGGTAATGCAAGAAGAGCGGGATACCGGTCAATTGCGCCGCGAATCGCCGCGTCGACGCACTGTCGTCGACAATGATCGCGCGCAGTCGAAACGGGTCACTCTGGTGATCGTTCCAACCGACATCGCATGTGCGTGCACTCTTGTATCCCGCCGCTTCTACGAAACTGACTTCGCGATCGCCATAGTTTCCGTTCGGGTAGGCAAAGTGCTCGCAAACATTGCGCAGCAGCGCCTCGATCTCATGCTTGCTGTTGCCGATTTCGTCCGCACATTCGATATCGCTGCAACGAGTCAACACGGGATGGAATCGTGTGTGAGCCTGAAAGTCCACGTACGCCTGCATGGTTTCCATCTGCTCGATGCTAAGGCCGGTCGCCTGATTGTCGGCGTCCTGGCGGTAACCATGTGCCGCGAGTTCGGCCAGGCGTTCCGCATTCGTCATACGCTTCAGCCGTTCGTGGCCCGCCCGCACCGAGCCGGGATGCAACCACCAATGGCTGCGCGGACGGCCGACGATGCTGCTGCAGAGGAAGATCGTCGGCCGCACCTTGTGCTTGATGAAGATAGGCAGCAACGCTGCGTTGCCCGCATGCCCGTCATCGAACGTAATGGCCGCGCGTGGACGTCCCCGGCCGGGCGCAGCGACGTCTGTCAGCGGCACCAGATCACATATTTCTCGAAGATACGTGAGATGCCTGTCGAGTGTCGCCGGGTCGGGGTCGTGATAGAGCAGGACCGCCACCCGGTCGCGCCATAGCCATGCGCGCGTCGCTCGGGCAATGCCCGTCAAGACGACGAGCGCAGCAAGGATCTCTTTAAGTAATGCCTTACCCCGATTCATTTCACCTCTCCGCTCTGTGCATTTCGAAGAACCTGGTGCCGCGATAATTGCGCTGTCTTGTGCTGAATCGCGACATCAAGGAGCGGGCGGACTGCCGGAAAGCATGCGGCTACTCGCCCGTTCGCTCGAGCACATGGCCTTCGGCAGAGGACCACACGCCATCTCTCGCGTCCGCTTTCAACGAATGGGCTATATGCCGCGCCACACCGGGCGCTGCATGCCTCGCCCCGTAGACAAAACGCATGACGGGCCCAAAGCTGTGAGCGGAAGCCGGCCCGATCACATAGAGGCCACGAACCTGTGTTTCGAAGTTGGAGGTGAGTTCGGGCAGCCCACTATTGATCGAAATCGCGTCTACGATTTCTTTCGATAGAAACGCGTGCTGCCTCATATCGGTCTTGAAGCCCGTCGCGGCGATGACATGGTCGGCGGCAACGGCCGATTCCTTGTCCTCGCTTATCACGCGCAGCATGACCTGATCGTTGTCGATAGCGGCGGAGCGAACCTCGGTCCGAAACGAGATCTTCACCTTGCCGACGACGCGATCACGCAGCCACCAGGCGCCGGACGCTCCGTACGACCGCTCCATGATCTGCTTGCGCCGCCCTTGATCGAGCATGTGGAAAAGGCCCGGATACTCAGACAGGAAGAGTGAGCGCCAGCCTCGTCCCAAGCCAGCGTCAGGACGCGCCAGTCTGGATAGGATGCCGCGAGAAGCTTGAGGCCGTGGATGCCATATCACGCCCGCTTCGCGCATGAGCACGTGAACACGCGATCCTTGCTCATACAGCAGCGCGGCGAGCCCCAGCGCCGACTGTCCGCCGCCGACTATCGCGACGTCTTTGCCTTGCGCCCACGCGAGGTCCCCATAAAGCGCCGAATGAGATGCATAGCGTTCAGGCAGGCCTCCCAGTGCGACAGGGGTTTGCGCGAACCCCTTGAGTCCCAAAGCGATCACCACCTTGCGCGCGAGGAGGGAGCGGCCGTCGCTCAGCGCCAGTTGAAAATGCCCGTCGACGCGTCGCAGGTTGACAACGTCGACTGCCTGGACATCTTCGACGAGATTCGACTGAAACCAACGCGCGTAATCCACAAACGTCTCGAGCGGCAGCTCCATACCCATCGGCTGATAGCGCATACCCTTCTGGCGGTAGTAATCCTCGAGCGTGAATCCGGACAGCGGCGCATGGAGGTTCGAAGCGAACGCCTCGGAACGTAGGAGCATGCCTGGTGGCATGAAATTGATCCAGGTGCGCATCGGCTGCCCGAGAATCTGATGGACCACACCTGCGGCGCTCAGGTGTGCGGACAAAGACAACCCATACGGCCCTGCGCCAATTATTGCGGTGTCGGTGAAGGACATTGCTCATCTCCATCCAGGGACGGCACTCAGGGCTTCCAGGCGCCCACGCTCGAGGCCAGCGTCGCGAAGCGCGACACGTTGTCAAATACCAGCCCACGCTAAACTTTCACCTGCAGCAGCTTGAGTGCCATAGTCACGTTCCACGCGCGCTTCAAGCGCCGCAGCGGACTGAGCAGGCCATAAAACTGCAGCGCCGGAACGGGATCGCTCCAGCGAAAATATCCGTCAACGATCTTCGTGTGCTCGCCCAGCAGATGAGGCGGCACCCGGTCGGCAAACGTCGCGCGCCACGCGACCGGTACCCGGCACGATTGGTCAGGTATGGGCGGCAGACCGAGTTCATGCCGGTAAGCGGCAAGCGGAATATTGACGCCGCACAGCGTGGCGATTTCTTCCTGCCAGTCCGTACGGCCGACCGTCGGCTCGACCATTACGAACCGCCTGCGGTTGTCGTCCCACTTGTATTCGATGCTCCCCATGCCCTCGAAGCCGGCCCGCTCGGCGAACGACAATGTCAACGACTCGAGCACTTCGCGCGCTTCGGGTGCGGCAACGCATATGGCGGTATTGCCGATACCCGGCGGGGAACTGAGGACCTTGCGCCCAGTAAAGATGCTGATCACACTCCCGCCGCTCCCCCGATAGAAAAGCGTGAAATAGATGTTGCTGTCGGGCCCCTCGATCCACTCCTGCGCAATGATGCCGCCGGGCGTGGCAAGCATGGCGATAGCTCGCGCGCGCGCAGCGCTGAGAGAGTCGACCCGAACCGCCCGCTCCCTCTCGCCCCTCAATACATTGCGTTTGTCGTCCGGCTTCAGTACGCACGGATAGCGTAATTCCGATAGATATTCCAGGTCGGACAGTCTCTCGATAGTCACGGACCGTGGAACCGGAAAGTCGTGCTTCAGCGCGAAGTCGTGAAATCCTGCCTTGCTGCACAACATCTTGACGGTCGAGTCCGCCGGAAGGCGGAAGCGAAACCAGTTCGCAAGCGCTTCGCGATTTTCCGACACCGCGTGCACCGCCTCTTCTTCGGTCAATATAAGAACCGGGGGCTGCTTGAATTTCTTGCCGAGTTCGATCATGTCGTCCGCGAAGGCTTTTCCGATCAGGCTTTTGATGTAGTGCGCGCGTACGTAGCGGCACCACATGCCTGAGCGCGTGATTTTTGTATCGACTACGACGAGCGGAACGCGTGCACACGCGAGAGACCTCGCCACGCCGAGACCGTTCAGCGAGGCACCCACGACGACCCCTGCTATTTGATCAGAACCGTATCGGCTCACCATACTATCGATTCCTTGATCATCGGACGAACGTGAGCCTTCGAAAGCATCGCAGGAAGTCGCGCTGTCGACAGTCTCGCCGTTCCGCGGCTCGGGCCTTCTGCTCGATAACTCGAGGGGCGCGCCGCAGTCCCGCTCGATGCGCGGGCGCACAATCGCCGAAAAAAATGGGAGGACGAATCGAGACGATAACGCGTCACAGCCGGCCTCCAGCGGCAACGCGTCGCACGAGACAGCAAGACTAAGTCTTGCCGTACCGTGGCAGTGGCTCGAACTGCCGCGAAAGCTCCACGCGGTGAGCGCTGTATGCCGAAAACCGAGGCCAGTAGCAAATCACGTACGCAAGCGGAATAAAGGATGTGACCGTGGTCACGCTCACGGTGGCGCTGATGAGCAGGAAAATCAGCATGACGAAGCCGTCGCTCGCGGTAAACGCGATGACGCCAAAAAGAATCAGCGCACTGAAGATCCCCATTTCAGCGACCGTGGCAGCCAGACCGGCAAATGGCACACCGGCGTCCTCCATTTCGCCCTGGATCAAACGGATGTAGGGAAGGTACTTGTAGTGCGTGATGATGTCGTGTGCGGTGATGCCGCTGACGATATCCCCCAGCCGCGCATCGAACAGGAACGCGTAGCCGGCCAGCCGGTGGCCAAACGTTTCTGAGTCGAAGAAATCGTTCGATGCAAGGTACACCGAAATGGCCGCGGTCACCGCAAAGTACGCAACCATTGTCATCAGTGGGTGGACCGACCGCAATCTTGCACGCGCGGGATAGAGCGCGGCAAAGAGGAACAGCGTCATCGACGATTTCGAGAAGCTAATGAAGAGGCCGATAAGGTAAATAGCAATGATTTTCTTATTCGGTGAATCGCTAAGCAGGTACACGATAAAAGACGTCACCAGCAGCGAAGAGAAGAATCCCGCCTCACGCGAAAATCCCGAGACGCGAGCAAAGTAAAACACCTCGAAGAAGTTCGTATAGGTACTGGTCGCATAGTTCCCCCAGATCAGTTTCGCGAGATTCGTCGGTCCGAGTTGCATCGCGAAATCACGGTCGATGTAGTACATCGCGAACTGCACGATTGCGAACAGGATGTTGATGACCATCCATGGATGAAGATAGCTGATGCGGCGTTCAGCCGTGTACATCAGGTAGCCTATGCAGATGGCAATCGAGAGGACCCGTACTGCAGCCGAAGGCGAAGTCAACGCGCTTGCCACGACCGCGATGAGCAACGGGCCGGCCCAACGACGAGCCGTGCCGCTCAGGAAGCGCGCGAACTCCGGATCGAGAAACGGGATCAAGAGATAAAAATATAACGTGATCCCGTTCACCTGCGGATTCAGAATAACGCAGGTAAAAAACATGTAGAACAGCGCGGATATCAGTCTGGAGTACATTGTTTTCTCAATGCAAAAACGCGCGGGGCAAGACGCTTACTCTTGACTCCTCCAGTCGCGCGGAATGGTCCTAGCCGGCTCATCCGGCAACTCTACACGCCCCGCCGGCGACGATCACGATTCGGCATGCTCTTGCGGGACACCCGCTGCAGAATAGGCTGCCGCATAGCCGTAGCTGCGTTTCTCGCTGCGCCGTCGCGGCATTGCATTGAAGATCATGCCGACCAGACGCGCGCCGGCGCGATCGAGACGCTGCGCGGTTTCTTCCAGTTCCCGTTCGCTCTGAGCGTTCGGACGTACCACGAGCAGCGTCGATCCCGCGACAGAGGCGATCAGATTTGCATCGCTGACTGCTAGTACCGGCGGTGTATCGATAATGATCAAGTCATACAGCTTGCCAAGATGGCCGACGAGTTGCTGCATGCGAGGTGTCGAGAGCAACTGCGACGGATTGTGTGGGAACCGGCCTGCGGCAATAAACGAAAGGCCATAAACATCGGTGTTCCGAATCACGTGATCAACGTTGACATGACCGTTCAGGACTTCGGCGAGGCCGCCGGCACCGGTCTGCTTGAAATTGGAGGCCAACTGGCCCCGGCGCATATCGCCGTCGATCAGCAATACGCGCTTGCCGGCCTGCGCATTGATGACCGCCAGATTTGACGATACAAAGCTTTTCCCCGTGCCGGGTGTCGCACCCGTCACGACGAGCACGTTATTCGTCGCGTCCTGAATTTGCCGCTGCAACGACGCACATATGCCCCGCAACGCCTCAATCGGTATGTCATCGTGCCCGTCGGTCGCGAGCAGGAAGCGGCCGGTGGCCCACTCTGCGTCTCGCAAAGCAGCGCCACTATAGGCCAATCTGGGAGGCGATCCGGTTGCGCCTCCGGCTACTTTCTGTTGCGCTCCACCAGTGAGGCGACCCTTCGTTGACTGCGAGTTCGAATTCAGCGCACGATCCCGTCGGGCTTGCTCGTCACTGAACAGCACCTGACCAAAGACCGCCAGGTTCAGATGGCGCCCGGCCATCGTCGAGTGCTCAAGTGTGGACGACCATAGGCGCCGGACAAAGACAAACAGAACCGCCGCCATCAAACCGCCGACGGCACCCACGCCTATCACCAGGGCCCGCTTCGGCTTCACGGGATCCACCGGCAACAGCGCGGTGTCGATGATGTGCACATTCCCGAGCGTGCCAGCCTGCGTCACAGCCAGCTCGTTGGACTTGTTGACCATCGCGACGTAAATGTCCTCAGCGACCTTTACGTCGCGTGTGAGATCGGCAGCCCGGCGCTCGGAGGCGGGCAACTGGTCGAAGCGCGCTTCGAACGCGCTTTTAGCCTTTTGCAGAAGCTCGATCTGGCTATCGACGGTCTGCACGTCACGTGAGGTCGGTGTGAAGTGACTGGCCAACGCCGCTCTTTGTACTTTGAGCATCGCGATCTGGCGGTCGAATTCAATGCTGCCCTGAAGGTACGACGACGCTTCCGTACCCGCTTGCATCGAACTCGACGCGGTTCTGTACTGGCTCAGTTCGGCCTCTGCATGGGTCAGGTTCGCGTGAAGCTGCGGCAATTCTCCGACGATGAACTCGCGGGTCTGGAGCGCCTCTGCGCGATGCTGTGCGATGTGGGAAGCGATGTAGCCTTGGGCGATGCCGTTGGCAATGGCCTGGGCCAGTTCTGGATCGGGGTTTTCATAAACGATCTGTACGACGCCCGTCTCCTTGCCCGACTCGCTGACCTTCAACTGGTGCAAGAGACGTTCGATTGCCTTGACGTCGCTAAAGCGCACGAGCGTGAATTGGGTTCCAGGGCGCGCTACGAGCCGCTCCATGGTGAGTGCCACGCCGTTGGCCTCAGCCGGTATGCCGGGGGCGCCCTCGAGGAGCGTGCGTCCGGCAACGGCGAGCCGGTAGCGGCCGCCGTTAAGGACGGTCAACGTTAGCGGTTTGTCTTCAAGCATGGCGGGAACGGTCAGTGAACCGACGGACGCGTCCTCTCCGCCCCATGCATAGCTTCTCAAACCGCCGAGTGCCGGCATAGGCGTGCCCGGCGTGGCGAATTGGCGGGTGATCGCGCTGATAACCGGGATGTCGTTCGCCGTAATTGAGGTGTCCCGCTTGAATTTACTGATCACCGGCACAAGCACGCTCCGGCTTTGGATGATCTGAATCTCCGCCTCGGTAGGCAGCGTGGACGGGACGACGTGGTCCAGCGCCTTCGAAGCCTCACCGAGCGCGTTGGGCTGAGGGAAATCGACCTTGACCAATGCATCCGCGGAATACATAGGCGTCGCGATAAAAGCGTACAGCGCAGACGCGCCCGTCACCAGGAGAACAATGCAGATGACCAGCCCAAGATTGTCGACTATCAGCCGCCATAGTTCGCCGCCGGAGAACGCGTCCACGTTATTCCGCAGCACAACCGGCGGATTACCGGAAACACTCGTATTCATACGTCGGACTCCTTGTGTGTTGGGACCGGAACGAATCGCTGGCTCGCGAACCGCTTTCCTCGAAAGCGCTGCGCCGACTGTAGTGCGCAAAAGACTGGATCTATGGGTCCGGCGAGCTCGCATGCGGGTGGTGTCTCGCTTCGCAGATTGTGGCGTCGCAGCAACGCGGTCTGTGCTTTACCGCACACGACTCCAAAATCGCGCCACCCATGGTGTTTCCGAAAAAAGAACAGCCTACGGCTTGCAGAAAGCACGTAGGCTGCACGGGTAGAGGCTTGTTACGCTAGCAGGCTAGCGAAATGGCGGATCAGACGGGATTCGCGGCAACGAATTGTTTGAAGCTCGTGTAAGCCGGGTTCTTCGTGACACCATCTTCTTGCACGAGGCCATAAGCCGGATCGATCAGGCAATACATCATGATCGACTGGATGTTGTATTGATCCTTGAGCGCACGATACTCCTTCAGCGCCGCGGTCGTGTAGCTGGCCGCTTGCGCTGCGCTGTCCTGGCTGCCCGACCAACCCCATTCCGTCAACCAGATCGGCACGTTAAAGGAGTCCTTCAGAACCTGCAGTACGTTCAGGCACGCGTTGTTTTGCCATCCACAGGTGATATCGCCTGAGCTTTGGTACCAGTGGTACGTCGTGTAGTCCCAGCGGACTTGCTGCTGACCCGAAACGCCGTTGGCACTGCCATCAGGCTGGATGCCGGACCACAGCATCTGCAAGCCGCGGTATGCAAGCGGGATACCGACATTCACGCCACACTGAATCGACGAGTCGATCGCCTTGACTCCGTCGATCATGCCACGGATAACGCCGCGGAACGCCGGCCAGATGGCGGGGCTGTAGTTGCTCGTCAGGCTGCCGTTGCCCGTGGTGATCAGGCCAGTCGCGTCGAGTTCGTTACCACACTCGATGTACTTGACGAGCCCCTTGAGCGGCTTGGTGCATGCGACCGCCAGGTTGTAGCCCAAGGTGTACGCCGCCGATTCGGAGCCGTACTTATTCCAGCCAGCCGAAATAGGATTGAGCACCGGCATGATGGCGACGCCGCTGCCGGCAAACGCACCGGTCAGTGCGTTGGCGACCGTTTGAGCCATTCCGCCATCGGCGACGTCAACGCGATAATTCGTGACGCCGAGATCCTTGAGCAATGCCAGTTGCGCGGCCGCCGACATGGTGTGGTAGATGCCGCTGGGGTAGGCAAGATGGCCGTTCATGCCGTAGAACAGCGCGCCGGAACTCGGTGCGGCGACGGTGACTGAAACAGACGTCGTGGTCTTGGTGCCGCCCGGCTGTCCGGCCGCGACGGTAAATCCCATCACGTCGAACTGATGCGAGCCTGTGGACAGTTTGGTCGTGTCAACCTTGATAGCGAACGTACCGTTGCTCGGTTTCGTGTCGGCGCCAATCTTGGCGCCGCTCGCGTGGTCGAATACGCATACGTTGACCCAATTGCTGCCCGCGGTGCCTGTCACCATGACAGAACCGGATACAGTCGCGTTGGCTGTCGGGGCGGTCACCGTAAAACTGCTTGGGGTTGCCGTGTTAGCCACCTTCGCGCTATTGGCTACCGCGCCGGGCGAGTCTGCGCCACCGCCACCGCATGCCGAAAGGGCGAAGGACCCTGCGCCCGCAACCAGGCCGGCGAGAAATTTCCTTCGAGGGACAGATGCAGTGGGAATTAAAGCGGGGACGGAATCCAGAAGATGTGTCTGATTCCTTGATCGTTTAGATAAGGTCATGAGTACAACTTACGCATTTCTGTTTGGGGATCGCAGTATATGCGTCACACTTTTTCCGATGTTGTAACTGGATGTAAAAATCCGACGAAAAGGCGATCATTCTCCATACCTAATACAAAAGGTAAATATCTGCATTACTGATACGCAAAATGAGAACGAGTGTGTGCGCGCGCACATATCTTTGTTGCATTCACGCGGTGAAAAAAAAGAATTAGTTCCGTTAATTATCTATTCACAGAAGTTTAATTTTGTGCTCGCGGCTTGCCGCCGGGCGATTCCCCGGTTTACCACGCTATCCGCCCCTTATAAAAAACCACTCGGCAATGGATTTATTCATACGAATATGCAAGCAGATCGCCCCCTCCAATTTGTATGATTAATAAATCCGGCATTCAGACAAATTGATTAAGTAGGTAATTTCCCTCATTCAGCGAATCAAATTTACGCTTTCTTCACATTAAATAATCAAAGGTGCAGTGGACTCATCAAAATCCCATGCGACCCCAATCAAACCGACTATAAATATCCGTTCGGCAGACTGAAGGTGAGGCGGTCCATGTGATTCGCTCTCCATACAAAAACATCGACCACCGCCGAAGTAGTCAACCGCAAGAAATTAGCTCGCGACACCCGAACGCGCGGTACACGACGGGATTTGCGCTGTGTGCGCAAACGTACCGAAGGCGAAATATCAAGTGGGCACCCTTCTCCTCGGTGACGTTGTCTGCACGGTCGCGTGCAAGACACCGCATTCCCGGCCCCGTCCTGCTCATGCCTGCTTTTGATTTGCAGCGCGGCCGCGTTTTTCGAAGGTGACCAGTGCCGGATCCGGCGCGTGCCCGTTCCACCGCGATGCCGTTGGGTGCCCGAGCTCTCCACGGCCGTTCATGTGCTGCTGATGACTTGAATGGCCGCCACCGTTGCGCGTTTCTCTAAAGGACTTCGAGAGATGAAATATGATGCCTTGATCGTGGGGGCCGGCTTTGCGGGCGCAGTGTGTGCTGAGCGCCTTGCCGCTGCCGGCAAGCGAGTGCTGATCATCGATAAGCGGAGTCACATCGGCGGAAACGCGTTCGATTGTCATGATGAGAACGGCGTGCTGATCCATCCATACGGTCCGCACATTTTTCACACATCCGGCAAGCGAATTTTCGAGTATCTGTCGAATTTCACCGACTGGCGGCCCTACGAGCACCGTGTACTAGCTCATGTGGACGGAGAGCTTTATCCCATCCCTATCAACCGGACGACGATCAACAGGCTATACGACCTTGATCTGGACGAGCAGGGCGTGACGGCGTACCTCGAATCCGTTCGCGAGCCCCGGGACTCTGTCGCGACGAGCGAAGACGTGGTGTTAAGCAGCGTCGGCCATGATCTCTGCGAGAAATTCTTCCGCGGCTATACGCAAAAGCAGTGGGGACTCGACCTCTCTGAACTGTCAGCGGGGGTCGCTGCACGCATACCGACCCGCGCAAACGACGACGACCGCTACTTTACCGATGCGTTCCAGTTCATGCCCGCCCAGGGTTACACATCGATGTTCGAGAAGATGCTCGAACATCCGAACATCGAGGTGCGCCTGTCAGAGGATTTTCGCGCCATCAGGTCGATCGTGGAACGCGAGCACACAATCTATACGGGGCCCATTGATGCCTATTTCGACTTTCGCTTCGGCAAGCTCCCCTACCGCAGCCTGTTCTTTCAGCATGAACATCTGGGCGAAGTAGAACGCTTCCAGCAGACCGGGACGATCAACTACCCTAACGACCAGGAATACACGCGGATAACGGAATTCAAGCATCTGACCGGCCAGCAGCATAGCGGCACGTCGATTGTGAGGGAGTATCCGCGAGCCGAAGGTGATCCGTACTATCCCATTCCTCGTCCCGAGAACGAGGCGCTTTTCAAGCGCTACCACGAACTCGCGGAGGCCACGCCCGACGTCACGTTTGTCGGAAGGCTCGCGCAATATCGTTATTACAACATGGACCAGGTTGTGGGCGCTGCGCTGAAAGCCGCCGAGGAGCTGATCGAATGAACCCCGTAAGCGCTGCCGCAATCGTTGTTTCGTACAACCGGCGAGCCTTGCTGGAAGAATGCGTCGAAGCGCTGCTTGCTCAAACGTGGCCCGTCGATGCGATTTACGTAGTCGACAACGGCAGCAACGACGGTTCGCGCGAGTATCTGGCTGCCGTTGAGGCAAAGCACGACAGGGTTTTCGTCGTTCTGTCGGAGAGCAACACCGGCGGGGCCGGCGGTTTCGCAAGGGGCATCAGCACTGCCTTTGCCAAAGGCTTCGATTGGTACTGGCTCATGGACGACGACGCAGAGCCTATGCCCGATGCGCTCGAAAAGCTGCTGGTGTCCAAGGACGCCGCACGCACTGACGTTGTTGCACTGTGCGGCACGGTATTTGGCATCGATCGGCGTGTGCAGTTCTGGCATCAGGGAACGTTCGACGAACGGATGCGACTCATTGTGTCAATGCCCGAGCACCACGCGGCCGCTTCCTTCAAGACCGACTATATGTCGTTCGTTGGAGCGTGCATTCGGCACGATGCGATTCAACGCGTAGGGTTCCCCGCCCACGAGTACTTTGTGTGGAACGACGACGTCGAATATACCGCGCGCCTGAGCCGCATTGGTGAACTGCGTTGCGTAACCGCCTCCCAGATGACACACAAGGACGGAGAAAACCGCGATATGATCCAGCGTCCGCGCTCTTTGCGCGCGTGGATCGAGACCAGGCGCATGCCCGCAGCGACGCAGTGGAAGTACGCGTGCGGGCTGCGCAACTATGTCGATATGGTGTTCAGGCATCGCGGTCCCGCGCCGTTTTGGGCCGCATCGATTTTTGCAAGAAGGCTTGTTCGTATTCTCGTCTTCGGTGATCGCCGTTTTAGCGTCATCGTGCTCTATGTCCGCTACTTTGAACAGGCAGTGGGTCGAAGGCAGTTCGATACAGTCAGACCGACCGACTGGAAGAGATCTCTTGGCGATTCCTGAGCCCGACGGGGCCCGCAGCAAGCGACCTCCCTTGATAGGCCCACCGCCGCATACCCGCACATTACAGTTGAAGCGTCATTTCCTCCTCGCATGGAGCGCGCTATTAATATTTATCATTCGTAAGGAGAACTGTCGTTTCGACAAAGCTTAGTCAAATAACGCCTTTTCTCGCGCTTCGGTTCTGATCGCCTCCTAGGATTGATTTCACGATTGCAACGCGCGTCCTTGTCGTAAATCGTGGTTAGAAGTCGCCTGTTTGCGGACTTCTCAACATTGCAATAACTTGATGTTCAGGAGGTGGATTTATGGCTAACGCACTAAGCAGAATCAACGCTGCTCGATTTGTTGCCGCTTTGATGCTCACCGGCATGGCCGGTTCAGGCGTACAGGCGCAAAGCTCGAACGCAGCACCAGCAGCGACGCTCGCGCCGGATCTTGGGGCAGCCGCAGCGGCGGCAGCAAAGGTACCGTTCCCGTTCCCTCATGGCCTCCACCCGTTCGGCAACGGACCGCACGTCGCGCCCGCCAGCGCGCTCGACGGATCGCAGATAGACAAACAGAACGGCGGAAACACGGTCAATCCGAATCGATTCCGCGACGATAGCGGGCCGGCCGCCGATACGCCATTCCAGGCTCCCGAACTAGCAACCGCTGCTACGTTGGCCCGGATACCGGGAGCCTCCACCGCCGCGACCTTTACAGCAACCGACTGGCCGACGTATGGCATGAACAGGCAGCGGACCGGGTATAACCCTGTCGAGACGGTGCTGAACGCGACCAACGTGAGCACGCTGAAACAACACTGGGCGTCCCCTGTTCTTGACGGCGCCATCCTGACTCAGCCGGTTTTGGCTACCGGCGTGTTGATCAACAACGTTCCGACCGATATCGTCTATGTTGCGACGGAGGGAAACACAACATGGGCGCTGAATGCCACGACGGGGGCCACCATTTGGAAGAGTGCCCCCATCCCTCAGGCAACTCTGTCGCAGGGCTGTAGCGGGCTATTCAAAGGCAAGATTGGTGTGCAGGGGACGCCCGTAATCGACCATGCCAACAACCGCCTGTTCGTCGCGAGCGGGAAAGGTTACTTGCATGCGTACGATATGGCGACCGGCGTCGATCTCCCGGGCTTCAACTTGCCTCTCCTCGACGCGGCGAATGCTTCTCCGCTAACGATGGTGTACGGCGGTTTGACGCTCAGTCCCGACGGTTCCTCAATATACGTTGCGACGGCCGGTGACCCCTGCGATACGCAGCCGTACCACGGACAGGTTATCCGCGCCTCGACCACCAACCCAGCCGCCATTCTGCAACGCTGGTTCCCCACCGGGGCAACCGGACCGAACGGGGGCGGCATATGGGGCTTTGGGGGCGTATCGATTCCACCTGACGGTACAGTCGTCTATGCACTGACGGGCAACGCATTCGCCACCCCCGAAAACGCAGGGTTCGCCGAACACGTCGTGAAGCTCACCCCAACCCTGGCGGTGGCCGCGTCGAACTCACCACTTACTCCCTCGCCCAACGCAGACATCGACTTCGGCGCTACGGCATTGCTGTTCCAGCGTCCCAACTGCCCGACGATGCTCGCTGCCTACAACAAGTCAGGCCCTCTGTTCATTTATAACCGGGCCACCATTCAGCAGGCGGGTCCCATTCAAACGATGACGATTGCTCAGAGTTCGAACGACGGCAGCAACATAGGCATGCCTGCGTTCGACCCGGTGCTCAATCAGCTTTACGTCGTGTCTCCCTCCGATTCGGGGACTTTATATAAGCACGGGCTCATTGCACTGTCCATCGGTAGCACCTGTTCCGTCAACCCCAAACCTGTGTGGCAGACGCAAGTCGGCATCAACAGCCCCAACTTCAATCCGGCTATTCCGCCGGTCGCCGCAAACGGTGTGGTCTACTACGCCGACGGGATGGGCAACGATGTGTATGCGTTCGACGCGACAACCGGAGCCATACTTTTCCACGACCACTACACGCCAGTTCAATCCGGCGAGGGTAACTTCTCGTCGCCGTCGGTCGTGAATGGGCAGGTCTTCGTCGCGGGCAGCGACCATGTGGTTCATGCCTATGGCCTTTAACTGATCAAGCTGCCCGGGGCAAGCCGTGCACGTCAACTCACGCGCGCGTCTCGGGCAGCCCTCGTCATCCACCCGTCTTCTTTCCCTTGCGTCTCTCCCGCTATCGCTAAAGCCGGATCTACTCGGCCTCCCAATTTCAAAAATGCCTTCGCGCCCGATTATCTCAGCTCCCCTGGCACGCCACGCGCGCTGCGCGCCGGCCAAAGCCAAACCAGGCGCCGCCGCACGGCACCTTTTATCCGTTTCGGCGTAAGCTTCCCAAGCCACTCCGGCCTCGGCGCGGCCGGTGCATTCAATCGATCTTCAAGCCAGCGCAATCGCGCCTCATTTTCCCGCTCACGATCAGCGTAGAGCACTAGAGGAAACGGGTGCGCAAGCCGCGGGCCATAGAGCGCGAGCGCCGTGTCCACGATGTCGCGGTTCTCCTCGCGCTGCGTGAAGTACGCAAGATGAACAAACGGTACGCGGCGCACGCAGACGATACGGAGATCGTTGCGTTCGCAATGCATGTGCATCATATGCTCGTCATCGCGGCCCCCGTCGTCGATCGCATTCCACAGCGACTTGCGAAACAGGATGCAGCCGATCGAATAGCGAGATTGCGATGGCACATCGCACTGCTCCAGCGATTGCGTCGCAGCGATGAATGCGTCAGGCTGAAGGGTGGTGCGCTCGTGCAGCCAGCGCGCGATGTGCGGATAGCCCCATATGGTGCCGTTCGTACCGGTCTCGATCTGCTCCGCCGGAATGATCCGCAGCGGAAAACGCCCGCTACTGCCCGACCCGACGAAATGCGGATGCGCCTGCGTGGCAAAGTACTCCTGCTCCAGATTCATCGCCTTCAGCAGCTGAGGAAAACCCCATGCGTTGTTATTGATGAGCGGCGTGACGTACGCCAGCTTCCGGCCATTTCCTCGCTCAGCGCTGTCATAGGCCTCGACCATTTGGTCGAGCCATTGATGCGCAATCGGGAATGCATCGTCGTCGACCTTGCAAACCAGGTCGATGTTTTCGAACTCCGGTTTGGACAGTAACTTCCTGATCGACCGATAGGGGTCCCCTGGCACGATGTCGTCGACGACGTTGACGACACCGGGAAACAGCCTTTCGTAGCGCCGGGCCACACCGAGGGTGCGCTCGGCGTCGTACCCGCCGCGGCAATTCTGCAGCACGTAGAACGGCACACCCGGCGGTCGGTAGGCCATTTGACTCGCGAGCGCCAACTCGAGCGCCGCATAGTCACGACACGCAAGTATCACTACAGCCATTCTCCTTGCCTCAACGTCTGGATGCGATGTGTTCATGCGTCAACTCCTTTTAACAAACTCGTGCATTTGGCATTAGTCAGTCGATGCCCTTGCCAGGAAAATCGGAACTCTTTTCTTAACCAGGTAAAGCGCCATGCAGCCGGTGACAAGCGCTTCTGTCGCAAGTATCGACATCGCTGCGCCTTGCGCCCCAAAACGAATCGAAAGCGGCACCAACAGCGCGACGTTGAACACACCGGATCCCAGCAGGATCTCGCTGAATTTTTTCTTCATGCCGAGCGGTAGCATCATCTGGAGCCCAAGCACATTGTTTAGCGCCACCATCCACGGCACAAACGCCATCCACCGTAAAACGTCGACCACCGGCGCATATTGAGGTCCCATACCGATGCGAACGATCCATGGAGCAAGCGCCCAGAGCATCACCGATACGGCGAACATGATTGTGCTCATCGCGTAAAGTGCCTTGCGCACGAGCGCATAGGCCTTCACGGTGTCCTCGGCAAACAGTGCATTGACGCGCGGATACATGGCGTTGCTGAGCGGCGCGATCAGGGACTGCGCCACGTTGCGAATCTTGTCGGCGGCACCAAAGTAACCTAGCGTTACGTTGCCCGCCAGAAATCCGAGCAACACGCTGTTCGTCGTCGTATAAAGACTGATTGCAGCGGTCGCCATGAACACGTGCCATCCGTCCCTGAAGGCTCCGATAACATCGCTTACGCCCGGCAGCCAGAACGAGATCAATCTCATGCGCGCGATCAGCGTCAGTGAGATCAGCCCGGCGACGACGGTGCTCATTGATGCGATGAGCGCCGCTCGCCACGTGTCGTCGGGCGAGTGGACGAGGAGGTAGGTAGCGGGTATGACAAGCAAGCGTGCGCTCAACGTTGATATGGTGACAAAGGACATCCGCTCCAAACCCTGGAAGAGCCATTGCGGAAATAACACGGTGCCGATCACCAACGGAAAGGTCGCAAATATGATGGGCCGAATCTCAATGAACTTCGGCACCAGCAAAACGCCAAGTACCAGAAGCGCAAGGCCAACGCACGCTACCAGCGTTTTGGCCACCTGCGTTTTCCAGAAAATTCTCGAAACAGCGTCGCGGTCGTTCTGCACCCTTGCAATCTCACCCGTAGCTGACCAGTTAAAGCCGTAGTCGGCGAGCAGGACCAGATAGGTCACCACCGCCTGAGCAAAAACGTAGGCGCCAAAATGGTTGGGACCCAGCACGCGGAACAGATACGGTAACGTCGCGAGCGGCAGCACCATATTCGCCACTTGCAAGACCGACAGTGCCAGCATGTTCCGCAATATTCCGTGCGCCATAGTGGGTCAGTCCGTGGTTATTCACCGATTCTCTGAATGCAGGAGGAGATGGTGTGCGAGTTACGCGCGCATCCACCACAGAGCAGTTGCCCGATCGACTTTTCTACGCTTGGATATGCTAAATAGTTTTCGACCACCGTCACCTATGGAACTGCCTGCCATGCGTGCTGCCGGCGGTCCGTGTCTGGGTCTATGTCATCCGCATGATATGTGCCAGCCGCTCCGCATAGCACTGAGGCAAAAATGGGCTAACGTCGTAACGCCGCTCCGGCGTAGCGAGATGCGCGGCAAGCCCATCAAGCGCCGCTCGAAGACTTTCAGGGTCATCGCGATACGTTATCTTGCTGCCGACGGCATTGCCAAAATCCAACCGATGAGCACCCTCCCGGATCAGCGTGGGCAACCCCAGCATTGCCGCCTCGACAATGACAAGCGGTGCGACTTCCATCCCCATTGACGGCAGGACGATCGCATCGGCAAAACGTCGCAGTTCCGAGAACAACCGGTCCTGCGGCAGGCTGCCGAAGAAAACAAGCTTTCCCGACTCGACCAGCGGCGCATATCGTCGCTCGATCTCTTCGCGGTCGGCACCGTCGCCGAAAACACCTATGCGCTCGATACGCGCAAAATCGATCGAGCTCGCGAGCGCGATAAATTCCGCGAGACCCTTCTCGCGTACAACGCGTCCGACAAATGCAAGGCTGAAGCGCTCCCGATCGCGCACGCTCACCGGCTTGTTCGTCACACCGACGACCGAGGGGTTGTAAAGGACCACCGTGTTGTCGATCCCTCTGCGATGCAAAGCCTCCTGCATGAAATCACTTGGACAAATTATCCGATCGAAGATGCGCTCTGGCTTGTACACCGCGCGCACTGTATGCCAGTAGGCTTTCGAAAAGATGTCATGGATTGCGCCTTTTGCGCTGACGCGCAACATCAAGACATGCCCCGTTTGCAACGCGTCGAGCGTCAAATGCTCGATATTGCCGTTCACCATGTAGTGCAGCGTCGGGTTGTAATAGATAAGATGAAAATCGTGACATGTCATATACGCAGCGTAACCTAACTCTCGCTTGTATCGAGCGATCACGCCGAGTACCGATGCTGATAAAGCATTGTGGTAGTTGTGGACAAGAATCCTATCCGGCCGGAAGGTGCCAAGGGTTTGCTTGAGCGCGCGCGCGGCCGCCAGGTTCCACGATCTGGATAGCAACGACAAACTCCCCTGGAATCGACTGACGTCAAAGCATTCCACTTCCACGCCGGACATTGCGCGTAGAAGGTCAGCGGACTGCCGATAGACGACCTCCGCCCCGCCCTTTTGCTCGAAATCGTTGATAACCAAGACTCTGTATTGCTGCATGCCTGCCTCTTGTCAAGCAAGCGCGGTGCGCTCCACCAAGCAAGAGTACTTGGTGGCATATGAAACGCTATGTTCGGAATCGCACCGAGGCTCAGGTTGCGGTCCTGATCCCTGGCTACCAGGCAAGCGTAACAAGTCAAAACCTTGATGCGACGGGAGGTGCGCAAACCGGGCGAGCGGCCCCGCCCGCCCCGAGCTGTTGCTCGAGAACATCCAGCAACTGACGTGCGGAGCGCTCCCACCGGAACTGGCGCGCATGCTCTCTGCCGCGTGCGCGCCAGACGTCGCGCAGCGCTGCGTCGCCCATCAACTGCGCCACTTTGTCGGCGATGTCTTCGACAGAGCGCGCGTCGCAATAGACCGCGGCATCGCCGCATATTTCCGGCAGCGAGGCTTCTCGCGATACAACCACCGGACAACCGCACAACATCGCCTCGAGCGGCGGCAAGCCGAAGCCTTCATAAAGCGAGGGAAACACAAAACAGGCCGCATTTTCATACAGCGCACGCAACTCACCGTCCGATACGAAGCCGGCGGCGACGATGTTCTCCGAGAGGTCGTAGCCCACCTTGGCTTTAGGATTGAAGATCCGCAAATCGCACCCGCCGACAACCACAAACTTCCAGTCGTGACGCTCACTCAGGTGCTCGATTGCGGCAAGCACACGGGCAAGGTTTTTTCCTACTGACAGATTGCCGACCACGAGGACATAACCGTCGTGCTGTAGATTCAGCCGTGACAAAATCAACTTGTCCGCCGCGATTCTGTCGAAATGGTCCACGCCATTCCAGACGACCGAAATACGCGACGCGTCTATCCCGAGACGCGCCATGATTCTTTTCTTCGAGAATTCCGACACCGTCACGATGTGACTGGCGCTGTGCTTCAAGATTGAAAACGCGAAGCGATACCAGAGTCTGAACTTCCAGGAATAGTTTTCCGGCAAATCGTAGACCGCCACGTCATGCATCATGACCACCTGACGACGTGCGAACAACGGCCCCATGTTGCAGAGGCTAAGCAGTGTTCGCCCGCCGGTCGCGAACGGCAGCGCAAGTTGCTCCCACGAAGAACCCTTCAACCAGCGCCCGACCGTTTTTGCTTTCGGCAGCGCGACGTCCGTGCGCGCGTCAACGGGAAGTAGCAACGGGAGGTCGGTGTCCTCGGGAAACAGTCGCTGAAACGCCATCGCCAGTTCATAGCCAACGCGTTGCACGCCAGTGATCCGCTGCGATGCGAATTTGCCGTTAATTGCAAACCCCGCAAAGGGTACCGGCCAGTTGCGACTTTGCATCGCGCCAGCGTCGGTTGGCGTCGCCGTCTGAACGGAAACAACTTTCCGATGAGTGTTGGATCGCTCCGCAAACTCGTCCATCAGATATCTCCCCAGATGATCCTGAGACCGCAGCGCCGTGCGCCCAGGTTTCGCCCGCGACGTTCGAATTACGTCGCCTGCCGATTTGTCGCACCATTCCGGCGTGCCAGACGGTGCGGGTGCCGAAGCCGGTCGCCAGCCATCCCAAGGCTGCATTAAGCAATCTTGCGGGAAGCTCCCTCAGTACGGTTTCACACACAAGGCCCGGCGGCAAACGTAAGCGCGCAGCCGACCGCTTTGAAAGTTCGATTCCGTACTGATGAGTGGAGCCGCGCACCCTATTTTGGTCTGGCCTGTCGCCCAGAAAAAGCGGCGTCCCGCGTGGCCTCTCAGCACCTGCATCTTTGCTCGTCGAACCGAACGGGCTATTTCCACGAGCGATCCAACGAGGATGATCCCATGCTGACGATTCACCTCCATCGAAGCCTTTTAAAACCATCCCTACTCCGGCGCACTACGCTGTCCGCATTCTTTTTTCTGGCTTTCTCGAGCGCCTCATATGCTCAGTTTCAGATACGCCTCGCTAGTCCGCCGGGCTCACTAGTCATGCCGATAAACGGAAAGAAGATCGTCCGGTTCGTCGTCGCGACGCCGGACGATATGCGCCAGGCAAAGTTAACGGTCAGCGTGTTCCCCTATGACAGCAACGGCAAATTGATGCCGGCTGCGCTCACCACGTACCAGAAAGCCATCAGCGACATACCGGGAGGCAAGGCGATCGACGTCGGCATAGCCGTACCGCGCTCTGGTTTGTTCCGCGTCGACGCGACCTTCAAATCGCCGGATGGAGAAACGCTCGACAAGACAGCGACCACGCTGGCCGTCGTCACGAAACGCGACGACGTGGGGCCTTCCGACTTCGGTGTCGTCACCCATTTTGCTCAGGGCGGCACACCGCCGCCTTCGGTACTGTTGCCGCTCGTCAAGCAGGCCGGGTTCTCGTGGATTCGAGACGAACTCTATTGGGAGGCAATCGAACGAACGCCAGGACGCTTTAACTTTCCCGCGCGTTTCGATACGTACCTTGCCGCATGTGCCCAGTTCGGTATTTCGCCTTTAGTCGTTCTCGACTACGGTAACCCGGTTGCATACCCGGCGCTCTTTTCGCAATCGAACTTTCCGCAGTCACCCGAGGCCCGGGCGCGGTTTGCCCGATACGTTGATGCTGTGGTCGCCCGGTACGGTAGGACGGTTAAGCATTGGGAGGTTTGGAACGAGCCGGATTTCGGCAAGATCAACTACCCCACCTACCTTGCCCTTTTGAAGGACACGTTCGGCGCCATCAAGCAACGCAGTCCGGACGCATCCGTGATTTCCTGCGGCGGCGGCGGCTCGGGCGGCGGCCCGGGGGGTGATTGCATTGTTGGATTGATGAAGGGCGGAGGGCTGAACGACCAGGACGGCTTTAGCGTACATCCCTATATGCCGCCCAATACGCCAGAGAGAGGCTATCGAGCCACGGGCGCGCCGATCGATTTCGTGAGCATTCCAACGGTGTGGCCCTACCTGAAACGACTGACTGCAGACAATGTGAAAGCAGATGGGCGACCACTACAGATTTGGGTGACGGAGTTAGGCTGGCCTGTGAATCCTAAAGACCCGGGGCAAGATGAAGCAACGCAGGCGTCCAATCTCGTGCGCACCTATTTGCTGTCGCGGCGCTATGGCACGGTCAAGGTGGTGTTTTGGTACGACTTTGTCGACGATGGCACCGACGTCAACAACATCGAGCACAACTTTGGCTTGCTGCACCACGATTTGACGCCCAAACCGGCGTTCGTCGCTGCTTCCGTATTGAGCAGCACGGTCGGCGAGCGTAACTGGGCAAAGGCGCTAGTCGACGCGGAGAGCGTCAAGGCGTATCAGTACGGAACCGATGATCCAGTCGTCGTCGGCTGGACCACCGATGGCAAGGAAAGTACGGCCTCCTTACACCTGCCGGCCGGAAGATATGTTCAGCGCGACTGGCAAGGTGTCGATACGCCTGTAACGATCACCGCACAAAGCTTCGACTGGCGAGTGGGCCCGATGCCCCGTTACCTCATTGCGGATCGACAGTAACCTACGATGTCGTCGGTCCGAGTAGCCGGCGCCGGTATCCGCACCCCGTAGATCAGTATGCGCCGTCGCGCCGGATCACCACGGCGACCGTCTTCAACATGATCATGATGTCGTACCAAAGCGACCAGTTTTTCACATACCACGCATCCAGGAAAACGCGCCGCGCGTAATCCGTATCATTGCGACCGCTCACCTGCCAGAGACCCGTCATGCCCGGCTTTGCCAAAAAATAGTAAGCGGATTCCTCACCGTACCGGACGATCTCCTTTTCGATTACCGGGCGCGGTCCCACAAGGCTCATATCCCCGCGCAGCACGTTCCACAACTGCGGCAATTCGTCGAGGCTTGTTTTGCGCAGTAGCGCACCAATTGACGTGATCCGGACATCGTCCTTCAGTTTGAAATCCTTCTCCCATTCGGCCCTTGCGACTGGATCGCGTTCGAGCAATTCCTTCAGCACCTTCTCGGCGTCAGGCACCATCGAACGGAATTTGTAGCAGTTGAATTTTTTGCCGTTTTGTCCGATACGCGTGTGCCCAAAAAACGCAGAACTACCATCCTTGGCCACCAGGGCCGCAATGATCGCGAAGATGGGCAGCAGCATGAGTAACAGAAATCCTCCCACCACGACGTCGAAGCTCCGCTTGAGAACTCTGGCCGAAAAACGCGCGAGGTTGTTTTGCACGCGCAACATCATCACTTCATGGCCGAAGAAGTACGATATGTCGGTACCGCATAACGGCACGCCACGCATTGACGCCATCACAGTGACGTCGCGAATGCCGTACTTCGTGAGTCCACGAACCCACATATCGCGCAAAGCGCGGTGATCGTGCTCCAGCGCTATCACAACCTGTATGCCAGGCAACGATCTGAACGTCGCGGGGGTAATGCCCTGCAGAATGGGGGCGTCCGAGACAAAGATCGCCTCTTTGTCCACAGCAGCCTGGGCGTCCGGCGCGACATAGGCGATCACGTCCACACCCAGAAACGACTGGTTCGACAGTGCCCGCCTGGCTTCCAACGCG
Source organism: Paraburkholderia madseniana (assembly GCF_009690905.1). Classification (GTDB taxonomy): domain Bacteria; phylum Pseudomonadota; class Gammaproteobacteria; order Burkholderiales; family Burkholderiaceae; genus Paraburkholderia; species Paraburkholderia madseniana. The sequence continues at coordinate 32,097 of NZ_VOSW01000014.1, forward strand.
CTTTCCCCACACCCGACAATGAGCGTCGGCCTTTTCCACAGGTTTGCCCAGTCGAGTGCGCGCTTTGTCACCGATCGGAACACGGGCACGCAGATCAGGGCGCCGCTCCAGGTCAAGGCCCACCATCCGCGCGAAAACGTACCTTTGGCCAGCGCGGTAAGCGCCAGATGAATGACCGCGAGCACGATCAACATCCGGAAAATCTCCTGGAGCTCACGCCACATGGGCCTGCGACAGGAGTAGTGCCGCAACCTCGCCCAGAACCACACGGTTCCAATACAGGCTAGCGCCAGGTAGATCAGCATGGGCTGATGTGAAAAGATCGACCACACGCTCTTCTGCGACTCGGCGACAAAGCTGCCCAGCACGCGATTCGTCACCAGGAGTGCCACAGTAAAGCCAACAATGTCCGCGGCCGCCAGTGCGACTTTATTCGTCAGGGCAGGAAATGGAGTGACGCCCAGTTCAGGCAGTGATGCGTATTCGATTCTGATGGTTGAGTTCACTTGGCATTTCCTCGTGTTGAGCAGCCGGCAGACCTTCCAGACCGATTAGGATGGAAGCGAAGTCACGCCAAACTCCGCCGGTTCTTCTTCGACTGCCATGGCGCACACCGGCGGTCGAATTGACGCACGGAGCTTGCGCCAGACGCGAGAATTCCGGTGCGATTCCATGGCCTTCAGGACGACTGCGAGGAACCCCCGACGAAAAGCCGCCTCGGAAAACCGCTCCGCATTGGCGCGACAACTGTCGGGCAAAAATTGATCGGCGCTCGCTTCAAATCTGCGTACCGCAGCTTGCACTGATTCGACTGTCTGCTCGTCGAAGAACACACCCGTCGGCTGCGGCTGTGTGTCGTCGATCACCGTTTCACACGCCCCGCCCTTACCGAACGCAATCACAGGGGTGCCGCATGCCTGTGCCTCCACAATCGAGATGCCGAAGTCTTCCTCTGCAGCGAATACAAATGCCCGCGCACGCTGCAGGTAGTCCCTGAGGACGGGGAAGGGCTGATGCCCCAGGATTACGACGTTGGGTCCCGCCTTGGAACGGATCTTTTCCATATCGGGACCGTCCCCGATCACCACCAGCGAACGTTCAGGCATGGCCGAAAAGGCCTCCACTACCAGATCCACCTTTTTGTACGGCACCATTCTGGAGACCGTGACGTAAAACGACTCCTTGTGCGTGCCTAACTCGAACGCTTCGGTGTCTACCGGGGGGTAAACGACTGTCGCATCGCGGCGGTAAACACGATTGACACGGCGCGCAATAAAGTCCGAATTGGCAACGAACGTATCGACTCCGTTCGCCGTACGCACGTCCCACGTGCGTATGTAGTGCAGCGCGACGCGCGCGAACAACGAACGAAAGCCCTTCAGCAGATTCGCTTCCGTCAGGTACTGATGCTGCAGATCCCACGCATAGCGGATGGGCGAATGAACATAGCTGATATGAAGTTGATCGGGTCCTACCAACACGCCCTTCGCAACGGCATGCGAACTTGAAAGAACGAGATCGTAAGCAGACAGGTCAAACTGCTCGATCGCTAGCGGAAAGAGCGGCAAATAATTACGGTACTTGCGTTTGGCGAACGGCAGCTTTTGCACGAACGAGGTCGTCGCCCTCTTCCCTTTCAAAAAAGCACGATCATCCATGAAGTCGATCAAGCTAAAGACATCGGCTTCAGGAAAGCATTCGAGCATCTGTTCAACCACGCGTTCGGACCCGCCAAATGTCACTAACCATTCATGAACAATTGCAACCCGCATCGCGATACCTCCATGATTGAACGGTTCAGCAACCGTGGCACGGTCATGCCGCAGTGCGCCATTACTGCCGATCCTAGGCGGCACCTTGCTACCCTTCGGTTCGGATTCGCACAGAAGGCCTTCCGGCTGAACGATGAATTTGCGACGTCACCGACGATCGCGTCGAAGAGAACATGCAACGCGTTCAGTTGAAGACGAGACGCCCGGCGAGACTGCGCGCTTTGCGTTGCGAGATCGGTGAGACAGCCACGGCGGCCACCATCATTGACAGCCACATGAGGAGAAGGAAAACGAAAATCTGAGTTCTAGATGCGCGAAGCAGGGTTGTGTAGTGAAATGCGAAGCCTACTAATCCCGTCGCCACAGTGCGCGCGACCATATCCCTGTACCACCTCACGTTGATACCTGGCAGGAATTTGCGGTGCACGATACTGACCCAGACGAGCACCCGGAACAGACCTAACGCAAGCCACGCGTAAGCCACGCCGACTGCCCCATTGTTGAGCGAACCCAGGAAAACGGCCGGTACGAGAATCACCAGGAATGCGACGTTACCCTTGATCTGCAGGGACAGATTTCCTTGCGCGCATTGCACGAGGAAAGCCAACTCCGCAATAGCGGAACATGCGTTACCGATCGCATAGCACTGCAGGACACGCCAGGCTTCCGGCGTCGAGGGCGCGCTCGCTGACCACAGCCTGAGAACGAGGTCAGGCGCTATCGCAAAGATCATTGCAGCAGGAATGACCACGATCATCGTGATCTCGCTCGCGAGCAGATAGCTCGGTATGATGTTCCGGCTATCGCCCACGCCGTTGGCGGCAAAGCGCGGAATAAACGCCTGCTGGACCGGATTGGCCAGCAGCAGGATACCGCTGGCGAGAAGCGTGGCCATGCTAAATACGCCGAATGCTTGCAGAGACAGAACCTTCGACAGAATGACCTTGTCGATCTGCGTGGTGGTCGCCCACACGAGCGCGGAGAACGCGATGGACAGTGACAATCTTGCGCGCGCCGATAATGCGGCGCGCGAAAACGTTCGCGTGAGTAGCGGCGCTTTTATCACGCGGGCAAGCAGCAATCGCATGACCAGACTTTCGCCGGCAATTGCGCCCAGTTGCCACAGGAAAAAAACGTCGATTTGCGGCCACCTCGCGATGACGGGAACAACGAGCGCAGCCCGGATGACGGCAAAGCCCACAACCACTCCGTTGAGCGTGGCTTGCCTGTCTATGCCCACCATGCCTGCTCGATAGACCGAAGAAAGCCAACGCGACGAAGCGGTTAAAACCATCAAGACAAACGCGCTTTCGATTTCGTGCGCAGGCAACCCCGCCGCGTGCAACCAGTCTTTCGCAAAGAACGGTGCCACCAGCAAAGAAAGCACGAAGAGCAGCGTGCACATGGCCGCCACGAATTTTTCGAGTGACTGCAGGAGGACACTCGCCTCCTTCCTTGATGCTTCATCCTGCGCGCGCGCAAGTTCGCGACACAATGTGGGCGAAAGTCCAAGATCCAATATCTGCACCCACGCTTGCAACGCGGCATTGAGCGCGATCAGACCATACGCTTCGACGCCAAGATATCGAACGTACGCCGGCACCATGACGATGCCGAGCGCAACGGTAGCAATCTGGCCAGCATAGTTGGCGAGCAGGCTGCGTCTAAGCATCGTCGTAAGAGGAGGAGGGAATACATTGCGCAGTGACTGTAGCCGCCCCAAATCATGAGCAATGTGCGAATGCGAACACAGCCCCTTCCGGCGACTCCGCATCAGGATCACTACAAAGTGGTTCGGATGCCGAATCGTAACCGGCCACCGCCCGATCGCAGACCACGGGCTATTCGTCGAATAGCGGCGAATATTGGCAGTTCTTTCAAAAATGCCCGGCCCGAGCCGTATGTCACACTATGACTGTCAACCCATTATTCCGCGCGACACAGCGCGACTTTTCGTGGACGCCATGCGCCTTTTGACCATCCTTGCCATACTCGAAATCGTTGCGGTAATTTTTGCCGTATCGTTATGCGTGGCGGCGCGGCGCACCGATGAACGAACGGAACGCGCGCTATCGCACGACGAAGTCGAGGCCCGACGGCAGGTTGCCGACGTGCGTCGGCACGTGCGGCGGGCCCCGTTCCGCAAGCGCATGACGTGGCGCTGGCTGGCGGCCGTGCTGCGAACGCGCGATCATGACAAAAGCGGCAACTGACTCTGGGTGCTGCGCCGCCACGTGACTTTCAGACGTCAACGTCCGCTACAGACCACCTGGCGTTCGCGCTCCCTGTCTCTGCGGTACACGGGCGGTGGCGAGGCAATCGGTGTGGCCCCTTCTTTCTCTGCCGCACTAGCGAGCAGCAGCCGGCGGAATTCCCGTTTGACGATCCCATAGCACTCGCAGGCATGCTCTTCCAGACCTTCGCGGTCGAGTACGGTAATGTGACCACGACGCATGCTGATGAGTCCGGCGTCCTGGAGCTTGCCCGCCGCTTCCGTCACGCCCTCGCGACGGACGCCGAGCATGGTCGCGATCAGTTGCTGGGTGACGACCAGTTCGTCCGACTTCAGCCGATCATGGGTGAGCAGGAGCCAGGAGCTCACCTGCTTGACGATGTGATGGTGCCTGTTGCAAAGCGCATTCTGAGCGATCTGGGTGAGTAACGCCTGGATGTAAAGCAGCATCAGCTTATGCACGGGGCCATGCTGCTCGAACTCGCGCTTGAATATCTGGGCGCTCATGGAGTAGGCATAGCCGCCGCTGCGCACTTCGATACGGTTGGGCATGGTCGCGCCGCCCATCAACACCGGAACGCCGATCACGCCTTCGTTACCGACAGCGGCCACCTCCGCAGTCGCGCCGTCCGCCATCAGAAAGAGCATCGACACAATCGCCGTAGTCGGGAAATACACGTGTTTGACGGTTTCGCCTGAGTCCGAGAGTAATTCACCAGCGCGTAGTCGCTGAAGCTTGAGGTGAGGAGCCATCAATGCCATCTCGGGCTCCGGTACGACGGCTAGCAGGTGATTCGCGAATGGATAGTTCGTAAAGTCGAGCATGGTCGTTTCCTGCCGGTCTTAGCACACCAAAAGGCATGCAGAGTGTGAGGGCAACGGTTTACCGCCTAAAAATTACTGCACTGCGATAGTCCACTGAAGTGCCCGGTAGAAATGCCCGAAGGCATTACCCCATGGGCATTCCTTCTTTAGCCAGAGGCGTGCCATACGTTTCAAACGACTGTTTTTAAAGGACTTTATTAATAGATGTCGATCGGGCGCCGGATTCGGTCCGCGAACCGTCTCATATCTGAACAACTTTGCGGGCTCAGCGAATTTCTGTGGCGCGGCGCAATAATTGCTGCGACGCGGTGCGTTTCGAGATAGACGTACGCCCTGCGGGCTATGGCGGAAGATAGGGTTCGCAATACGCCCCGCGAGCGCGAGAGAGGGCAGCGCCGAACTGCCGAGTTCGAACCAAAAGTGTCTCAGTTCTGAACCATGCTTAAACTCCAGACATCACGTCTTGATGATTAATTCGCTATCCTGCGTTCCTCTTTCTAATCATACGAATCATCACTTTAAACGACGCGCGGATTAGCGTGGCTAACCATGCTTCGCGTATTACATAACCACGTCGCAAACCGTTAAGTTCGAATCCGCACAGAGAGGCTCCTGTTACCGACATATGGTGTCCCCGTTACCACTTCGTTGTCTGAATCAGGGCGAGACCCTTCGCAATGACGAAGGCTTGCCCACCTAAAACGGAGCCGCCGGATGACTATCGCATTTGCGCCTCAATCGAAACTGCTGCAGTTCACGTCCATGACTGACGAGCGACTATCGATCCAGCCGGTGATTCTGGCGGGCGGGGCCGGCACGCGACTGTGGCCCCTCTCCCGCGAGCAATATCCGAAAGAACTCATCGAGCTGATTGGTGAGGAGTCCCTGCTGGCCACGACCGCACGACGCCTTGATGGCCTTGAAACGTTGTGGCCGATTTCCAGCACCCTGCTTTTAGTGTGTGGCGAGAATCATTGCCACATCAGTGCGGAACAGCTAGGCGAGTGCGGCAAACCGTCTCGCATTCTCCTTGAACCTTCAGCACACAACACAGCGCCTGCGCTTACTGCGGCGGCGCTGGAGGCGGTCGCCGGGGACAAGGATGCCGTGCTCGTTGTGATGCCTGCAGATCACGTTGTCCCCGACGCACCCGCATTCCAGGGCGCCGTGTCGCGCGCCGCGCACTATGCCGCCGACGGCGCCGTCGTCGCCATCGGCATCGTGCCCCGCCACGCCGAGCCGGGCTACGGATACATTCGGGTAGGCGTGCCGTTGGGAAGCGATGACGGCTTCGTCATCGACCGGTTCGTCGAAAAACCACACCGTGAGCTTGCGGAGCAGTACGTTCGGTCCGGCGAATATTGGTGGAACAGCGGCATCTTCGTTGTCCGGGCTTCGGTCTGGCTATCGGTTATCCATGAGCTGCACCCGGCGATTTACGCCGCCTGCGAGGCCGCACACCGCAACCGTTCACTGGTCGGCAAGTTCGTGCATCTCGCTGCGAGAGACTTCGACGGTTGTCCTGACGAATCGATCGATTACGGTGTCATGGAACGACTCGGCGAATGTAAGGGCACCTGCGGCGTTGTTGTGCCGATGGATTCGTCGTGGTCCGATGTCGGCTCATGGGATGCCGTCTGGCAGATGATGCCGAAGGATTCGAGTGGAAACGTGGCGCGCGGCCGGGTCATCTTCGAAGACACCGTCAACACCTTTGTGCACTCCCAAGGTCGTCTCATTGCGTGCGTTGGTTTGAACGGCGTAGTAGTCGTCGAAACAGCGGATGCGATCCTCGTCGCGGACAAGCAGAGCGCCCAGCAGATCAAGTCCGTCGTGTCACGTATTCGTGCTGAGCACGGTTCAGAAGCGGATCACCATCGCATGGTGCATAGGCCGTGGGGTTTTTACGATTCGCTGGACTCGGGCGATCGCTTTCAGGTGAAGCGTATCGTCGTCAAGCCGGGCGGCAGCCTGTCTCTGCAGATGCATCACCACCGGGCAGAGCATTGGGTTGTCGTTCGCGGGACAGCGCAGGTGACGTGCGGCGAAAAGACCTTCCTGCTCAGTGAAAATCAGTCCACCTATATTCCGCTCGGCACGGTGCATCGCCTGAGCAACCCGGGCAAGACAGCGCTTGAGATGATCGAGGTGCAGTCCGGTACGTATCTGGGCGAAGATGACATTGTCAGGTTCGAGGACAACTATGGACGCATGCATTCCTGACGCGCTCAATCTTTGCGCCGGGTGTTGCCCACTTTGGCGTAGCGATCCTCCCACGCTTCCTGTTCCGCGTCGCATGCGGCGGGGACATCCGGGCATCGCGTGGAAGCGGCAATGCCGTCCCGATGCGCACGGCCGTCGTGGTTCGCCATTAGCCGGTAGAGTGTCGCACGCGAGATGTCGAGCTCGCGTGCTGCGTGAAGTGACCGGCCGCGATGACGACGCAGGGCCGCTGCAATGGCATTTCGTTCCGCGGCTTCGCGCACCTGGGTCAGCGTGTTGTCGCCTTCGCTCAACAGATAGTCCAGTTCCAGCTCGGCCGGGCCAAGCACGCGCCTATCCGACATCACGATCGCACGACGGACGCGGTTCACGAGTTCGCGAACATTACCGGGCCAGCTATGCGCGTACATCGCCTTAATCGCTTCACCGGAGAATCCGCGGATCCGATGAGCGGCGTCGGCGCGGTATTTTTCCAGTATGTGATATGCGAGTACCTCGATGTCCTCGCCACGCTCCCTGAGCGGTGGCTCCGCTATGCGCAGCACACACAGCCGGTGATAGAGATCTTCGCGAAACGTTTGCTCGGCGACGGCCTTTTCGAGCGCGACATTAGTTGCGGAAATGATCCGCACGTCCACATCGATGGACTCCGTACTACCGAGCCGCTGAATCTTCCTGTCCTGCAGAAAACGCAGCACGATAGACTGACTTTCGAACGGCAAATCACTGATCTCGTCGAGGAACAGCGTCCCGCCGTGCGCGGCCTCGATGCGGCCAATTTTGCGTTGGAACGCACCCGTGAAGGCTCCACGTTCATACCCGAACAACTCGGATTGCACGAGATGATAGGGAAGCGCCCCGCAATTGATTGCTACCAAGGGGCCATTGCGCCGCACCGAACGCTTGTGGATAGCCACGGCCGTCAATTCTTTACCCGTGCCCGACTCGCCGGAAATCAGCACGGGTGCGTCGCTGTTCGCAACTTTGGTTATGGCGCGAAACAGCTCTTTCATCGTACGACAGGTACCGACCATTTCATTGTCAACCGTGAGCGGATCTGGTTCCGTGCTGAGTACCATCATGCCATGCTCATGCCCAATGGTATCGACAAGGCTGTCGAGCTCATAAGGAACGGTGACAAACCGTGAGAAATACCGTCGGATCACACTGCGCTGAAGTTCGTTCGTTAGCTGAGGCACGGCGAGGATGCCGACCCAGCCTATCCCCCCCGTGGCGAAGCAGGATTGGAAACTGGCAAGTTCGCGTGACGAGAAGCCGCTCGCGAAGTCGAACACGCCTACGGTTGGATGGTGCGCGGCGAGATAAGCCCTGGCCGCCCGACCGGATCTCAGCGGCGCAACCTCCCAGCCACGTTGTCCGAGTTTGTCGCACAGACTCCGCTCGGGTGAACGGGACACATAAACTAACGATCGATAAGATTGGTTGTCCAAATCGGAACCTTTTCCTGTTGATGATCCTTTACCCAGGACTGCCAGGACTATCACCCCATTTGGTATGCGGATTGTTGAAATTGTCGTATGCGGATCCGTAAATAAAATCGACTTCCACGCAACAGCAATTCTTGTCGACTGGTCGGGTAGGTTGTACGTCACCAACTCAGGTGCTAACTATCAGACAAAACACGCAGCTTCCAGACTCCGTAGGAAGCTTTAATAAAATAAGACGAATTACACCTTTTTCACGCCACTTAGGGTTGTCCATTATGCGCATCAACATCCGCCAAACTATCGCTCTTATTGGCGCCGTGCGCCTGACCAACTGGGCGCGAATCACCGCATTCCTAATCAATCAACAGGAAACGCCGGGGTCGCACTGGAGATCGCGATATGCAGTTGGCAGCGCTGCGATGATGACCAGGCGCACCGAGCGAGTCGACATAGCGGGTCGGTCCCTGTGGGTTGCGTGCCGCGCGTTGCGAGTCACGCAGCCATGTTATATGGAAAAAAATTGAACGGCGTGTGACAGGCGCGAACGCTCTGGGTAGTGTGGCCGCTGAGCGCAGCATTTACCCGCTTGCGTAGCGCCGGATTGCGCGGAATGCCATTGCGCCAGGTCGCACCAAATCGCGCAATTAGTTTCTAACTAGACAAATGATCTGTCTGACATAAGGAGTTACTGTGCGGCTGCTATCTTATGTCACCAACTTCGGCGATCCTTACCTGACGTCGCTCCTCGCGGGTGTCGTCATGCTGTGGCTTGCAGCGACGCGGGCGTGGCGACCATTGCTTGCCTGGACGTGCTGTTTTAGTTTGGGAGTATTGGCCGTCGCAGCAAGCCGGATTGCCCACGCAGCCTGGGGGGTCGAAATACCCGCGCTGAACTTTGCGGTCATCAGCGGTCATTCCATGCTGGCCAGCGCGGTCTATCCAACGACTTTTGGCCTCTGCGCGACTCAGGCGAAACCACGCACTATTGCGCTGGCTTATCTTTTCGGCCTCGCTTGCGCATTAGCGATCGGCGTATCGCGGGTCCTCATGGGCTTGCATTCAACCGCCGAAGTCGTGACCGGATGGCTGCTCGGCACGCTTATCGCCGGCATGACGTGCAGCCTGATGGCTCAGTCACGTGTCCGCACCTTTTCAGTCGGGAAATTCTCGATGCACGACTCCACGCCGTTCGCCGCGGTCGCTATGGCGCTCATCGTGATTTGTCACGGCAAGGTCGTGCCCGTTTCCAGCTGGCTCGACAGCAACGCGTCCGAAGTGACGCAATGGAGCAAAGCGCAAGCGGTTGAACCGCGCTAGACAGAACTGTGTCGCGTCATGCCGAGTTTTTGGCCCGGGGAGAACTTGCTGGGACGTCCGATTCGCGACTCGCGCTTCTATTTTTTCCAGCGCCGATGCCGGCATGAGCTGGGCGCGATGCAACTGCGGCGCCGACCGCTTTCGTTGCAGGGGAGACTTTGTCGTCTGTGGCGGCGCTATGGAATACTGCGCGTAGCAGCTCCTCACATACGGCTATCACATCTTCCCGTGCAATTCGACTCAGCACCTCATGATCCATGGTGCGAACAATGAGTGCATGCGCACGCGAGAGCTTTTTCAAACGGCGACCATTCACACCAAAGTGCATATGAAGTTCGCCGAGGCTATGGTCCCGCGGGCTAAAGAGCAGGCGAACGTGAACACCGTCCGCGTCCAGTCGCTGAAACAGTTTGCGGACCTCGTGGCTTTCCGTCGCCGGGCACAGCACTTCGCCACTCCAGGCCGCCACCATGTCCTGTACATACGCAATTGCGTGTCGCCACATCGTGCGCAGGGCGGGTCCAAGCCGCGCGTGGCCGCGGATCACCTCGAGCCACTTCCCGGCGCGCATCATGGAGCGCAGATAGACTCGCGGCGACCCCGGCCTACGCTCGGCCGCGCCTTGCATCGTGCATCCGTCCGGCAGGACAAAGGCGACCGGATTGACCATAATGAGTCCACGCACCGCGCGGTTCAGTCTCGTCGCCTGCAACGCCGCGTATGCCCCCGCGCAGATGCCGAACACTACGACGTCTCGGTAACCGCGTCCGGCAAGCCAATCCGCCGCGCGGGACAGATCCCCCCCCATCGCATCGAGGACCGTTTGGCCAGGACCGCCGGTGCGTGCCGCAGAACAACTGTCGCCAAGCCCTTCGGCGTCGATTCGCAGCGACGCGAAACCGCGCTTCGCGAGTTCCCGTCCGAGCTCCACACCAAAACGTCCGTCGCCGACGTGATGCGTGGCGGCCGTATTGGCGATTAGAAGCACGGGCGTGTGCTCACGCGCTGTGCGCCGCATGGCAGGTTCACACAGGATGCAGAAAACACGCCCGCCCGCCACGTGCACCGGGTATTCCATGGCGGACGTGCTGACGAGAACCGGGCTCGCATCAACCGACACTGCCGGCGCCCGGATGCACCGCTCAACCCCCTCCGACAACCAGTCCGCCACCCTGTTCAGCAGTAATTCCGGGAGCTCGGTCAGCCATGCGGTCTGGAGTACCTGTGTGTAGTTCTCGAAGGCTACAGACTCCACGCAGGCGCCATTGCGTTCATAGTGGGCAACGAGCTGGTGACTGCCGTCGCGCTGGCCGCTGTGAGCGATCAGGATCCGCTGCGCGGGTACCTGTGCCTCGTTGCACAGGTCGAGGTCGCCGATTGTTTCAAGCGCCTGCACACTGACCCTATGGCCCAGGATGTCCCGCGCCCCAGGCTGCGTCTGCTCATGGTCTGCGCCAACACCTGCGGTCTGTTTCCAGGTCTGATTCAGGATGTTCATTTCGCGCCAAAAAAGACGCGTCGACCGAACCGGTGCGAGCATGGCGATCGATTCGATTTCGCGCTTGCGCGCCGCCCATGCAGCGACCGTTGCGCCCAAGCGAAACCCCGCGAGGGAAACCCGCTCTATGCCGGTGATGCTCCTCAAATAGTCGATTGCCTCGATAACTTCGTCCGCCCAATCGGAGGGACACACCAGACCTTCGCCATCAATGGAATCGCCTGTCCCCCGATAATCGAAACGCAAAACCGGAACGCCGCGTGCGGCCAGACGCTGCGCGAGTTCGCGCAGCGCTTGATGCAGCCACATTGCCTCGTGCCCGAAGGGGTTACAAAGCACCACACCCTTGTTACCGTCGGCCGGATGCAGCCAGCCAAAATGCCCATTGAAAATGACAGGTTTCATTGTTCTAAGCGCTGATAGCGGTTAACGTCTCGCGTCAGGGTTGGATTACCGAATGGCATGCTCGTTTTCTCAGACAGTACTAACGCGCCCAGTAAGCGCCGTTCCCCGCCAAAGTTAAGTGCGCTCTCACACACACGATCCGGCGCCCGAGCGATTGCCTCCTGTCCCGGCATCGGCTGCTCCGCCGCCGGCTCCGCGGCGCCCGCGCCCGAGACGACATCCGACGATTGACTTGCATCCCGATCAAATACTGTATAAATGCACAGTGCTGTTTTTATATTCGGAGACACAACTTCGTAGACACAATCCACACCCGCGCACCGCAGCGTCCTGAAACTACGAATTGCCGCGCCGCAGACGCCATGCACCGTCAATACAATCGACTGTCGAACCTGCTGATCCGCTACTGACGATCCGTTCTCCTTCCGCCGGCTTCCGCGATGAACAACTCGATCCTGCCGCGCGCACGCGGTCTTTCCGGTGAGCCGACCACCCCTGGTGAATGGGTTCGCTGATGCGACGCGACGCGGTCATGCCGCCCGCCGGACTCGCGACACCCTCCGCGCTCGACGCTTCGCCTCTCCTGCCGCGCCTCGCCGCGGCGGCGGCACGTGGGCTCACGCGCGCTTACACCGCGCAAGCGCCGCTTGCTGTGACGATCGGCACGACGCCGTATCAGCTCGCATGGCGCGCACATGCCGCGCCCGCTGACGACGCGCGCGCGTATCGTTTTGCTGTCGGGCCGGCGCACGGCACGCTATGGATCGACACGCTCGCGGAACACACATGGCTTGGCGACGCCGCGCACGAAGCCGTGCCCCCCGTGCTGCGCTGCGCGCTGCTGGCGGACCTGTGCGCCGGCATGATCGCAGGCTTGCAGGCACTCACGCGGCAGCACGTCGAACTACTGCCACCGCCCGTCGGCCAGCCCTTTAACGCGCCCGCTGCGGCCGCCGGCCACGAGTCCGAACCGTTTGCCGCGCGCGGCTGGCGGACGGACCCGGCCGCGCTTTGCTTCGAGTTGAGCCGCGCGCAAGACGGCTGGCGCTGTCACGGCGCCCTCACGTTCGACACGCCGGATGCGCTCGGCGTGTTTTTCGGCGGCGCACCGGCGCCGGCTGCCGGCGCGAGTACGACCTTCGCGCAACTGCCGGTGCCGCTCAAGTTTGAAATCGGCCGCACCGAACTGACGGTGGCGGAACTCTCGGACGTCGTGCGCGGCGACATCATCGCGATCGAGCGATGGCGCGCGAAAGGTCAGAACCTGCTCTGCTCGGCGCGCGTACCTGGTACACCCGGATGGGAAATCGAGGGGCGCCCGACAGGCAACCGAATCGTCGTCGAACGAATCAAGGAGATGCCGTTGGAACAGTCACAATCGCCTGACAACTCGCCCGCGCCGGCCACGTCGGCGGCCGGTGCGGCCGACGACGCGCCGCAGCAAGCCGGCGCGCGCCAGCTCGACACGCTCGCCATCGACCTGGGCTTCGAGCTGCCGTCCCGCTCGATGCCGCTCGCGGAACTCGGCGCGCTGCAGCCCGGCGCCGTGATCGAGATGGAACAGGGCATCAACCAGAGCGTCATCCATCTTGTCGCGAACGGCATGCTGATCGGCACGGGCACCCTGATCGCGGTCGGGCAGAAGCTCGGCGTGCGGGTCACCGCGATCAATCCGCCGGCGCCGCACAACGCACGCGAGCGCTAGGCGATGGGCAATCTGCCAAATCCCGTCGCGCTGGTCGCGGTCATCGCCGCGCTCGGCATTGCGCCGTTCGCGGCGCTGATGGTGACGAGCTACACCAAGCTCGTCGTCGTGCTCGGACTGTTGCGCTCCGCGCTCGGCATCCAGCAGGTGCCGCCGAACATGGTGCTCAACGGCATCGCGTTGATCCTCTCGCTCTTCATCATGGCGCCCGTCGGCATGACGATCCGCGACGGTCTGCAACAGCAGCATTTCGATGCGTCGGGGCAACTGTCGGTCGCCGACGTGACGACGCTGGCCGATTCCGCGCTGCCGCCGATCAAGGACTTCCTCGTCTCGCACACGCGGCTGCGCGACCGCGAGTTCTTCGTCAAGACGGCGACGAGCGTCTGGCCGAAAAACCGCGCCGACGGCCTGAAAGACGACGATCTGCTGGTGCTCGTGCCGAGCTTCACGCTCGCCGAACTGACGAAGGCATTCCAGATTGGCTTCGTGATCTACATCGTATTTATCGTCGTCGATCTGCTGGTCGCCAACATCCTGCTCGCGCTCGGCATGCAGATGATCTCGCCGACCACGATCTCCGTGCCGTTCAAGCTGCTGCTGTTCGTCGCGCTCGACGGCTGGTCGCTGCTGGTGCACGGCCTGGTGTTGTCGTATCGGGTGGCGGGATGAAAACGGCGCCCGGCGCATGGCTATGGCACGCGCTGCTCGCCCTCCTGTGCGCGCTGGCCGCTTCGGGTTCCGCACCCGCGCAGAGCGTGACCAACGCTGGCGACACATTCTCGACCCTCGCCCGCGAATGTGCGCCGAACGTCGATCGTGAAACGCTTGCCGCGCTCGTGCGCACCGAATCGGGCTTCAATCCGTATGCGATCGGCGTCGTGGGCGGGCATCTGCAGCGCCGGCCGGCGACGCTCGCCGTGGCGCTCGCCACCGCACGCGAACTCGATGCGCAAGGCTTTAGCTACAGCGTCGGTCTCACGCAAGTGAACAACCGCAATTTCGCGCGCGCGGGCGAGACCGTCGAGTCGATCTTCGAGCCGTGCCGCAACCTGCACGCCGGCGCCGCCGTCCTCACCGAATGCTTTGCCCGCTCGCGTGGAACGACGCCGGACCCGCAGCAGGCGCTGCGCGCGGCGCTGTCGTGTTACTACAGCGGCAATTTCACGACCGGGTTCGAAACGGGTTACGTGAGCCGCGTCGTCTCGAACGCACGGGTCCAATCGGAGGGCGGCGCCGTTCAACCGATACCCGTGGTGCGGGACGCTCCCGCTGCGCCGCGTAGCCCGGGCCTGCGAAGCGCGCCGCTTGCAATGCAAAACGCAGCGCAGCGTCCCGCCGGCGAAACCGGCTTGCGCACGAACCGCAACAGCACCTCCACCTGCCGTTCCCGCGCACCGGTCGTGATGACTTGCCGCGGCCTGTCCGTCGTGCAAGCGCGGGCGATGTGCGTGCGCTGCCTCGACGCACGCTGACAGCCCCGGCCTCCCACACGCCGGCGGCTATCTTGCCGGCAATTCGGCACATTTCGTAAATCAAGCTCACTGCGCCGCCCGCACCCCGCATCACGCTACGAAACACGATACGGCCGGCCGCGCGGCGCCTCCTTACACTCGAATGAGCACTGCACGCGCGGCGCCTGGACGCGCACGCCTGTATGCGACGCGCGGTGGCACATGGTCGATCGGAGGCTTTTATGTTGTACATAGACGGCATCGGTATGGGCGCGAACTGGCAGAACTTCCTGGCCAACGCGCTCGACACGCTCGACAAGCCGCAACCGGTGCCCCCCGCGAACAACAGCAGCGGCTCGCAAAACCCGGTCGTAGCGCCGATCCCGGTACCGGCCGGCCCGAACGTCGACCCGAACCAGCCGACTAACGAGGAAATCAGCGCCGCCAGCAATCTGATCCAGAGCCTCGCTGACCAGTACCGCCCAAAGCCGCCCGACATCACCGTCGACGACGATCAGACCAAGGCCGCCCAGCAGGCCATACAGGGCGCGCAGACCCAGTACGACAATGCGTTCGCGAACGAGAAAGCGAAGCAAGGCGTGCTGATGATGATGCATCACGACCCGGAGACGACGTCCGCCGACCTGAAACAGGCGGAAGCCGACTACACGAGCGCCCGCGACGCGACGCAAAAGGCTCAGCGCGAGCTGAACGTGACAGCCGATGCGGGCTACATGCTTGCGTACGGAAAGCAGGCCGACGCCGATCAGGCGACGGCCGACGCAGCGAAAGGCGATGTCGCCGACAAGCTGAAAGCGCTGAAGGCACTCATTCCCGGAGCGAGCACCAACGATAACTACGTTCCCAACCCGCAAGACATCAAGACCGCAGCCGACAAGCCCGCCGCCCAGGCTGCCTACGACGCATGGCAGATCGCCGACGCCAAGGAGACCGCCGCCCTGAGCGCAAGCAGCGCGGACATAGCGAATTCAAATCTCGCCTATGCGCAGCTCCAGTCGTATGCATCGAACCCGGATTACAAGGACGCCATGGTTGCCGGCGTCGGCCGGTTGAACGACGCACTCGCGCCACTCGGCCTGCAACTGAATGCGCCGGCAGCGCTCGACGATCAGCAGCAGGCCAGCGCGAACGTGAACGACGTCGCGAAGGTCGCCAATCTCGCGAACGCATGGACCAACGCAGCGGCCGACGCGCTCACGCTCGCGAACGCACAAGCGGCGAGCGATGGCGACACCGGAAAATTCGGCGGCCCGGTCATCGCGAGCGAACACATATTCGAATATGATCAGAGCGCGCTGACTCACGCGCAGGCCGCCGCGGCGACAAGCGGCAGTTACCTGCAGATGCTGGTCGCCGACGGCAATGTCGACACCGCGCGCGCCGCTGTCAGCAATGTGCAAGGCAGGTACCTCAAGTCGGAGGCAGGCGCCGATCTCAGCACGGCGCAACAACAGGCGCAACTCGCACACGACAACTTCGTCGCGACGTTCGGCGGTTCGCTCGCGCTTCAGTATGCCGACACCACCCAGGCCATCACCGACAAGACGGCAAACAACCCGCTCAACGTTGATCCGAAAACGATGCAGTCCGTCGTGTCGGCGTTGCGCGCGGCGGACGGCCGGCTGGCCGATTCCGTCAACGAGCGGTCCGCACAGAACGCGGTCAGCGCCGCGCAATCGGACTCTGACAGCAAGAAGTTCTCGCTCTCGCTGGTCCAGGGCCAGTACGACGACTGGAACCAGCAGCACGGCCGCACGACGCAGTCCGACAACACCGACCGGCCGCCCCGCCCGGGAACTCCCGTCAATCCCTATGGGCAGGCGCTTGCGGATGCTCAAAACGCCTCCACCCAAGCGGATACCGTGCTCGGGCAAGCGAAGATCACCTCGGAACTGATGCATCAACAAGTGTTGATGGATCAGTTCCGGGCCAGCCTGCCGGACAATCTGCTGAACCCCAAGTCGGAAAGCGACCAGGCCGATTATCAGAAGAGAATCCACGACTTCTACGAGCAGCATCGCAGCGACATGTCCCAATCGCTGCTCGACTCGGTCAGTCAGAGCACGCTGAAAGGACAATCCGCCAGCTTCGGCGACACAGGTGCGAACCCGCTCACCGCAGACCAGGAGCGCAACCTGATCGGCACCGCGCTCGGCCTGCAGCCGGACGGGCCACCTGTGGACAACAGCGCGCAGTCCAGTGACCCCAACAGCCCGGCACCGATCGACAAGACGCTCCACTACAGTGGCGACGCACTTTCGGCGATCAACAAGGTGCGCGATGAAATCATGAAGGTCGGCGGCGCGAATGCCCAGGTTAGCGTGATGCCAGTTGTCTATGCGTCGCAAGACAGCGGGATGGCAACGACCTCGCTCTTCAAGGTGACCAACCCGAGTGGCTCCACGTATTACATAGACCAGGAAGGCGCGAAGTACACGAGCACCAACGACTACGTCGACAACAACCATCTGTCGGCAAGCGGCACGCTCGATATCGCGACCGGTTACGACGCGAACGGCGTGCTGCAGATAAAACAAAGCGAGGCCCATCACGAGGGTTGGCTGGAGAAGCTCGGCGCCAGCAATCTGAACCTCCTGACACTCGCCGGAGGGATGGCGCTCGACCTCGTCGGCGGGCTGCTGGACGCGTCCGTCGTGCTCGCGCCGCTGGGCGTCACGCTCGATGTCGTCGGGACAGGCATGATCTGGGGATCAGTGGGCGCCTCCGCCTTGAACGCGGGAAATGACCTCTACCAACGCGCCCAGCACGACCAGAGCATGAGCATCACCGATCCAGGCGCGCGCTCGGACTACATCAACCTGCTGCCGCTCGGCGCGGCGGGCGCGGCGAAGGGGATCAAGGTTCTCGCGGAAGGGAGCAGGATCGCGAAGCTCGCCGAAGGGGCTGCCAAGGTGTCCGCATGGGGAGGCGCAATCGACGCCGGCCGCCAGACCATCACCGATGCGGTGACCGGTCACACTGACCGCGTCGCCGGTGATGTCGGGTCGGTCCTGGAAAACGTCGTCTTGCTCAAGGGCCATGAAAAGCTGGAGGGATGGTCGCAAGGCCTCATCCGCCGCAACGTGCCGTACGGGCTGAAAGGCGATGGGGGCGCCGTCAGGGTGGACGGACAGAAACTTGGTGTGTATGCAGGTCCCAAGGCCATTGCGGCGCACAACTACCTGACGCTCGATCGCACGGCTGCGACCCTTGACGGACGGACCGTCGGCGTTGCCCGAGACGGCACGTTGATGGTCGGCCACAAGGCGATCTCCTATGACGGGATGCCGGTGCGTGTGCGCAGCCCAGGCAATCCGGACCAGGTCAAGCAGGACACTTTATTTGTCGACCAGGACGGCAACATATCGAAATACACCTACAACCGCTTCGGCCCATCGAAGACCGAGGCGACGGGGGAGAAGATCACGTTCGGCACCGACGGCTCGCTTACCCTCTCCGACAACCTCTCGCTCGCCAGCACGAAAAATACCCTGCTGCCGAGCGCGCCCGCTCCCAAGCCGCCCGCATCCAGGCAAAACCAGAATCAGAACGCTAGTCAGAGTTCGAACCCAACCCAGAACGGCGGCAACAGCACATCCGACACGCAGGCGATCGAGGCTTCCGCCACCACCGCAGCCGAAACCGCGACCACTGCGCAGACCGTAGAGAGCCGCGTGAATCAGGGCTCAGCGCAGATTCTCGAGCAGCAACAGGAAAGCGCGATCAGCCGTAACGACGACACCCGTGCCGACCAGCGTCGCAGCGATCAACAGCAGGTGCAGTTTCGCCGCATCGTCGACCCGAGCAGCAGCGCCGGAGCCGGTGCACCCAGCGAAGCGTCACCGGTCAGCTTCAAGGCGCGCATCGTAGCGTCCGTGCTGAACGCGGACGAACCCATGCCCGTTCAGCGCAGCCTGATTGACAGCATACCCACGGGTGAGCCGCCGCAAGCAGATCCGACCGCTCTGCCCTTCGACAGCAGTCACAGTATCTATGTCGTTCGTGCGGCGGGCATGCCGGAAAGCGCGCCTCGCACTGCCGCCGTGCCGCCGCGCAATCTCTCCAGTTCCCCGGAAGCGGAGCCGCCGGTTGCAAACAGCAAAGCGCTCTCCGGCAGCGCGCCCAACGCGTCGGGACCGATCGATCTCTCCGATCATGTCGGCGAACTGGCCGGTTACACGGTGCAGAAAGGTGCCGTCATCAAGCCGGCATCCACCGCAAGCTTCATGGTCTCCAAGGCGTCCGCCCCTAAGGTCCAGCAGCGTGGACCGGCGACGCAGGCCGAATTCAACAGCCTTGAGCAATGGCGCCTCCTGTCATTGCAAACGCGGACGGCGAACGGCTTGCTGAGCCCGTCCAACCGGATTGTCGCGCGCCTGACGGTGCCCAACGAAATACGCGTCAACCGCGAAACCGCTTTGGAAACGCAGGGCTTAAGCCTCGCTGACGAGGTCACGCCGAACGAAACGAACCTCGCGGCGCCCAGCGTGTCGAGCGAGCCTGGGAACGCCGCGACATCCGAACCCGAGCGCCACGCCGGCACGCTCGTCGCCGCGGGCGCGGGGTCGCGCGCCGGCCTTCAGATGCCGCACCCCGCCATGGCTGACGGTGCCGGCGCCGCGGATGCGCCAAAGCCCAGACTGATCGAACGCATCCAGATGCGCATGGGCGGCGCGCCGCTGCCCAACGAGGTGAGCGCGCTTGTCCAGCAATCGGGCACGCTCTCACAACAACTGCGCCTGCTCAACGAGAACGGCTGGAAAGTGCGGCGCGGCAAGCCCGGCAACGGCAGCCGGATCGACATGAAACGGCGCCGCGTGACGATCGACGGCCGCGTGCGCGATCCTGGCGCTGCGACCTATGTGCTCGCGCACGAAACCCAGCACGCGGTTGAAGCCGCAACCGGCACGCTCGGTCTCGACTACAGCGGCAAGCGGCAATTCACCCGCAGCGCGCTGGAAGCAGAAGCGCGCGCGCAGTTGAACGCCTTCGAGTCACGCTACGAAATCTCGCTCTCGGGCGGTGGCGACATCGGCGAACATGCGGGGTTGCCCGAGTCCATCGAACGCGAATACAGCAACTGGCAGGCGGGCGATCGCGCCGGGCTCGCGCAGCGCCTGTCCGCGGCGTTTGCCGAGGCGCCGGTTTCCATCCAGGACGGCAAGACCTACCAAGCGTTTTACGATGAGGTCTGGGCAAGCCAGAACGCCCGCACGATGCCCGCTCCCAACGCCACCGAAGCGCGCTTGCCGGCTACGTTCCGGGAGCGCACCGACTGGTCGCGCGAGAACGCGCAGGAGGACTCGCCGTTCGAGGGCTCGCTGCTCTCCGGCAAGCACCCCGACCACTCGTTGCAGATGGGCCCGGTCACGATGCATCAGTACGAAGGGCAGAATCTCTACGTGGTGCGCGGCTCCGGCACAGCCCAAGGCGAGCTTCACATCGGCGATGGGCCGCTGCTCTCGGGCCATGAGTTCACGGTGCGCTCACGCTATACGTTTCCCGAGCCGTACGAGATGCGCGAGCCAGTCATCCTGTCGGTGGCAAACGCAGAACTGAAATTCGCGCCGGAACTCGCGAACGTCTGGCAAAAATCGATTTTCGTCGCGCCTGAGGGCGCGATCGGCAGCGACGGCCAATTGCGCGCAACAAATGGTTACCTGCGCATCGACCCCGCGCCGTATCAGTTGCGCGACCTCGGCCCGCTGACCGCCAACACCAACGGCATCTTCTTCGACGGCGAGGCCCACAGCCCCGTCGACCTCGCCGAGCACCTGGGCGCGCTGATCGGCTTCGGCGTCCAGAAAGGCGGCTTCGAACTGGGCGCGAACGCGGTGGTCGGCGTGTATTCGCAAGGGGGGACGACCGCAGCGGATCATGTGCAAGCGGCAACGACCGAATTCGAGAGCCTTGAGAGGCTCCGCTTCCTGGGGCTCAGGACACTGACCATGGACGGCGTGTTCAGCGTGGCCAACCGCGTCGCGGTGCTGTACCAGCCGCGCGGCGAAGTGCACAGCCACGAGGTGGAGGCCGCTTACGCGCATCTGCGCAACCAGTTCACCAGTCGCGAAGTCGCGGCCGGCAAGCTGCCTGCGAACATCCGCCGCACAACGCTGGATCAGTTCGATACGATCCGCAGGATCGTCACGCAAGAGAAGCTCGCGTTCGACTTCCAGGGTATCTACCGCGACGCCCATTTCTATTTGAGCGATCCGAACCGGATCGAATACGGGGCCGACGAATATCACGACGCGGTGCTGCAAAAGATCGACGAGCAGATCAACGCGATCGCACGCGGCATTGCCGAACGCAAGATTCTGGTCGACGGCGCACCGCTCGAAATGCCGCATCCGGCGATGGCCGAAAAAGGCCCGTACAGCAGCAAGCCAGGGCTCATCGACCGCATTCGGATGCGTCTCTTCGGCGCGCCACTGCCTGACGAAGTGAGCGCTCTCGTGTCCCAGTCGAGCACGCTGTCGAACCAGTTGCGAATGCTCGACAGCAAGGGCTGGAAGGTTGTCCGCGGCAAGCCGGGCAGCGGTAGCCGGATCAGTACGAAGACGAAAACCGTGACGATCGACGGCGGATTGCGCGACGCCGGCAGCATGACCTATGTGCTCGCGCATGAAGCCCGGCACGCGGTAGAAGCGGCGACCGGCACGCTCGGCCTCGACTACGGCGGACAGGGCCGCTTCACGCGCAGTGCGCTGCAGGCGGAAGCCCGCGCGCAATTGAATGCCTTCGAGGCACGCTACCAGATCTCGCTTGCGAGCGGCGTCGATATCGCCGCGCGCACGAGCCTGCCTGAGGCGATCGAACGGGAATACGGCAACTGGGCGACGGGCGATCGCGCCGAACTCACGCAGCGCCTGTCCGAAGCCTTTGCCGAGGCGCCGGTTTCCGTCAAGGGCGGCAAGACCTATCAGACGTTCTACGACGAAGTATGGGCGCGTCAGAAGACCCACACGCCGAGCGCGATGACGAGCCCGGATGGCATACCCCACCCTGACGGCCAGACACAGGGCGCCGCTGCCGGTGCTAGCGACGCGGACGGCGTGCCCAGATCCTCCCCGGCCCTCGATCAGCCGCCCCTCTATGCCAGCGAGACGCACGACGATCTGACGGGGATACCGAAGGTCATCCATCCAGCAGACAGGATCACGAGCGCGCCGCCGCTTGCAGAGCATGGCGTGCGCAAGCTTTCGGTCGGCCATCCCGCGTTCGATTTCTCATCGACTCCGGAGAACACCTACGAGTCGGTCACGCTCAGACCCGGCTTCGCCGACGCGTTGACGAACCGGCCCGGCGTGCTGGGTGACGTCGCACGCGTGATGCGTCCTGGCGGTAGAGTGACTCTCGAGCGCCCGAGCGGCTTGCTCGAGGAGCCGGATCCCCGCGCGGCGATCGACGCGACAGCGCGTGAACTCGAAGCAGCCGGCTTCGTGAATGTGCGCACGGAGTTCGTCACGGGCGATGGCTCGACGGTCGATCTGGGCAACCTGTCCAACGACCCAGGTTCGCTCGATCCCGAGGCCGGCTATTTGCGCTTTAGCGGTGACGTGCGCGCCGAACCAGCGAATGCGCATGACGGTCTCCGCAAACTGCTCGCACAGGCGCTGGCGCAAGGTGTCGGGTCGGCAGACGATGTTTACGGGCTCTACAACAAAGTCCCAGCGCAAGAGGCTGCCCGGTTCTCGCTAAGTGCCGACCAGCAAGGCCGATATCTCGATCAGCTCCGGCAACTGGCCGGGGAACGACCTGACGGATCGGCAGAAGCCGTGCAGACCAGCGCGGGAGTCCATGACTCCATCGCGGATTTCCTCGCGAAAAATCCCGGTTTCGGCGGGGGCTATTACCACTTCATGCCGCCTGAAGGCGTCGGCCCGGAATACGACGATGTTCAGGAGCGGGTGTACATCAACGCTACGCCGGAACATGCGCCCGACGTGATGCGATTCCTGGTCAAGGACATCATGGACCGGCCGGAGGATTTTCCGGGCGTCTATAGCGCGAAGATCGCGGGCCCGAAATCGGCGCCCGGACGCTCGGAAAATATCGTCGTCTACACCAAGGACGCGCACGACCGTCAACCGGTCGTCGACGCACTGGCAGCGTATCAGCAAGCTCATCCGGACCACTTCCGCAGCGACGTGCCGCATATGACGGAGGGCGCGCTGCGCGGTGTTTCGACCGCCGCCGAAGTCAGCGCAGACATGAAAACGAAGGCTCGCGAAGCCATCGCGAGTGTGCGTGGCGTCGACGTATCCGAGGTACAGGACGACTTCAGTTTCGGTGAGCAACGAGCCGAAGCGATCTGGCTCGCGCTGCGCGATACGCGCGCCCGGCAGAACGAAGCGGGCCCGAATTTCGACGCAGCCGCCTATCTGCGCGCACGTACTGGGCAGCGGCTAGCGCAGTTCGGCGTGGACCCGAGCAATCCCGCGCGCAATCTTGCGCCAGCCGACTACGTTTCCGTCGACGCCCATGCCGTGGACGAGCGAACGGTCAGGCTGACAACGGTGGACGGCCACGCAGTCGATGTGCGCGTGTACGGCGGAGCGAGAGGCGCACGGCCAACGCGGCTCGCCGATATTCGCATGCCCGGTCAGCCCGACAGCCGGCAACCCTTCGAACTCCTGCACGATCCCGAGACGGGTGAGCCGGCAATCATCCGGCGCATCATGGGCGCAGCCGAAAGTCCCGAGCCGCAGCCCACGCCCGCCGCGACGCCGTCCGTGCGGCCGGTTGACACTGTCCTCGATAAGGTAGAGGCCCTCGCCGAGGGCAAGCGCGTGGTCGTATTCGGTGGCTATTCCGGGCTCGGCTACCGGGACGTCGATGCGCTCAAGGCGCACATCGCGTCGACGCTGGACGCTGAAGTGGCCGCGCACGGCGCGGAGAACCTGCTGGTGGTTGCGGGCGCAACGAGTGACGGCATAGGCGTTGCGTACGAAGTCGCGAAGAGCCACGGCCTGGCGACGGCCGGCATCGTCTCGGAAGCGGCACGCGAATTCGGCGCCTCGCCGTATTGCGACCAGGTCATCTACGTGCCGGACCCGCATGAAAACTGGCAGGTGATGGCGCCCGACGGCCGCTCGTACATGCTTTCGATCGCGCAGGACAACGGCATCTACTACGCCTTCGGCGGCGGCGACGTGACCGTCGCCGAATTGGCCGAAGCGCGCGAGCGCAACATCCCGACCGAGGTCGACGCGTCTTTCGAGCCCGATCAGGACAAGCTGAACAAACGTCTGGAGCGCGCCCCCGACACCAACCCGACGCCGGTGCGCACGTGGCTCGCTGGCGGCGTGCGCCACGCCGGCACGACCCCCGTGCCCGCCGATAGCTCGGAACGCTTGCCGTCGAGCTTCGATGAACGCGTCGCCTACAGCCTCGCCCACGCGCGACCGGAGTCGCCGTTCGCGGGCGGCGACTATGCCCCCCGCCCCTCGCTGATAACGCGCATCCTGATGCGCTTTCGGGGCGTGCCGGTCTCAGGCGATGTCAGCGCGCTCGCGCAGCACTCGAGCCTGCTTTCCGAACACATGCGCCTGCTGAGCGATCATGGCTGGCAGGTCAAGATGGGCCGCGTAGGCGGCGGCAGCAAGATCAACGAGCGCAGGAAGCAGATCGTGATCGACGGCGGCCTGCGTCGCACCGGCAGCATTGTCTATTCGCTCGCGCACGAGGTCGGTCACGCGGTCGATGCCATCAACGGCACACTCGGACTCGACGGCAGTGGCAAGGAGGCGTTCGTCGAGAGCGCGCTCGAGGCCGAGGCGCGCGCGCAGGCGCTCGCCTTCCGGGTGCGCGACGAAATCAAGGCGGCCAAAGAGATCGATATCGCCGAACACGTCCGCCTGCCGGATGCAATCGAACGTGAAGCCGGCCGCGCCCGCGCCGACGACCCCGCCTCGCTCGAACGGCTCGCTGCCGCCTTCGCCGATGCGCCGACTTCGCTCAAAGGCAACCGCACGTATCGGCAGCACTACGAAGCGGCATGGGCGAAGCAGCGGATGCGCTGGCACACCGCGGACGGCATTGAGATGCCTGCTCCGACCACGCCGAATCCACCGGCTGTGCCGGGCGGCTCGGCGCCCGCGGAACGCGCGGCGCGGTGGCTCGACGCACGCGGGTTGCGCAAGCTGCAGCGGGTGGAAGGCGCACGCGTGTCGAACCTCGCGGACCTCGCGGTAGAAGCAGGCCCCGGCGCCCATGTGCTGATCGCGGAGCGCAGCGCACGCCGCGCCGGCGAGCAGCCGACGTTCATCGCGCACACGCAGCTCGACGAACACGGCGTACCCGGCGAAATCCACCCAACAGCGCCCGGCGGCAAGTTGCCGCCGGTGGTGAAGCGCGCCCTCAGCCACCTGGACACGTCGAACAAGAGCGTCAAGGCGCGCGGCAAGCTCGATTTCTATCTCTCACCGGTGCCGCTCGAGACGCTGAACGCGTTCGGCGGCGCAGCCGAGATCGCCGAAACGGGCGTGCCGGAGACGGAGAAGCTGCCGGTCGCCGCGACAGGCGTCAGCCAGCAAGTCGCGGAAACCATCGGCAAGCTGGCTGGCGTCCAGCATTTCGCCAGCGCCAGGCAGGCCGCAAACCATGCCGTCCACGATACCGACACGATCTATGCGGTCGACGCGAAGACCGGTGTCCCGTTAGGCCACGCGCGCAAAATCGACGACGCCTGGCAATACACGGAGAATGCGCCGGTTGCCGGAACCCGTGTCGCGCCAGCGAAGCTGAAGAGCGCGTTCCGCGAGCACGTGGGCCGCGTGCCGATGCCGTGGACGTCGCGAAAAGGTGTGCGCTTCGTGATTAGCGACCAGTCGCCCGAAACGGTCGAGGCGTTCGGCGGCTTCGACCCGATGCTATCGAAGCGCGCCGCGCGCAAGGCGGAGAAGCCAGCCAGGGATCCGCACCGCAGCGGCGCCGATCTGACGCTGCTCGGCATCTACAGAGGCCGGGCCCGACTGCACGCGCTCGCGCGACTGCGCGAAGCTCAGCGCGCGGCGCACCGAACGGAAGCGGCCGCCCGGAAAGTGAGCCCGGTAACGCGAGGCATCGCGCCAAACCTGCTGCCGGAACAGCCCCTCCACGCGGTCAATTTTCGCGGCATCAACTTCGTGCATTTGCTGCGAGCCTCGGAACTCGGCGCGATCAAAGAGGGCAAGCACCATATCTATGTGTACGACAGTGAAGGCGACATCGCACACATGACGAACAATGCGCGCGGCCGCCTCGAAATGCGCGGCAAAGAACTGCGCTGGTTCGGCGACTGGAAGCATCACGACGCGAACGCGCCCGGAGTATCGATCGACGAATCGCCGATCGGCCGCGGTCCGCACGGCGCCAACATGCAGTTCCTGTTGACCGAGCTCGACCCCAAGGCACTGGAAGCGCATGCCAAAGCCAACAAGGGCATCGGTCTGCTCGGCGCGCGCAGGAGGACCACCGATATCGAGATCAAGCCGTACCAGCCGGCACTCTCGAGCGCGACGGTCACCGAATTGATCGCACGCTACGGCAAGATCAAGGAATCGTGGCTGTTCCCGCAGCTCGCGGCCCTCAAGGAATATGCGAGCCGCAAGCGCAACGCCTCCGCTACGCCAGTCGAACTCACCGATGCCGCAGTCGACCGGGTGCCCGACGTCGTGGTGGCCGACGCGACCCAGTGGAAAGCACTTCACCTGCCGCTGCACGTCGCACGCGACGACTCGCCCAACGGCTTGTCGCAGTTTTCGCCGCTGCCGACGAGGCGCGCTGCCAGGCTTCTGGACACGGCAACCGGTTGGCAAGCCAGGCTGCTTCGCAACTACGTGCGCGCGGGCAGACGTCTGAGCGTGGCGACGGTCAGCGATACGAAACTCATACGGCACTTTCTCGCCGCGGACCCTGCGGTTCAGGATCGCGTCGCGCCGATGGGACGGGCGTTTACGCTGCTCGACAATCCCGAGCAGGCTGTCGAGAGAGTCAAGCGCACCGGCGGGGCGATGCCCGTCGTCACGCTCGTGGTCGATCCGAATACGCTGAACGCGGCGCAGGGCAAGAAGCATGATCCCCAGTTCGTTGCGGCGGTCAAAAGGCTCGGTGCGTTGAAAGGGGCGACTGTCGACTATGAAAACGGCGTGATCCGCGGCGCCAACAATGAGGTTCTGCCGCTCGACCATCTCAACGAGAAAACGCTCTTCGCCTGGCTCGATGCGGCGCGGGAGGCCGGCTTCGCGCTGCGTCTCGAAACGGCGCCGTCGCGTCATCTGGTCTCGGCGCACGACAAGGCGATCCAGGCCGGCACCAACGACAGCTACCACGACTACGTCCGCACCTTCTCCCTGCTCGAAGACTGGGCGAAGCGCAATGCCGGCACGCGCGCCCCCCAGGTGATGGTCACCTTCCACGGCTGGGATACGGTGCTGGAATCGGTGCCGGGCGGCGGTCACGCGAAACTGCTGGAAGCGGTACTCGATCGTCAGACGCTGAACTGGGTGCATATGGGTCTTGGGTACGGTACGCACGGCTCCGATTCGATCGCCAATGAAGAGCTGACCACCGCGCTCGCCCGTCTGATCGTCAAGTATGCGGGGCAGCCGGAGAAGCTCGCACGGATTCACGGCGACGATGCGCTGACCCGTGTGTTCGATCGCCCCGCCGCGTCGCTCCTTGTCGAGCAGCAGCGGCCGTTGCTCATCGAACTCGATCGGGTGGGCCGTGAAGACGGTTTGCCGCCCGCTGCGATTGCCCGCATCCGTGAACGTATCTATCAGCGCAATACGACCGACTTCGTCAACCAGGCCAGGCTCGCCGAGACGACCTACGCACAGCGCCATTGGAACCCGTCGGGCAACGGGAAGGCGCAGGCCTACGCACGGCGCTGGATGACCGACGTCGGCAGCCATCTGCGGAATCCCGGCAACCGCACGCTGCCATCCGCCCCCGGGAAGCTCACCCCGTGGGCCCAGATCGTCAGCGATCCGGCGTTGAAGAACGACGCAAAGAAAGCTGTCAGCGAGAGCCGCGAGACCGCCGCGCAACTGGGTCAGGACGAGATTGCGAAGGACGAACAGGCGCTCGCCGAACTCACCGCGCTGCACCTCGCGCCGATCGAGAAAAACTGGCGCACGCGGTTCCTGACCGGCGCGACGATCGTCGGGCTGGGCGGCGTCGCGACCGTGCTCGGCACCAACCAGTTCAACCTGTTCGATACGCTTGGCCTTGCCAACCTGAAGACCGCCACGCCGCATCTGCTGACCGCGACGCGGATCGCCCGCATGTTCCAGGCGGCGCACCAGGCCTCAGTCAGAAGCCTGCAAAACGGAGATCCGCGCGTCTTCGACAAGGTGGCCGATACGCTGGTCGAACGCCTGTCGAGCCAGTTGCCGAATTACGACCGGACGAGCAAGCGCAGCGCCCAGTTGCAACTGCTGGCCGACGAAGGCAAAGCCAACGTCGCGCGCATCCGCTGGCTGCACAAGGAACATGGCTTGAGCTATACCGACGCGGTCGAGCAGACGCAGATTATCGTGGGCGACATGCTCGGGCAGATGCAAGGCGCCTTCACCGGCACGGCGCTGAAACAGATCCACCAGGGCAATCCGCGGCACTGGCTCGGCACCGCCGCGCGCATCTCGGCGCTGGCGGGCTACACCGGCACGCTGGCGATGGATATCCACGCGCTCGCCGGCAACGACCCGTGGCTGACCGTGCTGCCGACCGCCGGCGTTTTGCTGTCAGGCACGTATACGGGCATGGTCCTGCTGGGTCGCCGCCAGGGCGTGAACGTCGACCAGCGCAGCCGCGTTGCGCGCTTCGCCGACTCCGCCAGCGACGCGTTCACGGCGTCCGGCGGTCTCCTCGGCGCGAGCTCGCAACTGATCGAGAACCACTGGTTCGCAGGCGGCACGGCGGCCGCGTCGTCGCTGATTCTGTCGGCGGGCTGGCTCAATGCCCGCTTCCCGAACGCCACGCCGAAAGTCAGCAAGGTGCCGATCTGGCTCGCACTCCTGCCTATCGGCATCTTCATCGGCAACCAGATCGCGCCGTTCTTCATGAATAGCAATAACAGCAGCGGCAACACGGGCCCTCAACCGCCTGCGTCGACGAACACGCCGAGCGCGAGTGCAAGTCCTTCGCCCGGCGTCAGTGCGAGCCCAACCACGGGCGCGAGTGCGTCGCCAGCTCCATCAGCTTCGCCCTCAACCCCGGCGACGCCCGGTGCATCAGCATCACCGGGCCAGCCGGGGCAACCCGTACAGACGCCGAATCCGACACCCACCGCACAGCGCTATCTCGTTGCCGAGGGCGATTCGTTATGGGTGATCGCCGACCGTAACCGCAAAACGCTACTCAACGCCGCGCACGTGTCCGCGGCCGATCAGCAAGGAATGTCGGAAGGCGAGCAGGATGCGCGCGCGTTACAGGAGATTTTCCAGCTCAATCCGCAGCTTGCCGGAGGTGATGCGAATCTCGTGTACCCGGGGCAGCAGATCGTGATCGGGTGAGGGGTGCAAGGGACGGCGCGGACGAAGCTTCAGCCGCACGCCGCACGGCGCGCCCTTTCATCCCGCCCCGCGCGCCCACTTCAACAGCCGCGCCACTTCATCGAAATGGCGCTGCGCGATCGTGCCGTTCTCCGGCGTCGATTCATACAACGCATGCGCCAGCCCGACATTGGCAAGCGTGGGGCGCAGCGCTGCGTGCGCGAGCTTCACGATGCGCTCGGCGACGTCGCCTTCACCGCGCGCGAGCACCCACGGCAGCGTGCCGAGTCCCGAGTAGTAAAGCGCAACCGCGACGCGCGACGAATACACCACCACCGCCGCATACTCGATCCGGTCGCCGAGCGAGCGCAACTGCACCTCGCGCGCGAGTTGCCGGCGCATCGCCTGCACGTGCGGGTCGCCCTCTTCTTCCTTGTATTCGCGCCGCACTTCCTCGATCGACATCTTCATCTTCTGGTTGTGCTCGTGCCGCTGGTGCACGATGTCGATCAGCGCCATCACGATGTAGATCAGCGCCGCCCAGCCGAGCAGCAGCAACAGCAGATGCATGACGAGCGCGAGAATCGACAGCGGCCGCGTGAAACCCGACTGCACGGCTGGATCGAGCGACGCATAGATCAGCCAGCCGAGCGTCGCGCCAAGCAGCAGGGTCTTCACCGCCATCTTCGCCAGATTGACGAGATTGCGCATCGACCACATGTTCTTCAGGCCTTCGGCGGGATTGAGGCGCCCAAGCGAGGGCACGAGCTTGCTCCACGCCATCACGCCGCCCACTTGCACGAGGCCTGCGAGAACCGCGAGCAGCACGCCCGCGAGCACGATCTCGATCGAGGCGATCATCCAGTCGCGCGCCGCCGCGTGGCCGAGCGCCGCCATCCGCCCGCCCGGATCGGGCGCACCCACCGCGTCGAAAACGAGCGCAAAGAGGCGCTGCACGCGTCCGAATAGATCGCCTAAGCCTCCCGCCACCGCCGCGCCCACGCCGACGAACATCGCGGTCGAAATCGTCTCGGCGCTCTTCGGCACGTCGCCGCGTTCGCGGGCTTCGCGCTGGCGCTTCGCGGTCGGCTGCTGGGTCTTTTCCGCCATCGCGCGCTCAGTGCGGATTGGCCATCAGGCTCTGCAGCAGTTCGAGCATGCCGTTCCCCGGACTCAGCAGGCCATGCAGCGAGGTGTACACGAGCGGCAGGAACAGCACCATCATCAGGAAGGCCAGCGTGCTCTTCAACGGCTGCGAAAACACGAACACGTTCAGTTGCGGCACCGCGCGCCCGATCAGACCGATACCGAATTCGACCAGCACCAGCACGATTACGATCGGCGCGGCGAGCTTCACCAGCCACGTAAAGATGGCGTCGGTCTGACGCACCACGAAGGTGGACAACACAGCAGACCAGTCCGGTCCGAGCGCGCCGATCGGCCACCACACATACGACTGCGCGAACAGCCGCACGAGCGACTGCAGCCCGCCCGCCGTCACGAACAGCGTCAGCGCGACGAAGTTCAGAAAACCCGACGTGGGTCCCCCCTCATGGCCGCCCATTGGATCGAAGAACGAAGCGTTGCCGCTACCCGTCTGGAAGTCGATCAGGTAGCCGACGCTCTGGATCGCGAACAGCACGGCGCTGAATGCGCCCGCGAGCAGCACGCCGACCACCGCCTCCTTGGCGACGAGCATGCACCACAGCAGGAACGGCATGCTGACAATCTGTGCCGCGTCGATCGCCGGCGCGACGAACGCGGCGATCACGACCGCAAGGCCGTTGCGCACGAGGCCCGTCACGATCTCCTCGTTGAACACGGGCACGATCAGCATGATCGGCAAGAGACGCGGCATCACGTACATGAGCGGCCGCAGGCTGCCGGCGATATCGTTGAAATCCTGCACCTGCGCTAGCATCGGCCACCCGGGCGCGGATAGGGAGCGGGGGCGCCGTTGTCGTTGGCCTCTGCTTCGTCCTGCTCGAGCGCGTGCTGCGCGCCGAAGCGGCGCACCGCGAAGCCGTCGGCGACTTCGTCCGCGAGCCGTTCGGTGCGCGCAGCAAGCGAGCGCGTATGGCGCTCGCCGGCTTTCTCCAGCTTGTCCTCAGCGGCTTTCGCGCGGCGCGCCGCATGCTGCAGTTGCGCGAGCTGCACTTCGTTGCCGTCGTGATGTGTCCTCGCGTCGGCCAGCGAGCGGTTGGCCGCGCCGATCTGCACGTTCGCCGACCGCGCATCGACAGCCGCATCCTGCAAGGTGCGCGCCGACGCTTC
Source organism: Paraburkholderia madseniana (assembly GCF_009690905.1). Classification (GTDB taxonomy): domain Bacteria; phylum Pseudomonadota; class Gammaproteobacteria; order Burkholderiales; family Burkholderiaceae; genus Paraburkholderia; species Paraburkholderia madseniana. The sequence goes on from NZ_VOSW01000014.1 coordinate 63,752, forward strand.
GCGCGCGCCGACAGCCGCGAGCCGCTGCTGGATCGCGGCCTTCTCCTCGATTTGCCGAGTCAGGCCGTCTTGCGCCTGTACGAGCGCGCGCCGGCTCTCTGCCGCGATGCCCTGCTGCCTGGCCGCCGCGACGCGCGCAAGCTGGCTGCGCATTTCGCGCACCCGGCGCAGCCGCGCGAGCGTGGTCAGGATTTCCTGGTCGTCAGGCATGGTCGTTCGCCAGTTTGATGAGCCTCGCGAGGGTCTCCTCGAAACGGATGTCCTCGCTCCCCGTCTGCATGCAGAACGCGCCGAGCAGGTCGCGCGCGCGCAACGCCAGATCGCCTAGACGGTCGCTGCCTTCGCGGTATTCGCCGATCTGCACGAGCAGTTCGATCTCCTGATATTTCGCGAGCAGTTCGCGCACACGCGCCGCGCCCATCTGATGCGCGCGCGACGCGACGAGCGGCATCACGCGCGACAGGCTCGCAAGCACGTCGATCGCCGGATAGCGGTTGGCGAGCGCGATCTTGCGCGACAGCACGATATGGCCGTCGAGGATCGAGCGCACTTCCTCGGCGATCGGATCGGACTCCTCGTCACCTTCGACAAGCACCGTATACAGCGCCGTGATCGAGCCGCGCTCGCCCTGTCCCGCACGCTCGAGCAGACGCGGCAGCACGGCGAAGGTGGAGGGCGGAAAACTGCGCCGCGTCGGCGGCTCGCCGGACGCGAGGCCGACTTCGCGCTGCGCGCGCGCAAAGCGCGTGAGCGAATCGACGAGCAGCAGCACGCGCTGGCCTTCGTCGCGAAAGTACTCGGCGATCGCGGTGGCGACAAGCGCCGACTTGACACGTTCCATCGCGGGCCGATCGGAGGTCGACACGACGACGATCGAGCGCGCGCGCACCTCCGGCGAAAGGCTGTGTTCGATGAATTCGCGCACCTCCCGCCCGCGCTCGCCGACCAGCGCGATCACGTTCACGTCCGCTTGCGCGCCCCGCGCGATCATCCCCAGGAGCGTGCTCTTGCCGACGCCGGACGGCGCGAAGATGCCGACCCGCTGGCCGACGCCGAGCGTCATCAGGCCGTCGATCACGCGCACGCCGGTCGCGAATGGCGTGTCGATCATCTGCCGCGCGAGCGGATTCGGCGGATTCTGCTGCGTCGATACCCAGACGGCGCCGGCCACGGGTCCGCGGCCGTCGAGCGGCTGGCCGAGCCCGTCGAGCACGCGCCCGAACAGCCCCCGGCCCATCGCGAACACATGCTCGCGGCCGGACGGCACGACCGTCGTCTCGGGCGACAAACCGGCCACCTCGCCAAGCGGCGTGAGCAAAGTCGTCTGCCTGGAGAAGCCGACCACCTCGGCGAGCAAGGTCGGCTGGTTCGGCGTACGCAGCTCGCAAATTTCACCGAGCCGCGCGCGGATGCCGGTCGCGTTCAGAATCTGCCCGACCGCGTGATTCACCCGCCCTTGCACCGAAACCGGCGAGAAAAACGCGAGCCCCGCATCCAGCTCGCCGACCAGCCGGCCGCGATCGAGCGCTTCGCCACCCGCCGATGGGTTGGCTTCGTCGACGGGGTCGTCGACGTCCGGCCGTGGCGCAGCGCCGAAGCGGAATTCGCTCATCGCGCGGCGCCCCCGAGCGGTTCGCGGCGAATCGCCTGGCGTAGCGCATCGATTTGCAATTCGAGGCTCGCGTCGATACGACCGGAGGGCGTTTCGACCATGCACGCCGCGCTCGCCAGATCCTTGTCTTCGACAATGCGGATTTTCTGCGTGCGCTCGTGGCCGGCAAAGGCGCTCGCCAGCGCTTCTTCCATCTCGTCGTGGCGGCCGGGCGCCACATGCACGATCAGAAACGGCTCGTCGCGCACCAGCGGCGCGATCCGTTCGAGCGCCGCCGCATGGAGGCGCGCCACCGGCATCTCGCCGACGATCGCGCGCACCGCCTTCACGACGATCTCGGCCATCGCGTCTTTCATGGATTCCATGGTCTGCGCGGCGGCGAGCGCCTGGCTATACGACTGCGCCGCGGACGCCTTCTGCGCGCGGCGCACGCCTTCCTCATAGCCGGCGGCCTGCCGCGCTTCATATTCGCGCTGCGCAGCCGCGACGATGCGCTCGGCCTCCGTGCGCGCCGTGGCGATGACCGCGGACGCATCGAGGAGCGTCGCGTATTCGCGCTCTTTCAGCACCTTGCGCTCGGACAACAATTGCAGGTTGTCGCTCGTAATCAGAAAAGCCAGTCCCATGCGTTAAGCCTCTCGGGAATCAGGAACAGAAACACCAGTTCGCCGACCATGTCGCGCTGCGCGTGATTCAGCAGATACGGCGCCTGGCTGTCGATCGCACGGTTGAATTTCAGGCGCGCCCGCGCGTCTACCGGCACGCCTGCCGCGGCAATGAAATCGGCGAGCAGGCGACCGCCACGCGCGCGGATCGTTGGCGGCAGCGCGGCGGGGTCGGCGCGCCAGGGTTCGAGCGTTTCGCCGAGCGCATCGAACGCGGGTGCGCGCTCGAGCGTCAGGTCGAGCGCGTCCGCACCGAATCGGGCCGCCACCTCGGCACGCACGCGGCGCACGCTCAGCGCCTCGCGCAACCACGCACGATGCAGCAGCAAACCCGCGTAGGCGGCCAGTTGTTCGAGCGCCGCGCCCGGCAACAGCGCAAGCCGCGCCACCGGGCTCGCCACGTTGAAGTCGTAGTGCCCGGCCACGCCGGCCGCGTCGAGCAGATGCCTCGCGATCAGCCGGCGCCCGGCAACACCGAACGCCGTCAGTTGGCGATAAGCGGCCGGCCATGCATCGGGCACGCGCGTGACATGCAGATAAGTGTCCGGACGCAGGTTGAATTCGCAGACCATCCGATAGAACGGCACGCGCTGCGGCGGCGCAGGCGCGTCGAGCATCTGCGTCCATGGCATGGCACTGGCGGCGGCGAAATCCATCAGTGTTTCGCCTCACACGAGCGGCGCCTGATAGCGAGCGGCGGCAATGCGCGCGGGCGTTTCATGATTCAGCCTCAGGTGCCGGACTCTCGCGTGCCGTCCGACGCGCGAACGCGAGCGGCAGTGCCGCGCGCTGCGCCGGCCCGCGCGACGCCGCCGCCCAGCAGCGATGCCAGCCCGCGACCGAATGCACCGCGCCGCGCGCCAACGAGCACCACCATCGCGAGCGTCAGCAGGATCAGCGCGAACACGAGCCAGCCGAGCGGCGAGCGCAGCCGCACGATGTCGTTGAGCGCGCTGCCGACGCCGTCAGCGCGTACCGGCCGCGCATCGGCCGGCTGCAGGAACAGCGACACGTTGTCGTATTGCAGCCCTTCAATGCTGTGCGCGACCAGATCCTTGACCATGGGCGCCATCGCGCGCAGATCGACCCCGGATTTATAGCGGATGTACACCGCCGCCGACGAAGGCTTGATCTTGTCGGCCAGCGGATCGTTCTCCGGAATCACGACCTGCACGTGCGCGACCACCACGCCCTCAATATCCTGCAGCGTGCGCGACAGATCCTGCGACACGCCGTATAGATAGCGCACGCGTTCCTCGGCAGGCGTGGAAACCAGCCCCTGCTTCTGGAACAGCTCGCCGAGACTCGCATAGTTCGGCTTCGGCAAGCCTTGCGCGTGCAGCACCGTCAGCGCGGCATGCAGATCGCCGTCGTCGACAGTGAGCTGCCAGGCCTGCTTATCCGAAGCGTCGCGCGCGTCGTTTTCCTTCTCTGCCGGAATACCCGCATCGCCCAGCACCGACAGCATCTGGTTCGCATCGGCTTCGGAAAGCCCGGAATATAGTTCGCGCTGGCAGCCCGCGAGCAGCAGGACCGCGCACACGAGCACAAGCCGGGCAAGCGGACGCGCCGCGCGAGTCCGCCGGGTCGGTTGGAAATTCGTCATCGCTTGGCTGGGCTCATCGAGCCGCTGTCATGGGTGATGTGTCATTCGTCATTCCTGATTCTTCAGAATCGAATGCGAAAAGCCGTTCGCCGCCTGCGCGACCGACATGCTCAGTTGATACTCGGCGATCGTGGTAGACGCGGACCACTGGAAGTCCATCATCTGCGCCATCTCCATCAGCGGGTCCTGACCGAGCTTCGGCATCGACGTCAGCATCTGTTCGCGATGCTTCTCGATGCCCGCGTAGCGCTGATCGAGATCGTTGCCGTACGTGCGCAGGCGCTCCGCGAGCGACGAGCGGCTCGCTTCGGCAGGCCTCATCTGCACGCCGGGGAGTGCATTCGACGCGCTGTGCAGTTGCACCGACTGGATCGCGGAGGCCGGTTGTGTTGCCGCCGGCGATGTCGGTGAGACCGGCGAGCTTGCCGCCTGCGACTGCTCGGGTTTCCCCATCAGCGTGTCGAAATGTTTCACGTGAGCCGGGTCGCCCGCGCCGTTCGTCTGCGTGGCGCTGGTGAGCGCCGCCGCACCCGGCGGCGCGACCCCTGGGACTGTCATGATCTGCTCCTTCAAGAAATCACTGCGCGCTGCGGGCAAGCCAGCCGCCTCGTGCGTGCGCACGCACGCTGGTCGTCGGACCGGCGGCCGGCGCCCGCTTTCATGCGCGACCGGCCGAGCCGATGTGCTGCGCAGCTTGCGCGGCTGCGGTGCCGGCCTGTGCGGTCACAGCCGTCGAGGTCTGGAACGTGGCTGTCGATTGCTGCACCTGGAAGTTGATTTCGGTCAGCTTCGTTTGCTCGTCCATGAGCTGGTTGGCCTGGTTCTGGACATCGCCGGTCGAAACCGGATTGCTAGACGTACCCATTTGCTGCTCCTTCACTCGGTAGTTGAAAACACCGGCCGCCGACATGTGTCGGCGCACCGGTCCCGCCTGCCGTCGCGACGAATGCGGCGGCCTGCGTCCTGGTGAGCCCGGCTGTGCGGGACACACTGCCCCTGACACGCCGTGCCATGCAAAAAATGCGTTGCTGCTACCTGGCCGGCGACGCCGCCGGCACCGCTGCCGATGCGGACAGCGCGCCCGAACCGGCGGAATACGCCGCCGCTGCGGCAACCGAAGCCGGCGCCTGCCCCGCCACCGGCACCGCGATGCCCGCCGCCGCACCGCTCGCGGCAACCGCGGACGGTGGCGCGTCGGCCGCGCTGCCGCTGCCGTTGCCGCCGGCGGTGAGCGGTACCGTGATGCGCCGCCCATCGCGCTCGAACACCACGGCCTCGGGACCGATCGACGTCACGGTCAAGCCGTCCTTCATCCGCGCGCCTTCGAAATAGCGGCTGCCGTCCACTGTTTCGATGAAACGCTGATCGTCGTCCCCGGCAAATACAGTGGCGATCTCCGGCACGCCGCCCGTCCCGCCGAGCGTTGCCGTGCGGTTGTCGTGCTCGTCCGCGTAGTTAACGTGATCGACGACTTCGAGCGCGGGCCGTGCGTCCTTCACGTAGTTCTGGATGCGCTGCGCGATCTGCGCGCGCGGCGCCTCGCCAGTCACTTCGATCCGCCCGCGTCCGAGATACGACACTTTCAGCGGCGTATCACTGAAATAGGTCTGCGCAGTCGCGATCAGGTCGCCCACGATGTACACGGTGCCGAGCGCCGCGTTATCGACGCCCGCCACGATTTGCGCGACCCGGTCGCGCTCGGCCGCGCTCTTCACATAGCCGGACACGAGTTCGCCGTCGTCGCGCGCTGCGACGGCGAGCTCCGGGTACGCTCGCAGTGCCTGCTGCAAGCGGTGCACGCGGCCGAGCGGCGATTCGTGCTGCCACGGCAGGCTGCCGGACAGCGCGACGAGTCCATAGCCGAGCGCGCCGAGCAGCACGCCGACCCACAGCGCGACCAGCACCAGCACGGAGCGCCGGCTGCCGAGCCGCCGCAGCGCCTTCGCCGCCCAGCCGAGCCAGGCGGCATCGCGCGCGGGGCGCGCCTCCTCCCCGTCCGCAGGCAGCGGCACAGCGGCCTGCCCGTTGCTGGCGATACCCAGCTTGATCGAACCCACCGTCACCACGTCACCCGGCATGAACGAACGGCGCCCGGCGAGCGGCTCGTCGTTGAACAGCACAGGCGCACTGTCCGCGCCGCCGTGATTCTGCACCGTCACCGCAAGCGCGCCGACTTGCAGGCATACCTGGCGCGCGCCGATCTCGCGATCGGGCAGGATCACTTCGCAATCCGCCGCCGTGCCGACCCAGTTGGCGCCACGCACCAGCGACATCGTGCGGCCGTACATCGGCCCACTCAGGAAGCACAGGTTCCACGGTGAGGCCACCGCGTCCTGGGGCGCCGCGCGCAGCCCTGCCGCGCCGGCATGCGCATCAAGGGTGCTCGTTTGCATTCGGCGGTCCTGCGATCGGCTTCGGCGCCTCGACGGCGGGGTCCCTCGGCGGCGGTGGTGGCGGCGGCAGCGGCGCGCCGAGCAGCGTGCCCGGCAGCGGCTTCGGCGCGAGCGGCACGATGCTGTCGTTATCCGGCGCGCGGTACATGGCAAGACCGCTCGCGTCGGGCACGCTGTCGAAACTGGGATTGACCGGCGAGCCATCGGGCGCATACATGGTCGCGTTGCTGACGATGCGCGGCGTGAGCAGATAGAAGCGTTCCGTGTGCTGGCCGTTCTTGTCCGTGTACTTGAACAGGCTGCCGATCAGCGGAATGTCCGACAGCCACGGCACGCCGCTCTTGTTGAGCTGCACCTGGTCGTTGTTGAAGCCGGCGATCAGGAGGCTCTTGCCTTCGTCGATCATCGTCTTCGTCACGATGTTGCGCTGCTGGATCACCGGCACGTTCGACACGCTCTGGTTCGGCACGATGTTGCCATCCTGAATGTCGAGCGACATCATCACGCTTTGCGCGCTCGCGCCGCTCGCGTCATGCGTGCGGTCGTCGACGATCATCGGCGTCACCTTGATGCTCGTGCCGGTCGTCACGCTGTAGAGCGACGAATCCTGATAGCCCTGCACCTGCACGTAGAACTGCGTGAGGTTTTCGAGGATCGCCTCGGTATTGTCGAGCGCGAGCACCTTCGGCTTCGAATGCAGCTCGGCGTGGCCGGTCTGCTCCAGCGCATTGACGCGCGTGAGCAGATAGTTGCGCAGCGCGCCGCCGATCGATGCGGTCAGCGCAATGCCCGTCGGCATGAAGATGCCGGTCTGCCCGGCTTCGGTCGTGCCGGTGCCGAACGTGAGCGGCGGGTTGCCGCTGGTGCCGTACTGCGTGTTGCCGTTGAGCGGATTCTCGCCGTTCCCGATCTGGATATCGCCGTGCGTGGTATGCAGGCGCCAGTCGATGCCGAGGCTGTCGAGCGAGTTCTCGTCGATGTCGATGATTGTCACGTTGATCTCGACAATGCGCGGACGCACGTCAAGTTGATCGATCAGCGCCTGATAGCGGTGCATGTTCTCAGGCAGGTCGCGCACGACGACCGCGTTGATCGCCGCGTCCGCTTCGATCTGCGGCAGCGTGTCGCCGCCGCCCGCATCGCGCAGCAGCGGCGAGCCTTCTGCGCCGCTTCCGCCTGCCGCTCCGTAGCTGCCAGAACGCACGCCGCCAGCGACATCCGGGAATTCGATGCGTGGCACGTCGATCGTCAGGCCCGAGCCGAGTTTGACCTGCCGCGCGGCTTGCCCAAGCGGCGCACCCGCGCTGCTGGCGCTCGTCCCGCCCGTCTTGCCGAAGAGCCGCCGCATCATCGTCGCCACGCCCGGAATCACGACTTCCTTGCCCGAGCGGTTGATCGTGAAGTCCGAGGCCCAGCCGTATTTCAGGCGAAACGCGCGGATGTCCGCGTTCTGACCGTTCGACGCGGGGTCGCCCACCGTGCTGACCGCCTGCCGCACCAACTCGACATAGCGACGCGGCCCAGATACGTAGACGCTGTTCGCGCGGTCGTTGATGACGAGCGCAAAGCGCTTGTCGACGATCTGCATGGTTTGCAGCGCCTGGCCGACCGCGCTCGCCGACTGCGGGGGAATCGGGATCACCTGCGTCTGCGACTGGTCGGCGGGATCGATGTAGAGAAACGAACCGTCGTAGTACCAGGTCAGGCCATAGGTCGCGCAGACGGTGTCGAGCGTTTGCTGCGGCGAGCCGGAGAAACGCCCGCTGATAGTGCCGTCGATCTTCGCATCCACGATCGCCGTGACACCTTGCGACGACGCCAGTTCGCGGATGAAATCGGCGATCCGCTTGCCGTTCGCGACGATCGTGAACGGCCGGTTGCGCCAGCGCAGGTCGGCCGCGCGCGCGGGTTGCGCAAGCGCCATGAAAAGCGAGACCGACAACAGCACGGACGCGACGAACACCGTTGCGGCGGTCTGTGCACGCCGTCGTTCGAACGATCGCGAAGCTGCACGAACGTGCATCAGGACACTCCCATGGAAAACACGAATCCCCGTTCCAGCGCCTGCTGAGCAAAGCGCAGCACCTCGCCGCCCAACCAGCCCGACAACAGCACGAGCGCGACCATCACCGCGATCAACCTCACCGCGATGCCGATGCTCGCGTCCTGCACCTGCGTCACCGCCTGCAGAATCGCCACGACGAGCCCCGTGACCGTCGCGATCGCGACGATCGGCAGCGACAGCAGCAGCACGAGCATCAGCGCCTGACGCGTGAGATCCAGAATCGTCGAGCTGGCCATCAACTGCTCCCCCGCACTTGCGCGCCTGCGCCGGCGATGCCGTTATCCGGCGGGTTCTTGACCCAGCCGACCGTATGCAATTGCACGTCCTCCTCGATCTCCTGATACGAGAGCACGGGCAGGTCCGGCAGCACCGGCTCCAGAATCGTCTTCACGTAGCGCCGCGCGCCAAGCGCAACCATGACCGCGAGACGCGCGCCTGGCTGTGTGCCCGCGGGTGTGCCGGCTTGCGTGCCCGTCAGGCCGGCCAGACTCGCGATGCCGCGCACCTGCTCGCAGATGTCCTCTTTCACATCGCTCGGCAGCGCGAGGAAGTTGCCCTGCTTCGTGCGCATCACCGCGCCCTCGACGCGCTCCTGCAGGTTCTGCTCGAACAACACCACGCGTAACTGGCGGCCCACGCCCGCGTAGCGGTCGGTGATCATGCGCCGCAGGTCGATACGCACCAGTTCCACGAGCGCGATCACGTCGTCCGGTTCGTTCGGCGCCCATGTGATGAGGCTTTCGAAAATCACCCGCAGGTTGCGGATCGGCACCTGTTCGCCAAGCAGACGCCGCAGTACTTCGGTCACGCGCTGCAGCGGCACGAGGCGCGTCAACTCGCCGATCAGCTCCGGATGGTCGCGCCGTACCAGATGCACGAGCGCCTGCGTTTCCTGAATGCCGAGCAACTCGTCCGCGTGCTGGCGCACGATCTGCTCGACGTGCGCCGCCAGCACGGCTTCGTTGTCGAGATACCGGCCTTCGGGCGGCTCGCCGTCGGCGGTACGAATCCAGAGCGCCGTGGTGAACGGGCCGAAGGCTTCCGCGGCCTGCCGCTCGGCATCCTCGGGCAAGGGCGAGACGCCGTCCCACAGGAGCCAGCCCGGCTTCACCGCGCCACTCGAAGCCAGCACGTCCTGCAAATAGATGCGGTAGCTCGCGGCGGGCGCCGCCTCGTCGTAGTTCAGCGTCATGCGCGGAAATACCGTGCCGACGTCGGCATCGACGCGCGCCTTCGCGCTGGCAAGCGCCGCCTGCAGGCGTGCGAGATTCAGCTCCGCGCGCAAGTCCTCTGCAAGCGTCACCGCGATCAGCGACGTCACGCCCGCATGCTGCGTGCTCTCGCTGCCGCCCGCCTCGGCCGCCTCTCCCACGCGCCCCGCGATGCTGATGAGGTTGAAGGCGGGCAGCGTCGTCTTGCGCCGCAGTTGCAGCACGGCAAAGGTCCCGAGCGCGAACGCCAGCAGCGCGAACGACCACTTCGGAAAACCTGGCACGGCGAGGAAACCGAGCAGCACAAGCGCGGCGATCAGCAGCGCGCGCGGATGTGCGCCGAGCTGCTCGCCCAGTTGTTCGCCGAGCTGGCGCTCGCGCGCATCGCGTGTGGCGACACGGGTCGTCACGATGCCGGCCGCGATCGACACCAGCAGCGACGGAATCTGCGACGCCATGCCGTCGCCGACCGTCAGGATCGCGTAACGTTGGAGCGCTTCGCCGATGCTCATGTCGTGCATCAGCGTGCCGACCGCGAGTCCGGCGACGATATTGATGAACGCGATGACAAGCCCGGCGATCGCATCGCCTTTGACGAACTTCATCGCGCCATCCATTGCGCCATGCAGTTGCGACTCCTGCTCGAGCCGCTCGCGGCGATGCTTCGCTTCGTCGGCATTGATGATGCCGGCGCGCAGGTCCGCGTCGATACTCATCTGCTTGCCCGGCATCGCATCGAGGGAGAAACGCGCACCGACTTCGGCGACCCGCTCCGAGCCTTTGGCGATCACGATGAACTGCACGACTGCGATTACCAGAAACACGACGCCGCCGACCACCACGTTGTTGCCGACGACGAGCCGCCCGAAGGCATCGATCACATGGCCCGCGTTCGCATGCAGCAGAATCAGCTTGCACGATGCGATGTTCAGCGCGAGCCGGAACAGCGTGGTGAACAGCAGCAATGCCGGAAACGACGAGAAGCTCACGGCCGAGGGCACGTAGGTGGAGACGGTCAGCAGCACGACGCTCACGGCGAGATTGAGCGAGATCATGCCGTCGAGCGCGACCTGGGGCAGCGGCAGGATGAACAGTGCGACGACAGAGACGATGAAGGCCGCGAGAAACAGGTCGGCGCGCGGCGACGCGGCGGCAAGCCGTTTGCCGGACATGCCGCGGCCAGCAGTCAACATCCGCTGCCAATCGCGCGGAAGCGCCTTCGGATAGGCCATCGTTTCTAATCGACTCCCTGTACGTGTGCTGGTCGGCCGCTCAGAAACGGCGTGCCGGTGAGAGGCTGGTGCTGGGGGAATGCTTGCCTTGGCGTGTGTTTAGCGTTGCTATGCGCGCATAGCCGCGGGCTCTTTCTGCAGACGAGTTTACTGGGCCGGTAATCGCCTTGAATACGCTCGCCTCGTAGGCGAAGTCAGTCAGCGCAACTCTTTACTACAAGTTCACTACGAAACGGCGCGTGAGCCGGAGGGTTCACGTGGCCTGGTATTTGCCCGCTCGTTTTTTTGTTGCTCTTTTTCTGGTCGGCCGATTTATCTACGTTATTTCGTAGTGGCCAATTAACAATGCGTCAGCCAATAGCGCATTGCATCTTTTACGAACTCATCGGAAATAAATGACATCGGCGCAACGCATTTAACACGCTGGCCGGGAATAAATGACCGAATACCCGTTTAAAAAATCAATGCCGACCGGTAAACCCCGCTATTCATCCGGGGCCCAACGCGCCGCCATATAAGCTAATTGAGCGCGATTTTCGACATTGAAAGCATTCTGCAAGATTTTAATGTGGTAATTGACCTTGTGCAGCGAGGTTTGCAGTGCGGTCGCGATCTCCTGATCCGATAGGCCTTTGACGAGCCGGTCGAGCACGGCCAGCTGCTCGTCGACCAGCGTGACGTCGCGCGCGCTACGCGAACGCGCCTCGATATAGGGCAGCGCGAACCGATGCACGGTCAGGCTGACGGCAAGCGCCGCTCCCATCACGCGGTCGTCGATCCAGTCGGTATCGTGCGCCTCCGACGTGAGACTCACCGCGACCCGCAAGTCCCTGCGCGGCGCCGACAAGCCGAAGATCACGCCGCTATTCATCCCGTGCGCACGTAAGCTCGCTGAAAGCACGGCCACCTGGCGATCCGCGCCGGCCGCCATTTCCGCTTCGAACCGGTCCGCCCGCCAGGCGACCGGAAAGCCGCTTTGCCGCACAGCCATGAAGCGCGGATCTACTTCGTAGAGGAGGTCTTCCATGTACGGTTGAATGAACGAAGCCGGCGTCAGTTCGCGCATCAGATACGCGCGCAATACGCGCCTGCCGATCATTTCGAACGCTATGTAATTCAAAGTGCTGAAGCCCACCTGTCTGAGCCGGTGATGGCATCCGGCAAGATCGGCTGCGCGGCTTCCGGCATCCGCCTTGGGGTCGTGCTGTTGAGAAAAAGCAAGCAGGTCGGCCTGTGAAAACCATTCAAGCGCCGGGAATCCGTCATTCGGTGTCATTGGGGTTTTGCCTCGATGTATTGCCTCGTACAAGGACCCCGTACTCACGTTTTTCAGTAAGCGCCTATTCAGTCGTTTTTCTTTCGTATTATTATTACCCAATATTACTCGTGCGAACGCGATTCTGTACAATCCTTCGTTCGCTTCGTGGATGACTGCATTCTGTTGTTGTATTCGCGTCGCACGGCATCGAAAGCCATGGCTTATTCGCCACTTGCTTATTTCATGTTCGTCGCGCGCGGGATATCGATCAGAGGCCTTATATGTATAGCGTCGAAATCCGCGAGGACGAGCCAGTCGCCATGCCTCGTTCCTGTTCGTCTCATCGATTGCAGGAGATCGCGCCCGCTCGCGAGCGCCTGATCGAAGTCGTCTGGTGCAACGACCCCAAGCAGGCTGTCGTCGCGCAAAAGCACGCGCCGCGGCTTGGGGTGGCCACAGCACTCGCCAGCGCGCAAAGCGCGGCCGAGCGCAACCGCATGGTCACGAGCCTGCTCAACCTCACAGGCTTTTCCACCTTCGCCTACTTCGCCCTCGAAATCACACGCGAGCGTGTCGAACGGCTCTTCCTGCACGAAGCATTCGTGCCCGTGACCTATCGCGGCGACTATGTTCGCGAGCGTCATCACGAGATCGATCCGCGCACGCTCGGCGCACGTCTGTGCAACGTACCGATGGTGTGGGATCTGCAGAATCTGCGCCGCCAACGCGACGCGTCGGAACGCGAGGCCGCGTCGCGTGCAGCGCTCGACGGTTTCCTGCAGACCATGCAGGAAGACGGCATGTGCAGCGGCATCATGTTCGCGATGGCGATTCCCGGCACCCGCCTGCACGCGTTCATGAGCTTCACCGCGCCGCGCCGCAACCGCGACTGGATCCTCTCGACAACCATCGAACAGGCGCTGTCGATCGGGCTCTCGGTGCACAAGTTCGCCTCGCCGCAACTGATTGCGGCGGCGCGCGAGCACGCGACCGATTGGCTCACCTCGTTCGAGCGCGAACTGCTGACGGGGATCGCCGAAGGCGCCTCCGACAAGGAAATCGGCCGCCGCCTCGACACCAGCACCCACAACGTGGACTACCACTTGCGCAAGTTGCGCAAGCGCTTCGGCGTCGCGAATCGAATCGAACTCACCTACCTCACGTCGAAGCTGGAGTTGATCTAGGCGAGCCGCCGAACGACCTGGCCGTGGTGCACATAGCAACGCGGCAAAAATCGGACAGATCGGAAGGATGCGCTTACAGGTATGCGATAAACGGATAAGCGTCCGCTTAGCTGCCGCACGCATGGATCAGGAACTGCTGGAACGCCAAAGCCGGCGCATCCAGCGTCGCGCCCTTGCGCCATAACATCCCCGCATCCATCTGTGGGATCGCGTTGAGAATCGGCCGGGCATCGATCCGCTTGCCTTCCAGCGACCAGGGCCGAAACACCATGTCCGACAGGATCGTCACGCCGAAGCCATGCGCCACCAGCCCACGCAACGCCTCCATTGAACTCGTGCGAAATGCGATATTCGGCTCGACGCCGTTTTCTTTCCAGTAACGCAGCGTCGCTCGTTCGCTCTCGTCGACGGTGATGAGGATGTACGGATACGCCGCAATGTCCGCGAGCGACGGCGAGTTCACCTGTGCCAGCGGATGCGTCGGCGCCGTCCACAACTGACGCCGTGAACGAATCAGCACGTGATGCTGAAACCGTTTGAGATGATCCACATTCGACAGCAACGCCACGCCCAGATCGATGTCGCCGTCGAGTACGGCTTGTTCGATCTCGGGACGATCGGCGTCGCGCAGATCCAGCTCGACGTGGGGATAGGTCGCGCGAAACCGCCCCAACAGTTCCGGCAGGAAATAACCGAGCAAGGTGTACGAGGCAGCAATACGCACCGTGCCCTTAAGGTCGTGTGAGCGAAACGGCGCCTTGTAGATCGCGTCGCGTACCGAATCGAGGATGTGACGCGCGTGATTGAGAAAGTCCTGCCCATCCGGCGTCAGCGCGACACCCTGCGGAAGGCGTTCGAAAAGCCGGGTTCCCAGCGTCTCCTCCAGTGCAAGTACCGCATTGGTAATCGCGGATTGCGACACGTGTTCGGTCGCCGCCGCCATCGAAAACTGCCCGTTTTGCGCGGCCGCAACGAAGTAACGCATCTGCCGCAATGTGACGTCTTTTGACATGTGTTTTTCGCATAGCAGGGTTCGGTATTTGTGATTTTACGATGGGAATTCGGCTTCCTATACTCGCCAGGACAATAAAGCTACCGGAGACGCCGCCCATGAACGCCCCCCTATCGCCCCCGCTGCACGACGCACTTGCCACCGTTTCACTCGACGATAAATACACGCTTGAGAAAGGCCGCGTTTACATGAGCGGCACTCAGGCGCTGGTCCGCTTGCCGATGCTGCAGAAAGAACGGGACCGTCGCGCGGGACTGAACACTGCGGGTTACGTATCGGGCTATCGCGGCTCTCCGCTCGGCGCATTCGACCAGGCACTGTGGAAAGCGAAGAAGCATCTGAAGGAACACGACGTCGTGTTCCAGCCAGGGGTTAACGAGGATCTCGCCGCCACCGCCGTGTGGGGCACGCAGCAACTCAACCTGTGGCCCGACGCGAAAGTCGATGGCGTATTCGGCATGTGGTACGGCAAGGGACCGGGTGTCGATCGCACCGGCGACGTCTTCAAGCATGCCAACTCGGCAGGCACCGATCCGCATGGCGGCGTGCTGGTGCTGGCGGGCGACGATCACGCGGCGAAGTCGTCGACCGTTGCGCACCAGTCCGAACATATGTTCGTCGCGAGCGGCATTCCGGTGCTCTATCCGGCGAGCGTGCAGGAATATCTCGACTATGGCCTGCACGGTTGGGCCATGAGCCGCTATTCCGGTCTATGGGTCGCGATGAAATGCGTGACGGACGTCGTGGAGGCCAGCGCGTCGATCGACATCGATCCGGACCGCTTACAAATCGTGTTGCCGGATGACTTCGAAATGCCCGAAGGCGGCTTGAACATCCGCTGGCCCGATCCGCCGCTCGCACAGGAAGCGCGTCTGCTCAACCACAAGTGGTATGCGGCGCTCGCCTATGTGCGCGCGAACAAACTGAATCGCGTGGTGATCGACAGCCCGACGCCGCGTCTGGGCATCATGACCGCGGGCAAAGCCTATCTCGACGTGCGTCAGGCGCTGGCGGACCTGTCGCTCGACGACGACACCTGCGCACGGATCGGCATTCGCGTGCTCAAGGTCGGTTGCGTGTGGCCGCTCGATGCGCAGAACGCGCGCGATTTTGCAACGGGACTCGACGAGATTCTGGTGGTCGAAGAGAAACGCCAGATCCTCGAATACGCACTGAAGGAAGAGCTTTACAACTGGCGCGACGACGTGCGCCCGAAGGTATTCGGCAAGTTCGATCAACGCGACGATGCAGGCGGCGAGTGGTCGGTCCCGCGCGGTCAGGCGCTGTTGCCGATGCAATACGAACTGTCGCCTGCACTGATCGCGAAGGCGATCGCGCGGCGTCTCGCGAAAGCCGATTTGCCTGCGGACGTACGCGCCCGGATCGAAGCACGCATCGCCATCATCGAAGCGAAGGAACGTGACGCCGCCACGCCGCGCACCGTCACCGAACGGCAACCGTGGTTCTGCTCGGGGTGCCCGCACAATACGTCGACGCGCGTCCCCGAGGGCTCACGCGCGCTGGCTGGCATCGGCTGTCACTACATGACCATATGGATGGACCGCAACACGGAAACCTTCAGCCAGATGGGCGGCGAAGGGGTGGCGTGGACCGGCCAGATGCACTTCACAAACGAACGTCACGTGTTTGCGAACCTGGGCGACGGAACTTACTTTCACTCGGGTTTGCTGGCGATCCGCGCCTCGATCGCGGCCGGTGCGAATATCACCTACAAGATTCTCTATAACGATGCGGTCGCGATGACCGGCGGCCAGCCCATCGACGGCGTGCTGACGGTGCCGCAGATCGCGTTCCAGGTGACGACCGAAGGTGCGAAGCAGGTGCTCGTCGTCACCGACCAACCCGAAAAATACGCTACGGGCGTACGCTTGCCGGACGGCGTGAAGGTGTATCACCGCGACGAGCTCGATCGTCTGCAACGCGAGTTGCGCGAGGTCGCGGGCACCACGATCCTGATCTACGACCAGACCTGTGCGACCGAAAAGCGCCGGCGCCGCAAGCGCGGCACCTATCCGGATCCGGCCAAGCGGGCGTTCATTAACGACGCCGTCTGCGAAGGCTGCGGCGACTGCTCGGTGAAATCGAATTGCCTGTCTGTCGAACCGCTGCAAACGCCGCAAGGCACCAAGCGCAAGATCAATCAATCGTCGTGCAACAAAGACTTCTCGTGCGTGAACGGCTTTTGCCCGAGCTTCGTCACTGCTGAAGGCGCGCAGTTGAAGAAGCCGGCAAAGACGGCCAGTGGGACCGCGCTTCCGGACTTCACCGCGCTGCCGCGCCCAGAGATCGCAGGTCTTGCAAAGCCCTATGGCGTGCTCGTAACGGGTGTCGGCGGCACCGGCGTCGTGACGATCGGCGGCCTGCTCGGCATGGCAGCGCATCTCGAGAACAAAGGCGTCAGCGTGCTCGACATGGCGGGCCTCGCGCAAAAAGGCGGCGCTGTACTGAGCCACGTACAGATCGCAGCAACGCCGCACGAATTGCACGCAACCCGCATTGCGACCGGCGAAGCGCGCCTGATTCTGGGCTGCGACGCGATCGTGTCAGCGTCCGCCGAAGTGCTGGCGCGCACGCAACGCGGCGTCACCAAGGCGGCGATCAATAGCGGCGCAACACCGACCGCGCAATTCGTGCGCGATCCGCAGTGGGCCTTTCCCGGCGATCAGATCCAGGGCGACCTGCGCGACAGCATCGGCGAGGACTGCGACTTCATCGACGCCAATCGCCTCGCGCTTGCGCTGCTTGGCGACACGCTGTACGCGAATCCGTTGCTGCTGGGTTTCGCATGGCAACGCGGCTGGCTACCGGTCAGCTACGAAAGCCTCGACCGTGCCATCGAACTGAATGGCGTGGCGGTCGACAAGAATCGCCTCGCGTTCGAATGGGGCCGCTTTGTCGCGCAGCATGGCGAGGCAGCGGCCGATGCATTCGCGCCGCGTACCAATCAGCAGCAGGCAATCGTCGTGCACATGCCGGAGTCGCTGGAGCGGCTCATCGAGCGTAACGTCGAACTGCTGGGCCTCTACCAGAATGAACAGTATGCCGCGCGCTATCGAGCGGTAATCGAACAGATGCGAGCCAAGGAAACCGCGCTCGCCGCGGGCGCGAAGCTACGCCTCACGCCAGTGGTCGCGCGCAATCTGGCCAAGCTGATGACCTACAAGGACGAATACGAGGTTGCGCGTCTCTATGCCGACCCGGCGTACTTCGACAAACTGCGGGCGCAGTTCGAAGGCGAACCTGGCCGCGACTACAAGCTCGGCTTTTACCTCGCACCGCCCTTGCTGGCGAAACGCGACGAACACGGTCACCTGAAAAAGCAACGCTTCGGGCAATGGACACTCCCGATGTTCCGCGTGCTCGCGAAGCTCAAATTCCTGCGCGGCGGTGCGTTCGACGTGTTCGGCAAGACCGCCGAGCGGCGCGGTGAACGCGCCCTGATCGATCAGTACATCGCCTTGATCGACGAGTTCTGTCGCACGCTGGACAACAACCGTCTGGACGTCGCGATGCGGCTTGCCAATCTCCCCGACGAGATTCGCGGTTTCGGTCACGTCAAGGAGCGCAACGTCTTGGCTGCTGCGACGAAACACGACAAATGGCTGGCGGAATATCGCAACGCGGCTGACCAGGCGGATTTCCAACCGGTGAGAAAGGCAATCTGACAACCGGGTCACTCAGTCAGCGTGGCGGCACGCGGCGTCCAGGGAATTCCCTTGGATTTTCGCCGCGTTTGCCGCCCTTTCCCGCCGGAGTGTCTTGATTCGACTGCAGGATGGCGTTTTCGTACGCTATAAGGCGCCTTGTGTCGACAGTGCCCGGTGTTAGGCTCAAGAAAGCAGCCTTCGCGGCAGTGAGCCGCCGTTCAGCGGCAAAATCAGCAGCCACGAGAACATACCGCGAAGCGCGATTGCCGGCGAACGGCGAAACATCGCTGCGGGAGCGACTGCGATGAGAATCAGAACATATACGGCATTGACGCTATCGGTGCTTAGCAGTGCTGCTTTCGCATGGCAGCCGCTCATCTATCCCATCCGAAGTCAAAGCGCTTATCAGCGCAGCATCGACACCGCGATGTGCTACGCCACTGCCAACAAGCAGACCAAGATCAACATCGCGCACGAATCGCAGCTTCCACCGCGCAAACCTGCGGCAACCAAAACGTCGTCGACGGGGGCCCCGTCGCGGCCACCCTTGCCCTCCAGCAGTTTTTCAGCGACCCCGCCTGGCGCCAGCATGCCCGCAGCCGCAGCCGCACCAGCCGCAAGCGGAGCCGGCGTGAGCACGGCAACGACCGCTGCAGCGACAAAGACAGCAAGTTCAACCACGGCAACCGCGACGACCGCGGCCGCCACGCCGGCATCGGCAACCAGCGCGGATAACGGCGCCTCGGGGACGGCAGCAGCCGGCGCGGCACAAACGGCCGCGGCATCCGGCGTGAAGCTGCCGCCGCTGCCGGCGCCTGAACCGCCAATGACACAGTATTGGGCCGCGTATGGCGCGTGCATGCAAGCGCGGGGTTACGTCGTCGCACAGTAATCCCGACTGCAAGCCTCGCTGCCGTGCCTGGTTCTTCCTGATTGTGGCGCCGGCATTCGACGCCCGTTTGCGAAACGGCAATGCTTAGCGACTTTACTTCCGATCAGCATGATTACCCCCAATGCGAGCACTGCGGTG
Source organism: Paraburkholderia madseniana (assembly GCF_009690905.1). GTDB lineage: Bacteria > Pseudomonadota > Gammaproteobacteria > Burkholderiales > Burkholderiaceae > Paraburkholderia > Paraburkholderia madseniana. Next base: position 82,688 of record NZ_VOSW01000014.1, read on the forward strand.
CGTCGCTAGCCGGTCGCTTTACGCCGTGCGCCGAGTGCGGCGCGCGTCCAGTCGATTCGCCCGGCACGCGCCGACCGCTGCCTCCCCCCTTGAAAATGCCGCTGGGCGATACCCAGCCGATGCTAGTGACCCGGCTGATGACGCCGCGAATCTGGCGCCCGTCTTCGCGAGAGTTAACCGATCCGTATTCCGTCACCAGCGAGACACCGGTCGCCGCCCCCGTCGTGCACAGACTGCGCCAGCCCGTCGTGCTCGGCGTCTCGATGCTGGTTGTCGCGTCCGCCGTGTACCTGGGCTTCATTCACAGCAACGACTCGGACGACGGCACCCCTATCGCGGTGTCCGGCAAAGTGAAGACCCAGAACGTGAAACCGCCGATTGCCCTCGCTCAGCGGTCCGCGCCGGTCTTCGTTGCTCAACGGCCCGTGAAGCCCGTGCCCGTGCGATCGCTTCCTGTCCCGGCACCGGTTGCGCCGCCGCCGGCTCCGCGGCGCATGATGACGGCATCGGCCGAGGCGAAGCACAACCCGGGCGGCCAGACCGACAACCCGCCCGTCAAACCTCCCGTGGACGCCTCGAAGCAGATCAGGTCCGCCCGCGCCAATCTGCAGCAGAACAATCTGTCGGCGACGAAAGCGCGCCTGGCGGCAGCCATCGCGGCCCAGCCGGACAACCCCGACGCACTGCGCATGCGCGACACCGTGACCGCGCGTGAACAAGAGCGGGACGCTCTTTTGAGCGTGGCGCGAGGTTGCGGCTATGTCGCACGATGGGCATGCGTCTGGCACAAAGCCGGCGATGCGCTGCAGGTCGATTCGAGCAGCAAGGAAGCCCAGCGCCTGCTGACCCTCGCGATGCGCGAATCCGAACTGGCGAGCGCGTGGCCGTCGACGCCCGCACCCGAGACGACATCCGACGACCGCAGCTCCGCCATCAGCCACCATTGAACGTCAGGTGTCCCGGCGCAAGCCATAGGCAGGGTCCTGCCGAAGAACTAACGGGCCGGCACGGCGAGATGGCTACTGACCTGATGCGCAATCGCCCGATAGCGAGCCGCCGTATCGCTAAGCGTCAGACCGGCAAGCGAGCGTTGCGCCCGCGCCTGCCCTAGCGCCGCGACCACGGCATCCGCATAGCACGGCACATCGTCCGTATCGACCAGTTGCACACCGGGAAAGCCGTTCGCGAAGGCAAACGACGGAATCCTGCTCGCGACGATCGGGATACCGGAAGCCAACGCTTCAAGAAACGCCACGCTGTGCGCCTCGGAGCGCGAGGGCATGACGAACACGTTCGACTCCGACAACACGCTCGCCACATCGGTGCGCGGACCCGCCACCACGACGCGGTGCGCGAGGCCCAACTCCTGCACGAGACCAATGACGGTGCGCTGATAATCCGGATCTTCGACCACGCCGTACAGCACGAGGCGCGCGTCCGTCACCTGCTCGAGCACCTGGCCAAAGGCGCGCACCGTCAGAAGCTGATTCTTCACCGACGCATACCGCCCGATCTGCACGACCTGGGGCGCCCGGCCACTATATCCGGCACCGTCGGTGAACGTGAAGCGGCCGAGGTCGACCCCGTTGGGCACCACGGTCATCGAAGGATGCGGTCCGATGGCCTGCACGTAATCGGTCATGCCTTGTTGCGATACGCTGATCACGACCCGGGCACGTCCGGACAGGATGTGCTCGACGCGCCGGAACAGCGGCCGCTCGAAATCGTTGGCGGCCGAATGCATGACGTAGACGACCGGCACCCGTATTGGCAACGCGCGCGCATAAAACGAAGGAATCGTGGCGTGCGCGAAAATCACGTCCGGTTGAAATCGCCGCACCGTGAAGAACAGATTCGACAGTTTGCCCGCGACGCGCCTGCGCCGCGAAGGAAACCAGCACTGCACACCGTGCCGCTGCAGTTCGTCCTGCAAGGGCAGGAATTCGGCGTGCACGGGCAACAGCGAGGCCACACACACGGCCATGCCTCCGGCGCTTTGATCGATAGCGAGGTCCTTGGCGAGGACTTCGGCGCCCGACAAACGCGGCGCCAGAACCAGATGTAAGACGCGCATCATGAAGTCCTTGCAGTCAACGTTCTGAACAGCATCCACGCCGCGGCGCAGCCAAGGCCAAGGGTCATGGACCAGGCAATACCCGTCACGCCCCACCAATGAACCGCCGCAGGCACGCTCGCCAGCAGCACGACAACCTGAATCAGCGACGCATGCACCGTCGCCTTCGCGTCACCCACCGCGCGCAGATAAGCAACCAGCACGGCAATCAACGCGCCGATCGCCATATTGATCACCAGAATTCTGAACAGCGGCACCGCAGGCAACCAGGCCGCGCCGAGAATCAGCGAGAAGAGCGGCTCGGCGATCAGCCTCAGCACCGCGACGAACCCGGCGAGCCCGATCGCGATCACGAGCAGATAAATCTTGATCGACCGCGATGCGGCCTGCGGACTCCGGCGATGACGTGCCGCGAAGGTGGGAAAGAGGTATTGCGACATCGCAATGGCGGCGTCGGCGAGCAGCATCTGCGCGAGGCGCGACGACATCTGATAGGCACCCAGTTGCGCCGGGCCGAGCAGTTTGCCGACCACGACCTTGTCGAACTGGTTGAGCAGCAGGTTGATCACACTGCTCGCCCAGATCCAGCGGCTGAAGCCGACGTAGTGACCAATGCCCGACCACACGGGGCGCATCGGCGGACGCGGTTTCATCGTCGCCCAGGTCAGGATGCTTTTCAGGCTCTCGCCGGCCACGAGGCCGAGCAGCACCGAGGCCGCACCGGCGCCGAAATACGCGAGCCCCAGTCCCACCGAACAATCGACAAATGCCGCCCCGACCTCGACGCCGGCAATATGCTGGAAGCGCCGCTCGCGCTGCACGAGGTAGTAAGTGGGCGATGCGAGACCGCGTAACAGAGGCAGCAACGCGGCAAGCTGAATCAGCACCAGTGAACCGTTCAGATGAAACTGACTGCTCAGCAATGGTGCAAGCGCGACCAGCAGCAGCGAGATGAGCACGCCGCGCGCGGTCAGCGTCGTCCACACCGCGCCGAGTTGCGTACGCGACGGTGGATGTTCGCCTTGAATGACCGCCTGCGCGAGACCCGTGTCCGACAACGCCTCGGCAATCGCCACCGCGAGCAAGGCCACGCTCACGCTGCCGATCGCCGCCGGCCCGAGCATCCGGCCAATCGCAAGAAATTTGATGGCTACGAGTCCACGCACGGCGAACTGCTGCAATAGCACCCATGTCGCCGCGCTCGCGCCGAAGCTGGCCGCTATCGAGAGCGCCGGAAGCCTGATCGCCCGCAAGCTGTTTCTCCGTCGAATCGGAGCGCCGTTGACTCGGCCATAAGCAGCGATTCAATGCATCGCTGCGAAACGCCGCCGGCGCATAAATTGTTAGATTGCACCAGCAAGCTGGCGAGTTTTTTCATCGAATCCCATATACGACCTTACAGCGAGACAATCGGCAACAACCGCCATCAGCTAGGTCAGTTCAGCCGAAGCCATTGCGCTCTAGTACGTTTACCCACAGAACGGGTCAAATAGACGGGTTCACTGACGCCGCCGATGCTAACGTTGTTCAGCTAGCGCCTAAGACAGCCGGCGCAAGGGTGCTTTTCCACAGCGCATTCGACCACTGAAGACCACTGAATCGATGGAACAAGACTACGTTCTGATTGTGGAACCCAACCTCACCGGCCACCGCTGGCGTTATGTCGAATGGACCATGCAGGCCTGCACGGAAGCCGGCTATCCCTGCATCCTCGCAACGGAATCCGCCAACGAAGACCATCGGCTCGCCAGACAGATCGTCGCCGCGAACCGCGCGGATCTGCAGATCGCCTTCGTCGACCCCGAGGAGCGGCCCCGCGGGCTGTTGCGCCAATCGAACCAGTATTCACGCTTTCACCGCTATTTCAAGCGCGTGCATCGCATCGTCAGCCACGCGCAGCCGATCAGGCTGGTGGTTGTGCCTTATGTCGATTACTTCTTCTACGCGTTGCCGTTTCTCGGTTCGCCCTTTCGCAAGACACCCTGGATCGGCATCACGATGCGTTCGACCTTCCATCATCACAAGGTCGGCATCAAGTCGCCCGACCGACCGATTGTGAATGCGGTCAAGGCGCTGCTTTTCAAGCGTGCAATCCGCTCCGTCGGGCTGCGCACACTGCTGACGATCGACCCGACTCTGCCGGAATGGTCCGCGCACAACGCCTCGAAAAACAGCGCGGCCGTCGCCTATGTCGCGGACCCGTTTCCGGACGAGCACGCGGAAAATCCAGTGCTGGCCCGTGAGCGTCTCGGACTGGACCCCGCGCAGCGTTATCTGCTGGTGTACGGCTCGATCACCGAACGCAAGGGCATCTACGAACTGGTCCACGCGTTGACGCGTCTGGAGCATGCACCCACGCTGATCGTCGCGGGCGAGCAGGATGCGGGCACGCGCCATTTCATGCGCAATCATGTGCGCAACCTCACGCCTGCGCCACTGGTGCTCGACTCGTTCATTGCGAACGACGTCGAGCGCGATCTGTTCTCCGCCTGCGACGCGGTCTGGCTAGGCTACAAGGGGCACTACGGCATGAGCGGCGTGCTCGTGCAGGCGTACCGCTTCGGCAAGCCCGTGATTGCAACGGAAGATGGACTGATCGGCTGGTTCAGCCGGCGCTGCGAACTGGGGCCGATTCTGAAGGACCTGAGTTCCGCCTCGATCGGCAAGGCGATCACCGAGACCATGACCTCGTGGCCGCACGAGCCCGAGGCCGTTCCGGCGGCACGCGAAGATCTGCTGTCACGGCATACGCTCGGGCAATTCAAGCAGACCTTGCTTCAGCAGATGGCCTGATCCGGCAACACGCCTTCTTCGACACACCCTCACCTCGGCAGACACTCAGAGCGGCTGGCGCGATGCGCTATGTCATCGCGCGGCAGCCTGGCCGCCAGCAACAGGCACTTCTTCGCGCACCGAACTGTTGCGCTTTGCCGGGAACAGCGCGTTGCGCATCAGCAGGAACGGATACTCGATCGCGCGCGTGGTCACGTAGCCGATCGCAATCGCGAAAGCAAACTGCGCGGTAAGCGCCACGATCCAGATTACGCTCGGCGCGAGACCCATGGCAGTCGTTTTGCGAATCAGCATGTCGCCCGGAGCGAGCGCAAGCGAATGCCACAGGTAAATGCCATACGAATAGAGGCCGATCCAGGCAATCCCGCGATACACCCACGACGTCTTGAACGATCCCGAATACTCCAGCACGAACACGATCAGCGCGGCAAAACCGAGCGCCTGAATCGTATAGCCGATGCTTTCGTCGAGCGCGATGTGTTTGGTCGCAAGGGCGAGCCACGCACACAGAATCACGATGCTGGCGACCAGCAGCCACTTGCGCTTTGCGATCTGATGATAGACGCCCGGTTTCATCCAGTAGATCGCCGACAGAATCACGCCAACCAGCAAACTGTCGATGCGGTATTGCGTGTACGCGAATGCCCCTTCCAGATTGCCGCCCGCCACCGCGAAGCAGCGCGCGGTGAACACCACCGCGCAGATTCCGGTGAGCACGCCGACAATCGTCCATGCGCCAAGGCGCCAGCGCGCGAACAGCAACAGCAGCGCCGGCAGGACGAGATAAAAGTGTTCTTCGACCGCGAGGCTCCAGGTCTGGGTAATCGAGGTGCCCAGATAGTTCTGCAGGTGGGTCAGGTTCTGCACCAGAAACGTATTCCACGGATGGCGACCGGCCAGCACATGAAACGCGATCAGCACGTAATACGCGGGCCAGATGCGGAAAATCCGCCGGACGATAAAGCGCTTTGCGTCGACGTTACCTGTTTCGGCGTACTGTCGAAGCAACAGGCCGCCAACCAGAAATCCGCTCAGCGTAAAGAACAGGTTGACGCCTTCCCGCCCGAAATTCTTCAGGGGGTACTCGATGATCTCAATCAGGATGTTGCCGGTCTGAACGACATGAAAGTGAAAGCCCATCACCATGATAATGGCGATGCCGCGCACGAAATCCAGCTCGATGGCCCGGCCGGCTGTTACGGATTTCGCCCCGCCGAATAATTTCATGTTGTTCTCCCCTGTCGCCATTCTTGGGCGCGTGTTCCTTTTTGCATCTTCGGTGGCGGCACGCGTGCGCGCGCGCCAACATCAAGGCATTGGCCGACAACATCAGCAAGTGTGCGCGCGTCTTGCAGGGACCGCCCTTGCCACTGTCGCCAGAACCCAGGCAATGGGCGACGAAACTGGCCAGGTGGAACGGCCACATGGGGATATTCCCGCACAATGACCCGATGCGAGACCGTCCGCTATAGACCAACGGCGGATCGACAGCACGGGGAGGGATCAGCAATGCGCCATCAGTATGCGACGCTCTGGATATGGTTATTTCTGTTACCGCTTGCACTGGACTATAAAGCGCCCGACGCCAACGTAGGCCACTTTATCCAGTTCGTTTTCGTCATCCCCGTGATCGCCGCGGGACTCGCTCTCGCGCTGATCGCGCCGCGCTTTCACAACGGCTCGCGGCTGCGCTCGGTGATCACCTTCAGCGTGCTGCTGTGCGTGCTCGGCAGCATCGTCGCCCAGTTTGTTCAGGATAACGACACCGGCAACTATCTGCGCGTTCTCCTACCGTTCGTGCTGTTTCTGCTGGGCTACCTCGTGGCCTGCCGTCCGTGGAGCGAATACAGAATCTCGCAGTTCGAGAAAGCCCTGTTCGTTTCCAACGTGATCTGTCTCCTGTTCACCTTCGCCTATGGCCTCGCCACGAGCGGCGACCTCGAAGATGCGCGCTTTCGTATCATCTCCGTGACGTTGCTGGGGCTACAAGCCGTGCTACTGCACGAATTCGTCGTCGCCAGACGCTTTTCGTTTTTCACCATCGCGGTGTTCGCGGTCAGCGTGATCGTCGAGTTGCTGAGCGTGACGCGCAGTTTGATGATCGGCACGGTCTTCCTGTTCCTGTTCGCGATGGCACTGAGCGCACCGTCGATCCAGCTTGTCTGGCGCACGGCCGCCCGCAGCGTAATGACCGGCGCGGTACTGGCCGGCGTGGTAGGCATCGTGGCAGTCACTTTCCCGACCGTCACCGAACACTGGACGCAGCGCATTTTCGCGTCCGAGGAAACCGTCACCGGCAAGGATCCAACCACGATCACCCGTCTCGCCGAGATGCGCGATCAGTACGACCAGGTGACGGCGTCGCCGGAAACGCTGCTGTTCGGCGAAGGCTACGGGCACTACTACCGTTATTCCCCCGTTTACCTGCCGGACCTTGCCGGCCAGATCAGCGAGAAAGACTTCTACGCGATCAACGAATGGCCGGCGGGCCATAATTTCTGGGTCTATCAGCTCTTCGCGGGCGGACTGCTGTTCGGCATCGCCATGCCTTTGGCGACCCTGGCCGCGCTGGCAATCTGCTTTTTCTCGTACCGCTACTGGCGCGTGGTGGTTCCCGACGCGCCCATGCTTCCGGTATTAGGCCGCGCCATCATGCTGTTCGCCGCGCTGCCGGCTACGTCGATCGGTGGCAATCCGCTCGGGCCGCGTTTCTCCGGACTGATATTCGGCGTTGCCCTCGGCCTGATGATCGCCACGCACGCGCGATTGCAGCGCGCACTGCCAGCGCGGATGAAACGCCCAGCTACGCCCCCGCATTTGCACCCAGCCGCCATGCCTGAATTGCCGGGCAGGATCCAGCCCGGCATGGGTCGCGCGGATCTCGCGACGACCCTCGGCATCTCGCACGCGGCAAGCACCGCACCCGGCGCCGGCCAGTTCGGCGCCCTCGTGTCGCGCCCCACGTCGACGCAAAACGCCAATCGACGGAATATCGTCCGATGAAAATTCTCCATTTGCTTGCAAGCGTCGATCCCCGCGCGGGCGGCCCGGTTGAAGGCGTTCGCCGCAGCGGCGCGGCGATGCAGGACGCCGGGCACGAAATCGAAGTGGCCACCTGCGATGCGCCCGGCGACGCCTACCTCGCGTCCTTTCCGTTTCCGGTCCACGCATTCGGCCCCGTCAACAGCCGCTATAGCTACAGCGCGCCACTCGCGCCGTGGCTCGCCGGCAACGCGAAGCGCTTCGACGCGGTCATCGTGCACGGCTTGTGGCAGTACCACGGCTTCGCGGCATGGAAAGCGCTGCGCCAAAGCGACGTGCCCTACTACGTGTACGTACATGGCATGCTCGACCCCTGGTTCAAACAGGCTTACCCGCTCAAGCATCTGAAGAAGTGGTTGTACTGGCCGTGGGCCGAATACCGGGTACTGCGCGATGCACGCGCCGTCATCTTTACGACGGAGGAAGAACGTGCGCGCGCCCGTCAATCGTTCTGGCTGTACCGGGCGCATGAGCGGATCGTGCCGTACGGCGCGACCGTGCCGCCGCTCGACATAGAGCCTCTGCGCGAAGCGTTCCTGCAAGCCGTGCCCGGCTTGCGCGGCAAACGCATCGTGCTGTTTCTCGGCCGCGTGCACGCGAAGAAAGGCTGTGATCTGCTGATCGATGCGTTTGCGCGTATCGCCGGCCGCGACCCGTCGCTGCATCTCATGATTGCGGGTCCCGACGAGACCGGCTGGGTGGCCAGCTTGCGCGCCCAGGCTCAGGCAGCCGGCATCGCGCACCGCCTCAGCCTGCCGGGCATGCTGCAAGGTGATCTCAAGTGGGGCGCGTTCCATGCAAGCGACGTGTTCGTTCTGCCCTCGCATCAGGAGAACTTCGGCGTAGCGGTTGCCGAAGCGCTCGGCTGCGGACTGCCGGCGCTGATCTCCGACAAGGTCAACGTGTGGCGCGAGATCGAAGCGGACGGCGCGGGAATGGTGGCTGCCGACACAGTAGACGGTACGGAAAAGAATCTCGTGCGCTGGCTCGAGCTCGACGACACCGCACGCGCCGCCATGCGCGCTCAGGCAACTCGCACTTTCGAAGCACGCTTCCGGGTCGAAACCATGGTCAGCGCGTTGACCGCGCTGCTGGAAACGAAAGGCAGCATCGGCGAAACGCGCGAAAACACGCTCTCCACGCTGCGCGAAGCCACGACTCAACCGAGCCGGTGACGTTGGGATAACAGCGCGCGCCACGAGGCGCGCACTGTCACCGGTTGTTCTTCACTGCTCCTTCATCAACGGCGTCAAGGTCGAGGCTGCGATCGGCAGGGTTTCGACTTGAGGCTGCTGCGTCTGGACCGACATCAGGGAACTGTTGGCGGCGTCGCCCCGCGTATCGCCGACGATATCCGGGACATCGAGTTGCCGCACCAGATGACCCGCAAGACGTAGCGCAAGCGCGGCGATCGTGATGGTCGGAAAGTTGGCGCCGACTGTTGGAAAGACCGAGCTGCCCGCCACATAAAAATTGCTCATCCCATGCACCTTGCAATCGCGATCGACCACGCCTTCACGTGGCGAATCGTGCATGCGCGTGGTGCCCATGTGATGCCACGTGCCCTCCAGCTTCGCCGGCCAGCTACGGCCTTCGAGCGGCGCGTCGAGTTCGACGTCCGCGATGCCCGCCATCTGCAACTCCTGCGCGAGCAACGCGAAGGTTTTGTCGAAGGTGCGTTGCACCTGTTCGCCCAGACGCCACTCCACCTTCACCCGCGGCATGCCGAACCGGTCGCGTTTATCGGCCGACAACGTGACCCGGCTATCGGGGTCGGGCACCGCTTCGACGATCGCCTGCAAGGTCACATCGGTGATCAACGCCGGCCATTGCAAAAGCCGCGTCAAACCGTAGCCCACGGTGTGCAGCGGATGCGCGATCATCGTGGCGATATCGGTTTTCAGGCTGCGGCCCGGCTGGTCCTTCTGCAACAGCGCTTCCTTGCAGTGGATCAGGGCCTCGGATCCTGCCGTTCCTTCACCGTACCAGCGCGAATAAAGCCACACGCGCGAGTTCAGCAGCTTCTCGCGCTCCATCAACTCCTGCTTCGGCGCGAACTGTGAGGAGATCTTCGTGCCGTGCGCGGACACCGCGGCATTCTGATAGTGATACTTGATGTCATACAGCTTATTGCGCGCGTTGCCCGGACGAAAACGCACCTTGCCGGACATCATCCGCGGATGATCCATGAAGTAACGGCCCACCAGATCGTTGGCATTGCCGAGTCCCGCCGCCTGCACGTTGTTCGAAGCGAGTAGAAGCCGCGCATTCTCGATGCCGCCCGTGGCGAGCACGAAAATCCTCGCGGTCACCGTCATTTTTCGTCCACTGATGGTCGCCACCTGAAGCCGCGCAACAGACGTGCCCTCAGCATCGGCGTCGATATTGTGCACATTCGCATGCAGAAACACGCGCACCCGCGCCGAACGCGACAGCTCGTCGCGATAGGCCTTGCCGAAACGCACAGGAGGGCTGAATTGCGCGACGGTATCGCGCATATCGCCGGTCGCAAGCGGTATGCGGCGCACGTCATGGCGCCCGATCTCGCGCTCCCAGTAGGCGGGGTCGAAATTCTGCGGGCCGAGCTTCAGCAGTTCATGCGTACGCGCGTAGTACGGCGCCAGTTCGTCGAGACCGAACGGCCAGCCGCTGTGCGGGATCCAGTCGCGCTTGTCGAAGTCCCACGGATCGAGCGGACGGCACCAGCCGCCCCAGCAGTTGCTGCTGCCGCCGAAGTAACGGCTGCGCGAGCCGTCCGCGAACGAATAGGGAAGCCCGGCGTTCTCGCCGCGATAGAGGTCGCGGGTTTCGTCATCCGGCCCGAAGCCCCCGCTTTCGAGCATGCAGGTGTCGACCCCCGCCCTCGACATCTCCAGCGCAAGCGTAATCCCGGCGACCCCTCCGCCAATGATGCAGACCGTCGTTTCAATGACCGTGTTGTGTTCAACAGTGCGAGTATCGATGAACATCCCTACTCCCCATCTTCTTCATGCATGTCTGAGTGCGTCAAACCGGCTACTCATCCAACCGGGGCTGGCAAGCAAACCACGCACACGTCGTTGCCGAACGCATCATCGGCGTCGCCGCAGGTGTCGATCAAGGGCATCGATCGACAATCCGATTGCGGTCGCCGACATTCCGGCTTGTCAACGACCTGGCCTCCTCAGCGTATAAACGCTGCGGTTCTCTCTCTGTGCTTCAGGTCACGGAATCGAAGCGGTTCCGGATAAAACGACATGGATTGCCGCCATACACGCCCTCTGGATCGAGCGAACGATGCACGACGGACAAGGGTGTCACCACGGCGGACCGGCCGATCGTCACACCCATCTGCACAACGCATTTCGACGTGATCCAGACGCCGTCCTCGATGACGATCGGCGCGACGTGCAGATCCATCGTCGTGCTCATATCGTGAGAGCCGGCACTGAGGAACGTCCCTTGGGAAATGCAGACATTCGAGCCGATGCGGATCTGCGCCTGGTTGTAGATCCAGACGTCGACGCCGAACCAGCAGTTATCCCCCACCTCCAGGTTCCACGGCGATTTCACGCGCAATGGATGCACGAAGCGGCAACCCGTGCCGATCTTCGCGCCGAACAGGCGTAACAACGCAACCCTGACCGACGAGAGCGGCAGCAGCTTGTTGTTGATCACGCAGGCTTCAACAACAAACCAGATGAGCTCGATCAGGGCACCGCGCTTCGCGCGATAGTTCCCCTTTCCAGCCAGACTGAGATCGATGACACGGCCATCCTCGCGAACGCCTTCGACTTCCGGCATACGCCCGATCTGCGGATCGTCGGCGGCGTTACCCATCAGATTTCTCCAAACCACGAACGGGAATCGACATACCCCTGCGTCACACTCACATTATGTTGCGACTCCTTACTGAAGCCTGCTTCATGGCCGTACGAGCAAGCGTTTTGGCGGCTGCACGCGTACTGGTTGGCGCACGATAGCGCTATTGCGACCGCATCTTCCTGGGGCATGCGATGACCATCTCGTTTCGGCACATAACACCCCCGCTGGTTCTCGCCATCGCGACCTATGCCGTACCGGCGCTCGCGCAGAACGCAGCAGCGCCCGCGCCCGCTGCGCCGGCCCTTGCCGCTACGGCTGCGACCAGCTACGGCACCCCCGCCCCCGCAGCGCGCGCCAACCCGGGTGCGGCGCATCGCAACAGCGAAGCGCAGTTGCTCGGCGCCCCACGCGACTACGGCTCGCCAGACGCGCAGCAAGGCAATACCGCCGACGCCCAGCAGGCGGCCCTGCTCGACGAACAACGCATGACGGTGCTGGGCGGAGCGCAGCCTGCCGTGCGCAAGCAGCCCAACAAGGCGCAGGCCGCCGGCAACGGCAAGCTGCGCGCGGCCGGTCAGCCAGGCGGTCCGAACGCGGCCGCCCGTCTGATGCCCGATGGCGCCGCGAAAACCACTTACGCCGATCCGTTCGATGCGGGCAAGCACGCCGTCTACAAATCCCCGTGGTGATATCGCATTCATGAGATGGCCGCGTACCGGATCAATCCGGCGCGGCTTCCTCCGTTGTAGCCGGCTTGCGCCGCCGGGTCGGGGAGGTTGAAGACCTCGGAACACCGAAATACGGCGTCTCCCCATTTGCATGCGTGCCACTTAAGCCACGTGAACCACGCGCGCCATGAACCAGCGTCGCGAGCCGCGCTTCGAACGTGCCGATCGTCGACTCCGGCGATAGCGCGCGCTCCGCATAATTGCGGGCAGCCTTACCCAGCGCCGCACGGCGTTCGGGATCTCTTGCCAGTACCGTGATCGCCGCCGCCAAAGCCTTGACGTTATCCGGCGGCACGATCACGCCGCGCGGTGCCACCGCGTCGTAGAGACCCGTGCCGCGCCGCGCCATGGCCACCACCGCGCGCCCGCTTGCGAACATGCCGGTGAGCTTCGAGGGCATCACCAGATCCGCCGCATCGCCGCGTTGCGGCAGGACATGAATGTCGGCGAGATTGAGCAGTTCGTTCAGACGTTCCATGGGTTGCAGCGGAATGAACACGCAGTTCGTCAATCCTGCGCAGCGCTGGAGCAAACTCTCTTTCGCCGCGCCGCTGCCGCAGAAAACGAAGGTGAGGTCGGTACGTGCGGTGAGCGATGCCGCCGCATCGGCGAGCGTTTCGATGCCCTGTTTCGCGCCCATGTTGCCCGAGTACAGCACCACTTTCTGGCCGGCCGGAATGCCCAACAGGCGCCGGTAGTCGCTCGCGCGCGTCAGCGGAAAGATGGTCGACACGTCGACCCAGTTGGGCAGGCACACGACCCGCGAAGGCTCGACGCCCTTGACCGCCGCGCGCAAACCCATCTGCGGCGTAATCGACGATACGGTATCGAAGCGGCGCAGCAGTGTGCTTTCGATCCAGCGCGCCACGCGCGCTGCGAGCGAGCTTTTCAGAAGACCCAGATCGAAAGCGGCATCGACCTCGAAGTCCTGAATATGCAGCCACGCACTCGCGCCCGCGAGACGCGCGAGCGCCAGCGTAGCGGGCGCGCACATCAGGGTCGGCGCGATCAGCATCGCGGCATCGGGGCGCCATAGCACCTGCCGGGCGAGCAGCGGCAACGAACTCGCCGCGAAGCTCGCCAGATGCAGCATCCGCTTCAGCCCGCTCGGGCGCGCCGGCACCCACAGCGGCGCGCGCCAGATCGTCACACCGTCGCGCGTTTCGCGCTGATACCGCCATGACACATAGTTCGCCGCCACGCGCCACTCAGGGTAATAAGGCGGCGCGCACACCACGCGAACCTCGTGGCCGCGTCTGGCCAGAAGCACAGCCATTTCCGCGGTGTACTTACCCACCCCCGTCAGTTCAGGCGCGTAATTGAGGCCGTAGATCAGAATCTTCATTGTGGCTGCCAGGACGGGTTAGAGCTTCGCATGCGCGACGGGGCCGTGAGGCGCCTCAGTCGCTCAGCATCAGCGCGCAGCCACGCGCGATATTGGCGGCGGCAGAAGGCGGATCGAAACGGCGAATCACATCCATGCAGCGGCGCGCCGTGCCGCCGGCGTCGGCGAATGCCTCCATCGCCTTGAGCATCGTGCGCTGCAGTCCGGCGACATCGCCCGCCGTGAATGCATAGCCGCTCACGCCATCGATCACCAGTTCCGGCACACAGCCGCAACTCTCGCTGACCACCGCGGGGCAACCATGCGCGAGCGCCTCGTTGACGACGAGTCCCCACGGCTCGCTATAGCTCGGCAGCACCATGCAGGTCGCGCCGTAGTATTCGCGGGTGAGCGGTTCGTCCTGCAAACTGCCGGCGAAAGCTACCGCGTCGCCCAGTTCGAGATCGGCCACCTTCGCGTGCAGCGCGTCCGCCATCGGTCCCGTGCCCACAATGCGCAACTTCGCCGCCGGAATGCGGCGCCGCAAGCCGGCGAACGCCTCGATCAGCGTGCCGATGCCCTTCTCTTCTGAGAGACGGCCCACGTACAGAAACACCGGCGGATTGCCGGCGCGCGCCGCAACCCGCTCGACCAGCGCGCGCTCCGGTGCAAACGATCCAGGCATTGCCGCGGCCTGGCACGGCACGAAAATCTTGTCGCGCTTCGCGCCGAGTGACTCCAGATACTCGCGGCTACGTTCACCGAAACCGAAATAGCCGTCGCAGAGCGAAAAGAACACACGCTTCGGAATCGACGTCAGCAGTTTTTTGGGCCGGTCACGCGCGGTCGAATCGCAGAACACCGCGCGCCGCTTGCCGGTCACGATGCACGCCGCCAGCATCGCCCAGTATTCCGGACGGTGGTAACCCGGCAGGACGATCAGATCCGACTTGGTCCGCAACACTTCCCAGGTGAGCCGCGCGATCATCTTCAACGTCGGCACATCTTCGTAGCAACCGTCGAACAGCTTGTGCATCGGATAGCGATGGTACGAATAGTCGACGTCCGAAAAACCAATACGGTCGTGCTCCGTATCCGCAATCTGCACCATCGAGTAGCGAATCGCGCCGGATGCCGAGATGTTATGCAAGGCGGAGAACACGACACCCTTGTGACGCGACCATACGACGTTGTGGAAGATCGTGACTGACGCAGTCATTTTTATGCCACTCCTCGAAAATCGTCCCTGTGTGCGTTGCACGCTATTCGTGCGAACGCTCCACGCGCTCCCTCATTGCCGGAATCGCGCCCAGCAGCCCTTCAATGCGCGCCTAAACGTGCATGACGGCGGCGGCGGTCGAGCCGGCGTGTAATTCAACGAATTCCCGATACGTGGACGTGATGCCCTCTTCGAGGCCGATGGTCGCGTGCCAACCCATTTGCGCGAGCCGCGAGACGTCCAGCAGCTTGCGCGGTGTGCCGTCGGGTTTGGACGCGTCGAACACGAGCTCACCCTCGAAGCCGGCCACCTTGCAGATACATTCGGCCAGTTCGCGAATCGACAGGTCTTCACCCACCCCGACGTTGAACAGGCCTTCTGTCACGTTGTGTTCGAGCACGAAGAGCGTGGCCGCGGCGAGATCGTCGACGTGCAGAAACTCGCGGCGTGGCGTGCCCGAGCCCCACACCGTCAAGGTCGCGGAGCCGTCCACCTTCGCTTCGTGCGCCTTCCTGAGCAGAGCCGGCAAAACATGGCTGCTGTTCAGGTCGTAGTTGTCGTTGGGGCCGTACAGATTGGTCGGCATCAACGAGACGTACTGTGTGTTGTATTCGCGGTTGTATGCCTCGCACAGCTTGAGGCCGGCGATCTTCGCAATCGCGTAGGCGTCGTTGGTTGGTTCGAGCGGCGAGGTCAACAGATACTCCTCGCGGATCGGCTGCGGACATTGCTTCGGATAAATGCACGACGAACCGAAGAACACCAGCCGCTCCACCTGCGCGCGATACGCGGCGTGAATCACGTTGGTTTCGATCACCAGATTTTCATAGATGAACTCGCCCGGCTGCGACGCATTGGCGAGAATGCCGCCCACGCGCGCGGCTGCGAGCAGCACCACGTCGATCTTTTCCCGCTCGAAGAAGCCGTTCACAGCGGTCTGATCCGTGAGGTCGAGTTCCGCCCTCGAACGTGTGACGACGTTTTGATAGCCCTCGGCATTGAGCCGCCGGACCAGCGCGGAGCCGACCATGCCACGGTGGCCCGCCACGAAGATGCGTGCTTGTTTGTTCATCGCCGTTACTCGTGATGTTCCAGCGCCGTGAAACCGGCCAGCGTGACAAGCGCGTCACGTCTCGCAATCTGATAGTCCGAGCGCACCATTTCCTTGACGAGCGCGCTGAACGGCGTAGTCGGCTTCCAGCCGAGCTGCGCATGGGCTTTCGACGGATCGCCCAGCAGCGTCTCGACTTCGGCAGGCCGGAAGTAGCGCGGATCGACACGCACGATCACATCGCCGGGCGACATCTTGATTTCGCGCCCTTCCACCTTGTCGACAATGCCGACTTCATCCACACCGGAGCCTTCGAAACGCACCGTGACGCCCAACTCGGCGGCGGCATGCTGAACGAACTCGCGCACGCTGTACTGCACGCCAGTGGCGATGACGTAATCCTCCGGCCGTTCCTGCTGCAGCATGCGCCATTGCATCTCGACGTAGTCGCGCGCATGGCCCCAGTCGCGCAACGCCGACAGATTGCCGAGATACAAGGTCTTCTGCATGCCCACCGCGATGCGCGCCACGGCGCGCGTGATCTTGCGCGTCACGAAGGTCTCGCCACGCACCGGCGATTCGTGATTGAACAGAATCCCGTTGCAGGCATAGAGCCCATACGCCTCGCGGTAATTGACCGTGGTCCAGTACGCAAACAGCTTGGCGACCGCATACGGGCTGCGCGGATAGAACGGCGTGGTCTCGGACTGCGGCACCTGTTGCACGAGGCCGTACAGTTCCGAGGTCGAGGCCTGATAGAAACGCGTCTTGTGCTGAAGCCCCAGAATGCGGATCGCTTCGAGAATCCGCAACGCGCCGAGGCCGTCCGCGTTAGCGGTGTATTCTGGTTCCTCGAACGAAACCGCCACGTGGCTCTGCGCCGCGAGGTTATAGATCTCATCGGGCTCCACACGCTGAATCACGCGCAGGATGCTAGTCGAGTCGGTCAGGTCGGCGTGATGCAGGAAGAGTCGCTGGTCCGGGTCGTGCGGGTCGCGATAGAGATGATCGATCCGGTCCGTATTGAACAGCGATGACCTGCGTTTGATGCCGTGTACGTCGTAACCCTTGGCGAGCAGCAGCTCGGCGAGATACGACCCGTCCTGTCCAGTAATGCCGGTGATCAGCGCGACCTTGCGTTTCATGAACCCCTCCCCTCGTTGAACTTTGAGATCCCAGTGCAACACCACGATCGAATGGCCGGCCCCGTCATGGGGCCGCCATTTCAACCCGCAATGCTGTCGTATCCGTAATAACCGCCTTGATAGCCGGAACCGAGGAATGCCCCTTCCTGAGGCACATCGGTCAACAGCACGCCTTTGAGCGATACGCCGCCGTTGAGCAGCCGCTTGGCCGTCTCGGCAATCTCGTTCAGCGGATGGCGGCCGTGGCGCACCACCAGCAGCGTCGTGCCGGCGTACTTGCCGATCACCGTCGAGTCGGTCACGGCAAGCACCGGCGGTGTGTCGACGATCACGATGTCGTAGTGCGACTTCAACTCGTCGAGCATCGTTTGGAAACGCTTGCTCATCAGCAATTCAGACGGATGCGAGGGCAGCGTGCCCTTGGCGAGCACGTCGAGTCCGGGCAGCACGTCGCGCTGGACCATCGACGCGAGATCGCCACCGCTCAGCACGTCCGAGAGCCCCGGCTGATGGGCGATGCCGAAATGCGAATGGACGTCGCCGCGCCGCATGTCGCCGTCGATAATCAGCACCCGCTTGTTCGCCGACGCCACCAGCGCCGCCAGATTCACCGACAGGAACGACTTGCCGGTGTCGGGCCGCGAACCCGTGATCATCACGACGTTGTTCTCGGCGTGATCGAGCGACAACTGCAACGAGGTCCGCAGATTGCGCACGCCTTCCACGGCGATGTCTTCCGGCGCCTGCTGCGCGAGGACATGCAGCCCGCGCCGGCGCAGCATGACGTTTTCCTGCAAACGCAACTGAGTCTGGCTGCGCGGCACGATCGCGAACACCGGCACGCCGAGCACCGCTTCGAGTTCGTCCGGACGTTCCACGCCGCCGTACATCGCGCGCTTGAAGAAGGTCAGCATGATGCCGATCAGCAAGCCGCCGCCGAGCGAGATCAGGATCGCCAGCACGCGTTTCGGGCGCACCGGCTCGTCAGGCGTTTCGGCGAAGTCCACCACCCGCACGTTGCCCACCTGGCCGGCTTTCGCCACCCGGAGTTGCTGCGCGCTGTTCAACAGATTGGTATAGAGCTCCGTATCGACGTGCACGTCGCGCAGCAGGCGCAACGCGGTCTGCTCGGTATCCGGCATCACGGCCACGCTGCGGTTCATGGTGGCCGCCGCGCCCTGCAACGCCGCGATCTGTGCATCGAGCGCGGCTACCGCCGGGTGATTCGCCGTGAAGCGCTGCGACATCTCCGCGCGTTGCTGCTGCAGATCGAGCAGCTTCGTCTTGTTGTCCACGACCTGTTGGAGCAACAGGCGGCTTTCTTCACCGAGATCGACCGTGCCGTGCGCGTTGCGGAATTTGTTGTAGCGTTGCTCGGCGTCGTCGAGTTCCTTGCGCAAGCCGGGCAGTTGCTGGTCGAGGAAGGCCAGCATGTGCTCCGCTTCGGTCGAACGGCTTTCCACGTCCTGACGCACGAATTCGCGCGCCATGCTGTTGACGATCGCCGCGGTCAGCGCGGGGTCGCCGCCTTCGAGGCTCGTGCGGATCACACCGGACTGCAGCGTGGTTTCGGCCACCACGAGCGCCTTTTGCAAGCGGTCCACGGTGCCCAGCGTCGAGGCGCGCTGCAGTTCGAAACGCGCGCCAGGCTCGCCGACCAGCTTGTCGACACGCAACGCGATCGGGCCGTCGGCGGTGTCGGTTTCCACGGTCTCGCCGACGCGGCCGGAGAGAATCGCGATACCGTTCTTGTCGCGCAGCACGTACGAACCCCCATCGCCCGCAATCAGCGTGAAGGACGTGTCGTAAAAGTCCTTCGACGTGTCGAAGCGCGACACGGCAATGCTCTCGTTACCCCATGCGAAGCCCGACAGGTTGATGAAAGAAGGCAACTTGAAGCCCCAATGTCCGTTCACCAGGCCCGCGATCATCCCGCCGATAAACGGCAGATAACGCGGCGAAGCTGAAATGTCGAGGTGCAGGTTCTTGACCGTTTCCTCGGTGACGAGACGCGACTTCAGCAACTCGATCTCCGCCGCCGTCGAGGGCTTGGTGTCGAACATGCCGGTGAGCGGCGGCAAGGAATCCTTGCCGTTCGCGTTGGCGTTGGCCGTCTTGTCCTCGACGTGGAACAGCACATCCGCGCGATAGGTCGGCGGCGCAAGGAACGCATACGCGCACCCCAGCGCGAGTGCGATCAGCGTCACCGTCACGATCGTGCGCCAACCTCTCACGATCGTGCGCAGATAGTCCGACAGGTGCAGCTCGTCCGGTCCGGACACGTCGGTATAGCGGTTTTCGAAATTAATTGCCATTTTGTTCACCCAACAAAGCCCGGCGGTTCAAGGTCACGTTGCACGGTTGTTATTTCGCAAGAACGGCACCCGTTACAGCCGCATTGATCGCCGGCAGCAGCAGGTTCAGCACACGGTTGAAGCGGACCAGTCCGCCTTGACCGACATACACGACGTCCTTCGGTTGAAGCTCGAACTGATTGGCGAGGATCATGGACACCGGCGAGGTCGCATCGAGGTGATAGACCTGCGGTGATTCGCTGGTCGAATTGCGGATCACGAACAACTGTCTGGCTGCCGCCGTGTTCGAGTCGAAGCTGCCGCTGTCGGAAATAGCCTGCGAAAGCGTCAGCGTGCCGTTGCGCATCGGCAGGATGGTCGCCGGCTTGTTGACCTCGCCCATCACATACACGCCGCTGTCTTCGCGCGAAGCCACCCGCACGATGTCGCCGGCCTGGAGGTAGATGTCCGACGGATTGCGGCCGCGCTTGATCAGGTCGTCCACGTTGAGCGGATATGTCACGCCGTTGCGGATCAGCTCAACGCGGCTGCGATCCGCATTTGCGCTGAAGCCGCCGCCCTGGTTGATCACGCTCGTCAACGACAACGGAATGTCGGTGACCGACTGCGCGCCAGGGGTGCGTACTTCACCGTCGACATAGACCTGCGCGTTCCGGAACGAGGCCACCCGCACCGTCACCTCAGGCTTCTGATACACGTTGCTCAGGCGCTTGTGCAGCTCCTTCTGGATCGCCCCGACGTCTTTGCCGGCCACGTGCACCGTGCCTGCATAGGGAAACTGCACGTCGCCGTTTTCGTCGATCAGAAAACCGGGCGCGGCATCCGTCGTCTTTGCATTCTGCGCGGGCTGGCCTAGCGCGGCGGCGAGTTCCGGGTGATCCCACACGACGATCTGCAGCACGTCGCCCGGGCCGACCTTGTATGCGGTCGGTTTGCCGAACAGCGCCGTCGTCTCCGGCGGCAGCGCCGCGGACGTCCGCGTCGTGTTCATCTTGCGCAGCAGCGCGAGGTTGATATCGGTAATCGGAATCTGCTGTTGCTGCGATGCTTCCGTGCTGTAGTCCCCACCCGTGTCCTGAACCGCGGCTGGGGTAATCATCTGTTGACCCGGTACGATTCCGCATCCGGAAAGCAGTGCTGTAACTGTGAAAATCACGAGACTTCCCGTGCGTATGCCAAGCGAGCTCATGGTGTTTCCTCCTTGCGCCAGGGACTGTCCTCGGGGGAGGTAGCGCCCAGCGTGCTTGTTAACTACTTAGTACTCAGTAGGCGTTTCGATGCGCCAGTCCGGCAACGATCGTCGCGCCGATAATCCGCATGTCGAGTGCGAACGACCAATGCCCCAGGTAGTACAGGTCATGTTCGACGCGACGCTCCATCTTCTCGATGCGGTCGGTTTCGCCACGAAAGCCGTTGATCTGCGCCCAGCCTGTAATGCCCGGCTTGATCCGATAGCGATTGATGTAGCCGGCAACCACTTTCTGATAGAGGTCGTCGTGCTCGAGTGCATGGGGACGCGGTCCGACGACCGACATGTCGCCACGCAACACGTTGAAGAATTGCGGCAGTTCGTCGAGGCTCGTGCGGCGCAGAAATGCGCCGACGCGCGTAACGCGCGGATCGTCGCGCGTCGCCTGTTTGAGCGTGCCCTTCGGCTCGTGATGCAGTCGCATCGAGCGGAATTTGTAGATCGTGAATACGCGGCCGTCCGCGCCTTTACGCTTCTGCTTGAAGAGAACCGGGCCGCGCGACGAGAGCTTCACCGCGATCGCAATGGCGAGCAGGATCGGTGCGAGGCCGATCAACGCCGTGGCGGCGAACAGACGGTCGAAGATTTCCTTTTTCAGCATCGAACTGGCCGACAGCGGCGAGGCGACCAGGTTGATCGCCGGCACGCCGAGCAGATCGATCACGCCGCTGCCATCGAACAATGCAATGCTGCGCACGTCCGGCATGAAGCGGATATTCACCAGATCGTCGCGAAACTCGCTGATCAGTTTGCAGATCAGGGGCTCTTCGGCGAGCGACAACATCAGCCACAGCTCGTGCACATCGTTGCTGCGAATGTAGTCGGCAAGCGCATCCACCGTCTCGCAGACAGGGACCCGCGTGCTGGTCACAGCGGACACGTCAGGGCGCGTGTTGTAGACGGCTGTCGCGCGAAAGCCTGTGCCGGGCGCCGAATCGATCCTGCGGATGATCGCGTCGCACTGCGAGCCGCTGCCGACGATCGCGACCTGATGCAGATTCAGACCGGCACTGCGCGCACGCGCCAGCACCGCATGCGTGATCAGCCGGTAAGCGATCAGCAGGCCGCCCGTCACCGCGGTCCAATACGAGAACCACAGCCGCGAGACGAAGTCGATGCGGTGCAGCGAATACATCAGCACCAGCGCACTGCCCTGCACCATCAACCAGGCGAGCGACACCTGCCCGGCCAGCGAGAGCTTGGAGCGGCCGCGCCATGATTCATACACACCGAACGCTGGAAAGATTGCCAGCGCAAAGGCGGCGGAAAACATCACGAGCGCCCAATAGAACCCGGATTGAGCGAGGTAATCAAAGCGAATCTGCGACGCCACCGCCGCACCCACTAGTACCAACGCGACATCGAAAACTCGCGCGAGCAAATCCTGAAACTTGCGCATTTTGCTTACCTCGTTCTTGCCGTTCGTTCTTTTCCGCACATGATTCCGGGGCGCTGTTAGGAGCAGCGGCCGTAGTTGTCGTTGAACCTCACAATGTCGTCTTCACCAAGATAGGTGCCTGACTGGATTTCAATGATTTCGAGCGGTACTTTCCCCGGGTTTTCGAGCCGGTGACGTGTACCGAGCGGAATGTAGGTCGATTCGTTTTCGCTCAGCAGGAACTGCTCTTCGCCGCGCGTGACGAGCGCCGTGCCACGCACGACGACCCAGTGTTCGGCACGGTGGTGATGCAGTTGCAGCGAAAGTTTCGCGCCCGGCGTGACGACGATGCGCTTCACCTGGAAGCGTTCGCCGTGGTCGATGGAATCGTAGAAACCCCACGGGCGCCGCACCTTGCGATGCGCATCGGCCTCGGGTGCGTGTTGCGCCTTGATGCGCGACACCAGGCCCTTGACGTCCTGCACGTGCGAGCGGTCGACCACCAGCACGGCGTCGGCCGTTTCGACGACCACGACATTGGTCGTGCCGACACAGGCGACGAGCCGTCCTTCGGAATGGGCATAACTCGACACCGCGCCTTCGAACGTCACGCGGCCGCGCCCGGCGTTGCCGTTGGCGTCCTTATCCATTGCGGCCCAGACGGCGTCCCAGGAACCGAGATCCGACCAGCCCGCATCGAGCCGCACGACGACGCCGGAGGGATTCGCGCCGGACTCCTGCGGGTCGGTGACGTGGGTCGCGGCCGTTTCATCCGTGACGCTCGCGTCACTCGCATCGTCCACATCAGTGAGACGCTCCATCACGGCATAGTCGATCGAGTCAGCGGGCGAACTCAGGAAAGCGTCCACCAGCGGACGGAAATACGCGCCTTCGGTGCGGCCGTTCGCGAATGCGCGTTCGCAGGCCGCGTGCATCTCAGGCTGCAGACGTTTCAGCGTATCGAGCCACACACGTGCCCGCACGACGAAGATCCCGGCGTTCCACCAATACGTGCCCGCAGCGACGTACTGCGCGGCAATTTCCTCGGCGGGCTTCTCGACAAAGCCGTCGATCGCATGACCGCCGTCGGGCAATTCCGCACCGATGCGGATATAGCCGAAGCCCGTATCGGGGCGAGTCGGCGGCACGCCCAGCGTCGCGATCGAACCCCGTTCCGCGTACCTGGCCGCACGTTCCAGCGCGCCTTGCAACGCAGGCACATCCGCAATCGAATGGTCGGCCGGCATCACGATGAGAATCGCGTCGTTGCCGTCCGCGCACGCGAGCGACGCGGCGAGCGTCAACGCCGGCGCCGTATCGCGCCGCGCAGGCTCGACGATCAGACGCGCGTCCACGCCGTTTTCCAGAAGCTGCTCGGAGATCACAAACCGGTGTTCTTCGCCGCACACGATGATCGGCGACACGTCCACGTTCCAGCCGGCGGGAAAGCCGTCCATACGCCGCGCGGTCGCCTGCAGCAGCGAGTCGGAACCGACCACGTCGATCAGTTGCTTCGGAAAGTTTTCGCGCGACACCGGCCACAGCCGCGTGCCCGAGCCACCCGCAAGAATGACCGGGACGATGCGCGCGCAACGCGCACCGGCGGTCCCGGCACTGGCGCCGTCCGGGTTCGCCGACGCAGCGCTCACAAATCCCTTAGTCAACATATTCGGAATCCTTATAATTCTTTGAGGTCAAGGAAATACTTACCGAAGCACGGTACGAAACGACTGCGTGTTGGGCGCGCTCAGCGCGGTTCGCGGCGCGCGCTATCCGCCGACCATGCGGCGGCTTTGAATCCGGAACTCAGTCGGGGAAATCCTCATCCGCTTGCGGAAGACCTTCGCGAGGCGGTCACCGTTACCCATGCCGGTGCGCCGGGCAATCTTGTCCACCGGCAATTCCGACTCGGTCAGCAGGCTGCAGGTCACCGCAAGGCGCTCATGCAACAGGAAACTCGAGGGCGTGATGCCCATTTCCATCTTGAAGCGGCGCAGGAAGTTGCGCTCGCTCATCGCGGCGAACTGAGCCGCATCGGCAATCGAAATCGATTGCTGGCAATTCTCTTGCAGCCAGCGGGCCGCCGCGCGCACTTTGTCGCCGGGGCTCAAACCGCCGTCTTCACCAAGCAGCGGTGCGAGGTTCGAGCACGAATCGGCAAGCAGACGCTCGGCCACCGTGCGGGCGGTCGCGCCGCCGAGATCGCGCTTGATCATGGCGAGCGCGCTTCTCATCGATTCAAGCCGGTCACCCGCATCGCCGTTCTGCTCGGTCTGGCGCGAAGACATCGACTGCGGCTGGTGGAATTCGGCGCTTTCCTTGATGTCCGGCACATAAGCCGCCTCGAGCAGCGCGCGCCCTTCCGCGATCGGCCGGATCATGCCGGTGTTGCGGCGCACGCGCCGTAACCAGGCGATCAGCCGCTCGTCGCCGGCTGCGGCGAAAGCGCCTTTGCCACCGGCTACATACAACGCGTCGAAGCCGCCGTAATGCCGCGCGTCGAGCCCGTCGGTCCAGACCCGCAGTGCCGATGACGAGGTCACCATGCCGCCGTCGGCCGACAGGAAGGAAACGTCATACAACCAGCCACCCGAGCCGGACGATGCCAGTTCGTTGGCAGCCTGAAACACCTCGGCAACCACGCCCGCGCCCTGCAGCGAGCAGTCGTTGAACATCAGGATTGCGATGCGACGCATACCTTTGTTCGGTGCGTGCACCCAGCGCAGCATTGCAGACTCGAGACTCGCGCAGGTCATAGTCATCCTCTCAACAGAATACGGATCTACTTTTCAACCTTGAACGCCTACACAGACGAATGTTCTGTGCAGTGCATCATAGTCATCCCCAATCAAGCATTTAGCCGCCATGACCGAAAGTGCAGACATGTTGGCGTTTCGATATGGTGGCCAGCCAGTGATTTTCGGAACAAGCACTCCACTACTATTTTTTCAATGAATTAAAAGCCGATTCTGCATATGAATGAATTCACATTCTGCGAATCTTAATGCTAATTTAATGTGATTTTTTGTGCGTTGACGCACATACAATCGCTACTCGAAATGCTTGAGTTGCAATTTGATCCGCCCATCATTTCGCGGATTTGAAGTGACTTCTTTCCATCACGTCGTCAGAATGAGCGCAGCCGCCTTGCTTGCACCACTCATTGCTCTTACCAGATGCCCGATGAGGTTTCTTCTGACGATATATTCGGTCAGCGGAGACATGTAAAGCAGGTTCTAATATAAGCACTTTTCGAGAGACAAAATTATTTAATTCGCTGTTATAGGATCTGGAGAATATAAACACGACGATTAATGTTTCAAACGTGAAACACTGCAATAAGACAACTTTAGCCCGCCCGGCAATAGACGGGCCAATGGCGGATTCTGTCGGATGAGAGCCGGTATGTTTCCGCCATCGAATTGCGGAAATAGCCTATGCGGTTTCCGCAACACATTGCGACACGAGGTAGCCTGAGGCGGGTCTGGCCTGGTCAACTAGTCATCCGGTGACGCCTTATCGTTGGAACATGCCGGAACCTATGCGTCGAACGACACGGGGAACACATGTCTGATGTATGCGAATATCGCGCGCTGCAACCACCCTTCGGCACCTGTGCCGCCCACGCGTTAGTGCTGCGCGTTGCCGCCTGGGCGGCGGCGTTTATCCTGCTGGGCATCGTGGCCTCCTCGTGTAGTGCGGCAGCGGCTTCAGCCGGTCCTGACAGCGCAAGCAATGCCGATCTGACGGTCGACGGCAGAAAGTGGACAGCATGCGCGGCGGAATATGGAACCTGCCGGTTCAGCGGTACGCGCGACGTGCTGTACGGCACGGTCGAGCAACATGTCATCAAGACGTTCACGACCAGCGCCGATTGCAATAACGGTGTGTTCGGCGATCCTGCACCCGGTGTGGAGAAGCGCTGCGCGGTTGCGGTCACTGCGGCTGATTCGAGTACGGCGGCCAAGGCCGAGGCCGCCGTCCCGGCGCAAAAAGACGCAGCGCCCGCCGCCGCGACGGAATCTGCAGCCACGGTGCCCACTTCATTGAAGGCACCGCCCGGGCAGGGTCTGCGCTGCGCCGCGCCCGCCTCGCAGGTGCGCGCGGCCGCAAACGGCGATCTGCTGGAAGCGGACACGCCGAGCGACGGCACGCGCCTGTTCGCAGCGGACAAACCTTTCGCGCTCGTCTTCACGACACGACCTACGCAAAACGACACGCTCAACTGGCAGATCCGCGATAGCTGGAATGCCGTGCGGGCCAGCGGCCGCTTCCCCGTTGCGGCGGGCGCCACGCTGTCGACCCTCAGTTGCGCCTCGACCGTTGCCGGCTACTTCGCCGTTTCCGCTTCGCTGGAACGCGCCCACGGCCAGCTCGAATCGCGCGGCACACGTCCTGCAGGGATCGCCACTTTCGGTGTGCTGCCTGACACCTCCGCTGCCTTACCCGCCGTACGCTTTCCGTATGAAGATCTGCATCGATTCGGCGGACAGGGCACCGCCTACCTGGCGCCTCTACAGCATTGTTGCGACGGCGACGGCTATCGCCCGGCCTATACCGCGCTCGGCCTTTCGTGGGCGAACGACAATCGCAACTGGTATATGGAAGAGCAAAAAAACGCGGGCACGTTCGATCCCGCGAGCAAGCAGTTGCTTCCCTACTTTCGGCGCGGCGACATCATGCGTCTGATCCAGCTCGACGGTATTCCTCAGTGGGTAAGTCCGACCGGCAAGGAGACGCACAGCTATGCGCCGACCTCGCTCGCGCAAATGAAGGACTACATGGCCAAAGTCGGCACCGAGTCCAACCGCACGCGGATGACCTACTTCCCCAAACAGCGCGACAACTACTATCAGGTGACGTGGGAACCGGACGCCGACGGCGGCCTGCCGTGGCGCGATACCGACGCGAATTTCGTCGCGATGTACAAGGCCGTCTGGGAGGGCATTCATCAGACGGACCCGCATGCCGTGGTGATGGGTGTGACGTATGCCTCGGTGCAAGTCAATGTCGAGAAGATGCGCCGTCTCGGTCCGCTCGGGATCGGCCGCTATATGGATGGCATGACCATTCACGGCTATTACGACATCGGCACGACACCGTCGCACCCTCCCGAGCGCGTCGCCGACCCAGGCAACCAGGGCACCGTGCCGGGCGCGCTTCCCGCCGCAATGCGCGCGCTGCGTCACGAGTTGCGTCAATACCTGAAACCCGGTGCGCCGCTGTTCGTCACCGAAACCGGCATCAGCTACGACATTGGTGCTGCGTACGGCAAGAACTATCCGGGCGAGAACGTGCTGTATGCGCAAGCCGCGGTCGTGGCGCGCACGCATCTCATCCTGCTCGGCGAAGGCGCGGACATGACCTACGTGTTCTACCTCGCGGACATGCCGGACGCCGCGCCCGGCTATGGTGTTTTCTTCGAACTCGATCATCCGAATGGCGCCTACGGCGCCGCTCGCATCAGCCCCAAACCCGCCGCCCTCGCGGTAGCGGCGATGACGCGGATCATCGACGGAACGGATACGCTCGGGCCCCTCAAAGGTCTGCCCAAAGGCGTCTACGCGTACGCGTTCCGCCGGCTCGGCGGCGGCAAGGTCGTGACGGCGCTGTGGACGCATGACAACGACGCGTGGAATGCCAAAACCGGCTTCAGCGCGAGCCAGAGCGCGGACTATCGTCTGCGTGTCGACGCGCCCGGCACGTCGGGCGAAGTGACCGTGTTCGACATGATGGGCAACCCATCGAGCTTGCCGTATCGCGACGGTGTCGCGAGCCTCAAGCTGTCGCCGACGCCTATCTATGTGGTGTCCGCCAACGCCGGCGTGTTCAAGGACGCGGTCACGACTCCGGAGGGTTACGTGCCTCGCTAGATGTGCCGCGCGGAGTGCGGGGTGCGCATGGCGCGCCGCCGTGGATCCTTCGATAGGCAACGCTTACTGTCGAGACGCGACGATACTTCGGCGTGATGTGACAGGGCAGGTCGTTTCTTACACCCGTAGAATCCAGACGGAGACTACCTCGCATGCATATCAACGCGCTGGAGCCGAGAAATGAACGGCCTCGCATGGACAATGCTGGTGCTGGCCGGGATGGTCGGGGCGTTTCTCTTCGCCACGGTCGGCGCGATTCTGGTCGCACTGCTGCTGGCGAATGTCTCAAGCCGTCTCACCCGGGATGATGAGCACCATGGCGACTAATAGCGCCTTCAGCATCGCCTCACGATCACCACGCGCTCAACGCGACGCGCGCCCTGCAGGAGATGGAATGCTGACCGAGATCGATTTCCTGGACGTGGTGCGTCTGACGCCGCTGGTCGCGATCGATCTGATCGTCAGCGACGCCGAGGGCCGCGTGTTGATCGGCCACCGGCGCAATCGCCCTGCCCGCGGCACATGGTTCGTTCCCGGCGGGCGCATTCATAAGGACGAAACGCTCGACGCAGCGTTCACCCGCATTGCCGACGCCGAATTGGGCATCGGCAGGCTGAACCGCTCGACCGCGCGCTTCGAGGGCGTTTTCGAGCACCACTACAAAGACAATTTTGCCGCCGAGCCTGACGTCTCGACGCACTACATCGTGCTCGCCTATGCGCTGCAGTTCACCAGCACCATCTCGGTCGGCCGGCTCGACCAGCACAGCGACTATCTCTGGCTAGCACCTTCGGAGCTGCTCGCACGCGCCGATGTTCACGAGAACACCAAGGCTTACTTCCGTTAGCGGCAGAGTTTGGGCCACCGCTCGCGCCAACAGCCCCGCCATCCGCATGACCCATTGCCGGCACGCAAAGTGCTGCTTACTGTGAGTTCGCCAACGTGGCGGCCCACGCCAGTACAGTATGATCGAGCTCACCGTCAGGGTTCGAATCAAACATGCGATCATCGGCAGCCAGGCTCGTTCGCGATTCATCCATTGCTTTTCTAGCGCTACTTTTTTTCACTCTCTTTTCCGGTGCGGCGCGCGCGGCAAATTGCGGCGCCGGGACGCTGGTCACGGTCGTCGCCCACCTCGATGACGATCTTCTTTTTGTGGACCCCGCCATCAGCGAACGGCTCGACGCCGGCTGGTGCATCACCACCGTCCATCTGATCGGCGGCGCCAACGGTGCGGATTTCGCTTACGTGCAGACCCGCGAGCGGGCCTCGCGGCTCGCGTATGCGCGCATGGCGGGGGTGCCTGACGAATGGATCGAAACGAATATTCCGATCGCCGGCAAGCTCGTGCATCAAATGGTGCTGAAGGCGAAGCCGCAAGTCCGTCTGCTCGAATTCCGCCTGCCCGGCGGCGCCGTGCGCGGCGGCCGCGAACCGCTCGGCCTCCTGTGGGAACAGCACGCCACGCTTTCCACCTATCCGATGAACGCCGACGGTTCCGTGCGTGTGCAATACGATCGGGCCTCGCTGTCGGCCACACTGAAAGTGATACTCGCCGGGGCGTCGCAGATTTACACGCTCAATCCGGACACCGTACCGTTTCTCGAGCATCCCGATCACATCTACGCCGCGCGCATCACGCGTCACGTCGCCCAGACGTTGAACAAAAGCGTGCCGATCGAATACCACATCACCTATCCGACCGGCGACTGGCCCGGTAATGTGCCGGCGGCTGAGGTTCAGCGCAAGCGCGACATCGTCGCCAGCTATTTTTCTGTCGACGGCAGCGAGTTTTCGCATGTATTCGGCGAGTTTCAGTGGAATGGTAATTGGGTCGCGCGACGCTATGCCTTCGCCGATCGCAGCGATCGCCGCATCGCGGATTTCCAATCGCATCCCATTCAGCTCTTCAACGCGGCGGCGAGCCGTTGTCTAACTTCCGCAGGCAGCGGCCAGGCGCCGACACTCGCCGCGTGCACGGGCTCATCCACGCAACAATGGCGCTGGGATCCCGTGACTGTCTATCCCGGCAATCCGCGCAACGCCGCGCTCGTCAGCGTCGCGACTTCGCAATGCATCGCCGAACGCGACGGCTATCTGATCTCCGAAACCTGCGATCAATGGGACATGGCGCAGCGCTGGACGCCGTGGGACTTCGGCCTCGTCTACACGCCGCTGCGGCACTGTCTTGGCGAAACCGACGCCAAACTCACCATGCGCGGCTGCACCCTGCTCACCACACGCTACCGTTGGGCGACCACGCAACGCACTCAGGCGACCGATTTGCGGCTCGCAACCGCGATGGTCGGCGACATTGGCGGCACGGGGGAGCAAGCCGCGGTCTATGTGCAGCGACAACACGACGGACCCGGCTTCAACGTGTACGCGGCGTCGCTCGTGAAAGCGTCGCCCCCCGCCCTCTGGTACGCCGGCACTGTCCCTTTCGATCCTCGCGCCACGGCGCCCAGTTGCGCGGATGACAAGCTGTGTTTCGATAGCGCGCGCTTCCTGCTCGGCGATTTCGACGGCGACGGCAAGGCGGACCTGATGGTCATCACCGCGCGCCAGGGTGGCACCGCGTTCTGGTTGCTCCGCAGCACAGGCGAGCGCTTCGAGGCCCCACGTCTCTGGCTTCAGACCAGCCGCGAGTTCAGGCCAGCGTTGACGCAGCAATATGTGGCGGCGGACTTCGGCGGAACCGGACATACGGACGTGCTGATCGCACAGAAACGCGCCGATAGCGGGCTCGACCTCTGGATGGCGTCGTCCACAGGCTCAGCGGGCTCAGTGGCCTCAGCGCCGACGCTCATGGCACAAGCAAAAACCCTGCGGCAAAACGCCAATCTTCTGGCAGTCCAGACTGCAGGATCACGCGCGTCACTGGTCGCGGTGGAGGGTGCGGACGGCCGGCTCGCACTCACGCCAATCGCCAACGACGGCACGCGCATGACCGTCGGCGAACGCAAGCTATTGCCGGCGAGTTTCCTGCCCGACTTCGTCAAAGTGACGGTCGGGGCCGTGCACGGCAAAGCGAGCAATACGCTGATTCTTCTGACACCGCATCTCGACGGAACGAACGAGGACGCGGTCATCGACATTGCCACGCTCGACACAGCGGATGCAAACGCCGTGCCGGTCCAGGCGGCGGCCTTGCGCGGCATGTCGTGGTCGGATGTCTTTCCGGCTTTCGTGCGTGACAAGCGCAATGCGGCACTCGTGCTCTATCGAAGAACCGACGCGACGCTCGGCGATTTCTATTTCACCGGCGGCGCACCGGCGCTGACGCGCTATCCGGTAGGCGATGGTTTCGCCCTGGGCGCAGCCCAGGATCTCGGCGAACTGCCGGGGCTGTTCTCGGAGACGGTGCGGATCGACCGGTTGACGCAGTAGCGCGAGCCGATCGACCCGACGCGGTTCAGGTCGAAACGCGCAGCGGCTGAACGAACTGCCGCGCGATCGTCATGTAGCGGTCTGCCGTGTCGCGCAATGTGTATCCCGCCAGTTGCCGGTTCGCTCGCGGCATGTCGAGCGCCTTGAGCAATGCGCGGCCATAGGCCTCCGGATCGGCCGTGTCGACGAGATTGACGCCGGCAAATCCGCTGGCGAAGCCGAACGACGGAATCCGGCTCGCCACGACAGGAATACCCGAGGCGAGCGCCTCCAGAAAGCCAATGCTCTGCGCTTCGAAACGCGAAGGCATGGCAAAGACACGCGAGGAGCGAAGGATCGCGGCGACATCCAGGCGCGGCCCGCATACCGTCACGCGGCTGTCCAGGCCAAGCTGATGAACCAGCGACACCACCGCCTCGTAATAGGGGATCTCCTCGATGACTCCGCACAGCAGCAGGCGCGCTTCAGGCTCGCTCTGCACGACACGCTCGAACGCGCGAATCGTGTCCAACTGGCTCTTCCCTTCTATATAGCGGCCTAGCTGAACGATCTGCTTCGCAGGCACTGAGATATCCGGTGCGGATGGGTTGTTGTCTTCGGCGAACAGCGACGCGTCAACGCCATTCGGGATCACAACCATCGCCGGATGCTTGCCGATCTCTCGCAGGTAGTCGTCGATATTTTTCTGCGACACGCCGATGATCGCTCTCGCCCGCCGTGACAGCAGGCGCTCGGCCTGCTTGAGCGCGCCGTTCTCGAAGTCGTTGACGCCGGAGTGCATCACCCAGGCGATCGGTGTGTGCACGGGCAGAAGCCGGACATAGAGTGCGGCGAGCGTGGCATGCGCCACGATGAAGTCGGGGCGGAACTGGCGTACCACGCGATACAGGTGCAGCAATTTGCCCACCCTGCCGTGGGGGCTGCTCGGGAACAGACAGGTGACACCCGCGGCTTCCAGCTCGGCACGAATGCCGACGAAATCGTCCTGCTGGGGAAGCAGCGACGTAATACAGACCTCATGGCCGCCGCGCTGATGCTGAATCGCGAGCCCCTTTACAAGTACTTCCGCCCCGGATAGTCGCGGTGCGTGAACCAACTGAAGAATTCTCACGATTTATCTCTCTGGATAACCGCCTTTTTTGCGCAGCGGATGGACAAGCCGAGCAGCAAGTACCGGTCCCGAAAAAATGTCGGCATCCATCGTCGTTTATCTGGCGCGTCCCTTTCGCGGGACGCAGCCTCGTCTCCGTAAAACAGCGACAGTTCCGCCGCGAAGTCACTATCGCGAGGAAACGTTACACCGAAGGCCCAGCACTTTTCCGCCATCTCCAAGACTCAATCGGCTATGGAATGAGGGCTATCACCCATTTCTCCGCGGTTTATCCCGATTCATATAGTTAGGCATCCGTTACAAATCTTTTCGACCCCACTTTCACATGGCGGATAAAGACTGATCCCCTCATACCTATTTTTTGATGCGATCAATGCAATTAGTACTGCATCAATGTTCATACGTAACGACTCGTTACTTCTTTTAAACATACTAATGCGTATTGTTGCTGTCGATTCTTCCCATCAGAGCCTTTCTTGCTTACAGGACAGTAAAAAGTTCATCGAATGGCGCGATGGACTCAAGCACTTCGATGTGGATTGCGCTGTTCCTCAAGACGTTCGTTGTTTTCGTCACACCTTCCCCGGTCGTCCGATTCCGCCAGATCCGCCATGACGAGTGGCATGGATTCGTACGATAAGAATTTCTCTGCAGAGAAATGCGTTCGGGGCCGACAACCCGGGAAGGCATCACACCTTCGCGCGAACGAATGGTTTGCGCATCCAGGACGGCCAGTGTCGAAGCCTCGGTTATCGGCTGGCTTGCAATTGAACCCCGATGTTCGTTCCGTCTCCCAACGCGCTTTGCGCGAAGAGCCCAACGAATGTTCAGAAAACGCATTGGTTAGAGATTGATGAAATCACAACTACTCCTACTCTCGACACTTTCTCTCGCGCTAGCGGGCTGCGGTGGTGGCGGCGGCGGTAACGGTGCTAGCAGCAACGCGACAACCCAGCTCAACGGTTCGTCCAACTCGACTGCGGCCGGCAACAGCAGCACCGGCGGCACCGCCACGGTGAACGGCGCGGGCAACACCGTCGCGACACTCAGTTGCACGTCGCCGGCCGTCTCGGCGGGCTCCGGCAGCGCCACCATTTCCGCCGACACGCCCAGCGCGGATGGCACACGCATCTTCGCTTCCGGCAGCGCGTTCCAGCTCGCCTTCAGCACCAACGTACCGAACGCCGACACGCTGAACTGGGCCGTCACGGACACCATCGGTCGAGTGGCGGCGAGCGGCAGCACCGCCGTCCCGAGCGGTTCGAAGACCATCGCGCTCAACTGCACCTCGACGCTCGCCGGCTATTTCGCCGCAACGGGCACGCTGGCGCAGAACGGCGGTCAACTGCCACAGGCCGGCACGCGCCCGGTCGGCATCGCGACCTTCGGTGTGCTGCCGAACCTGTCCCAGGTCGTGCCTGCGGTCACCTACGCGCATCAGGAACAGCACCGTTTCGGCATGCAGGGCGCGAACGACAACGGCGCCCTGCTGGCCGACCTCGGCATCTCGTCGACGATCGACGACCGCCAGCTCTCGACGATGGAACCGAACGGAGCGAACACCTTCAATCCGTCAGCGAACAATCTCGATCCGTTCTACAAGACCGGCAACGTGATGCGCCTGATCCGTCTTGACGGCATCCCTGCCTGGGCGAGCAGCACCGGTGCGTTCCAGGACGACACGAGCGTGCCGAGCAGCCTTTCGTATTACCAGAGCTACATGAGCCGCGTCGGCACGGAATCGAGCGCGATTCGCGCGGCGTACTTCCCGACCCAGTCGGCGAACTACTATCAGGTGACGTGGGAGCCCAACCAGTTCTGGACCGACACCGACGCCAATTTCATCGCGCTGTATCAGTCCGTCTATCAAGGCATCCATTCGACCGATTCGAGCGCGGTGGTGATGGGCCCGGCCGATGCGTTCCCGAGCCTGACCACGACGCGTCTGAAGCGCCTCGCGCCGCTCGGCTTCGGCAAATACATCGACGCGGTGGCAACGCACGGCTACTACGACGCGGGCACTTCGCCGTCGCATCCGCCGGAGCGCTACGACAGTGACCCGTCGACCGCCTCAGGTTCGCTGCGCGGCCAGATGCGCGCTCTGCGCTCTGAAATGGCCACCGACTACCGAACGGGCATGAAGCTGTTCTCGACGGAAGCCGGCATCAGCTACGACCTCGGCACCTCGTACGGTCCGAACTATCCGAGCGCGAACGTGCTGTACGCGCAAGCGGCGGTCGCGGCACGCATGCACATCATCACGCTGGGTGAAGGCGCGGATCAGACCTACGTGTTCTACGGTGCGGACTATCCGGGCGAAGTCGGCTACGGCACGTTCTTCGACCTGAACGACGCGCAAGGCGCATTCGGCGCGACGAACATCAGTCCGAAGCCGGTTGCGATGGCGATCAGCGCGATGACGCACACGCTCGATGGCACGCACACGCTCGGAGCGGTGAACGGCACGCCGACCGGCGTCTACGCCTACGCGTTCCAGCAGGTGGGCAACGGCGCGGTGATCACCGCCTTGTGGGCGCACAACAATAGCGTGTGGGACGCCAGCGTGGGCTTCAGCTCGAGCTATAGCGTGCCGTATAGCCTCACGGTGGATGCGCCGGGCACGAGCGGCACGGTGAAGGTGGTCGACATGATGGGCAATGCGTCGAGCGCGAATTACAGCAACGGTACGCTCACGCTCAACCTGACCGAATCGCCGGTGTATGTGGTGTCGAACAACGCGTCGGTTGCCAAATCCAACGCGACGGTGCCGGTGGGATACGTCGGTATCTAATTAGCAACTGCCACATCATGCGGTAGATGTAATAAAAACGTCAGCCGGCTTCAGGGCCGGCTGACGTTATTTTTTCAGACATGGGTAGCGGCGTCTGGCCGCGCACTCGCAGAGCTTCAGCCTTCCTTCAGCTTTCCCCCAGTCGCCCCTCCATCCCGCTCAACTCCTGCTCGCGCTCCTTCGACACCTTGCCGATCGGCGGGCCCGCAAAGCTCTTGCGCACACCCGCGCCGTACCAGATCGCCAGCAGTATCGCGAGCAAACCGACAATCACGTACACCACTTTCTGGTTAGGCGGCTGCATGCCGACATAGGCGAGCACGAGTGCGCCGAACACCGCTGCAACAGCGAATGGCTTCGACAGCATGCCCAACTGGAACGGCCCTTTTTCCTTCCACGTGCGCCCTTCGGCGAAAATACCGGCTGCAATCGGCATAGCGTAAGAGATGAACAGGAACACCGCGCTCCCCGCGCTCAGCACCGTGAACGCATCACCGTACAACGTCACCACGATCGCCAGCACTGCCGAGGTCCAGATCGCAGCGCCCGGCGTGCGGTGTGCCGCATTCACCTTGCGCAGCCACTTCGAGCCGGGCAAGCCACCGTCGCGGGCAAACGCGAACATCATGCGCGAGGTCGACGTAACGGCTGCGAGGCCGCATACGTAGTTGATGAAGAACATCAGCAATTCGATCAGGATGCGCAGCGGTCCCGGAATCGGTGCAAGAATCGCTTCGAAGAATCCGGTGCCCTGCTTCACCCCCGCAGTGATATCCGGCATCACCAGCACGAACGCGCACACCATCACGTAGCCGAAGGTGGTCGACCAGAACACGGAGCCAACGATGCCGCGCGGCACATTGCGCGCCGCCTGATGCGTCTCCTCCGAGGTATGCGCGGAAGCGTCGAAGCCCGTGATCGTATAAGCGGTCAGCAGCAGGCCGGACAGAAACGCCATGGCGATGGTTTGCTTGGGCCATGCGCCGCCATCGATACCCGTGAAGTTGGTGAACGTATAGAGCCGCGACAGATCGATCTTGACCGGCGAATACACCAGCAGGGACACCACCAGCATGACCGTCACCACGAAGATCAGATAACCCGACAGGTCCGTGATCTTGCTGGTGATGCGAATGCCGCGATGATTCAGGAATGCTTGCGAAGCGGTGATCACGGTCAGAAAGAGCGTCTGCTGCCACCAGCCGAGCGAATCCGGACTCACACCGAACATCGGCGCGATCAGCGTGCGAAAGAACGGATCATAGGTACCGTAGTTGATCGCGGCGACGACGAACACGAGACCGAGCAGATTCAGCCACGCGGTGAGCCAGCCCCACATTTTGCCGCCGAGAATCGAACTCCAGTGATAGAGGCCGCCTGCTGTCGGATACGACGATGCGATCTGCGCCATCGCCGCCGCCACGACCAACGCGAACAGCGAGCCGAGCGGCCAGCCGAGTCCGATCGACGCCCCGCCCGCCGCCGACAAGCCCATCTGGAACGACGTGATGCCGCCCGACAGAATGCAGATCAGCGAGAACGACACCGCGAAGTTCGAGAACGCCCCCATGCGCCGGGACAGTTCCTGCGCGTAGCCCATCTTGTGCAACAGCTTGACGTCGTTGTCGGCGGGGTCCGCCGACGGCACGGCCGTGTTGATGTCCATGACGCGATCCTTTGAACAGGGTTATGACGAAGCGGCAAACTGGCGTGACCGCGCGACGAAGGACCGGCTCACGCAGCCGTAAAGCAGTTATCCACGTACAGGTGTGCGCCGTTGACGAAACTGGCGTCGTCGCTGGCGAGAAAGAGCGCGGCGCGTGCGACTTCTTCCGGCGCGCACAGACGGCCCTGCTGCACCGACAGCGCCGCTTCGCTCGCATCGAAGCCATACTTCGCGAGCGCGCTGATTTCGCGACGCCCATGCGGCGTATCGATGAAACCGGGGCATACGGCGTTGCAGCGAATGCCACGGTCGCGATACTCGACGGCAATCGAACGCGCGAACATGGCGCATGCGCCTTTGGTCGTGCAGTACAGCACTTCGAGCGGCGTGGCCGCGACCGACGAGATCGACGCGGTGCACACGATCGATCCGCCGCCCGCGGCGAGCATGTGCGGCAGCACCGCGCGGGTCATCATGAACATGCTTTTCACGTTGACGTTCATGAGCCAGTCGTAGTCTTCGTCGGTGGTATCGACGAACGGTTTTACGACGATGCTGCCGGCGTGGTTGAACAGCACGTCGATACGGCCGAAGCGCGCCATGATGTTTGCCACGGCGGCGTCCACGGCTGCGCGCTTCGATACATCGGCGGCAAACAGTTCGGCTGTGCCGCCTGCCGCGCGAATTCGCGTCACGAGTTCCTCGCCCGCATCGGTATTGATATCGACTACGGCGACCTGCGCGCCCTCCTGCGCGAACAGCAGCGACGCCGCGCCGCCCGCGCCGGTCGCGCCGCCTGACACGATTGCGATCTTGCCTTCCAGCCTGCCTGCCGATCTGCTCATGCGTGACTCCCGTTCTAGTGTCCAGTGCGTTGTGTTGCATTGCGTTGTGCACAAAGTAGGGGCGGCAAAAAGCGGCGACTATCCAAAATTGGCAAAAACGTAAAAATCCCGTAAAAATCCGGATTTCTGACAAATTCATTACATCTGAACCTGAATGCTTGCCGTATCTGGCGGTCGCCGTGTTCGTGATCTGCGCGGACATGGCGCAGGAAGCCGCATGAGCGGCCCGGATGGGTCGCTCCAACACTGCGACGTAAATTTTTTTTCGCATACACTGACCGGCACGAGGCTTTTCGGGGAGCGCCAGTAGAATCGGGAGAAGCTATGCAGCCGGTCAATCAGACAAGCAGCGCCGTCGAGATTCGCTGTTGCCGGAACATCGACGAGCAGGCGATGTTGCTCGACGCGTGGAACCAAAGCTATTGCCAGATTTCGCGCGGCGCCTTCGACGGCTCGGTGAGTTCGTTCGCCGCGGGCGGCGTGCGGGTGTTGGTGGAGCGGCTGAACCGCACGGTCTATCAACGCGGCCAGGTGGCGCGGTCCAAGCTCGCCGTGGGCATTCCATTTCAACTCGAAGGGCATGCGCTGCTGTGCGGGCAGACGAGTCACCGTGACGGCCTGCATGTGTTTTCCGGCGATGGCGGGTTTGAGTTTTTATCGCCCGACACGCATCTGGTGGTGAATCTGGAGATCGAGCCTGGCGCGATTGGCGATCGTTTACTGCGCTCGCAGCTCGATGAAATTGGGTTGCGGCTGGGCGCGAGGCCTGGCGTATTGAATGTCGATCCTGTCCGCTTGCAGGGCTTTCGCGAGGTGCTGAAGCAATTGCTTGACGCCGTGGCTGCGACGCCGACGTTGCTCGATGATGGCGGCGTGGCGGCGGCGTTCGAGAAGTCGGTGATATTTGGTCTTGCCGAGGTATTGCAAGGAGTGCGGGATGCGGATCCACATGGGAATGTCGAAGCGCGTACCGCGCGGAACTGGCAACTTGTGCGCAGCGTTCGTGAGCTGGTGGAAGAGTCGCCGGATTGCCCGCTGTCAGTGGCCGAGCTATGTGCTCGGTTTCGCGCGAGTCGGCGCACTTTGCAGTATGCGTTTGAGGATACGCTTGGGGTGAATCCTTCAGCGTATATACGGGCTGTTCGGCTCGATCACGTGCGGCGTGAGTTGCGAGGTTCTGCTTCGGTGACTGAAGTCGCTACGCGGTGGGGGTTTTGGCATTTTGGGAATTTCTCGAACGAGTATCGGGGGCAGTTTGAGGAATTGCCGTCGGAGACTTGGCGGCGCAGTAGGGCGCGCGCGGGTTGAAAATGGCGTTTTTTTGCCTGTGCGGCGCTTTTTGTCAGTGGTCCTAGGGTGTTGGCCTTTCCTTGATCTGGCTTTAGTGCCTTTCCTTGAATTGTTAGTGGTCTATTAGCGTTGCCCCTGTGCGGGGCGGCACCTACTTCTCTTTGCCGGCTGCAAAGAGAAGTAGGCAAGAGAAAGCAGCTCAAACCGCTAATGCTAAGTGGGCATCGTGGCCTGCTACGGGTAGTGGTGCATCTGGAATCTGTGTTCGTGCACCTGCATACGTCAGTGACAAGGGAGTCATACTTCCGGCGGCGCTGCGCGCGCCGAAGCGTACTTCTCAAAACCACCCGCTACGTTTTAGCTCACACGCGCCCACACGTTTGTGCTCTTGCATTTGTGCTCTCGCGTTTGGGCTTTTGGGCTCGAGCTCTTGCGTTTTGCCCGGCGCCGTGACTCGTCATTGCATGGC
Organism: Paraburkholderia madseniana; assembly: GCF_009690905.1. GTDB lineage: Bacteria > Pseudomonadota > Gammaproteobacteria > Burkholderiales > Burkholderiaceae > Paraburkholderia > Paraburkholderia madseniana. Next base: position 122,245 of record NZ_VOSW01000014.1, read on the forward strand.
CGCTGCGAGTGTAAGTGGGACTGGTCGAAATTTCATTTGAAGTGGAGTTCGCTCATAAGTGAGGAGGCGCGTCGCCGAGGCGAAGCCGATGGCCCCCGCATACCTCAACCGAAGCCCGTGGTTTCCCATGCAGACCCGTCCGCGACGCACGTAGTGCGGAGTGGGAGCTGATGAGTCCTTTGTCACTAGCGCGAAACGTGGGAGAACACGGATTCCAGATGCACCACTACCCGCAGCAAACCACGGCCCCCACTTAGCAGTACCGGTTTGAGCTGCTTTCTCTTGCCTACTTCTCTTTGCAGCCGGCAAAGAGAAGTAGGTGCCGCCCCGCACAGGGGCAACGCTAATAGACCACTAACAATTCAAGGAAAGGCCAACGCCCCAAGAACA
>NZ_VOSW01000150.1 GCF_009690905.1 Paraburkholderia madseniana
CACCAGCGAGCTTGAGTGTTCTGATTGCGTTCATTGGCTGCTCCAGTATCAATCACCTAACGGAAGACCCTCTCCAGGATCCCGACGTACCGCCGCTTTACATGCATTCACGCACATGGGTAGCGGTGCGTCGACGGAACTGACGCACCGTCCCCCTCTCAAGCTAGCAGACGGCTCGTTTCACTCGCAGGCGGAGCAATGTCCGCCGTGCCGCTGCGTCTGGACGACACCGTTGGCTCATCCAAGCCAGCCCTTGATGGTATCGGCCATGACGTTGGTCGAGATGCCATAGCGATCGTGCAAGGTCGGCAGCGCGCCCGCACCGAGAAACTCATCGGGCAGTGCGATTTGGCGGTACATCGGCGTGACGCCCGCCGTGAGCAGCGTGGTCGCGACCGCTTCGCCAAGCCCACCGATCACCGAGTGATTCTCGGCGACCACCACCAGGCGACCCGTGCGCCGGGCCTCTCGCAAGATCGTCTCAGTGTCGAGCGGCTTGATGGTCGGCACGTGCAACACGCCAACTCCCACATTGTCCGCTTCCAGCAACTTCGCCACCTCCAGCGAACGCATGGTCATGATGCCCGACGAGATGATCAGCACCTCGGCACCGTCGCGAAGCAGCTTCGCCTTGCCCAGTTCGAACTGATAGTCGTATTCATCGAGCACGGCCGGAACGTTGCCACGCAGCAGGCGCGCATAGACCGGGCCGTTATGCGCTGCGATCGCGGGCACCATCTGCTCGGTATCGAGCGCGTCGCACGGATCGATGACTGTCATGTTCGGCATCGCGCGCATGAGTGCAAGATCCTCGGCCGCCTGATGGCTCGGTCCGTAGCCGGTCGTGAGGCCCGGCAGCGCGCAGATGATCTTCACGTCGAGGTTGTCCTCGGCGATGGCCTGGTGCATGAAGTCATACGCGCGACGGGTTGCGAATACGGCGTAGGTCGTCACGAACGGCTGGGCGCCTTCATGCGCCATACCGGCGGCGGCGCCCATCAGCAACTGCTCGGCCATGCCCATCTGATAGTAGCGGTCTGGAAACTCCTTTCCGAAGATATGCAGGTCAGTGTACTTGCCGAGGTCGGCCGTCATGCCGATCACGTTCTTCTTCTCCCGGGCCAATTGGGCCAATGCATGGCCGAACGGTGCGGAACGCGTGACTTGTCCTTCGCCGGCAATAGAAGCGATCATCGCCGAGGTCTTCAGGCGGGGCTTCCTGGTGAGAGTGGTGTCGCTCATGCTTGTCTCCCTGCTTCGAGTGCTGCGAGCGCCAGTTGCCACTCATGGGCATCGACGCGGATGAAATGGTTCTTTTCCCGTTCTTCGAGGAACGGCACGCCGCAGCCCATGCGGGTATCGCAAACGATAATCCGGGGCTGCTCTTTCGGATGATTGCGTGCAGCATCGAAGGCCGCCTTCACTGCGTCAATATCGTTGCCGTCCACGCGCTGCGTGAACCAGCCAAATGCTTCGAGCTTCTCGACGAGCGGCTCGAACGCCATGATCTTCGAGGAGGGACCGTCGGCTTGCTGGTTGTTGACGTCGACCATGGCAATCAGGTTGTCCAGCTTCCAGTGAGCGGCCGACATAAGGCCCTCCCAGATCGCGCCTTCATCGAGTTCGCCGTCGGAGAAGAGCGTGTAGACGAAGGCGTTTGAGCCCTTACGCTTCAGTCCCAGGCAGCGACCCACCGCGATCGTGAGACCGTGGCCGAGCGAGCCGCCGGACATCTCCATGCCGGGCGTGTAGCTCGCCATTCCGGACATCGGCAACCGGCTGTCGTCGCTGCCGTAGGTTTCGAGTTCTTCCGGTGGCAGGAAGCCGGCTTCGAACAGCGCGGCGTAAAGCGCGATCGCATAGTGGCCGTTGGACAGCAGGAAGCGGTCGCGGCCTTCCCAGTCGGGGTTGTCGGGCTGGTAGCGCATCGCGCCGAAGTAGGCAACTGCGAGTACATCGGCGATATCGAGTGCCTGGCCGATATAGCCCTGGCCCTGCACTTCGCCCATCAGCAAGGCGTTTCTGCGAATCCGGTAGGCGCGCTCGGCGAGCGTCACCGCATCTGATGACGGACTGTTCATGATGTCTCCTTGATTTAAAAAGTGAGTCTTTGCAGCAAACGGTGTCAGCGATTGACGGATTTGGCGGGCACGAGGAAAACAAGCGCGGCACCGATGACGATCGCGACAGAGATAAAGATGAGCCCAGCCGTCGACTTACCGGTCAGGTCGTTTAACCAGCCCACGATGGCCGGCGAGAAGAACCCTGCAAGATTGGCGAAACAGTTCACCGCGGCGATACCCGCTGCGGCGGACATGCCGCCGAGGAGCACGGTCGGCAGTGACCAGAACTGCGACGATGAAGCAAGGATGCCGGCGGCGGCCACGCTGACACACACCAGCGACGCGCCGACTCCGCCCAGCATCGGAAGCGTTGCGAAGCCTGCCGCCGATACGAGCATCGGGATCGCAAGATGCAGACGACGCTCGCGGTGGCGGTCAGCGCTTGCACCCACCAGCGGCAGCGCAATGATGGCGCACAGGTACGGGACGGCAGTAAAGACGCCCACCCATAGCGGGTCGGCCACGCCGGACTTGCGGATGATCGTCGGCAGCCAGAACGTCAGCCCATACTGACCGAGCACGACGCAGAAGTAGATGGCAGCCATCAACCACAGACGACGATCGCCGATGAAAGACCTGATCGACACATGGGCGATCTTGTGGGCGTTGTCGTTCGCCACGTTGCGTGCGAGGAGCGCCTTCTCCGGATCAGTGAGCCATTTGGCGGCAGCGATACCGTTGTCGAGGTAGAGCAGGATGGCGACGCCAAGGAGCAACGACGGCAGCGCTTCGAGGATGAACAGCCACTTCCAGCCGGCGAGACCGTGTACGCCCTGGAACGCATGCAGGATGTAACCGGACAGCGGCCCACCGACAATGCCGGCAAGTGGAATCGCCATGAAGAAGAGGGAGAGCGCCTTGGCGCGCCGCGCAGAAGGAAACCAGTAAGTCAGATACAGGATGACGCCTGGCGCGAACCCTGCCTCGGCCACGCCCAATAGAAAGCGGAGAACATAGAAGGTGGTGGGCGACTTGACGAAGACGAAGCAGGCCGAGATCACCGCCCACGTCAGCATGATGCGAGCGAGCCAGTTTCGTGCGCCCACTTTATGCAACATGAGATTACTCGGTACCTCGAAGAGAAAATAACCGAGGAAGAAAATGCCAGCGCCGAAACCATACACGGTTTCGCTGAATCGCAGGTCGTTGAGCATCTGCAGTTTTGCGAAGCCCACGTTGACCCGATCGAGATAAGCGCCCAGATAGCACAGCATCAGGAACGGTATCAAGCGCCGTCCCACCTTCGCATACGTTTTTGATTCGAAACTCGCTGGATCGGCGAGCGATGTGACATCGCCCGTCATTGACGGCGCAGTGGCCTTCGTTTTCATGGTTGTCTCCTGCCATATCGCCCCGGGTTTTACCGCCGGGTGCATTGACTCATCCGCCGCAGTCGCGACGGATGTCGTACTTAGTGGATCAACATGCCGCCGTTGACGTCAAGCGTGATACCCGTGAGATAGGCCGACAGGTCGCTCGAGAGGAACAGGCAGGCGTTCGCGACGTCGGCCGCATCGCCGAGTCGGCCGAGTGGAATGCCCTTGATGATGTCGGCGCGCATCTCGGGGGTGAGCTTGTCACCGGTGATATCGGTCTGGATCAGGCCCGGTGTGATCGAGTTGACGCGGATGTTGTCCGCCCCGAGTTCACGCGCCATGGCACGAGCGAGACCGAGTACGCCCGCTTTTGCAGCGCTGTAGTGAGGACCGCCGAAGATGCCGCCGCCGCGTTGCGCGGAAACGGATGACATGCAGACGATGCTGCCGCTCTTTTGCGCTCTCATTTGCGGAATGACCGCTTGCGACATGTAGAGGGTACCGCGCAGGTTCACGTCGATGACCGCATCGAAGTTGTCGGCTCCGATGTCCATCGTCTTCAACGGCTGGGTGATACCCGCGTTGTTGATCAATCCGTCGACACGACCGTACTTCTCGATGACCGCCCTGGCGGCAGCTATGCATGCGGCCTTGTCGGTCACATCGCAGGCGAGGCCGAGATGTTCTTCGCCGAGCTCACGCGCGGCACTCTCTGCGTCTTCCTTGCGAAGGTCCAGAATCACCACTCGCGCGCCTTGGGCGGCAAGCGCTTTTGCGGTCGCACGGCCGATGCCACGCGGCGAGGCTGCGCCGGTTACGATTACCACTTTGCTGTCGAGCAACATATTTGTCTCCATCGATCACGTTAGTTGGTAGACGCAGTTTCAGCGCTTCAACCATCTCGATCAATGCAGTTCGGCTCAACTATTGCTGAAGAATTTTCAGGTGTCGCGGCTGATCTCTTGCTCGACCCAGGCCAAAAATTTGGCCACGCGCGGCAAGTCCGCGTTCTGGGAAGGGTAAACGAGGTGATGGGCGCCGACCTCGACCGCATACGCGCGATCGAAGACCGGTACGAGCGAACCTCGTTTCAGATGGACCGATGCGAGCATCGTGCTTTCGAGCGCGATGCCGTGTCCCAATGCCGCGGCCTCGAGCGACATGTACGAGCGGTCGAACGCGAAATCGTACGCCTTGCGCGACACCGCGACGCCGAACTTGCCGAACCATTGCTTCCACTGCACAAGAGGAGTCTCCGAGAAGATCAGGCGCCGCTCGAGCAGATCCTCGGGAGTACGCACCGGGTGTCTTCGCAGGTATTCCTCCGAAGCAAGAGGCGCGATGAACTCGTTGCGTAGCGTTTTGATCTCGCCATCGGTCCAATGAGCGTAGCCATGCCGTACGTCGACGTCATAGAAGCCGGAGGTGAACGACACATCCTCATACGAGCACGCGAGATTCAGCTGAATGTCGCCGTTCGCTTCCTGGAACAAAGCCAGCCGCGGCAGCAGCCACATCAGCCCAAAGCTGGGACTCGAGTGAATGCGAAGAATCTCTACACCCGACTGGCTCGATGCGCGTTCCGTCGCCCGGCTCAGGTCGGCGAGTGATCCGGTGACATCCGCCAGATATTGCTGCCCCGTTGGCGTCAACACGAGTCCCCGTCCCACTCTTGTGAACAAGGGCCTTCCCACCATGGATTCGAGGTTGGCAATTTGATGGCTGACTGCCGATGGTGTTAACCCCAATTCATCAGCCGCCCGATTGACGCTCTTTGTCCGGGCGACACTTTCAAACGCGACGATGGATTTTAGTGGAGGGATGCGCATTGTTCCTGGGGGCAGAAGTGACGAACCGTCCTGGATCAGGGTGTTCTGCTTCGCTACTGTCAGCGAGGTGGTTCCAGAAATGTCGCGTATCCAGGAGGTAAAGGCAAGCCGGGGTTTGGCCGATAGGCAATCGGTTCACAGGGGGACGAGACGTTGTGCGAATACGAGGGCGAGCCCGGCGACCGAAAGCATCCGGTAGTCGGGAAGTGGCAGATCTCGGGCCGATTGCCGACGTTCAGATTTTCTGACCGTCTGCCGGCTTGTGGCCGACCGTACGCGTTCACTCCCTTCGCCGTAAACCGCCGGTCGAAAACATTCGGCCTGCGCTAGCGGCAGCTTTGTGACGCCATATCTCAGCAGGTCCAACTCCTGAAAGTCGGTGCGAACGGGAACATTGATACCACCACCGCGACAGCGCCGGTCGAAGCGTTCGTGCTCACGAACAGTGGGTTGATGGTCGGCGTGGCGCTCGAAGATACGAAGGTCACCAGGCTGAAGTCACTGTAGTGCCCCAAAACAGGCGGGGCGGTGCCCGCGTGCCGGCCTGGCGTTTTTCGATCCTGCCGGAACGCCATGCACATTCCCACGACATCGCCCTCTTCTTTCGCGGTTTTCGCGTGTCAATACGTCTGGCGGTCTGGAGCACTGGCGCAAGCCTCGCGCGACGATCGTCGCCTGCCCGCGTAGTCGCATCCAAACCGGCGGCAGCCGTTACTCAGGCGCGTACCTGAACTCCGGCAATCCTTTGAGGGACTCCCTAGTCGCATCCTGTAGCCGCATCTGCTTGTCGATGACCTGAAGGCTGCCAAACGGTACTGCGACGAGATGGGTTCCCATCCCGAGAAACCCGCCTACCGAGAGGATGACGTAGGGAACCCGATCGGTTGGGCTGACGATCAGATCGTCTATTGTTCCGATATTGTCCTTGTTGCGGTTATAGACGGGCGATCCGTTGATCCTGGAGGCCCGATATCCCGTCGCCAGCTGGACGACATCAACGCGTTTCGCCGTGATGGATTGTTGCGTTCCCTGAGCCCGCAGTGTTCCCGTGGTCAGGGCCGTTCCGAGCACAGCCACCGATATCAGCGTAATAACCTGTTTCATCGTGCACCCCCGCGGTTCGAAAGCATTCGTTGGTAAAGGCGTCACGCGAGCAACTTGACCCACTAGGTGACGCCTCAAGACCTGTCTGTGCAAACAGACTACGGCTGCTTCTTCAGTTGCTCCTTTGCATCGCCGTACGGTTTCTGATGGCACACTAAGACAGCGACACGCCGTGAGCGGATCATCCAGACAGGAATTCGCGTTCTTATATTCTGCCCAGAAGCAGCAAGATGAGAACGACGACCAGCAGCACACCCAGCGCCCCGCTTGGCATATAGCCCCACGAACGACTGTGCGGCCAGGTCGGCATCGCGCCCATCAACAGGAACGCCAGTACAACTATCAATAGTATGCTCAACATGAGACGACTCCTTTCCGACTCCGTATTACGACGAGCCCATCGCCGCTCTCTCGCCACGTGCCCGGAATCTTCTGGCCTGTCGCGAGTTATCTTCGCAAATTGAATGTGATGCTGACCGGCATCCGCACAACCCGGAAAAGGGCCGTCCTGTAGCCTGAGGCTGGCATTGATTTGCCGCGCAGTCGGTACGGTGGTGGACATCGGGATTTCTTTTTTCCGCCCGGCGTTCGCGACTGCCGTGTGCCGGGGCTCGGCCGTCTGGGGGCATTGCCGGACTGTCAGTCCGAGTGCACCCTGGCCGGCCAGGAATAATGCGCGTTTTATATCGCCTTCAGATCGGGCAACAACCGGTCGAACTCCCGTTTCACCACGCCATAGCACTCGCACACACGCTTTTCGAGTCCCGGTCGATCCAGGACCTCGATGTGGCCATGACCGTAGCGGATCAGCCCCGCGTCCTGGAGTTTCAGCGCCGCTTCCGTCACGCCGGATCTGCGCACGCCAAGCATGTTGGCGATCAGTTCCTGTGTCATCTTCAGTTCGTTTGACGGCAGGCGGTCCATGCTGAGCAGCAGCCAGCGGCACAATTGCTGGTCGATCGAATGATGCCGGTTGCAGACGGCGGTCTGGGCCATCTGTGTAATCAATGCCTGGGTATAGCGCAGCAATAACCGCTGCACCGGGCCAGCGCGATGGAATTCCTCTTTCAGGATGCGCGCATCCAGTCGATACGCCCGTCCTGCGCTTTGCACGACTGCCCGGTTTGGCGTTGTTTCACCGCCCATGAAGAGCGCAATACCGATGATCCCTTCGTTGCCCACGATTGCGATCTCGGCGGACGCGCCGTCCTCCATCACATAGAGCAGCGATACGATGGACGTTGTCGGAAAATAGACATGATCAAGGCGATCGCCAGACTCGTACACGACCTGCCCCAGGGGCATTTCGACCGGTACGAGATGCGGCGCCACGCGCGCCCGCTCTGCTTCCGGCAGAACCGAAAGCAGGTGGTTCTCTTTGGAATGTTGCTCGTTTTCCATTTATCGCTCCCCGACATCCCGTCCAGAAACTGCAGCGTTTTCGCAGAATTGTTCTTAACAGTATCAGGCATCAGCAGTAGTTGCATGAATGCGCCAGACGAATGGGGCGAGGACGTCGAACCAGACTAAACCCTGTTTAAATTATAGTTCGCGTGCGCCTGGTGGTCCGTCGCGACGCGCCACCGGCCACGCCCTAACGGGTCTGCGCGGACAAGTCTGTCAACTGCGAGAAATGCGTCGTCGATTGTGCGTTTGAACATAGACAGATCTCTGTACGTTGTCGTACCGCTTTCTGCCGCGCGTGCGCGTAGCGTGTCTTCTATCGTTGACCAGCGCGGAGAAAATCATGCTTAGACGAACCTTCATCCGGAGCACATCCGGATCGCTTCTGGTGCTCGGCGCAGCGCTCTCAGGTTGCACTACCACCTCTTCTTCCGATGCGAGCCGCAGTCAGCAGATGGACAAGCGCCGCTCCATCGATGCAGGCGTCGACTCGACTCTGACTCGCCTGTACGGTATGGCAAGCGGATCACGCGAACTGGTCGGCAAGGCGCACGGGATACTGACGTTCCCGTCGGTGATCGATGCCGGCTTCGTGGTCGGCGGTCAGTATGGCGAAGGCTCCTTGCGCGTCGGCGGACACACGGTCGGCTACTACAGCACGGCGACCGGTTCGATCGGCTGGCAGATCGGCGCGCAATCGCGCGCAATCGTCTTCCTGTTCATGACCGACGAGTCGCTCAACCGCTTCCGTAGCAGGGACGGATGGTCGGCTGGCGGCGACGCCTCCGTGGCCGTGCTGAAAGTCGGTGCAAACGGCAATCTCGACACTAGCACCGCGACCGGACAGGTCGACGCTTTCGTGTTGACCAACAGTGGCCTCATGGCGGGCGCGTCGCTGGAAGGCACAAAAGTCACGCGGCTCACGTCGCTTTGAAATTGAGGCCGAGGGACGCGCGTGATGCGCGCCCTCGTCGAAACACAGGGTAGAGAAACCATGTTACGAAGCATGCGAGACTTGCACGGAAGCACCGTTAGCGCAGTGGACGGCGACATCGGCTCAGTTAGCCAGGCCTATTTCGACGACGAGTCATGGGGTGTGCGCTACCTGGTGGTCGAAACAGGCAATTGGCTCAATGACCGGCAAGTGCTGGTTTCGCCGTATTCGGTGAAACACACCGATCCCGGATCGAGTGTCGTGCATGTCGGCCTCTCCCGGCAGCAAGTGAGGGACAGCCCAATGCTGGACGCCCACAAGCCGGTATCGCGGCAGCACGAGATCGAGTATCTGCGCTACTACAGCTATCCGACCTATTGGGGCGGCCCAAACCTATGGGGGATGGGCGCCTACCCGGCCTATGACCCAACAGGTGTAGCGCCTGACGCCCTGCCCGATGAGCCACCAGGGCCAACCCTGGATACGAACAAACCGCAACCCGACGTCCATCTGCGTAGCACCGACGAGGTCAAGGGCTACCACCTCAAGACGGCCGACGGCAGCATCGGTCACGTATCGGACTTCATTTACGACGACACCGACTGGGCGATTCGTTACCTGGTCGTAGAGACGCACAACTGGTGGCCCGGTGGCAAGGCCGTGCTCATCGCGATTCACTGGATAGACGAAGTCGACTGGTTCGATTCAACCGTATCGACGACATTGACGCGTGACGTCATCAAGAATAGCCCAGCTTATGACGACTCGATGCCGATCGACCGGCGTTACGAGGTCGTGCTGCACCAGTTTTACGACAAGCATGGATATTGGTCGGACGCAGGCGCCGACGAGCCAGTCGCATCGGAATGAACCGCGAGATTTACCAGCAGCGACGACGGCCAATGTGGCTGTCGTTTACTCAGACGGGCGAAACCATGGCGGACAGAATCATCTCAAGCACAACACATGACGCTTACATGACAGTCAGAGACCATATTGCCGATGGCTGGGTGGCGAGCGTGTGTGTCGTTCCGAAGGGCGCAGCGAAGAGCAACGAACTCGTCATCAAACTCGACACTTTCTTCGAACGTGAAGATGTCGCATGGGAATCGGCCGAGACGCTTGCACGTGCCGAGCTCAACAACCTGAAATAGCGTGAAGGAGCTGCCCTATCGCCTCAGATACTGCGCTCGCAAGGTTTCGATTTCATCAAGCAGATCAAGTGCGAGCGCGATGCCAGCAGCGTTGATCTCGAGATCCTGCGCGAGATGGCGAGCCTTGCGGGCGCGGCGCAATGAGACGCCGTCGAAGTGCGGGCCATCGTCCTCGCTGACGTATTTCGGCTCAATTGCGCCTTGCTCGATCCATTCAACGAGCTGGACTTCAGAAGCGCCGGACACCCGGCACAATTCGAGTAGCGTAAACTCCACCTGCTCCTCGACGATCAGGCATTCGAGCCAGCCAGTGCGCGATTCGTTCATGATGCATCACCTGAAAAGTGCGCGCGCGGATTGAAGCCGCATGCCTGCCGCAGTGTCTCGTAAGCCGCGCGTGCCTGCTCGCTGTCAGCCAGCGGCAGAACGATGTTCAATTGCGCATAGAGATCGCCCGATGTACCGGTCGGACCGCTCGCGGGGATTCCCTTGCCTTTCAAGCGTAAGCGTCGGCCTCCGCTGGAATCTTTGGGTATGGCTATTTCGACGGCGCCGTCGGGCGTCGGCACGGTAATGTGCGCGCCAAGTGCCGCTTCCCAAGGGGCGACCGGCACGGTGATCGTCACATCGCGGCCGTCGACGCGAAAAAGTCCATGCTGGCGCAACGCGATTTCCAGGTACAGGTCTCCAGCGCGCCCCTCGCCGAAACCCGTCCCCCCTTGGCCGGCGAGTCGCAAATGCTGCCCACTGTGCACGCCCTTCGGAATGGAGACGTCAAGCGTCCGCGACTTCAGCACGGCACGGCCGCTCGCGTCGAGTACTGGCATCTCCAGCGAAATCGTGCGCTGCGCACCACGATAGGTATCTTCCAGATCGATCACCACTTTGGCATGGTGGTCCTGGCCCGAAGCCGAGTGCGGCACACCGCCATAGGCGTCCTCCATATCTTGGGCGGTTGCGCGATCATGTCTGCCGCCGGCAGCGTGCCGCCCGCGTCTTGTCGAGGCGCGACCACCACCGGCATGTTCACCGCGAAACAGTGCCTCAAAGAATTCGCTGAAGCGTGCATCCTCGGCTCCGCGGTCTTCCCCGCCGCTGAATTCGAAGCCCTCGTCCCACTGCGGCGGCGGCTCGAAGTCCTGACCATTGCGCCACTGGTCGCCCATCCGGTCGTAGGCTGCGCGCTTTTCCGTGTCTTTGAGCACGCTGTACGCCTCGCCGACCTCCTTGAAGCGTGGCTCCGCGTCGTCGAGTTTGCTCAGGTCCGGGTGATATTTGCGAGCGAGCTTGCGATACGTACGCTTGATATCGTCCTGTGTCGCGCTGCGCGGCAATCCCAGCACTTCGTAATAGTCTTTGTATTTCATATCGAAGGCCTATGAGAGAGGCCGCGCTAGAGCGGTAACACTATCGTCGCGGCGAGCGGCTATGCCGAGATGATCACCTTCAGCGCGCGCGTGTCCGCAGCACGCTCGAAGGTCCCGTAGGCGTCGAGAATCTGATCGAGCCTGAAGCGGTGTGTAATCAGAAGTCTGGCATCGAGCTTGCGGGCGCGCAACGTATCCATCAGCATCGGTGTACTCACGGTATCGACCAGCCGCGTGGTGATGGTGATGTTTCGGTCCCACAGATGCTCCAGATGAAGATCCACCTTGACGCCATGTACTCCGACGTTCGCAATCGTCCCGCCCGGCGCGATGATAGCCTCGCACAATTCAAAGGTAGCCGGAATGCCGACCGCCTCTATTGCGGTATCGACGCCACGGTCGGCCGTGAGTTTCATGATCGCCTTCACCGCATTGCCATCCGCGTTGTTGATCACCGCGGTCGCACCGAAACGCTTTGCGGTCTCTAGCCGGTTATCGTCCAGATCGACCATGATGATTTCGGCGGGAGAATAGAACCGGGCTGTGAGCAATGCCGCAAGCCCGATCGGCCCGCTGCCGACAATAGCCACGATGCTACCGGGCTGCACCCTCCCATTGAGCACACCGCACTCGAAGCCCGTCGGCAGAATATCGCTCAGCATCACCAGCGCTTCTTCGTCGGCGCCGTCGGGAATCCGGTAAAGACTGGTATCCGCGTGCGGAATCCGCACGAACTCGGCCTGCGTGCCATCGATCCTGTTGCCAAGAATCCAGCCGCCGCTGACACAATGGGAATACATGAGTTTGCGGCAGTACATGCACTTACCGCATGCGCTGATGCAAGAAATCAGGACACGTTCGCCTGGCTTGAACGCCGTGACGCCTGCTCCGACCTGCTCGATTACGCCGGTACCTTCATGGCCGAGCACGCGGCCGGGCTGACAGGTCGCGACGTCGCCCTTGAGAATGTGCAGGTCCGTGCCGCAAATTGTCGTCTTGCTGATCTTGACGATGGCGTCGGTGGACGCCTCGATCTCGGGTTTGGGCCGTTCTTCAACTGCCTTCTTGCCAGGGCCAAGATAAACGAGTGCTTTCATTGTCGGTAACTCCGGTTGCATTGGATCGGCCCGTACGCAGTGATTCATGTCTGTTCGGGCGATTGAACTGACGCGCGGCTGTCGTCGCTTGAACCCACTCTGCCGTGTCACCAGGAAAAAGTCGGTACGGTGGCAGACCGCATGGCGGCTGAGGGAACCCCTACGTGCGTGGCGTCCCCTGCGTCCCTGCGCCAAATAACCGGATCAAGGCTTCATAGTCGACCGGCTTGGTCAGATGATGGTCGAACCCAGCCTCGGCTGATTTGAGGCGATCCGCCGGCAGTCCGTATCCGGTGACGGCCACCAGGATCACATTTCGATTTGCCCCGGATTCGCGTAGCCTTCTCGCTACTTCGTATCCGTCCATGCCTGGGAGTCCGATGTCGAGAAGTACGAAGTCAGGGGTGAAGGTCGCCGCAGCGCTGAGTCCCGAAACACCATCTATGCGCGTCTCGACCTGATGACCCTCATTTGCGAGAAGCATGCCCAACGCCTCACTCGCATCGGCGTTGTCATCAATAATCAGAATCCGCTGCGGGCGTGCGGTGACCGGTGCCGGCTGCGAACTGATCCCATCTCCGGGCCCAGAGTGCGAAGGACCATTTTTGGCCGAACTCTGCCTTATGAGTAGTGGCTCAGCTCGACCCGATGGAGCCGCGCGGACAAGCTTTACCACCGTCCGATCCGGGAGCGACATGAGACGACCGCGGATAACGCGTCGGCCTTTATCTCGTCGGCCATCACGGAAAGTGGCGGATCGCTGACGCGGTCCGACCATACCGCGCCCCGACGGTGTGACTCCGAAAACGTTGGGAGAGCACCCCAAACCGATGCAGACGTATCCGTTGACTTGCAGCAGACACCTCGTCGACGACCCACAGAATTCGAATTCAGGAAAACAGGTCTGTCAGTCTTCGGCACGCACACTCGATGCAGCCGATGGAAAGTCTTCACGGCGCTCCGCCCATTTCAGGATCGCATCCAGTGCCGGGCAGAGCGCCTGACCCCAATCGGTTAGGCGGTAGTCCACCTTCGGCGGCACCTGGTGATAGACCGTGCGCGTCACAATGCCGTCCTCTTCGAGGCGGCGCAGCTGCTGGGCAAGCATCTTTTGCGTGATGCTGGGGATTAGCCTCTCGAGGTCCGAAAAACGTTGCACCTGACCACCGAAAAGGTGAAACAGGATCACCAGCTTCCAACGTCCTTCCAGCAGCTTGAATGCGGCTTCGACGTCGATCGCGGCAGTCGTGGGAGTGTAGGCTTTTCGGTTGGGCACGGCTTACTTACTTTTTAGTGCGTTCTTGCGATGTGGTAACTATAGCGCCATCATTGGGACATGCAAACGTGACGTTCAGGAAAAGTCCGATGAACATGACCCTGCCCCCGCCACTGGATGCCTATCTGAACGCGGAAACCACCAGCGACACCGCTCCTCTGGCGAACTGCTTCGCTGCCGATGCCGTCGTGCGCGACGAGGGTCGCACTATCGAGGGGCTCGAAGCCATCCAGGCCTGGAAGAAAGACACCAAAGCCAGGTACCAGTACGCCATCGAGCCGCTGGACTTGTCCCAGGATGGCGCCGCCGTGACGATGCGCGCCAGGCTCACGGGCGCCTTCCCCGGCAGCCCGGTCGAGCTGACCTACACGTTTGTCCTGGCCGACGGCAAGATCGTGTCCCTGGAGATTCACTGATGAGCGCGGCACTTGAACTTCGGGGCCTTCGGGCGCTTGTTACAGGCGGGACCAAAGGCATCGGTAAATCCGTTGTCGCACAGCTTTGCGAGGCGGGAGCGAACGTCCTCGCGACCGCACGTTCGCGTTCCGATGACCTTGCCGAAGAAAGGTTCATCGGTGCGGATATCACGACGGCCGAGGGTTGTAAAACCATTGTCGACGCCGTGCTCGAGCGGCTCGGCGGCGTCGATATAGTCGTGCATGTGGCGGGTGGCTCATCTGCGCCAGCGGGTGGCTTCAGTGTGCTCGACGACGACGAATGGAACAAGGCATTGAGCCTGAACCTGTTCCCGGCAGTACGCATCGATCGCGCGCTGTTGCCCTCGATGGTCGAGCAGCGCTCAGGCGTCATCATCCACGTCACGTCGATCCAGCGGCAGTTACCGTTGCCGGAGGCCACGATTGCCTATGCCGCCGCCAAGGCTGCCCTGTCGAACTACAGCAAAGCCTTGTCCAAGGAAGTTAGTCCGAAAGGCGTTCGGGTCGTGCGTGTCTCCCCCGGCTGGGTTGAAACGGATGCCGCCGCGGGTCTCGTTGCTGAGATCGCCCGGCAGAACGGCATCGACACGGACGGCGCTCGCAAGATCATCATGGATTCGCTCGGAGGCATTCCTCTCGGCCGGCCATGCTCTCCCCGGGAGGTGGCAGAACTCATCGGTTTCCTCGTCTCCGCGCGGGCCAGCGCCATCACCGGCACTGAGTACGTCATCGACGGCGGAACTGTTCCGACTGCGTGATCTGAGCCGCTTGTCGGTGGACGTCGACGTGCTTCGGCGCACGCGAAGCGCGTTTCGCAGGCAGCGGTTCCAGTTCAGGCGCCGGCCTTCACGTGGTGTGCCCGCCCAATGAACCTCTGCTTTTCTGCAGCACGGCCACCCGTGGTGGACCGGGCATTATTCAGCGGCGTCATCGCACCTGGACGTCAGGTCACATAGCAGGTCACCCTTCGTCCGCAATTCGCGATGCCCTGGAATGGCGGACGGGCAAGCTCAGAGCGCGATCAGCGACCGTCTCATGTCGAGCCGGGAGCGGACCCGCGAAAGCTTCCTCTGAATGGCTCAAACTGGCCGGGAGCACGCATTCGCCCCGCAGCCGGAACGCCCGGTGCGCCAGTGCCCGCCTCGCTTTGTGGCGGGTGGGCGCCGCAAAGCGCAAGCGGTTCTTCACTCGTTCGGCCAGAAAAGAGACGGCCCCGTACGTCCGGTGGGCTATCATGCCTGTCCTCTCCGAAGTAGCTCCTTATGATTTCCGTCCGTAATGTCACGCTGCGCCGTGGCGTCAATGTCGTACTCGACGGCGCGTCCGTCACCTTCACCCCCGGCGAAAAGATTGGCCTTGTCGGCCGCAATGGCGCCGGCAAGTCATCCTTCTTCGGTCTTCTCAACGGCACCCTGCACGAAGACGGCGGCGAGTTCTCGATTCCCGCTGCATGGAAGATGGGCCAGGTCGCGCAGGAGATGCCGGAGACCGAGCAGAGTGCGACCGACTTCGTCATCGAGGGTGACACTATCCTGCTGGCAGCGCAGGCCGAAGTAACCGCCGCTGAGGCCAGCGACGATGGCATGCGCATGGCGCACGCCTACATGGCCCTGCACGACGCCGGTGCACACGATGCTCCCGCACGCGCCCAGGCGCTGATCCAAGGCCTGGGCTTCAGTGCTGCGCAGCTTGGCCAGCCGGTCAACAGCTTCTCCGGCGGCTGGCGCATGCGACTGCAGCTGGCGCGAGCGCTCATGTGTCCGTCCGACTTGCTGCTGCTCGACGAACCGACCAATCACCTCGACCTCGACGCGCTGGTCTGGCTGGAAGCGTGGCTCAAGCGCTACGAGGGAACCATGGTCGTGATCAGCCACGACCGCGAATTCCTCGACGCGGTGACGCAGGTGACCGTGCACGTCGACAACGCCAAGCTGGTGCGTTATGGCGGCAACTACAGCAAGTTCGAAGAGATGCGCGCCGAGCAACTGCAGTTGCAGCAGGCCGCGATGGCGAGGCAGGCGGACAAGATCGCCCACCTGCAGAAATTCATCGACCGTTTCAAGGCCAAGGCCTCGAAGGCGAAGCAGGCGCAGAGCCGGGTCAAGGCGCTCGAACGCATGGAGAAGATCGCACCGGTGCTTGCCGACGCGGAGTTCACCTTCGAGTTCAAGGAGCCGCTCAACGTCCCGAACCCGCTATTGTCAATGCTGGACGCGAGCTTCGGCTACCCCGCGCCGACCGACGCAGCGCCGGACACGCCGCCGACGGTCATCGTGCGGGGCATCAACCGCTCCGTGCTGGCCGGGCAGCGCATCGGCATTCTCGGTGCCAACGGCCAGGGCAAGTCGACGCTGGTGAAGACGGTGGCGCACGAGCTGGCGCCGATTGCCGGCGAAATCAGCGAAGGCAAGGGCCTGAACATCGGCTACTTCGCACAGCAGGAACTCGACGTGCTGCGTCCCCTCGACACACCGCTAGAACACATGATCCGCCTTGCGAAGGACACGCCGGCGCACCTGCGTGCCCCCGGCCAGAGCGGCACCGAACAATCGCTTCGTACCTTCCTCGGCACCTTCAACTTCAGTGGTGACATGGTCCATCAGGCGGTCGGCACGATGAGCGGCGGCGAAAAGGCGCGGCTCGTGTTGTGCATGATCGTGTGGCAACGCCCCAACCTGCTGCTGCTCGACGAGCCTACCAACCACCTCGACCTGGCCACACGCGAAGCGCTAGGCATGGCACTCAACGAATTCGAAGGCACAGTGATGCTGGTCAGTCACGACCGGTCGCTGCTGCGCGCGGTATGTGACGAGTTCTGGCTCGTTACCAAGGGTGGCGTCGAGCCCTTCGACGGCGATCTGGACGATTACCAGCAGTTCCTGCGCGACGAAGCCCGTCGCATGCGCGAGCAAGCTGCCGGAGAGCAGAAGGTCGTCGCCTGAACACCCCCTGGCAGTTCCAGTTTGGAAGCTGCCATAGCGTTCGCATCGAGTCGAAGGGCCGGTTAGGGTCGCGTGCCGCCGATCGCGGTCAGGCAGCAACCGGCCCAGAGTGTGTCAAAACGCCTTTTTGAAACGCTAGAATTGTTCATCCGATAGCGGAGGATGAGCAAGATGAAGCGGTTCGTTCAAGGTGACAATCGTACACAAAGCTTTCTCC
>NZ_VOSW01000151.1 GCF_009690905.1 Paraburkholderia madseniana
TCACCAACTCCTTGCGTGTCGTCATGCTGATTTGCCTCGTCACCTCGTGCTGCTCCTGCCGGACAATCCGGCTGGTAGCAAACTACGTGAGGCAACAGGTCAGCACGAGTTGCAATTCAGATGAGTCGATGCGCCGGCCAAGATGTTTGTCGGTAAACCGGACTTCCTGCTTGACGCTATCCAGGAGGGAGATTTCTTCCAGCATCCGCTGCGAGAACAGATCAATCTGAAACATCCGCTGGTGCGCCTGACTGACCCGATCAACTGGGATCGGCTGGGTGTGACGATGAGCGTGAGCTTCGTGTCGGGCAAAGGTCGACCGGCGAGTTCGCCGCGCCTGATCGCGGGGCTGCTGTATTTGCAGCACGCGTTCGATCTGTCCGATGAAGAGGTCGTCTGGCAATGGGTGGAGAACCCGTATTGGCAGGTGTTCACCGGCGAGACCTATTTGCAGACAGAACCGCCGATCGACCCGCCAAGCCTGACGCGAGGTTCTTTTGCAGTAACGTGGTAGAAGTAAAATTCGAAGCCGAAAGAAACGCTTTGGGCCCACAATGAAGACAGCACTGACGCCACGCGAGACGCTTGCTCCGGGCATTGCCAAGGTTCTCAAGCGGCTGCACTATCCGCTTGAAGTGATGCTGCTGTGCGTGCGATGGTACGTGGCCTATTCGCTGAGTCTTCGCAATCTCGAGGAAATGCTGGCTGAACGCGACATTGGCGTCGATCATTCGACGGTGCATAGCTGGGTCATCAAATTGTTGCCGCTGTTCGAAAAGACGTTTCGCAAGCACAAGCGTCCGGTGGGCAAGAGCTGGCGGGTTGATGAAACCTATATCAAGGTCAAGGGCTCGTGGAAGTATCTTTACAGGGCAGTGGACAAAGCGGGCAACACAATCGATTTTCTGTTCAGGGCCAAGCGGGACAAGGCCGCTGCCCGACGCTTTTTCGAAAAGGCAATCAATCAGAACGGCTCGCCCGAGACGGTGACCATCGACAGGAGCGGCTCCAATCTGGCCGCGCTTAATGCGATCAATGCCGAGCGCGAGACACCCATCAAGGTTCGTCAGATCAAGTATCTGAACAACATTGTCGAGCAGGACCATCGGGCGAATCAAACGACGAATCCGACCGATGCTCGGGTTCAAGGATTTCAACTGCGCGCGCGTTATTCTGAGCGGCATTGAGTTGATGCACATGATCAGGAAAGGGCAGATGAAATGCCTAGGCAAAACTGCACCATCCGCCGCCGAGCAATTCTACTCGTTGGCAATGTAAGTCATCCTGATTTTATCGGTATTTCGTCGCCTTACCGCCCTTGTCACGACAGAACCTCCTCGCGTGCCAGGTCGGACGCAACACCAGGATTTGACCCAACGTACCTCAGCGTACGTCACGAAAATTAGAGCAAAATTAGCCAGCGCACCGTAATGGCGGCGTCTTAAGCCGTACGCGGCCAACGTTCGCAGTGCTTGAGGAGGCACAGCTTGCACGCAAGATCAGGCATCGATTGAGGCGGCGCTGGGAACTGGCTCAACGTCGTGCGAGAAATGATCTCGGCGTGGGCTGCCTTTTGTCACGCATCGACGCGTTGCGCCCTATGTGACGGGAGAGTGGTCGGCCCGGCACTGTCAACTTGCGGAACTTCGTCGATGTTGATGGATGAGGCACTGTAGCTCAGAAAGCATTCGACGGAGTTTGGGTGACATTGGCAAATTCGTGCCATGCGGTGAACCGGGCCGCGAGGTGTTTGCGATAAAGAGAAGCGCGCAGCAGATGTCGTTTCAGTGCGAAGTGCTGACGGATCGTACCGAAGCTCGACAGGAAAGCCTGCGTGCGCTTCGGGTCGCGAAAGCCTCGCATACGCCGCTCGCCCTCCGCGTGGGCTGATGGCTGTTCTCTGCGCGATTGTTGACACGGGCCGCAGCCTTGGCGAACACACGCTTCATGTTTGCCAATTCCGGGATGTCGGCTTTCGCTGCCGGATAGCTGCGCAATTGATCGGTAACGATCTTGCGTGGCGCCGGGTTTTGAGCGCAGCACACGCTTGAAGAAACGTTTGGCGGCGGCCTTGTCGCGCCGCTTTTGCAGCAAGATGTCGAGTTCGACGCCGTGCTCGTCGACTGCCCGCCAAAGCAGGTACGGTTCGCCACGCAGGGTGACGAACATCTCATCGAGGTGCCACGTGCTACCCGGCTTGCAGCGCGCCGCTTTCACCCGTTGGGCAAAGCCCGCGCCGAACTTCTCGCACCAGCGGCGAATCGTCTCGTAGCTGACCGTCACGCCGCGCTCGAACAGCAATTCTTCAATGTCGCGCAGGCTGAGCTGGAACCGAAAGTACCACCGCGCCGCATGGCTGATGACCGTCGCCGGGAACCGGTGGCCGTAATAAAGCGATTTCGTTTTCGTCATCGCATCATGTTACGCGGACACCCCGTCCAACGTGACAGCGCCCGATAACCCCATCTTGCACGCAGTAAGAAAAAATCCCCGAGGGCAGGTTTCTCCGGGCACAGAGATGGTTCGTCGTTTGGCCACAGGCGTAGTCTGCGGGTCGCAGCACCCGGTGTACAGTGCTCAGGCGACTCTCATGCAATGCGTCGGAAGTTCCTTCGCATCCTGATGCTCCTTATGAAAGATCTCCTTTAGTCCGCCTGGGAAAGTGTCCGGGCCGTGGATATACAGCGAGATTCCGCTAAAGCTGCCCTTGCCGATGCCCGGATTGCGGGCGCCTCTGCGGTACCGCGTTCGCCTTCGCCTGCGGAAAACGGGGTTCCGGGCCACTGCGAGAGCCGTTGCATGCCACGATGCAATGTACGCTCCCGCGGGCGACCAGCCCTCGTGTTGCCATCCTGGAAGGCGCTCAACATGGACGGAGCCATTCGCGCCTCCACCAGCCTCCGACTGACCAGGCAGCACCCCGGCACATATCGCAGACAGGCATCGGAGCACGCTCCGCTCACCACTCCAACGTTCAGGATTGCTGCCCGCACACGATCAGATCTGCTCGCGCGTGTTGAAATTGCCCTGAACCAGCTTCCGCGCGTCGCCTCCAACTGTGCTGTAACCGCGACAGATATCCCGTCAGTCTTCATCGTCGCCGCTCAGGACATTGCTCGCCCTGTAATCGCCACGACGAACCCGCACAGTCTCACCAGACCGGTTTCGCCTCGATGCGCCGCCAGCCTTGGACGACTGGCGAGACGCCCCCAACCGGGCTGCGTCCCCGACCGCGAAATACGCTTCCATCAAGGCACGTCCTTCCATCGCTTCATGCCGTAGCCGTTCCATGCACGTCGCCTGGTCAGGCTGGTCATTCTCAGACGCCATCATGCTGCGGCCGTAAGCGCTCTTTCTGATTCGCACTATCATTGCATATCCCCGTTTGCTATCCGAACTTCAGTACTGCATTTTTATCAGCGGTTGCCACAGTTCGGTCACCAGCCCCCGCACATCGGGGCGGGCAGCATGACCAGAATCAGGTCGTCCAGGAGCGCCGGCTCTGTCGATCCAGAAACAGGCCATAACGCGGCTGCAATTGACCTCGTTGCCACCCGCGTATCGCCTTGATCCCCATCTCTTCCCCGGGGCACCGCCGTCTTTCGCAAGAATCGTTGACTTCGAGATCCATCTGGCGAGCCGTGTCGTATCCAGACTGCCTTTGCGGACGATAGCCGCTGCGCTTCAAATCGCCAAGCTATCACTTTCGTCAGGTACTGGTGGAGGATCTGAGGCACGGGTGCCTGGATTGCCGCGCGAGATTCCGCGCGGCCAGGGACCTCGTGCTGTTGATGCGCAACGCGCATGAGAGCGTGAATGCAGGCATGGGCGCAGTGCGTGACCACGGTCGTATGGCGGCCGCCGCCAGGTTAGGCAGAGATCATCCCCTTCACGTTCCATCAGGAGGCGACGTTGATTCTGGCTTCAATGCTTTTATATACCGGCCTTAGGAAGCAGCAGCATGAAGAGCGATCCTCACCAGAAGGGCCACGCGAGCCGCCTGAAGCACAATGCCCATCTGAATATGCGGCAATACACATCGCGTCAGATGTTCGAAAACGAGAGCACCGAGCGCCATATGGCCAGGTATAAGCCCGTTCGTGACGGGAAATGCCAGATACCCGGGCGCAGCCACAGGTACCAGCGTCACTTTGATCATCCCGGTCCATTCGAAGCATGTATCGCGCCTGTTGACGTGGCGGATGAGCCCGGCCTCTTCCAGCAGGCTCTCGGAGGACTGCTGATCACCTTGAAGTGCAGATGGAGCCGGCTTCGCGGCGTGCCGCAAAGAAGTGCTTCAGGACGCGCAGCATCTCATGCGTCCGGGCGAGGTTGCCGACCACCACGCGCAAGTCCGTTTCCTCGCCGCGACTTAGATACGGCTATATGGCTGCATAGCCAACGGCCTCTGAAGGCGAAAAAACCTCAGATGGCCTCGAACCGGGTTTCGTGAAACATGGACAGGGAAGTTCTCGCGCCGCCCGAAATTCTGGCACCTCTCCGCGCACGTCTCTCTTTGCCTATAGATAATCATAGGTTTCCTTCGATCAGACTTGTTCTATATTCGTCTCGAATCCCTTTGAACCTGACGGTCGCTTTTGCATCCCGTTTCGCCAAAGTGCGGCTTGATACGATCATTCCGGATGTGTCGTGCCGGCCACGTTAATTAACTTGATTATTTGGAATGGAACCATGTCTGATCCGAAACCGCAGTTCAAACCGCAAATTATTGACGTTGCGATCCTGGTTGATGCGCCGCGCATCATCTATCATTACGGGTCGAATAAAGCAAAGGATAACTTAAAGTTTAGCGATTATACGCAACTCGGGACAAAAGGCATGGGCGTTGGCTACGTCTACATGGCGACCACATGGTGGGATGCACAGGGAGAGGGAGGTTCGGAGCTAGACGTCTTTGGCACAAAGGGCAACACGATTCGGTGGCGCATGCAGACACTGTCGATGGGAGGCCGAGCCGATGGGTCGCTTGATGCAACGGCGCCCGTCGCGTATCAAGCCTTCATAAGGGGATTCGTGATTAGTCAGGGTGAGACCTGCATCACGGCCCCCGTGCAGAAAACAGAAACGGTCGACAGCTGGGGGGGCGATGAAGATGGCAAGGTGATTCGCAAAAAGGTCGTCGACGTATATTGGGAGGCTGAGGTCGTACAACCGGGAGCCGTGATATATCACACCCCGTTTAACATCTTCTGCAATTGTCCAGGGTGCAGTGATAACGGTGACGGTGGCGACGATAATGGTACCGGCGGTGGCGGAGGCGGCGGGAATGGCTGCGGCGGCTATCAGCATGATCCGTGGATTACGGCGCAGCAGTAGCGGTCGTCGTAACCTTCGATGCTCTGCAGTACTTCGCGCGGCGAGGTTCAAATCTGGGTAACACGCGCGGGGGCCGATGAGTCGATAATGGCGGTCCATTTTTTTCCGTCGTGATGCGTGCATGAATCGATCCTCCAGCGCGGCAGCGAAGCTGCCTGAACATGAACGTCAAGACCTGGCGGTTCGGGCGTTGGCGGGATCCGGGACGATCAGCGCGCTGACCGCCCAGCACGGCGTGAGCCGCAAGTTCGTCTATCAGCAAACGGACAAGGCCCGCGCCGCGCTGGAAGACGCGTTCGCCCCGGCGGTGCCGGAGGATGACGTGCTGTTCGAGTTGCCGGTCAGCAAGCGGTGGCTGCGGCAGGTGACACTCGCGCTGACGCTGATCTACCGCAGCCCGTATCGCGGTGTGGTGGAGTTCATGCGCGACGTGCTGGGCGTGTCCACCAGCGTGGGCCAGGTTCACGACGTGCAGCAATGGGCCGCGCAGCAAGCGGGGTGCTCAACCGCGCGCAGGACCTGTCCGGCATTCGGGTGGGCCTGCACGACGAGATCTTCCAGGGCGCAAGGCCGGTGTTGGCGGGCGTCGATGCCGGGTCGACCTATTGTTATTTGCTGGCGGCCGAGGCCCATCGCGACGGCGACACCTGGGGTGTGCATCTGCTCGAGGCGGCGCAGCAGGGGCTGGCGCCCGACTACACGATTGCCGATGCCGGCCGGGGCTTGCGCGCCGGGCAGAAGGCCGCCTGGGGCGACACGCCTTGCCATGGCGATGTGTTTCACATCGAGCACCAGGGCGAGACGCTCGCCAACACGCCGGGCAATCTCGCCCGCGACATCCGCACGCTGACTGAATGGCTGCGTCATGACATTCTGTCGCTGGCGGGGCCGTGCCTCGCCACGCGCCAGGCGCTGTTTGACTTCATCGTCGAGCAGCTGCGTGAGCGCGAAGCGCCCGATGTGCGCCGCATCCGCCCGGTACGCATCGCGCTGCAGAACCAGCGCGATGACCTGCTCGCGTTCGCCGGCGTGCTCGATGGGAAGCTCGCCGCGATCGCGCAGCGCGCCCGCGTCCCGGAGAAGCTCGTACGCGCCGCGTGCGTGCTGCACCGCAAGCCGCGCACCTTGCCGGCGTACTGGCAGGGCTGGGGCCGGTTGCGCGCCGGGCTGGGCGGCCAGTTCCATGCCGTGTTCGCCGCAGTGTCCGAGGCGATGGCCCACACGCCGCGCAGCAGTTCACTGGTGGAGAACCTCAATTCGCGGCTGCGCAACTATTTCACGCTGCGTCCATCTGGGCAACGCGTACCTCGACCTGCTGCGCTTCTTTTTCAATCATCGCCGCTTCGTGCGCAGCCGCCGGGCCGAGCGCCAAGGCAAGAGTCCATGTGAGTTGATGTGCGGGCGGGACTACCCGCACCGGCTCACGATGCTCGGACTCGGAGCGCTTCAACCGCAGCAGGCCTGAGCCCCGGAGGTCCATCGCCAAGGCCTCCAACTCACTCGGACTGCTTATCATCTCACCGCGCTGCCAGCGGTGCGACACAGCTCGTCCGTGTTACCCAAAATCAGCGTTTTTCGAACCACGCCCGGCGACGTGTTTCATGTCATTCACGACACCGCGTATGCGCCCGAGAGCTTCAATCCCGGCGTGACGGATACCGGGGCGCTGCGCAATCTCACGCGTTTTGCCCCGGTGCGCGACGCGGCTGGCAAGGTCGTGCCGTATCTATACGGCGGCTCGTCGCTTGACTGCGCGATTTTCGAGACGATCTTCCATAACGTGCCGGTCGATGCGCCGGACAAGTTTGTAGACCTGGACGGGTGCGCCCAGCGCGGTCACGGGCAGGTGGTGCCCGCGCGCGACCTCAAACTGGCCGACCTGACGACAGACGGTCTGCACCGGCTGAAAGTGTCGAAAGCCGAACTGATCGGGAGTGCGCCCACCGACTACCTCCAGACGGCACTGTGCGCCCAGGCCATTCACCACCAGTATCCAGACGCGGACGGGCTGCTACGGGTGTCCCGCCAGCCGGACCGCGACCGGGCGCTGATGGTTTTCGGCGACCGTGTCGACGAGAGCCTCTCGGGCCGGCCCGTTGGCGGCGCCCTGAAAGTCAACGATGCGCTGCGGCAGTCGATCCTTGGCATTGCACTGCGGGCCGGCATTGAGGTTTCCTGATCGACGGTGAGCTTCAACAATGCGTTGTCATCGGACCCGGCAAGGACGAAGACAGGGACCTCGATCTGTGCGACCATATTGTCGCGGTCTTCGCGAAAATCCGGATGCGTCGCGTCGGGCGCGGAAAGGACGGTTCCGGCGACGCGCACTTGTTCCTCGAGGCGCCCATCGTGCAGTTGTGGTTGTTGCGCTCATCGGGTATGGGTCCTTCTGCGTGGCGAAACGCCGACGCGGTGCGTCCGCCGGGTGACGGTCATTTCCAGGGTATCGGTCTAGCCCGAAGTTTTGGATCGGGACGCCATCGATTGCAGTCCTGATTAATCAATATTTTTGTAGCGCGCCCGTTCATGCAGCGATACACGCGCGCGTAGCCGGGTGGCACCGCCCTTCGCATCGAGAGGGCGATACCCTGGGAGTTACCGCTCGCTTAAGCGACCGTAATGGTCGGATCCCAGTAGCAATAGCCCTTCAGCTTTTGCGTCTCGCCGTCGTCTGCCAGCGTGTACACCGCCATGCGAACCAGAAAGGCTTCCGTGCCTTTCGTTGCCACTTTCGCGTCGAAGCTCGAGAAATTGGCGGGCTTGTTGACGGCTGGCAGGCCATTTCTGCCCGGCGACTTGTCGTTAGGCATCGCAGCACCGTCGCGCGTAATCGAGTTGTATTCGAATTCGTTGAATACGTTCGTCGACGGATTGCCGCGCGGCACGATCCCGTAGATGACGACTGCGGAGTCCGAGTTTCCGTAGACAGACGTGCCCATGAAGCAAACGTCGTCACCTACATTGGCCTGAAACTTGATGTCGGCACCGCCTTGCCCGGTTACGGCGCCGCGCGAACCGACGCACACCATGTACTGGCAGTCGTGCGCGAGGCCGGTCGGATTGTTCGGATCCTGGCTGAGAGTCGAGTGGTCCTGCAACAGCTTGTCGGTATCGATTACAACCATAATGTTGATCTGCTGGGTCGACGACATAAAACCTCCTGGTACGCACGTTTAGTGGAACGGTCTGGCGATGTTTGCATCGCGGCGTTCATACTGAACCGGTAGAGGATCTCTGGACACTATACGTTCGTCTAGGTCGCTCAATCTACCTGCCGGGGCACGCTTATCGCGTCAATAATCCACAGTGTTAAACGGGCTGCCGCGTTCGGAAAAATGCGGAGTGGACGAAGTTCACGAGGACTGCGTGCAGTTGAATGCGTGCACCGTATCGGCAAGCCACGCCGCATTTCGTGAAATCACAGACTCGACTTTTCGAGAATCACGCGACAATTCTTTGCTTCGCTCGCGGTCACGCCAACGAGTTCGACGCCGCCGTATGCAAACCCGACAAGGGGCAGTGCAAGCGCCAAAGCCGGCCGAATCCGGCAGGCGGATGAATTCGAACATGACGAGGGGATTGCGTACATCGACCTCGAGCGGCACCGGGACCAGTTCGCGCAGTTTTCGCGGATCGGTGCGGTAGGTGATGATCAGGAATTTGCGGTCGACAAACCGATAGGGGCCAGGCGAATAGGCTGGGCTCGTCAGCGAAATGGAATAGGCGCGTTATTTGACTTCGTTGACGTTCATGGAGCTGGATCATCGGTAACTCCCTGGGCGACCTGTTGCGCGTGGGCGCCAGTGGCCGTGAACAAAGAGAGGGATCCTAGCTGTTTGCGGCGCGAATGTTGATGGGCCGGAATCCTCTTTCGGGTTGGGCGATGGCCTGGTAGTCGGGGCGGCGTTTTATGTCACAGTGCAATCCGGGACGCGGTATCCGGACCGTCTCCACAACAATTACACTTGCGAAAAGAAGAGGTTTCGATGAAACGCCGTTACGTGACTGCAGATGTTTTCTCCCCTATTGCATTCGAAGGAAACCCGGTCGCGGTCGTGCTGGATGCGGAAGGCTTGTCAACGCGGCAGATGCAGCGGATCGCAGCACGCAGGCAGCTACAACGGGCGAATCGTTACCTGACACGCTGATATTCGACGAAGCCGGTGGGCTCGTGCCGGTGCGGCAGATGAAAGAGGGCGATACGGTGGTGGGTGGCGAACTGGTCGCACCGGAACCGTTATCGCGACGCTCGGAAGTGCCGGCAGAACAGGTTGCGGCGTGTCTGTCGCTGGATGTCGACGACATCCGGACTGACGGGCACCCACCTCAGGTGGTTTCGGTGGGATTACCGTTTCTGGTGGCGGAACTCGCGTCGCGCGACGCACTGCGTCGTTGCAGTCCCAATCCGGTCACCTACAAAGCGACGCTGCCGCTCGATGGTGCTGTGTCGGTCTACGCTTATACGCGGGATGTTGGCCTCGACTGCGCGGAGGGCGCATGCGATTTACAGGCGCGCATGTTTACGCCGCGCATGACCGAAGACCCGGCGACCGGGAGCGCCACTGCTGCGACCGTTGCATTGCTGGCGACGCTGCGCGCTGTTCCGCAGTTGACCCTGCGCGTGCAACAGGGCGTTGATATGGGCCGTCCCAGCCTGCTTGTTGCCAGCTTCGACGCGTCGAGTGGCGTGCCTGCCGTACGAGTGGGCGGCAGGTGCGTTACCGTCATGACCGGCACGTTCTCGCTCGTAGGCGAGGCATAAAGGGGACGACGCAACGGTCGAGCTAACGCGGAAATCACCGCGAGCGGTCCAGGCGGTTATTTGCGCGTTCAGCGCAGATATCCGCCATGGTCAGCGTAAAAACACAAAAAAGCCTGGCAGTACCATCGAAAGCAGTTCGACCATCAAGACCGTGAATTCCCGGAATCTCGCGGCACAAAAATACGGTCGACTCATCCGACCCCAAGACGATTTAGGCCCGTGCCCATAGACCTCGGCGGCGTCGATCGGGAAAATACGCTCCTGTTCTGACGAGGCCGGACTATCCGCTGCATACCCGATTGTCCCCATGCTTTCCCATCCCTGTCCACTATGAGTTTTTATAGTTCCCGACGCTAACGCTCGCCACGAGAATCATCTGGCGAAATTGATCAAGATCGGGAGCGGAGGGCGGGACATCGTCGTGATGGCACTGCACCAGCCGGGGCGCCGAAGATGTTTCGTTATACGTACGACATATGCACTGCCGCGCCGCTCTGGGCTTGCTTCGCTTTCGTAACGATTTACTTCCGCGTTCAGGCGCGGCTTTCGCGTAGGTACCACTCATGAGGGGAAGTCAAAATGGCTATTAGCGGAGCAATCTCACTCGACCCCACCGACGGTTCTATTGTCTATAGGACCGAGCTGCGCAAGATTACTGCGACCTTGCAGACAGCCGGCGGCAACATTCCTGCTGGCACAATGCTGGCCTTCGGCAGGCAAGGCCTTTTGATTCCACTGAACCAACCTGGTCAGGACCGTAAGGACTCGTCGCGCTTTACCGTTACGATAAACCCTCAGGATCCTACGAAAGGCACGGTGGTCTTTTATGTCGATGTTCAGGAGGACGCAGTTACGGCTCAGCTAACGGCGACCGCGACGGATTCGAGAGGCGTCCCTCTCAACTGGATCACAAAAAATGTCGCCAACTATGTCGGCCATAAATTGACTGCCCTCGTCACAGGTCCGGATAAAATCGCCGTGCCTGTTGCGCCCGATGATCTTCAGACGCCGGCGAATCCCGAGTACACAGTGGCATTCTCCGTAACCGTCACCGATGACGACGCTAATAATGCGCCGGTCGTGGGCGGCCTGGCGAACTGGTATTACACGATGGGCAACGACATTTTCGACAATATGAATGGTTTTGCCCACCAGAACGATACGCTGCTACAGGCGCTCAAGCCCGTACAGGCAATGGGAGCGCGTTCAACGGGGAAAATGTTCACTACGACGACGGATGCGAATGGCAAAGCCACTCTTTTCCTCGTGTCGAAGAGTAAAAACACGTTCGCAACCAATGTCGAGGTGGGCGGCGGCATTGGTCTCATTGGTGGCGGAAGCTTTATGGTCGTCGATTTCGAAGGCACCGCGGTCGACACCGCTCCGATACCCCAAGGGCTCAACGGAAATTCGGTTCACTTCCCCGACATCGACGGACCCGATGTGCTCGTCACCGTACCGCCCTATGCTGGGGCCGTCTCTACCGATAATATTTATTTGTTCATCAATAGAATCTATTCCTACCAATTCAACTGGGGGGAAGCAGGCGGCGTCGCGGACAACGCAAGTTTCAAGAAAGCCAATGCCTACACCGACACCGCTTCGGGCGGCACCGGCGAGCAAAACACCTTGCGCTTCGTGGTGGCGACCTCGGACGGCGTCGCCTCGACTTCGGCCCCGTCGTGGTTTTATGGCGCCGGGTCCCAGGGTCTCAATGAGCCGGACCAGGGCCTGCCCCGCGTTCTTGACCAGCTGTCTATCAACGGCGTCGACAACGTCATCAATGCCAACGTCGTCACTGTGCCAACCGTCGATCTAAACGTGCCGCTCCTTCAGTCTAACTGGACTCCCGCTCTCAACGATAAAGTCGTTGTCACGATTTACCTGAACGGCTGGGACAGGGACGGCGATATGAGGCAGCCTGTCGCCATTCCGAGTTCGCAAACCGCATCGCAGGCCGACGTCACCGCTGGCTTCAAACTGATCTCCTTCGATTCGAGCGTGTTCGACGGCTGGGGCAGGGAAAACTATTCGCCGTTCCGCGACGGCACGTTCTTTGCCGAATATACGCTGACCACCGTGGACGGCCTGACGACGAAACGCTCGCAGATCTACAGCGTACCGCTCAACACCATCGGGCCGGGCGGTGCCGCGAGCAAAACGCAAAAAGCGAAGCCCTGACGACATTGCCGGGCAGCCGCAAGGTTGAACATGTGTTGAGATACCCCGCTCGTTGCGGCGGGGTTATTCATTATGGAGAGTGGTTATGACCGAAAGCAGGAGCGCGGCAGACGCGGGCGCAGTAACAGTCCCTCTGCAATTAACCACGACACAGAATGCGGCCTATACGTCCAGCGATCTCCCTGACCTGAGTCCGTGCAACTGGGCCACGGTCTACGGCCCGGAGGGCCATACGGTCGATTGCTCCGTGGGCAGCGGCGGCGAAATCTGGTCGCCAGACGGAAAAACATCGTATGGCACGGGGCCTTATTCCCCCACGCTGGAATTCGATCCCAACGTGAAGCATGGGCTCGCACGATTCAGGATTACCGCCAAAGATTCTACGTTCGCCGCCGCGGAGAAACTGCTGGCCGTCACGGTCTTCGCTCAGGACCGTCAGGACCCGAGCAATCAGGCTCCTGCCGGGTCAGCGACCTTTCAGGAATTTTATGATGGCGGCGACACGCATTTCGTCGGCTACAACTATACGTCCGGCGCGCCCAACGATGGCGTCACACCCTGTTCCGTCTACATGCAGGTGGATCCCGAGGTGGATGGTAAGGACCGGATCACTTACGTGCTGGTCACTGTCGATGGTCATGCGACGATCAAAAATGCAGACCCCCAATATCCGCAGTGGCGCAAAGTCCCATTGAGCAGCGACGGCTGCGCCACGGTCGACATCCTGGACAAGACTGTCGAAGTGGTCAATGTGACGTTGGGCCTGCCGCAATCGCCCGACAGCGACTCCATCGGGCCATTTCAGACCGGCTTTACCGTATTTTCGAAGACGTGAGCATTTCGCACAGCCGGAGATTTTCCATGGAAAACATGATGGAAAAGAAAATTGCCCGACCCGTTGTCGAGAATTGTCCGTGTCGCGCTTCCTGGTTGACGGGTCTGCCGCAGGCCCGTAATGGTGTCATCGACGTCAGCCTCGTGATCGCGGACAACGACAAGATCACGATACGTGCTGACCGCTGGGACCATATCGCCGCCGGCGATACGCTCGTCGGCTATTTCGACAGCACGGCGACTCAGCCAGATATCATCGATGACACGAGCCAGTCGTCTTACGACGTCGGGTTCGAGCCTTCCGAAATTCCGAACGGCACCTACAATGCCTGGTATTCGGTGGTCGATACCGACGGCAATTGCCGCCGTTCGCTTGGCAAGCAGGTCACGATCATCAACTCGAAGGCCGATACGCCGTCCGCGCCGATATTTCCCGCCGCCGACGACGGCGTGCTGTTTTATTCGTCGATCACCGGGTATGACGGTGCGCCGATCCGCGCGGAATATGCGTCGATCGCCAACGGCGACACAGTTACCTTCTATTGGACTGGCTTCGACGCAAATGGCAATCCGGTGCCGTCAGCCGCTTACACTTCGGATCACTTATCGGTTAAGGATGCCAGCAAAGGTTACATCGATGGCGCGATTCCGGCCGGGAACATCCTGAGCCTGGGTAATCTCGGCATGGGCGTCGCCTGGTACGAGGTGAAGACTCAGGCCGACAAGACATTCACTTCGCTCGACACCCAGGTCGAAATATCCTGGACCGACATCCGGGAATTGCAACTCAGCGTCACCAACGGGGCCGCCCATCCGAGCGACGATTACCCGCATCTTCGGCCCTGCAATCACGGCACGATCTTTGGGCCGCCGGGATGGCCGATCACAGCCTCGGTCACGACGGGAGCCGTCATCGCGGAAGCCACCAGCAAAGACCCGACGACGTATCAAACGATTCTCGACAAGGACGGTCTTGCGCACTTTCGCGTTTCGTCCCAAACCAAAAGCCTGATCACGGCCGTGGCGAGTTCCGCTACGCTCGCGGGCGCTTCGCCGGTCGCGAATATGACTTTCGATGAGTATTACGACGGCAGCGCCGGCGTCGAAGGCTACAACTATTCAACGCATGCACCGAGCGATGGCGTCACCCCCTGTTCCATCTACGCGGTGGTCGTTGCTTCGCTCAGGACCGACGGACTGACGGTCACCGTCGATGGCGGCGCACGGATCAAAAACGCCGATCCTGAGGATCCGCAGACTCGCGACGTTCCGTTGAACGATGACGGCTCCGCGAGCGTGGATATCACAGACACGACCGCGGAGACGGTGAATGTCACGATGTTCGTGCGGGGGCAGCCCGGGCCGCCCGTCAAGTTTCCACTTCAGTTCGTCACGTTTCCGCCGCCGCCATGATCGGCATGGAGCCGACAGACCCGGTGGTGAACCTATTTTTCTGGAGAGGTACCCGATGACCCGCATATCCGAGACGACATCGCAGATGAAACAGAGCAACACGGCCGCCGCGGACCTGGGGGTGCAACTGGGCTTTGATCCCAACGACTCTCCCGCAGACGGTCAAACGCCGAACGGCGCCATCGCGAAAGTCACACTGGACAACCTGCTGAAACAGGGATACGGCGTCCTGTTGAAGATCACCACGGGCTCCGCGAGCTTCCAGAATGCGAATCCAGGCACCAACGGCAAAGCGATCACGCTGACGACCGGCGCCATGGGCCGCGTGACAGCGAACTTCACGGACCCTGTTGCCGAGCAAGACAACATGACGGCAACGGTCGTCACGGGTCCGGGTGGCAGTCCGATCGCTAATGGGCCGAGCGATACCAAACCGTATGTATTCGCACCGGCAATTTCAGACGTGTACAGCCTCGATCTGAAGGCGCTCGTGGATGGTGCGTCGGCAAACGGCAAGTCCGCCGATCAGGGCGAGGCCATCGTGACCGACAATGGCGGTTCGCTCGCTTCACCGGTGATCGTCAGGTTTGAGTTCACGCAGGGCGCGGCGAAATTCGTGCTGACCGGCGACACCAATATCCAGCCCGGTTCCAGCGAGCAGGTTCTCTATGTGAAGACGCACAGCGAGAACGGCAAGGACATCGCCAAAGCGTCCTTTACCGACAGTACCGCGGCCGGCGAGACCGTCACTCTCAAGGCCTCGCTGCCAGACCATCCGAAGGTTCAGCCCGCGACCCAGGACTTCAGCTTCCTGGCGCTGGCGCTGCACAATTACGCAATCGTTCTAATCCCGCAAGCGGACAACGCACGTGCCGACGGGAAATGGGACAATCTAGGCCGGGTCCTCATTACCGACAATGGCGTCAACGCGACGGCCCCGGTGGTCGTTAAATGCGAGTTCACACGCGGTTCGGCACACTTCGACTTGAGCACGACTACCAACGTGCTGTCCGGGTCGACGGATACGATCCTTTATGTGAACAGCTTTTTCGGGGGCGGTCTGGACTTCGCCGACGTCTTCTTCACCGACACGGTGACGGAAGTCGTCACGCTTAAGGTCTCGCTCAGAGACTATCCTGCCGTGACGCCGCAGACGCATGACTTCACGTTTACGCCCAACCACCCGATCCAGTTGTATGCGACACGCAATAATGCCCGTGCCTATTCCGACGAATGCAACAGCGTTCTGGCATCCGTTGGCGACAGCCCAGGAACGGTGGTTTTCACTTTGCCGGCCAGTAGCTCGGCATCCTTTGTCGACTCGTCCAACCCGAAATCCAAGGAGGTTACTGTCATTAACGGACTCGCGGATGCAAGCTTTACCAGCATCCGCGACGAGGACGTGACGCTAACGGCGACGCTGAAAGACGGACCGCTCGGCCCCGGGCAACTAGCCTTTACCTTCAGGTCCGAGACCTTCCAATACGATTTGTCGATCAACATGTCCGGCTACGCCGGTACAACCGCGGGCACTAATATCTATTTCTCGGGCCTCGACCAGGGTAGATACATCGTTCGGGCATCGCTTCCCCTGGCGAGCTCCGCCACGTTTCCAGCCCAGCAAACCGGCAGCTATTGGATGATCAATCCGAAGCTTTGCGAGGCCCATATCCAGACAGCCACCGTAGACCAGATCACAAGATGGGTTGACGTCGTCAACGCAGACGGCGTCGCTGTCTGCGCATGTGCGATAGACGTGCCGACCAAAGCTTCCGTGGCTAACGTCTCCGGATGAGACGAGATTGGTCTTTTTTCGTGTCACGACTTCGACCGCCTGTCCACTATGATTTTTTATAGGTTTTCAGATTTTATTTCCCGCTGAGAATCGCATTGTGGAAGTGGATCGGAACTCGCATCGGCATGCGCTGCCGGCGCTTTCCACATTTGGGGAGGGCCATTTTGGGCCGCGGCCCATGGGGTTTTCGGTGGGACGGGCCGATAATCCAAGGCTGCCGGCCGGTTCGACGGTGGGATACCTGGCTTTCGATACGCGTGTACGGCGATTCGATCGGTGCATTCAAGGTCGCGATTCGTCGACCTGCGGCGGCTGCAACTGCAGCTACCTTTGCCACGGGCGGACCAGTTACAGATCGACCGGAGCCTCGCGTCCAGTTCAGCAGCGGCGCTGAGCGCGCACTCATTGGCCGGGACTGTAAGACCGATTTAAAACCCGGAGTAGGGGACGAGGATCTCCGGCATCCGCTCGCTATTAATCAGGAATCCAGAAATATGTCAGGAAAAGAACATAAAGGCGTATCTCACTTCGAGCCGTCGAGCCAGACACAGAAAAATACCGATCGTTCTTCTCTACGGACTGCGCTCAACAAGACGGGCGCGGGTGATCTCGCGACGCCCGGCAATGGCTCGCGGCTGCCGTTGCACGAAACGGCAGTGGCCCTGTCGACGCATCCAGCGCGAATCACGGTACGCAGGCGCCGGATGTCGGATATCGCGGTCATGATTTTTGCTGCCGGTGCGATGGCGACGGCCTTTCCTTCACACTGTGTCGCCGCGTCTGCTGATGGCGGCGGTGCCGGCGCCACTTCCGCGGCTGGAGATGGCGGGGCCGGCGGCGGGGGCAACGAGG
>NZ_VOSW01000152.1 GCF_009690905.1 Paraburkholderia madseniana
GTTATATGGCGGCGGGGGCGCCGCTGCTGCTGCCGCTGGTAGCCATGCTGCGCAGGCTGGCCTTAGTGGTGCCCAAGGCGCGGTGCTCTTTTTCGAATACGCGTAATTTCAACTGTCACGGGGAAATGACATGTGGAACTTCCTGAAGCGGTATGCATTTAACTGGGTGATGCTCTCGGATCGCGCGCTGAACGTTGCGTTCGGCGGTTCAAGCGATGAGACGATGAGCAGTCGGGCCGGCAAAGGATTGAAGGAGGGCAAGCGCTGGTGCTGCGTGCTGTGCCGCTTCCTCGATTTGTTCCAGAAGGATCACTGCCTGAAGTCGATCAATCCCGATGACGGCACGAATGCCGCTATTCCGGACTGATGCCATGAACAGCCACCACACGACTGTTCTTTCGATGCTGCCTCCATGGCTTGGCATTGCCGTGGGCCATATTGTCGACAACGCATCGATTTCAAATCTGGCCTCCATTGCGTCGATCGCCTATTGTCTGGTCGGCGTCTACGTCATGTTGAGAAGGAACAGCCATGGAGACGACTGAACCGTCCGAAGACAACTTCGCGCGGATCTATGCCAAGGCGCGCGGCTCGAAGACGTTCCTGTATGGCCTGATGGCTTTCATCCTCGCGTGGCTGGCAGTCAGTCACTGGACCGGCTTTGATGCCGACCATGGTCTGATTAACCTGGTCCTGTCGGCAGAAGCATCCGTCTCGCTGGCCTTCTTCGCGATGATGGGCGAGAAGCAGGACATACAGCACCGCGAGCAGATCGATGCAATGCTGGCTCTCCTTCAGGCGATCAAGAGGGAAGAGGATCAGATCCTTGGGGAGATTGGGCATGAGTAGCTTCGATGATGCATTCGCCGCCACCATTGGCATAGAGAAAGGTTATACGGTCGACGATGGCGGACCGACTATGTATGGCGTCACGGAGGCGGTGGCGCGTGCATGGGGATATACGGGCGATATGAAGGATCTACCGCTCGATACCGCGAAACAGATCGCCAAGCAGCAGTATTGGGATAAGTATCAGTGCGATCAATTCGATGCGCGCATTGGCTCCCAGGTATTCGATGCGGCCTATAACGGCGGCCATCCGGCGCAATGGCTCCAGCAGTCAGCTGGCGTCACGGCAGACGGGATTATCGGCGCGCAGACCATCGCCGCAGTGCGCGCTGCAGATATCTCGAAGATCGTCGCGCGTTTCGATGCATACCGGCTGCTTTATATGGCCGACCTGAATGTCTGGCCCGACTATGGGCGCGGGTGGGCGCGTCGTGTCGCCAATAATATTCTGAGAGGTGAAGCATGAGCTGGGGCGACGTAGCAAGCGTGGTAGAGAACCTCGCGCCGACCATCGCGAGCGTCATAGGCGGCCCGCTGGCGGGCTCCGGCGTGTCGGCGCTTGAGAAGCTATTCGGCCTGACGCCAGCGCCTTCCTTGAACCTGACTGAGCGCACCAATGACGTGGCCGCAGCGATTGCAGGCGCGACGCCGCAGCAGTTAGCCGATATGAGGAAGGCCGATCAGGATTATGCGGTTGCGATGGCGCAGGCAGGCTTCAAGGACACCGAGACGCTCGCGAGCCTGAAGGTACAGGACACGGTTAGCGCGCGGGATATGCAGACGGCCAACAAGTCGCCGGTGCCGGCATGGCTGACGTTCGTCATTACCTGCGGCTTCTTCGGGCTGCTGATCGGCCTATTCTGCGCACCGGTACCTGAGGCGAGCAAGGCACTGATCTACTCGGCCACAGGTACGCTCGGCACGGTATGGCTCGTGGTCGTGCACTTCTGGTTCGGCAGTACAAGTGACACGTCTCAGGTCAATGACTTGCTGGCCAAATCGACGCCGGCCGACGGCCAGAAGTAGTCATTGAGGGCAAGCCGGGGCGCTCGCTCCGGTCGTCTCGCATGGCCTGAGCTGTGGCCCCTGCGAGAATGCCGCCTTCGAGCTTTGAGCCGGCTGATCATTCCCACCGCCGCAGCCGCTCAGTAGCAGCGCTATGCATAGCAATATCCTCGTCATGGCGTCCCCGCTCGTTTCGTCTGTTTATTGGATATCGGCACGATACTCCGATTTCTTGAGGGCGTCGAAGCCTGTTAAAAACCCTATGTAAGTCTTTGATTTGTATAGGACGTGACGGGACGTTTTGAAGGTGATTTTTGACGCATAAAACGGCGATAAGCATATGATTTTGCTTTGGAAAGTTCCGTTTATCCGCCTGTATTTCATCTCGTACATCGACCGTGTGAATATTGCCGTGGCCGGCCCTATCATCCGGCACGAAATGGGCCTCACGACGGTTCAGCTCGGCCTCGTGTTCTCGGCTTTCGCCTATCCGTACGCGTTCATGCAAGTCATCGGCGGCTGGCTGTCGGACAAGTATGGGCCGAAGCTGGTGTTGACGGTGCTGTCGCTGATCTGGGGGGCGGCGACGCTCGCGACCGGCTTCGCCGGCAGTGTGGCAATGCTCGTCGCGCTGCGCTTCGCGCTGGGCATCGGCGAGGGCGGTGCGTTTCCGACGGCGACGCGCGCCTTTACCTACTGGATGCCGGTGGCGGAGCGGGGTTTCGCTCAAGGTATTACCCATAGCTTCGCCCGCCTCGGCGGCGCGGTCACGCCGCCGCTGGTGCTCGCGGTGGTGGTGGCGGGCGGCTGGCGCGACGCGTTCATTCTGCTCGGCGTGGCGAGTCTCGCGTGGACGGTGCTGTACCTCTGCGTCTTTACGAACTCGCCGGAGCAGAACCGTCGCGTGACGCCAGAGGAAACGGCCGAGATCGGCTATCGCGCGGGTGACTGCGAACGTGCCAAACGTGCGGCCACGCCGTGGCGCAAGCTGGTCCGTCGTATGTGGCTCGTCACGTTCGTCGACTTCTGTTACGGCTGGCTGCTGTGGGTCTATCTGACCTGGTTGCCTTCGTACCTGAAGGAAGCCCGCGGCTTCGATCTCAAACAACTGGCGCTGTTCACGGCGCTGCCGCTGCTCGCGGGCGTGATCGGCGATACTCTGGGCGGCGTCGTTTCGGACCGGCTCTACAAGCGCACCGGCCGGCTGCGCTTTGCGCGCTGCGCCGTGCTGGTGGTAGGTATGGGCGGCTCGCTCGTGTTTCTGCTGCCGATGGTGTCCGCGACCAATCCACTGATGGCGGTGCTGTACCTGTCGGCGTCATTCTTCTTTCTCGAGATCACGAATCCTGTGTTGTGGACCTTGCCGCTCGACATCGGCGGTCGCTACGCGGGCACGGCGGGTGGCATGATGAACACGGGCTTCGGCGTCGCCGGCATGATCTCGCCCGTCGTGTTCGGCTATCTGATCGAGACGACGGGCAGTTATAACGTGCCGTTCACGATTTCGGCATGCTTGCTCGGGGTGGGGATCGTGGCGGCGTTTTTCATCGATCCGGCGAGGACCGTCGAGGCCGACGAGGAGCGCGAGCGGCTCGAAGGCCGGCCGCTGGACAGCATGCCCGCGTTTCTCCAGGCGAGCGCCGCGGTGCGGCTGGAGCGGCATCATCTGCGCCGTCCGCTGCGCTGGTGGAGATAAGGTGTTCAGGTGAGTGGGCGGACGGCGGGCGGCTCCGCCCACGGCATGCCGCGGCTCTCGCGCAGATAGGCGGCGCCGGCCTCGCTGAGCGTCACTTCGGCCACGCCGCCGGGTAAATGGGTGCGCGTGAGATAGCCGCGCCCGAAGGCATCCTCCCAGATTGGCAACCGCGGGCAGGAGGTGCGCCAGACTTCGATTGCTTCGCTGTAGGGCCGGGCGCCCGGTCCAATCCATTCCAGCAGGTCGAGAATCAGGGGTTCGATGGGATCGTGCATGGCGGCTCCGTCTCCTTGCTGTGCCCTCATCCTGAGCGCCGTGCCGCCAACAGTAAAATGAAAATATTTGCGGCATTACTGCATTTTTCTTATGAAAATCGACCCCCTCGGTGTGCGGGCGTAATTGCGGCAATTTAGATAGACTGAGCGGCGTCGCCCGGCTCGGTCGATTCTTTTCCGGGAGAGCGTCGCGGTGGCAAAGCCGCCGCCTCATCGTCGTGCGTGCACACCTGCACCCGATCCACCGAACCGTGGCCACGAGCAGCGGACAAGAAATGGAGACACCCATGAAAGTTGGATTCATCGGCCTCGGCGTGATGGGGCAGCCCATGGCGCTCAACCTCGCGCGCGCCGGCACCCCACTAGTCGTGTGGAACCGCACGCCGGACCGTTGCGCCGCGTTGCGCGACGCAGGCGCGCAGGTTGCGGACAGCGCGGGCGATGTCTTCCGGCAGTCCCGCATCGTCATCCTGATGATGGCGACGGATACGGCGCTCGACTCGGTACTCGGCCGCCACACCGCGGACTTCGCAACGAACGTCGCACAGCACATCATCGTGCACATGGGGACGACGTCGGCCGACTATTCGCGTGACCTCGAAGCCGACATTCGCGCGGCAGGAGGGCAGTACGTCGAGGGCCCCGTCTCGGGCTCACGCAAGCCGGCCGAAGCGGGTCAACTGGTGGCGATGCTGGCGGGCGAGCCGGCGGCCGTCGAAGAAGTGCGTCCACTCCTCAAGCCGATGTGCCACGAGACGGTGATCTGCGGCGCGGTGCCAGCGGGGCTTCTGATGAAACTGTCGGTCAACACCTTCCTGATTCCGATGGTGACCGCGCTTGCCGAGGCGGCGCATCTTGCGCGACGCTATGGGCTCGACATGAAGCAATTTCAGGCCGTGCTCGACGCGGGCCCGATGGCGAGCAACGTATCGCGCGTGAAGGTCGACAAGCTCGTGAACGAGGATTTCACGGTGCAGGCCTCGATTGTCGACGTGCTGAAGAACAACCGGCTCGCGGCTGAGGCGGCGCGCCATGCGAATCTTGCGTCGCCGCTGCTGGATGTCTGCTTTGATCTGTACACCGAGACCGTTGGGTTGGGTCATGGTCAGGCCGATATGGCGGCCGTTGTGCGTGCGATCGAAGCGCGCAGCGACGCGAGGGAGCGCGCGAAGGGCGCGTCCGCTTGAATCCGCTTGAGCGTCCCGGCACGGCGCGTTGCCGTGCCGAGCGAAAGCGCGCCCCAACAGGACCCAATCGGAGCCTGCCAAAGGCGTCGAAGCCGTCGAGCGACTTGGGGCTTCATGATGCCGTTCGCCACATTCAATAGCTGGCAACTTCGATCACCGCGTCCGCAAAGGCCTTGGGAGCTTCCTGCGGCAGATTGTGACCGATTCCACCTGTGATGGTGCGGTGCGCATATCTGCTGACAAACTTCTTCGCATAAGCCGTAGGCTCCGGATGAGGCGCGCCGTTCGCGTCGCCTTCAAGCGTAATCGTCGGCACGGTGATGATTGGCGCGGCCGCAAGACGCCTTTCCAGATCGGCGTACTGCGGCTCTCCATCTGAGAGACTCAATCGCCAACGGTAGTTGTCGATCACGATTGCAACATGGTCCGGGTTCTGGAAGGCATTTGCGGATCGCCCGAACGTCGCGTCGTCGAAGCGCCATTTCGGCGACGCAAGTTGCCAGATGAGCTTCGCGAAGCCTTCCCGATCGGCTTCGTAGCCCTGCCTACCCCGCTCCGTGGCGAAGTAGAACTGGTACCACCACGCGAGCTCCGCCTTCGGCGGCAAGGGCGCCTTGTTGCCCGCCTGGCTGCCGATCAGATAGCCGCTCACCGAGACCAATGCCTTGCAGCGCTCCGGCCACAGCGCAGCGACGACATTGGCCGTGCGCGCGCCCCAGTCGAATCCACCGATGATCGCCTGCTGAATCTTCAGCGCATCCATCAGCGCGATGACATCGACGGCGAGCACCGACTGCTGGCCACTGCGGACTGTTTCGCTGGCAAGAAACCGCGTCGTCCCATAGCCGCGCAGGTACGGGACGATCACCCTATAGCCCGTCGCCCCGAGCCGATGCGCGACATCGGCGAAGCTGTGGATGTCATATGGCCAACCGTGGAGCAGGATCACGACTGGCCCGTTGCCAGGGCCGACTTCCGCATAGCCGACGTTCAGGACGCCAGCATCGATCTGCTTGATCCCGGCAAACGATGCTTTCGACGCCGCGACGTTTGCGGGTGGATTTGCGTCTGCTTCTGCGGACTGCGGGTGCGCTAACCCGCTCAAGGACAGTTCCAACGCGCCGACGCCCACGGCAGCCGTCCTAAGAAAGCGTCGGCGACGGCTGTTGATCTCATTCGACACCAGTACTCTCCTCTTCATGATCAGGGTTTTCGAAGCGCGAATCAGCTTTTGAACTTGTCGTTGAACTGCGTTACGAACGCCGATTCATTCGGACCGACGTTGTTGCGCATCGGTCGTGCAATCTCGACCAGTGCCTCGATTGAATCGGTGCTGAGTTCGCGCATGGTTTGCTCGATATACGGGGCGAGCGGCATGGCTCGTGGTTCGTTCTTGCTGTTCAGCAAGTCGGTCTGAACCCAGGGTGGCGCGATCTCAACCACGCGTACGGACGTATCTTTGAGCACATAACGTAGCGATTGCGTGTAGGAATGAATGGCCGCCTTGGTCGACGAATAGACACCGGCCATTGCCATCGGCACGAAAGCCAGAACCGACGAGACATTGATGATCGTCGCCTTGTCCTGCTGTTTCAGGTGTTCGACAAGCGCGCCCGTCATCCGTATTGGACCCATCAGATTGGTGCTCAGCGTCGACGTCAGCAGCGTTTCGTCAACCGGTGCGCCAAGATCGTCGATATGCATCACACCTGCATTGTTGATCAGCACGTTCAGCGATGGCCATCCGGCGACGAGTTCCTCGGCAACCGAAATGATGTTCTCCGGGTCGGTGATGTCGAGTTCGATCGCCTGCATGCCGGGGTTGGCCGCGATCGTCTCGTCGAGATTCGCGCGGCGCCGTCCGGAAATGATGACCTGATTGCCGAGTCGATGGAATGCTTCGGCGAGACCGCGACCAATGCCGGAACCGCCGCCGGTAATGAAAATGGTGTTGCCAGTCGTCTTCATCGATTGCTCTTGAGATAAATGGTTTTCATGCATGACTTGATTCGCGTCATTTAACGCAAGGACTTGAATGAAGCCCTGAGTTCTTCCGAGAAAAGCTGAGGCTGTTCCCAGGCCGCGAAGTGGCCACCCTTGTTCACTTCATTGAAATAGATGAGCTTGTGGTAGCTGCGTTCAGTCCAGCTACGAGGCGCCTGATAGATCTCGCCGGGGAAGACCGTCACTGCCGCAGGGATCGAAATGTCGACCGCGTTGAAGTTGTTCGCATTGTTTTCCCAGTAGAGCTGCGCCGCGGACGTCGACGTGTTGGTCAGCCAATACAGCGTGATGTCGTCGAGCATCTCGTCCTTGGTCAGCGAGCGTTCGGGATTGCCGCCGCTGTAGGTCCAGTCCGCAAATTTGTCGTACATCCATGCTGCCTGGCCAACCGGAGAATCCGCAAGCGCGTAACCCACCGTCTGTGGACGCGTGACCATCATCGCTGCGTAACCGCCGCCGCG
This sequence comes from Paraburkholderia madseniana, assembly GCF_009690905.1. Lineage (GTDB taxonomy): Bacteria > Pseudomonadota > Gammaproteobacteria > Burkholderiales > Burkholderiaceae > Paraburkholderia > Paraburkholderia madseniana. The sequence continues at coordinate 7,478 of NZ_VOSW01000152.1, forward strand.
TGTATAGAGGCTGTCAAGTGACTTGTACGCGGCTTTCTCCTTGTCGGAAAGGCCGGCCGGCGGTGAGTCGCCCGCTTTCAGCGATTTCGCAACGTCCGGCGGTACCGTCGCCGGCATGTTGACGTGAATGCCGAGCAGTCCGGATGGCTTCTGCGCGGCCATTTTGTCGGCGATCACGGAACCCCAGTCGCCGCCCCGAGCGACGTAGTGCTGGTACCCGAGGCGGCGCATCAGTTCCTCCCAGGCGCGGGCGATATGGTCAGGCGTCCACCCAGTGCCCTTGGGCTTGCCTGAGAACCCGTATCCGGGTATCGAGGGCAGGACCACGTCGAAGGAATCTTCCGCGCGCCCGCCATAGGCGACTGGATCGGTGAGAGGCCCGATGACTTTCAGTTCCTCGAATACCGAGCCGGGCCAGCCATGGGTCATGATCATCGGCAGCGCGTTTGGATTGCGTGAGCGTACCCAGATGAAGTGAATATCGACTCCATCGATTGTGGTGACATATTGCGGCAGTGCATTGAGCCTCGCCTCGGCCTTGCGCCAGTCGTAGCCCGTGCCCCAGTAGTTCACGAGGTCCTTCAGCCTGGCGAGTTGCGCGCCTTGAGATCGGTCGTCGACCGTCTCCTTGTCCGGCCAGCGGGTCGCCGCGATGCGTTTGCGCAGATCGGCGAGTTGGGCGTTGGAAAAATGGGCGTGGAACGGGCGGATCGCCGTATCGCCGGTCGATGCGGGTGCGGGCAATTCGTCAGCAGCAAGGACGGGTGGCGCAAAGGCGGCCGCAGTGAGAAAGCTCAGGCTAAACACGCGCGCCGTCAACGAGCCGAACGCGAGTCGACGCATGGATGAAATCGAGAACATATATACGTATGCCTAATTAAATGGGAGGTATAAGTCTGATCAAATGGAAGATCAACGAGATCGTGTCGCTACGGACGCGGTGTGCGCACAGCGCGTCCGCGTAACGCAACCCGTGCTCCTACCGATATTTATACTGTCAATTGTTGGTGGCTCAAAGGACGTATAAACTACGTTTTCAGGACGTGCTCGTTCGGGAGGCAGCCGTGCCGACTGTTGCGTTTGTGGTGTTCGACGGCTTCTATTCCATGGCACTCGTTGCGCAATCCGTGTTCGAGTTCGCAAACGTGGCGATCGGTGAACCGTTCTATCAGACGCTCAACGTTTCCGAAGCAGGCGGCCTGGTGCGCGCTTCGAGCGGTTTGACGGTCTTGACCGAGGCGATCGACGATCGCGTATTCGACACAGTCATCTTCGCCGGAAGCAACCCTGTCACCGTCGTGCCGCCGCCAGGTGTGCTCGCGTACGTGCGTCGCAGCGCTGAGACCGCGCGGCGCACCGCTTCGATGTGCACGGGCGCGTTCGTGCTCGCGGAGGCTGGCTTGCTCGATGGCCGCCGCGCAACCACGCACTGGCACTATGCGCACGATCTACGCACCCGCTTTCCCTCAATTACGGTGGACGAGGATCGGATCTTCATTGCGGACGGGCCGATCTGGACCTCGGCCGGCATGACGGCGGGCATCGATCTCGCACTCGCGTTGGTGGAGAAGGACCTTGGCGCCAAGGTCGCACGGTCGGTCGCGCGAAACCTTGTTGTCTATCATTGGCGTACAGGCGGACAGTCGCAGCACTCAGCGCTGCTCGAACTCGAGCCAAAGTCCGATCGCATTCAATCCGCGCTGACGTATGCGAAAAAGAATCTCAACGAACCACTTTCGGTCGAGCAATTGGCGGAGGTTGCGCGTTTGAGTCCGCGTCAATTTAGCCGCGCGTTTCGTGCGGAGACAGGACAGACTCCTGCAAAGGCCGTCGAACGACTGCGCATTGAAACTGCGCGCTTGATGCTTGAGGAAAGCCGACACACGATCGATCAGGTCGCCAGCGCGACCGGGTTCTCAGATCCAAGGAGAATGCGGGAGGCATTCCTGCGTGTATTCGGGCAACCGCCGCAAGCATTTCGTCGCAGCGCACGCACGGTGACGGGCGCGCCGTGAGACCGTCTCCTCCCTACGTTTACATGCATCTCATGCCGGGTTTCTCCATGCCCAGGACCAAACCAGACGATTCGCTCGCCGCACCGGCCACCTTGGCACCGCTTTCGGCACCATCGTGTTGCACGTGACGCCTGAGGCGGCCGTCGGTGGCCCGCTAGCCTATGTTCAAAACGGCGATCGTATCCGGCTCAGCGTCGCAACGCGCGAAATCACGCTGCTCGTGTCGGACTCCGAACTGGCACGCCGCGCGGCCGCCGCGCCCGCAGACGTACCGACGGCCGAACGCGGGTATCGGAAACTGTTCAAAGGTTTATAAAAGGAGGCAATCATGAACGAACCGTTTCATCGTCCTTCGCTGGGTGCTGCGGTGTACTACAAGGACCCGTTTGCCGCGCTCGACTGGCTCGAGAAAGCGTTCGGCTTCGAGCGTCAAATGGTGATCACGGAAAGCGACGGCCAGTTGGGCCACTCGGAAATGCGTTTCGGCGACAGCTACGTGATGATCTGCCGAGAATGGTCCGAAGACTCGGCGAGCCCGGCATCGATCGGCGGCAAGAATACGCAATCAGTGCACGTGCAATTGCGCGAGGGGATCGACGAACATTGCGCTCGTGCGCGTGCTGCGGGCGCTGTGATCACGCGCGAGCCGGCCGATCAGTTCTATGGCGACCGTGTCTACGCGGCGCGCGATCCGGAAGGGCACGTCTGGAGCTTCGGCCAGACGGTTCGCGAGGTGTCGCGCGAGGAAGCGGAGCGCGTGAGCGGCCTGAAAATCGAAGGGTGGGTATAAGCGATGGGACTGCCTGCCAGCGTCTCGCTCGACCGTACTCTGGCGGCACTTGCCGATCCGAACCGGCGTCAGGTGGTCGATCTGCTCAGCCAGCACGTGTGGCGAGCAGCGCCCAACCGAAGTCGACGGCCATCAATACGATCAGCATGGCGAGCGTGAGTTCGAACCACGCGACGGTGCCGATGCGCGACAGATCGATGATGGTCGGCAGCAACGCGAGGTAGAACATCATGATCTTCGGATTGCCGAGCGTCACCAGCAGGCCGGCGATGAACATGCGCCACGGCGAAGACGAGCAAAGCAGACAGCGACGTAGCGTTCCTCCACGAAATTCAGTGAGCACGCAACCATCGGCTTAGTGAGCGCGCAACCTCCGGTTGACAAAACGCCACACGGCGCTCACCAGCAACGATCCGACACCGAGCGAGACGCCCAGCAGCACGATCGAACTCATATGATCGCGCACCAGCGGCACGTTGCCGAACAGATAACCGGCCGCCACCAGCGAGACGATCCACAGCGCCGCGCCGGCGGTGACGAACGACACGAAACGCGCAAACGTCATGCGCGAAACACCGGCGACAAACGGCGCGAACGTGCGCACGACTGCAATGAACGGCGACAGTAAAAAGGTCAGGCCGCCGCGTGCTTCGTAAAACGCGTGCGCCTTGCGCAGTGCGTTCTTGTCGAGCCAGCGGTAGTCGGCGGTATAGACTTTTTCGCCGATGGCACGGCCGATCGCATAGTCGACGATGCTGCCGGCCACGGTGGCGGCGAACAGCACGGGGATCACGAGCCAGACGTTCAGCGCGCCGGTGGCGGCGAGACCGCCACAGATGAAAATCAGCGGATCGCCAGGCAAAAAGAACAGCGGCAGGAAACCGATCTCGACGAACACGACGAGAAACAGCATCGCGTAGACGGCCGTGCCGTATTGCACGATCAAACCGCTCAGGTGCTGGTCGAAGTGCAGGGCGACCTGCAGCACATGCATGAGATCCATCTTGGGTCGGAAGGGATTTGGATGTTCGGGATTTTAGTCCCGTCGTGACATGGGCACTTGTTTATTTCTCGGTGCTGATGTCAATATCGGGGCGTGTCTTCCTGAATCGCGCCCGAAAAAAATTTAAGAAACCCCTATGCAATACGCTTCCAACCTCACGTTCCGCCTTGCCGCGCCGCTCGATGCGCACGCTATCCGTACGATCGAATTCGAGGCCGGCCAGCGCTTTGTCAGCGTCGGCATGACCGGCATCGCCGATGCACCGCCGATGGCGCTGGAACTCGTCCACCGCAAGATCGACGCGCAGCAAATCGTCGTCGCCGTGGATACTGATGAGACGTGTGTGGGATTTGTGATGTTCGAGCCGCAGCCTGCGCGCTTCTATGTTCAGGAGCTCGACGTGCTGAGTTCCCATGCCGGGCAACGTATCGGCGCGGCGCTGATCGAGCAGGTCGCGCAACTCGCGCGTGCGCAACAGATAGCGCAACTCATATTGTCGACGTTTCGCGAGGTGCCGTGGAACGCACCGTACTATCGCCGGCTTGGCTTTCGCGATATCGAGGAGGCCGACCTGGATGCGGCACTCATCGCGCGGCGCGATGCGCATATCGCGCGCGGACTCGACGAATCGAAACGGGTGTTCATGCGGCGTGATCTTGCGTGACGCCGCATGAACCGAACGGCTTATTCCACTGCTTCCAGCGTCGGATAATCCACGTAGCCGGTTTCGCCCCGTGCATAGTACGTTGCTGGATTCGGCTTGTTCAACGGTGCATTCGTCTCGAAGCGGCGAACCAGATCCGGATTCGCGATGAACAGTTGACCCCATGCCACCGCGTCCGCTTCACCCGCGTCGAGCACGTGCTGCGCGGTTTCCTTGGTGAACTTTTCGTTCGCGATGTACGGGCCGCCGAATGCCTTCTTCAGTTGCGGGCCGAGGCGGTCGTCGCCGAGCGCTTCGCGGGCGGCGATGAACGCAATCTTGCGCTTGCCGAGTTCGCGTGCCACGTAACCGAAGGTCGCGGCCGGATCCGAATCGCCCATGGCGTGCGCGTCGCGGCGCGGTGCGAGGTGCACGCCGACACGGTTCGCGCCCCAGACGTCGATACAGGCGTCAGTGATTTCGAGCAGCAGGCGGGCGCGGTTTTCGATCGGGCCGCCGTAAGCGTCGGTACGCTTGTTGGTGCTGTCCTGCAGGAACTGGTCGAGCAGATAGCCGTTTGCGCCGTGCACTTCCACACCGTCGAAACCTGCTGCCTTCGCGTTTGCGGCGCCCTTGCGGAACGCGTCGACCACACCGGCGATTTCATCGAGTTCCAATGCGCGCGGCGTCACGTACGGACGCTCCGGACGCACCAGGCTCACGTGACCCTGGGCTGCGATGGCGCTCGGCGCGACCGGCAGTTCGCCATTGAGGAACAGCGGGTCCGAAATACGGCCGACGTGCCACAGTTGCAGGAAAATCTTGCCGCCGGCTGCGTGCACGGCGTTCGTGACGATCTTCCAGCCTTCCACCTGCTCCTGCGACCAGATGCCCGGGGTCTCGGCGTAACCGACACCCTGCGGCGTGACGGACGTGGCTTCGCTGATGATCAGGCCTGCCGTGGCGCGTTCTGCGTAGTACTTCGCCATCAGCGCGTTCGGCACGCGGACTTCTTCGGCGCGTTGTCGCGTGAGGGGCGCCATGATGATGCGGTTCGACAACGTGATGTCGCCAATCTGGAGCGGGTCAAAAAGAGTCGGCATATGAGTTCACCTTGGGTGGCGGGCGCGTGGCCCGGGCCTTAAAAAAACTGCACGATGAAATAAGCGAAAAAACGCGGCGATGCGGATGAAGCGCTCAGAGCTCGGTGTTCATGTGCTCGAGAAAGGCTTGAATGACGGCCTCGTTGCGTTTGAAAAACACCCATTGCCCAACCCGCTTCGACGTAACGAGACCGGCGCGCTGCAACGCGGCGAGGTGCGCCGACACGGTGGACTGCGACAGGCCGCAGTGCGCGTCAATCTTTCCTGCGCACACGCCGTGATCGAGCGGGAGCTCCTGGTCGGAGAAATGCGCATACGGCTCGCGCAGCCAGCCGAGAATCTCCCGCCGTACGGGGTTGGCAAGCGCTTTGTGAATCGCGTCGATATCGAGCGTCATGTGGATCGGTTTTCAGGGCATCAACTTCAGGGCACCAACAACAGGCAGGCATGGCGCACGCTAGTGGCCATGCATCTGCATCGCTACAAGACGAATCATATATCGGAATTTGACGATATGCTTGAAGCCATTACGGACTGTGGGGTCGATGGTTGTGGGCGCACAAATAAGCCTGCGCTTTCAACATGGACCGCATTTCGCACAAAAAAGAACGCAGCTCCGATTCTATGAAGTGAAATTCCGTTCGGAGATCACCTGCAGATGGGCCTAGGCGGTTGACAGCAAGAACTTTGGTTCTTGGGGGGCGTGGCGCGAAAAAACACGATTCCAATTCCAAATTAAATTCGGAATCCTATATTTAAGTCTGCACTTGGCAAGCTGGACAGACTAGTTCGCGATGATTTCATTTTGCCTTCGTTTTTTCGCTCAATCAGCGCGTTTTGCACGCTGATCGCGCTCGAATCCCAATTCTGAAGCCGTCTGTACGTCTGTTTTCCGCTGGCGGGATGGATGTGGGCATCGTGAGCAGATTAGACGTAATGCACGATGAAGCTGTGACCTTGCGGCAGTTGTGGCTACGGGATTTACCAGGGCACGATGGATGGCGACCGCGCAGAAGCACTGCATTCGCAAATTCTTGCGGTTAAGGGGTAGACCGCATCAGGCACAGACGTGTCGCTGCGCACAGAGTTATTCCGATTGAGCGGCCTCCAAACTCAGTCGAGGGTGTCAGACGCTTGCAGCTAGGTTGGACTCTGATCTGAACGATATAGAGTGCCACTCCAATATCGTCAGCACCGGGGCGGGTGCATCCGTCGCTCGGCGCCTTGCCAAAAAGTTTTGAAGCACGAGCCGACTAGTTACCTCGCCTATCAGCCTATTAAATCCTCTGCGTTATCAGGGTTGGAAGGGCGCAAAAAAAATGGCCCGCACCTTCGCGGACCCGGTTCTGGCGGAGCAAGGACGGGCGGCCAGTCTCCCGCCAGCCCCGCCTTGCCCCGTTTTGCGGTCGCGTCTCGCTAGCACGGACGACATCTACATCATAGTCACTGCACCGGCACACGGCGGGGTTTTCTGCCGCACCGCGGGCGGGCACCGACCACAATCGCTCCTTAGGATGAGGACTTGCGAAGCATAGGGAATTGAGAAAAAACGCAAAAAATGATGTAAATGAAGGCCCGGATAATTTTAGTTATTTGGAATTGAAGTCGTGCTACGGTAGGTCAATGTATAGGCGCGGGCGCAGGCAACAGAAGGCATGGGGCAGTCCGAGGCGTAGTCGATGGTCGCGGCCGGTCGATCCCCGGGGAAGGCCGGGCCTCCGGCGCAGAACCCAGGCCGTTGACCTTTCGCGGTCAGCGTCCCTGACCTTGCATGTGCGAATTTCCTCAGGCGCCTTCAACACGCGAGCGCCCGGTACGACAGGCGGCGACGGGCCGCCATCGGGAGGTGCACCGGGGGCGTGAAACCCGTGCAGTTGCGTGCCGATTGCGCGGAGGCGCGCCGATCGGGTAGGGTGTCGACATCATCATTCACTCAACGAGGAAAAAATCAATGAACAAACAGGAACTGGTGGATGCAGTCGCTGCTGCGACCGGAGAAAGCAAGGCCGCGACGAGTGAGGCGATCGATGCTTTCATTGGCGCGGTCACGGCGGCCGTCAAAAAAGGCGATACCGTGCAACTGATCGGCTTCGGGTCGTTTTCCACGGGCGCTCGCGCCGCGCGGGTGGGCCGCAATCCGGCGACCGGCGCCGAGATCCAGATCCCTGCCGCGAAGACGGTGAAATTCACGGCGGGCAAGGCGTTCAAGGATGCCGTGAACGGGCACTGACAGCCAGCGACAGCCGCAGGCCGCAGGCGTGCCAGCGGCTCACGTTTGCGGGAGCGTCGCGGCCGGAGGCCGGTAGGCCGCGATCGGATGCGCCACTCCGGTGAACAGCCTGGACCCGCCCCGGCCGACCTGGTAGCATCTGGTGCAGAGTTGCCGTAGATGTACATCGGTCTTGCAACCGGTTGGATCCATATACAAATACTGTTATGGAAAAGAAACGATCGCGGATTCACCAGGAGGCCTTGTGCCCGCCGATCGGGGCGCTGTTGCGCTACCGGACGCGCATCGTGCGCGTCATCGCAGAAGCGCGGGGGCAGCGCGCGATGATCGAATCGCTCGACACCACGGGCCGGACCTTTGTCAGCGCCGTCAAGTGGAACAGCCTGCGTGAGCTAGGCGCCCAGCTTTTCTAGTCCGACGCTGCCTTCAGTTGAGCGGGTTCCGAACCACCAGCTGATTGCGCCAGGACGAACTTCCAGTTTCAACCCGAAACGATTGCCGCAACCTTGACGCGAGTGACGTATCCACGTCGGTGTGGATGCGGATTTATGCCTCTTCTATACTGGCGCGCATGTCAATCGAGAGAACACCATGAGACGTGTGATCGTCCGGCGATCGTCTGTTCACGGCAGGGGCGTGTTCGCCGCTCGGCTGCTCGCCGCCGGCGAGCGCGTGCTGCAGTATAAGGGTGAAATCACGTCATGGCGCAATGCGGTGCGCCGTCACCGACGCGAAGGCGTTGATGGACATACGTTTCTGTTCGGACTATCGGACGGGACCGTGATCGACGGGAGTCGCGGTGGCAATAGTGCACGCTGGCTCAATCACGCCTGCGCACCGAACTGCGAGACCATCGAGGATCAGGGACGGATTTTCATTCATACGCTGCGGGCAATCGAGCCGGGCGAAGAACTGTTCATTGAATATCTGCTGGCGATTGACAATCCTGCGAATAAAGAGGTTCGGGCCCAGTACGCCTGCCGGTGTGCGGCATCGGGCTGCCGTCAGTCGATGCTGGCGGACGCAGCGTGAACGGCTGGCTGTGCCGGTAAGAGAGGGCAGCGCTGCTCCCGTGGAAAACGACCTCGTTGCGAGGCGGCCGAACGATGGCATTGTCCGGATCGGCGTGGATGTGGTTGTCCATATCGATGTGCTGAAATCACCATTGCCAAAGGGAGATGCCTCCGACGGTGCTGCTGGCGCAAACACGAAGAAACAGATGTCGCTGGATCTCGACGATTTGTGGTGACGTCGACGCCAGCGCGTATCGTCGACAGATACAGGGGAGCGGCCTTATGAAGAAGCGGAAGTTCGCACGGAAAGGGGCGGGTGAAGTGAGTCTGCCTGAACTGCTGGACCGGCTTGAACGGACATTGACCGAGATGCCAGCCCGCATTTCGGTCTGTAGAGCGCTGTCGGATCTGAACCGGCGACTCGGCTCGACCAACGGGAAAGCTGCTGCGCGGACCGGTCGAACCACGCCCTCGCGACGTCGACGCCAATCCGCTGTCGAATCCCTGCCACTTTTTTCTTAATCGTCGCTGGATCGGCCGACCTTTCGATCTCTGGGAATAACCCGGGACCATTCACCGGCCTCCGCGAATCGTTAGGGCAAGTCTCCTGCATCGGACCGAGTTCGGCCGAGCCTGTGTGAAAACACACTCATCGCCTAAACTGAATCAACTCATTGAGACCGGGTGACTCATGAAGCGATTCGTTGAAGGCGATGAGCGCAAGCAGGTCGCACTACTTCCCGAATGCGT
>NZ_VOSW01000153.1 GCF_009690905.1 Paraburkholderia madseniana
CATGGGGGCGGCACCGGGCCTTGGGCAAAGAACTATTCTAACGGGTTGCGGGAACCCGGGCTGAGCGGGTCGGCGTAGGGATTGCGGGGGTGGAGGGAGGCACGCCAGGCGGTCGATGCAGAGGCGATTTCCCGTCGGCTCTAGGCCGCTGTTCGGCCTTCGGCGGCTTCGTCCTACGCAAATCCGCTACGACGACATGACACCGGAGTGCCTGTTTTTCAAGCAAATAATTCGCTCCAGCAGGCTTTGTCGCCCGAAAAACGCCCGTGAATTCGCTACAATGGCAAGTTGCGCTCGCTCGCCGATGCCCGCCCGCCGTCTGAATTGTCCGTCAGACACCGTTGGCCGGGCCGCCCGCGCTTGAAGCCGCCCTCTTTTCACAACTGCTGCCCATCCATCATGTCTCTGTTCTCCGCCGTCGAACTTGCTCCCCGCGACCCGATTCTGGGCCTGAACGAAGCCTTCAACGCCGATGCGCGCGCCACCAAGGTCAACCTTGGCGTTGGTGTGTACTTCAATGAAGAAGGCAAGATTCCGCTGCTGCGCGCCGTGCGCGACGCGGAAAAGGCACGCGTCGAAGCCGCGCTGCCGCGTGGCTATCTGCCGATCGAAGGCATCGCTGCCTACGACGCTGCCGTGCAGAAACTGCTGCTCGGCAACGACTCGCCACTGATCGCCGCGGGCCGCGTCGTGACGGCGCAAGCACTGGGCGGCACGGGCGCGCTGAAAATCGGCGCTGATTTCCTGAAGCGTGTGAACCCGAACGCCAAGGTCGCGATCAGCGATCCGAGCTGGGAAAACCACCGCGCGCTGTTCGAAAGCGCCGGCTTCGAAGTCGTGAACTATCCGTACTACGACGCGCACACGCACGGCGTGAACTTCGAAGGCATGCTGAGCGCGCTGAACAGCTATGCAGCGGGCACGGTTGTCGTGCTGCACGCGTGCTGCCACAACCCGACCGGCGTCGACCTGACTGTCGACCAGTGGAAGCAGATCGTCGAAGTCGTCAAGGCGCGCGATCTGGTGCCGTTCCTCGACATCGCTTATCAGGGTTTCGGCGACAACATCGAATCCGACGCTGCAGCGGTCCGTCTGTTCGCGGCATCGGAACTGAACGTGTTCGTGTCGTCGTCGTTCTCGAAGTCGTTCTCGCTGTACGGCGAGCGTATCGGCGCCCTGTCGATCATCACGGCAAGCAAGGAAGAATCGGCTCGCGTGCTGTCGCAACTGAAGCGCGTAATCCGCACGAACTACTCGAACCCGCCGACGCACGGCGGCTCGGTGGTTGCTGCGGTACTCGCATCGGCTGAACTGCGCGCCATGTGGGAAAGCGAACTCGCCGAAATGCGTGACCGTATCCGCGCAATGCGCAACGGTCTGGTCGAACGTCTGAAGGCCAGTGGCGTGGATCGCGATTTCAGCTTCGTGAACGCACAACGCGGCATGTTCTCGTATTCGGGTCTGACGGCGCCGCAAGTGGACCGTCTGCGCGAAGAATTCGGCATCTACGCTGTGAGCACGGGCCGCATCTGCGTGGCTGCGCTGAATACGCGCAACCTCGACGTGGTGGCTAACGCGGTCGCTCACGTGCTGAAGTAAGGCGTTTTGGAGCGCGAGCGTTTGTTGCCCGCGCTTTGCTTGGCTGTTGCTGCTCGAACTTGAATTGCTTGAGCTGCTTGTAGAAACGGCGCCCTTTCGGGCGCCGTTTTTTATTGATGGACTGTTGCTGGACGTGTGAGTGTCACCTGCCGATTGCGTCCCGCTACCGGCACTACTTTGGCACCTACGGCCGTTTCAGCGGGAATCCCGATGGATATCGTGCGTGACAAACCCTGCGTCGTTATCAGGCATGTCGAGCCAATCGGGTTGCGCGAGCGACTGCCGGATATCGTCCAGACCGCTTTTCCAATGCTCACGCATTGTAGAGAGGCCGAACTGGAAGTCCTTGAAGTGCCCTTCGTATTCCTTCTCCCGATAGATGAGGTGGATCACGTTGTAGCGCTTCGAACACGATAGATCATCCGCCAGCTTGCACCACGGATCGTCGCGCTGGTCGGACGGCACGCGATCGAGCACCTCGCGCAGCACATGCCGGAAACGCTGCGAACGTTGCAGCATATCGGTCACGAGACGTGTGCGGCTCGAGTACTGGATGTCTTTCATGCGGCCTTGAACATCAGTGATGTTGTCCGGCACCGGCCCGACTGCGCTCCACAGATCGACCTGGAACGCGAGCGTATCGCGACGCGGCGTGGTCTGAATCACCTCGTAGAGCGGCGTGTTCGACATCAAACCGCCGTCCCAGTAGAACTGGCCGTCGATTTCGACCGCCGCGAAACCCGGCGGCAACGCGCCTGACGCCATGAAATGCTCAGGCCTCAGTTTCGTATGCGTGTTATCGAAGTAGGCGAAGTTACCCGTACCGCAATTCACCGCACCCACCGACACACGCGTCTCACCGGAATTAATGCGGTCGAAGTCGCAGAGCGCTTCAAGCGTGGCCTTGAGCGGCGTGGTGTCGTAGTAGCTCGCCGTTTGCGGCGGGCCGGAGACGGTGGGCAACGGTGGCGGGAAACGCGGCACGAAAAAGCCCTTTTGCCCTTCCATGATCGCGCCCATCGCCTGAGTCGCCGTGAAGGCCTTGCGAACGGCTTCACTGGAATTGAACAACGCGTGCTCGATAAAGGCCGGCAACGGCGGCCCGAATGCCGGCTGGCAGATCGTCTCCCAGAATTGCAGCAGCCGCTCGACGCGTTTCTCCGGCGGATTGCCGGCAATGATGGCCGTATTCAGCGCGCCGATCGAAATGCCGGCGAGCCAGTTCGGCTCGATGCCGGCTTCGTAAAGTCCCTGAAAGACGCCGGCCTGATAGGCGCCGAGTGCGCCACCGCCCTGCAGCATCAACGCGACGGTTTCGTAGTTCGGCAATTGGAGATTCTTGCCGGGATGCACGGCGGGCGCCGGACCGGCGCCCTCGCCTTCCCCGCCGCCGGGCGCGCCAACGCGCGCCCGCTTGAGATTGCGTTGCGCCATGGGCGCCTCCTTATTGCATATACCAGCCATGGCTCACAATAAAGGACTGGCCGGTCAGCGCCGCAGTCGGGAAAGTTGACAGGAACAGCACTGTCTGCGCGACGTCTTCCACCGTGGTGAAGATGCCGTCGACCGTGCCGCCCAGCATCACGCGCTTGATCACGTCTTCTTCGCTGATGCCGAGCTCCTTGGCCTGCTCGGGAATCTGCTTGTCGACCAGCGGCGTACGCACGAAACCCGGACACACCACATGCGAGCGCACATTGTGTTTCGCGCCTTCCTTGGCCAGTACGCGTGAGAGCCCCAGCAGCGCATGCTTGGCCGTCACATAGGCGGACTTCAGCGGCGACGCTTCGTGCGAATGGACCGAACCCATGTAGATCACGATGCCGCCGCGATCGTCTTTGTACATGTGCTTGAGCGCGGCCTTGGTGGTGAGGAAGGCGCCGTCCACATGGATGGCCTGCATCTTCTTCCAGTCGGAAAACGAATAGTTTTCGATCGGATTGACGATCTGGATGCCGGCGTTGGAAATCAGAATATCGATCGAGCCGAGTTCCGCCGCGACTTTATCTATGCCCTGGTTGACGGCGTCTTCGTTCGTGACGTCCATTGCCACGCCGATTGCCTTGCCGCCGCCCTGTTTGATTTCTTCAGCGACGGCATTGGCGCCGTCCTGGTTCAGGTCGGCGATCGCGACCGCCGCGCCCGCGGCGGAAAGCGTGAGCGCAATCTGCTTGCCGATGCCGCTCGCGGCGCCCGTAACCACCGCAACCTTGCCATTCAGATTCGTGTTCAGTGACGACATCCAGAACCTCCATGCAGTTGATGAGCAATGAGACCACGGACCGCAGGCGGCGTGAAGCCAGCCAAACGGCATAGACCGTTCAGCCGAATGCTGCACTGCGGCCAACGCTGCTATTGTGCATGAACCGTGTGAACTGCATCCGTAAACTGCACATCGAGCCTTATCTCTTTAAACTGGACGTTTCAGCGGGATTCCGGCGGCATCACTACCAAGGAGGAATGCATGAATTATCGACGTCTGGGCCGTTCGGGCCTGCAAGTCAGCGAACTGTCCATCGGCTCATGGGTCACCTACGGCAATCAGGTAGATCATCGTGCAGCGCGCGAGTCGCTCGCAGCCGCGCGCGATGCGGGAGTCAACTTCTTCGACAATGCCGAGGTGTACGCCGCCGGCCAATCCGAAGAAATCATGGGCCAGGCGCTCAAGGAATTGACATGGCCGCGTGTGAGCTATGTGGTATCGACGAAATTTTTCTGGGGTCTCAACGAAGCGCCGAACCAGTACCACACGCTGAACCGCAAATATCTGCTGAACGCCATCGACACATCGCTCAAACGCCTGCAACTCGATTATGTCGATCTGGTGTTCTGTCATCGTCCTGACCCGAACACGCCGGTCGAAGAAACCGTCTGGGCCATGAGCGACATGATCACGCGCGGCAAGGCCCTGTACTGGGGCACATCCGAATGGAGCGCCGACGAAATCCGCGCCGCTTACGAGATTGCTGAACGCCATCATCTGCACAAACCGGTCATGGAGCAGCCGCAGTACAACCTGTTCCACCGCAAGCGCGTCGAGCAGGAATACAAGCGGCTTTACGAGGATATCGGCCTTGGGCTGACCACCTGGAGCCCGCTCGCGTCCGGCCTGCTCACCGGCAAGTACCGCGACGGCGTACCTGCCGATAGCCGTGCGCAACTGCAAGGCTACGACTGGCTGCGCAAGCAGGTCACCGATGCCGGCAAAAACAACGTGGTCGGCAAGCTGGGCGAAGTGGCCGACGAGCTGGGCTGCACGATCGGCCAGTTGGCGATTGCATGGATTCTGAAGAATCCGAATGTGAGCACCGTGATCACCGGCGCGTCGCGCGTCGAACAGATCAGCGAGAACATGAAATCCGCCGAGGTGGCGGAACGGATCACGCCGGAGATCAAAGAGCGGATCGAGGCGATCATCGGCGACGCCTACGACTGATCGACCGCGCCGGACCGGTCCAGCCCCGATTGGACCGGTCCGGTCCGCGGAGCATGGCCCGCGCACCATCGGGGCTATGTCGCGCGCAACGCACTGCGGGGTGCAACGCGGCGTCGCGTACAATACGCGACCGCGCCGCACTTCAGTTGTGCTGCCGCATTGCACTCGCATCGCCGAATCCGCCGTGGACCGGCACGCCCTCTTTCAGTGTTTCCTCATCATGCTCAGCTACCGCCACGCCTTTCATGCAGGCAATCACGCCGACGTTCTGAAACACGCCGTCGTGTTGCAGCTACTGCGCTACCTCGGCCAGAAGGACAAAGCCTACTGGTATATCGACACGCACGCGGGCGCCGGCGTCTATTCGCTGAAGGAAGGCTACGCGACGAAAACCGGTGAGTTCCAGACCGGTATCGCCAAACTATGGGAGCGTAACGATCTGCCGTCGGTCTTCGCAGAGTACGTTGACGAAGTGAGCGCGCTGAATCCGGACGGCCAGTTGCGCTTCTACCCAGGCTCGCCGTACATCGCGTGGCGGCAGATGCGCGAGCAGGACCGCATGCGCCTGTTCGAACTGCACACCACTGAAATCGACGTGCTGCGCCACAACTTCCGCGACGCGGGCCGTCGCGCAATGCTTTATGCGGGCGACGGCTTCGACGGCATCCTCGCGTTGCTGCCGCCGGCGCCGCGCCGCGCGCTGGTGCTGCTCGATCCGTCATACGAAGACAAGCGCGACTACACGCGCACGCTGCGCTGCGTCGAAGAAAGCCTGAAGCGCTTTCCGACCGGCACCTACGCGGTCTGGTATCCGCAGGTAAGACGCCTTGAATCGCAGCGCTTCCCCGATCAGTTGAAGAAGCTGCAGGAGCGCAACTGGCTGCATGTGAGCCTGACCGTCAGCAATCCGCCGACCGACGGCTTCGGGTTGTTCGGCAGTGGCATGTTCATCCTGAATCCGCCGTATACGCTGGCAAAAACGCTGAAAGACCAGATGCCCTGGCTGGTCGAGGCGCTCGGCGAGGACAAGGCCGCGCAGTTCAAGGTCGAATATCGCGGGGATTGAGCACGCCCCGGGCCGCACGTGGGCGCCTTAGCCAGCGGTATGACACGTGCGCGACCGGGTAAATCACCCACCACCAAACTCCTTACTTGAGTTGCGCCGCTGCCTTGCGGGCGAAGTCGTTGGTATAGGTTGCGTTCAGATCGATCTTTTTCGGATCGAGGCGGTTATCGAACGACGACAAGGCGCGTAATGAAGTCGCCGGACCATCCGCGGGCATCAAGCCGTCCGGCGAATACGCGTCGCGCACGTTGTGGAATGCCTCCACATAGAGTGCCGAATCGTTGAGCAAATAGGCCGGCGGCACCATCTTCAGCAAGTCGGCATCGCTCGCGGTCTGCAACCAGTGGTCCGCGCGCACGATCGCATTGGCGAGCGCCTGTGTCGTCTTCGGATACTTCTGAATGAAAGTCTCCGATGCGTAGAGCGTCGCCGCCGGCATCGGTCCGCCGAATACCTCCTGCGTGCCTTTCACGGTACGCGTATCGACCAGCACTTTGATCGCGCCGCTACGCTCCAGCTTGGTCATCATCGGATCCACGTTGGACAGCGCGTCGAGTTGACCGCCGCTCACCGCGGCCAGTACCGTGGCGCCGCTGCCCACGCCGATCGCCGAAATCTCGTTGCGCTGCACACCTGCCTTGCGCAAAGCCACGGTAAGTACCAGATCCGTCGACGAACCCGGCGCGCTCACGCCGACTTTGGCCCCCTTGAAGTCCGCCAATGTCTTGATCTGATCCGCCTTCGACTTCAACACCGCGACAACGATCTGCGGCGCGCGTCCCATCAGCACGAACGCGCGGTAGTGTTGCCCCTTTGCCTGCATGAACAGCGTGTGCTCGAATGCGCCGGCGCCCACGTCGGCACTGCCCCCCACGACCGCTTCCAACGCCTTCGACCCGCCTGCAAAATCTTCGAGCGTGACGTCCAGCCCTTCGTCCTTGAAGTAGCCCAACTGCTGTGCGGCGAGTACCGGCAAATAGTAAAGGCCCGGCAAGCCGCCAACAGCCATCGTCAACGTGGGTTTTTCCGGAGTGTCTTTGGCGAGCGCGGCACCTGGTAGCGCCGCGGGTACGCTCAGCGCGAGCAACGTGGCGCAAGTGCTGGCGGCACGCCGCATCCAGTGAGTAGGCATGTGATGTCTCCTTGTTCTGTTTTCATTCGATGCGATGGCGCTGCGCATGATGCATGGTCCACATCGTTGGCGAGAGAGCGCGCAACGATTGTCGTCGGACGGTGTCGCGCACGCCATGCATCGAAACCCGAATGGCGTATTTAGTGTCTCGCGCGTTAGCGGAAGACGCGCATGCACATGCGGCAGCACGACAGAGAACCCGCCGCTCGAAGCGTCAACGGATGGGTGGAAAAGAACTACCGGGAGATATCGCGCCGGAGACCCTTATTGCGGCTTATTGCGACCGGGGCACGGGACGAGTTTGCGGCTGCGGTTGTGGCGACGGCGTGCCGCCGCCGACAGGCACCGGGATGTAGGGCGCGACAACGAACGGTATCGACGAATTCGGCGCCAGCTCCGTGGGCGTTGCGATAGGCTGCGCCCCTACGATCGGCTGCCGCGAGAGCGGCGCGGTCTGCAGCACGGTGCCGCTCTGCCCGTCGCTGATGCCGCTCTGCGAGTCGAGTATCACGGGCTTGCGAGCGGTATTGCTCGACGCGGCGAATGTAGCCGATACGGCAAAAACCGTTGTCAGCGAGGCTGCGGCAGTCATGGCCAGGACGGATTTGAGCGAGTGGACAGGAAGCATGGGCGGACCGGTTGAGTTTGAGAATGCCGGATTGCGCAGAAAGCGCTTTACCTTACCGCGACGGCAACCGTCAGGCTAGTCGTTATTGGCCATGAGTCGCCTTGAAGCGCCACTTGCCGTGAAATTCTTGTGGTCCAGATGTGACAAAGCCCCGTCTATACGGGGCTCAACACTTTACTGCAATGGCTGCGCACGAGCGCTGCCGGGTCAAACTTGATGCAGTTGAAACTTACAGCGAATAGCCATTGGTTTCGAGCGAGCGGATGCGCTGTTCGAGCTGAACGATATCCGACGACGACGCCAGATAGGCTTCACGACGGCTGCGTTCTGCAGTTTCAAACCAGGTGCTCAGCTTTTCAAGTACGTATGCAAACATGATGTTCTCCAAGGATCAGATTGAATCCCCGGTGAGTTCTGCATCAGGGATTTCCCGTAAAAGGGTTAACCCTGATTATAGCCTTATGGTGCAACCTTGCTAGTGAAATGCCCGCATGACGTGCATTCCGTTTTGGAATGGTGCACGCTCGTGGTGCACTTAAGTCGTTGATTTATCTAAATTCAAGACGGCTTTTTTGCGACGATTGATACTGCCCCATATTAATTTGCACCATTCAGGTGCTTTTTGAGGCTCGGTTGCGATAACGCCCTCGACAGGTTGCACTTCGCGCTTTCAAATCGAGTGACAACCCTTCCCCGACACCAGATCGGTATCGGCGAGCCGCTCGATAATCGGGCAATCCGGGCGCTCGTCGCCGTGACAATGGTCCGCCAGATGCGCCAATGTGTCGCGCATGTCGGTCAGTTCGGCGATGCGGCGATCGAGCTCCGCAACGTGCTCCAACGCAATCGTCTTCACTTCGGCACTGGCGCGCGACCGGTCGTGCCACAGCGCCAGCAAGCGGCGGATGTCTTCGACCAGAAAACCAAGACGGCGCGCCTGCCGGATAAAACGCAGCGAATGGACCTCCTGCGGCCCGTATACGCGATAGCCGGCGCTCGTGCGCGCCTTCGCTGCCAGCAGGCCCACGCTTTCGTAGTAGCGAATCATCTTCGCCGTGACGCCCGACGCACGGGCCGCTTCACCGATGTTCATGACTGTTTCCCCAGGGTGTGCGTCGATCGTACACCTTCCCATAGTGGGAAGGTCAGCCACTCAATTGCGCATCGGCAGGCATAATTCAAGCATCGCAACATTCATTTTTTCAAGGCAATCCCGATGACGATCGAATTCCAGGTAGAAGGCATGAGCTGCCAGCATTGCGTGGCGGCGGTCACGAACGCAATCCGTGAACACGATGGCGCCGCTAAAGTCCAGGTCGATCTGGCATCCGGCCGCGTGGCGGTCGAATCGGCACAACCGGTTGACACGCTCAAAGCCGCAATCGACGAGGCCGGTTACACGGTGACCGGCGTGACCAGCGGCCCAGCCCGCTAAACGAGCGACCGTCATGTTCAAAGTTGCGGTCATTGGTGCTTCCGGACTGCTTGGCCGGGCTCTCGTCGACGAACTGGCACAGCAGGCAGATTGGCAAGTTGTCGCCACGGCGTTCAGCCGGCCGGGGCCGAACACGGTCGCGCTGGATATTCGCGATGCGCGGGCGGTCGAGCAATTTGTCGAGCGCGAAGCACCGGACGCGCTCGTGATTGCCGCGGCGGAGCGTCGGCCTGATGTATGCGAGCACGATCCGGCGCTCGCCCGGGCGTTGAACGTCGATGCGGTGCGCACCCTGGCCGCGGCGGCAAAGCGGCGCGGCGCTTGGGCGCTCTCGATCTCAACCGATTACGTGTTCGACGGCACGCACCCGCCCTATCAGTACGATTCCGCGCCCGCGCCGCTCAATGCCTATGGGCGCAGCAAACTCGAAGGCGAGCGAGCGCTGACGGAATCCACCGATCTCGGCTGCATACTGCGTTTGCCGCTGCTCTATGGGCCGATCGTCGATTGGGCAGAATCGGCGGTGACGAGTCTCGTGCCGGCGATTGCCGCGTCGGCTTCACGCGAGGGCAAGGCCGCCGTCATGGATGCATGGGCGATTCGCTTCCCGACCTTTACACCGGACGTCGCGTTCGTGATCCGGCAGATGCTCGAACGGCATGCGCGTGGCGATGCGATCTGCGGCATCGTGCAATGGTCGGGGGATGAGCCGATGAACAAGTATGAAATCGCCGTGCGGCTGGCCGAAGCGCTGCAACTCGATGCGCAACTGACGCCAAAACATACGCCCACCGACGCGACGCCGCGCCCGCATAACTGCCACCTGGCGTCGGACCGGCTCGAGGCGCTCGGCATTGGCCGCCGCACGCCGTTCGACGTTGCGATCCGGCAAGTGCTGGCCGCATTTCCGTGGCGGGGCGAGACGGCGGCGTAGCTGCCCTGCAACGAGCTTGATAACGACGGCAGGTACTGCTCGCGTTTCTCCGGCCCGGCGACACGCCAACCTGCCGTCGGGTCCGCAAGCTTAACCACAGTTGGTCCGCATCAATGAAAATCGCGGCTCGCCGTAGCCAGTTCGCCGAGCCAGTCGCTGTGATCTTCAAGTCGATGCGCGACGAGATGGATCACCTCGCCCTTCTGTTTCCGTTTCGCGTTGCCCGCTTTATTTGCGTTCATCACATTGCCGGCGCTGTCACCGCCGGTAGAAACGCCATCGTCACGCTGCAAGACGCCATACACCGCCAGCAATGACGAACCCAGCAGCACCTTGCGTTGCTTTTCCACCAGCGCCGGCCAGACGATCACGTTGATCGAACCGGTTTCGTCTTCGATGGAAACGAACACGGTGCCGTTTGCCGTGCCCGGCCGCTGCCGCACAGTGACGATACCGCAGGCGCGCGCCAGCGTGCCGTGTCCGCACGCGGCAAGTTCTGCCGCCGTGCGAAAACGCTGTCTGGCAAGACGCTCGCGCAATAGCGCGAGCGGATGACGATTGAGCGTGAGGCCGATGCTCGCGTAGTCGTCGACGATCTCGCGACTTTCGGCTGCCTGCGGCAATGCCAGCGGCGCTTCCGCGATCGGCGCATCGCGCAGCAGCTTGGGTACCGTGTGCTGCGCGGTCACCTGCCACCACGCTTCGCGCCGATGGCCCGCAATGCTGACCAGCGCGTTCGCCGCGGCCAGCGCTTCGAGATCGCGCCGCGTCAATGCCGCGCGACGCGCCAGATCGTCGACGTCAGCAAACTGTGCGTCGCTACGAGCCGCCATGATGCGTTCGGCCGCTACCTGTGAAAGACCTTTGATCAGATGCATGCCGATGCGTACTGCCGGACCGCGTGCACCATAGGTTTTCGAAGATTGAAATACGCGTGCGGTCAGCTGTTTTGCCGCACGCCTGATCGTCCGGGCTAATGTGAAGCGCCGCAACGACAAGTCACGGAATTGCTGTGCGGACAATGCGCCCTGCTGACGACGCAAACAGGCCTCGCTCGATGAAATCCGCTGCCCTTCGCGACCACGTTGTTCGAAGGTCGACTCCCAATCGCTCAAGGTCACGTCAGGCGGTAATACCTGGACACCGTGACGCCTGGCATCCTGCACGAGTTGCGACGGTGAATAAAACCCCAACGGCTGACTGTTCAGCAATCCTGCAAGAAAAGCGGCCGGCTCATAACGTTTCAACCACGCGCTGAGATAGACGAGCAAGGCAAAGCTTGCCGCGTGGCTTTCAGGAAAGCCATATTCGCCGAAGCCTTCGATCTGTTTGCAGATGCGCTCGATGAACTCTTTTTCGTAACCGCGCGCCGACATGCGGTCAGTCAGATCCTGCTGATACTTCGCCAGATTGCCGCTGCGCCGCCATGCGGCCATCGCGCGCCGCAATTGATCGGCCTGCTCACCAGTGTAGAGCGCGGCAACCATCGCGAGGTGCATCACCTGCTCCTGAAAAATCGGTACGCCGAGGGTGCGCTCGAGCACGGGGCGTAACTCCTCCTTAGCGTAGTCCACCGCCTCCAGACCCTGCTTGCGGCGCAGATACGGATGCACCATGCCGCCCTGGATCGGCCCGGGCCGCACGATCGCGACTTCGATCACAAGATCGTAGTACTTGTTCGGTTTCAACCGCGGCAGCATGCTTTGCTGCGCACGCGATTCGATCTGGAATACGCCGATCGTATCGGCATGACCGCACATCTCGTAGACGGCGCGATCCTCGCGCGGAATATCCTGCATCCTGAATTTCGGCAAGCCGCGCCGCAAGGCGACGAATTCCAGCGCGCGCCGGATCGCCGACAACATGCCGAGCGCCAGTACGTCGACTTTCAATAGTCCGAGCGCATCGATATCGTCCTTGTCCCACTCGATCACGCTGCGGTCTTTCATCGTCGCGTTCTCAATCGGCACGAGTCGCGACAGCTTATCTTTCGCAATCACAAAGCCGCCGACGTGTTGCGACAGATGACGCGGAAAGTTGCGCAACTCTTTGGTAAGGCGAATCAGATTCTGCGTGATGTGCGAGTTGGCAGCGAAGCCCGCTTCGGCCAGATATTTGGCGACCGCATCCGTGCCGTCCCACCATTGCTGCGATTTGCTGATCCGCTCAATCAATGACGCTTCGAGTCCCAACGCCTTGCCGACGTCCTTCAGCGCACTGCGCGCATGATAGGTGATCAGCGTTGCAGTGAGCGCAGCGCGATGGCGACCGTACTTCCCATAGATATATTGAATCACCTCTTCCCGACGCTGATGCTCGAAATCGATGTCAATATCAGGCGGTTCGTTACGCGCGCGCGAGATGAACCGTTCGATCAGCATGTTCATGCGCACCGGATCGATTTCCGTCACGTGCAGGCAGTAACATACGATCGAGTTGGCTGCCGAACCACGGCCTTGGCACAGTATGTTTCTGGAGCGCGCGAAGCTCACGATATCCTGTACCGTCAGGAAGTACTTTTCGTATTTCAGGTCGGCGATCAGTTGCAGCTCTTTTTCGATCTGATCGATTCGTTTGAGATCCATTCCTTTCGGCCAGCGCTCCATCGCGCCGGCCATGACCAGTTTGCGCAGATAGCTTGATGGCGATTCACCGGCGGGCACCAGTTCTTCCGGATACTCATACTTGAGTTCGTCGAGCGAGAAGCGACATAGGGCGGCGATACGCAGCGTTTCTTCGAGCGTGTCGCGTGGATACAGTTTGCCGAGCCGCACGCGAGTGCGCATATGCCGTTCGGCATTGGCCTCGAGCGCGTGACCACACGCCGATAGCGGTGTGACGAGGCCGATCGCGGTCAAGGTGTCCTGTAACGGCTTGCGCGATCGCACATGCATCAGGACGCCCCCTGCTGCCACCAAAGGCAAACCACTCGTTTTTGAAATCATTCGCAATGCGTCGATCTGAAGATCGTCGCTGCCGGTTTGCCAGAGTTCGAGTGCGATCCATGAGCGTTGCGGCGCGAACGATGCCAGCCAGTGCGCACAACGCAATGTGTGCGAGAGCGTCGCCGTGCGCTGCGGCACTAGGATCAGGACGCAATCGGGCAAGGCTTTGAGATGCTCTAGATGCGGTAGCGAGTCGGTGAAATCGGATGGACCGAGGCGATAGCTGCCTTTGTCCGCACGCGAACGGGCCAGCGTGATCAGTTCGGAAAGATTGCCGTAGCCATTGCGGTTGGTTGCGAGCGCAACCAATGTGCAGAACGGTTCGCCTGCATCGTCGGTCAGATTGAGTTCACTGCCGATGATGAGGTGAGGGATTGGTTTTAGTACCTCGTGGTCAAGGGTTTCTTGTTTTGAGGCTTCCTGTTTTGAGGCTTCCTGTTTTGAATCCGCTGGCGTTGTAGCCGCCGGCTCTGCTACTTCTTCTAATGACGTTCCTGCCTGCGCGGCTTTCGCTTTGTCTTCGCGCTCCTTCTGCTGGCGGTCCCGCTCCTGCCTGATTTCTCTCACCGCAGTGTGTGCGCGTACGACGCCCGCCAGTGAGCATTCATCGGTGATCGCGAGCGCGCTATAGCCGCACGACATCGCCTGCTCGACCAGTTCATGCGGATGCGAAGCGCCGCGCAGAAACGAGAAATTAGTCAGGCAATGCAACTCCGCATACGGCGGCAATTGGGCCGCAAGCGCCTGCTCTAACAAGAATGATGGCTGAGAATTTTCCATGATGCTCAGCCGAATAAACCCTGCAGATACCACTCGCCACCAAGACGTTCCCGGTACACCCAGAACATATGGCCACGATCATCTGCCGCAACGTAGTAATCCCGCTCAACGAGGTTACCGTCCCACCACCCTGCTTCAATCCGTTCGGTACGCGTGAGCATTTTCAGCGGCCGACGATAGATCGGCCGCTGGTCGCGCATCATCAGGCGCAGCGGTTTGTCGAGCATCCAGACGGGGCGAGGCTGCGATGGCAATGCACTGTCGGGCAGATCGAGTGAGGTTTGAGCATCGGCCGGTTGTATTACGAATAGGCGGCTGCTTTTAGCGTCACTCGCTTTTTCGGACTCGCGGGATATGTACTCTGGGTGCTCTGGATGTGCTGTGCGTTCCGCCTGTTCCGCTTGTCTCGCCGCATCGTCGTCTGCGCGCACGCTCTCCAATGCAGCGTGCTGCAACTCATCGGTCAGCCAGGTTTTATCCGCTTTGATTTTTGTCTTAGTCTTCGCAGACGAACGCTTCTTGCGCGAAAACGCTTGCGCCTGGTAGGCCTCGACGCGCATTGCCCGCTCGGGCCGATGATCGTCCTGCACCGACATCTGCAACACGTTCTCCGGCCCCAAACGCGCGCTCAAGCGTTCAAGCAGACGTGCAATCGAATCGCCGTCTGATTCGGGCATTGGAAACAAAGTGTCCGACCGCCCTGCATACTCGCCGATCTGATCCGCGACCAGCTTCAACTCGATCACGGGCGCCACCAGAACCGTCTGATTCAACTTCTCACGCAACAGCCAGATCAGATGCTCGGCATCACGCGACGGTATGGCCCAAGCGACCTTCAGACTCGACGTCTTCGGAGCATGGCGGGATGCCAATTCATGTTCGAGCAACAACGTATATCCACTGAGCGCTGCATGATGCGCGCTCAACCATCCGGCCAGTTGCACAATCAGCCGACGCGCGGCAAACAGTAATGCATCGGCACTATCGACCCGCGACGGCAACTCCAACTGAGCATGAAACGATGCCGGCGCGCGGAACGATTCGCGCGGATCCGGGCGCGCACCATACGCCTGCGCCAGCAGATCCAGAATGCCGCTGCCGAAACGCCGCACGACACCCGACCTTGGCAATTGCCGCAAATCGGCCAGCGTCGCGCAACCGACATGCGTAAACGCATCGCGATCCGCCTGCGAAACCGGCAACAACAACACGGATAAGCGGTCGAGGACCCGCGCAAGCGACGTTTCCTTTATCACATGCCAACGATGCCCCTGCCGATCGGCGTGCGCCTGAGCCAACAACCACGCTCCCCAGGCTGTCGGTGCACACGCGATGCGCGCCGTATAGCCGAATTCAGCCACCGTCGCGGACACCAGAGACAACAACGCGCGCAAGCCGCCAAATAACCGCAAGCCGGAGCCGACTTCCAGCAACAAGGTATGCGCGTGCCCGAGCGACACCTTCGGTGTGTACGTCAGCAAAGCGAGCGCCATCGCTTCGAACGCCTGAGTTTCGCGGGCTGTGTCTGCGGCAAGCATCTTGAGACCGGGCGCCAAGGCCAATGCGTACGAGCGCGACTGACCCGCATGCACCCCGGCACGCAATGCGTCGAAATCCGGCATCAGGATGTGCGCGTGGTCGGCCAGCGCATAGCAACGCGCCTCGGTGACGCTGTCGGCCCCCGGAGGTTGGCTTGTCTCGCCGGATTCACACCGATTCGGCTTCGCGGGCGAACCATCCGGAAGCGGTTCGAGAGGCTTCACCGCTTCCAGCGACAAGAGTGGCAATGTGACTGCGATCCACAACATGTTTGATCTCTCGTCCTTGATTGCTACCGATTCCGCTTTCCGGCAACAAGACGCTTTGTAATGGCAAAATGAGACGCAGGGGTTCCGCTAGCGGCGGGCCGCGGCGCTTGAAGATGTCGATCGAAATACCAATCTCCTGCAACCATTGACGACGATTGATCGTCTGCGCATTGGCCGGCAAGAGCGGCTCGCAGATCATCCGCAATGGCGCCGGCGAAGATTGCGTGGCTGCCTCGACAGGCCGGATCAAAAATGCCAACGATGCCGACTCCTGAGCCGCCACCTGCAGACGCCGAACCTTATCGGCGCGCGCATTCGGCAGCCATACCAGCACTGCGCCGATGCCATCCTGCTTCAACGCTTGAGCAGCGGCCCACAGAGACTGGTCTTCACTCGAGCGCACCCATAAGACGCGTTCGACATCGATACCCCAGGCCCTCAATGCCGAAGCACAGGGCTGGTAAGGGGGCGCCACGAGCATGACGTGCCGTTCGGCTTGTGCCGTAAGATGCCGAAGCGCGCGGGCCAGCAGGCGCAGTTCGCCGACTCCTCCGTGCTCAATCAATAACTCTGTCAGGCCGCCGGCCGACCAGCCCTGCCCAGGCAGCAGTTGATCCAGCGCAGCATAGCCGCTGGAAATCACCCGCGAGTCCGCCTCGGCAAGCTCATTGCCCTGCCACACCTGACGCCGCAATTGCGACGACAACGCTGTCGTCGCCAGATGAATCGCTGCTGCCATAGACACGCTCGTTCAATAGGGAATACTCCACCCTGCCCGGCATCGGGCACGCATGGGGTGACGAGTTTTCACTGTATATTTATACAGTATTCTGTGGCGGATGTTAAGGCAAGGCGATGCGACGAAGCGCGCGCAGGAGGGAAATAAAAAGGGGTGGTGAAGCTATTTTTGTTGCAGATTTTTCGCCTGCGGGAGAGCTACCTTTTGGCGCTGCCGCTAGGCAAAGGGCCCGATTTCACGTGCTCCGGGAGGGATGAGAAGAGCAGAGAGCCTGCGCATGCATGCCGCGGAATGGACAAGAGCCAACTGGTTACGCGACCGCGCTGCGGATCGGGAAGGAGTGATACCGGCAGGACAGGAGCCGCACCGGACAGGGTCTCACGGTGGCGATGTTTTCAGATGGCTGGTTTTTGCCGCGTAAACGCAGAAACCCCACCTTTGCGGGGTGGGGTTTCTGGTCTTGCTGGGGAGCCTGACGATTACCTACTTTCACACGGGAA
>NZ_VOSW01000154.1 GCF_009690905.1 Paraburkholderia madseniana
CTACCTGCATTACGTGATCGAGCGCATCGCCGATCACCCAGCGAACCGCATCGACGAACTGTTACCCTGGAACGTCGCTCCTTTGCTGCCCGCCGCCTCACACATCGATCCCGTTCGCTAGCAGCTGACCTCTCGCCGGTCAACGTAATCAGTGACGGTCCTGTTCAAGTGCTTACGTTGTGTTGTTGGAAGGCGCAGTACCGCTTGTTCTTGTACACACGCATCACGTGGCGAAACAGGCAAAAAAAGGCGACTGTCCGCGAGGACAGCCGCCTTTTCCATTTCAGGCCAATGTCGGCCGGTCAAGCCGGCAAGTTCATGCCGCGTGCTGCGTCTTCCCCGCTTCCGGCGAACGCCAGCGCGTCAGCAAGTCATTCCACTTGACCCGCACGCCTTTCAGGTTATTTTCCTTCACGTGCCCGTAGCCGCGGATACCGTCCGGCAGATTCGCCAGTTCGACCGCCAACTCACGCTTCTGCGCGGTCAGGCCACCGATCAGCTCGCGTACCAGCGCCTCGTACTCGACGATCAGCGCACGCTCCGTGCGACGCTCCTCCGTCTTGCCGAACACGTCGAGCGCCGTCCCGCGCAGGAACTTGAGTTTTGCGAGCACGTGCATGGCGCTGAACACCCAAGGTCCGTACTTCTTCTTCACCAGATGACCTTGTGCGTCTTTTTTCGAGAACGTCGGCGGCGCGAGGTGAATGTGCAGCTTCCAGTCGCCTTCGAAATTCGCCTTCAGTTTTTCGATGAACGCGGGGTCGCTATAGAGCCGTGCGACTTCGTACTCGTCCTTGTAGGCCATCAGCTTGTGCAGATTCTTCGCGACCGCTTCAGTCAACGGCAACTGGCCGTCGATCGAATCGAGTGCCGATTCCGCCACGCGCACTTGCGACACCAATGCACGATAACGGTCCGCATAAGCGGCGTCCTGGTACGCGGCAAGATAGTCAGCGCGCTTGTCGATCAGCGTGTCGAGCGCCTTCGGTGTGTGCAGCGAGATGATCTTGCTGCTCGTCGTTTCCGCTGCGGCACCGCGTCCTTGCGAGTGCGCGAGCGTGCGCACCGAGGCCAGGTCGTGCGCGGCACGACGGCCCCATTCGAAAGCCGCACGGTTCTTCTCGATCTGCACGTTGTTCAGCTCGATTGCGCGCATCAGCGATTGATACGTCAGCGGCACCCAGCCGCGTTGCCACGCGTAGCCGAGCACGAACGGATTCGTGTAGATCGCATCGCCAAGTAGCGCGACGGCGAAGTGATTCGCATCGACCATATCGACGCCGTCGTCGCCCGCACCGGCACGCACGTCCGCTTCGGTGCTGCTGCCCGGAAAGCGCCAGTTCGGGTTCTTGATGAGTTCGGCGGTCGGCGTGTGCGCGCTATTGAGCACGACACGGGTCCGGCCCACCTGCATCCGCGAAACGCATTCGTCGCTGGCGGTCACGATCGCGTCGCAGCCAATCACGAGACTGGCTTCGCCCATTGCGATACGGGTCGCGTGAATGTCGCCCGGGTTCTGGGCGATCTGCACGTGGCTCATCACGGCGCCGCCCTTTTGCGCGAGGCCGGTGACGTCGAGCACCGTGACGCCCTTGTTTTCCAAATGCGCGGCCATGCCGAGCAAGGCGCCGATCGTTACGACACCCGTGCCGCCGACGCCCGTCACCAGCACCCCATAAGGGCGCGCGATCGACGGTAGTTCGGGTTCCGGCACCGGTGGCATCGCGTCACCGACAATGCCGGAAGCCGCCTTCGGCTTGCGCAACTGACCCCCTTCGACGGATACGAAGCTCGGGCAGAACCCGTTCACGCACGAGAAGTCCTTGTTGCACGTCGACTGATTGATCTGGCGCTTGGTGCCGTACTCGGTATCGAGCGGCTCGACAGACAGGCAATTCGACTTCACCGAGCAATCGCCGCAGCCTTCGCACACCGCTTCGTTGATCACGACACGACGCGCCGGATCCGGATACGTGCCGCGTTTCCTGCGGCGGCGTTTCTCCGTCGCGCAGGTCTGGTCGTAGATCAGGATCGTGGTGCCGGAAATCTCGCGAAGCTGACGCTGAACTTCATCGAGCTTGTCGCGATGGTGAATGTCGATGCCTGGCGCGAGACCGACGTTCGCGGAGTATTTCTCCGGTTCATCGGTGACGATCACGATCTTCGTCGCGCCTTCGGCGGCGAGTTGATGCGTAATCTGCGGCACGGTCAGCACGCCGTCGACCGGTTGCCCGCCCGTCATCGCGACTGCATCGTTATAGAGAATCTTGTAGGTGATGTTCGCCTTCGACGCGATCGCCGCGCGAATCGCGAGCAGACCCGAGTGGAAGTAGGTGCCGTCACCGAGGTTGGCGAATACGTGCTTATCGTTGGTGAACGGCGCCTGGCCGATCCACGCGACGCCTTCGCCGCCCATCTGGCTGAAGGTGCTGGTGCTGCGGTCCATCCACACGGTCATGTAGTGGCAGCCGATGCCGGCCATCGCACGCGAACCTTCCGGCACGTTCGTCGACGTGTTGTGCGGGCAGCCGGAACAGAACCACGGCTTGCGCTCGGCTTCGACGCGCGGACGCGCCAATGCTTTTTCCTTCGCTTCGATGACCGCGATGCGCGTCGCAATGCGCGCGCGCACGTCGGACGGCAGGTCGAATTTGTCGAGCCGAGTGGCGATCGCCTTGGCGATGATTGCCGGCGAGAGTTCGTAGTGCGCCGGCAGCAGCCAGTTGCCCATCGGCACGGACCATTCGCCACCCGCGCCGTCCTTTTCATCGAACTTGCCGAACACGCGCGGACGCTGCGCATCGGGCCAGTTGTACAGCTCTTCCTTGATCGCGTATTCGAGAATCTGGCGCTTTTCTTCAACCACCAGAATTTCATCGAGACCGCGTGCGAAGGCTTGCGCACCTTGCGCCTCGAGCGGCCATACACAGCCGACCTTATACAGACGGATACCGATACGCGAACAGGTTTCGTCGTCGAGACCGAGATCGGTCAGCGCCTGACGCACGTCGAGGTATGCCTTGCCGCCGGTCATGATGCCGAAGCGCGCATGCGGCGAATCGATTTCGACGCGGTCCAGTTTGTTCGCGCGCACATAGGCGAGCGCCGCGTACCACTTGTAGTCGAGCAGACGCGCTTCCTGCACCAGCGGCGGATCCGGCCAGCGAATGTTCAGGCCGCCTTCGGGCATGGCGAAGTCGTCCGGCAGAACGATTTTCGTGCGGTGCGGATCGATGTCGACCGAAGCGGACGATTCGACCACGTCGGTCACGCACTTCATCGCGACCCACAGTCCGGAATAGCGGCTCATCGCCCAGCCGTGCAGGCCGAAATCCAGATATTCCTGCACGTTCGATGGGAACAGCACCGGCAGGCCGCAGGCCTTGAAGATGTGTTCCGACTGGTGCGCGAGTGTCGAGGATTTGGCGGCGTGGTCGTCGCCGGCGAGCACGAGAACGCCGCCGTGTTGCGCAGAGCCGGCCGAATTGCCGTGCTTGAAGACGTCACCGGAACGGTCGACGCCTGGGCCTTTGCCGTACCACATCGAGAACACGCCATCGTATTTTGCGCTCGGGTACAGATTGACCTGCTGCGAACCCCACACGGCGGTCGCCGCGAGGTCTTCGTTGACGCCGGGCTGGAACACGACGCGATGCGCGGCGAGATGCTGTTTCGCCTTCCACAAGGATTGGTCGAGTCCGCCGAGTGGCGATCCGCGGTAACCGGAGATGAAGCCGGCGGTATTGAGCCCGGCCGCCTGGTCGCGTTCTTGCTGCAGCATCGGCAGACGAACCAGCGCCTGGATGCCGCTCATGTACGCGCGGCCGCGTTCGAGGGTGTATTTGTCGTCGAGCGTGACGGAAGATAGCGCGGCTTCGAGCGAGGCTCGCTGACCTGCGTCTAGCGGGGCATTCATTATGTGTACTCCTCCAACCAGTTTGGGATCACCAAAACTTTTTTGGCCGCGGCATCTTGTGAACGCTTGGGGCCGGGGTCGCCATATTGACGTGTTTTAAGTGATGGTAGCACTGGTGAAAACCCGCCGCAGCGCGCCAGAAATACGGCCTTGCAGCGCGGGACCTGCCTGAACGCGCCGGGCGACTTCCTGCGACGCAATCCCCCTGTAACAAGCTGTAAAAACTACAAATCTGAGGAACCGCAGTTGAAATGTCTGTCTAACACCCCACCTGCGAGCAATGTCTGCGCAACGCTCTGCATTCGGTGGAGCTTCAGGACAGCAGGGCAGTTAGAAAAGGAGTACGCATGAACACTAGAAACATCCAGACCTTCCTGATGGTTTCGGCCGCATTCTTCGCCATGAGCGCGCCGGTGCGCTCGAGTTCCGGCTCGAACAGCGCAGGGACGCTCTCGAACGCGATCACCAGCACGGCGCAGGTCGCGCCCGCACGCATTGCGGTGGAGCGCATTGCACGATCCACAAAGGCCGACGAGGAAGACCAGAATTCGTGATGCGTCGCTGAAGCGGCGCATCGGTTGAAAATCGGCCGTTGTCCGGGCTTCGGACAACGGCATAAACGACGAAGGGCGAGGATCGCAAGATCTTCGCCCTTTTTTATGTCTCCCAGATTCCACGTGGACCGTTGGCCGCTAGTCGTTAGGCCTTGTCCTGAACCACGCCACGACGGATCTGATCCAGCTCGATCGATTCGAACAGCGCCTTGAAGTTGCCCTCGCCGAATCCTTGATTGCCCTTGCGCTGGATGATCTCGAAGAAGATCGGCCCGATCTGGTTTTCGGTGAAGATCTGCAGCAGCAAGTCGTCGGGTGCGCCGTCGATCAGGATCTTGCGCTTACGCAATTCGTCGAGCGGCTCGCCGTGGTTCGGCACACGCCGATCGACCAGTTCATAGTATGTGTCGATCGTATCGAGCAGCGAGATGTTCGCCGCGCGCAAACCGTCCACCGTGCGATAGATGTCGTTGCTGCCCAGCGCGATGTGCTGGATGCCTTCGCCGTGGTACTGGTCCAGATACTCCTGGATTTGACCGGCTACGTCTGACCCTTCCTCATTGATCGGAATGCGGATTTTGCCGCAAGGCGAGGTCATCGCCTTGGATTTCACGCCGGTCACTTTGCCTTCGATGTCGAAGTAACGCACTTCCCGGAAATTGAACAGGCGCTCATAGAACTCCGCCCATTCCTGCATGCGTCCGCGATGGACGTTGTGCGTCAGATGGTCGATGTAGGTCAGACCGTGGCCGACAGGGTTCGGATTCGCGCCCGGAATCGGTTCGAAGTCGACGTCGTAAATATCGATGTTGCCGATAGTGCCCGGCTCAGCACCGTTCTTGCCGCGCCAGCGGTCGACAAAATAGATCAGCGAGTCGCCGATGCCCTTGATCGCCGGAATGTTGAGTTCCATCGGGCCGGTCTTGTTGTCGAAACCCCAGGCGCCTTTTTCCAGTGCCTGTTGGTAGGCCTTCGCAGCGTCCTGCACACGGAACGCGATCGCGCAGATCGACGGACCATGCAGGCGCGTGAAACGTTGCGCGAACGAATGCTGTTCCCCGTTGACGATGAAGTTGATTTCACCCTGGCGATACAGCGTCACGTCTTTGTGACGATGCCGTGCAACGGCGGTGAAGCCCATCTGTTCGAACAGCTTGCCGAGCGCCTTCGGATCCGGTGCGGTGTATTCGATGAATTCGAAGCCGTCCGTGCCGACCGGGTTTTCCCAAGTTGAAACCTGCATTGTCTGTCTCCTTCCTATTAGCGCCGGCGCGGGCCGTACGAGTTAGCGCAACTGAATGACGCAAGTGTAAAGGCCGGCTGGCGACGAAAACTTGCGAACTTAATCGCGCGCCGATACGCTCAAGCTATTTTCTAGCTCAATTTATGACATGGACGGCAGAAAATGGCCAAAATAGAGATAGACGCCATCGACAGACGCATTCTGGCGATCCTTCAGGAGAATGGCAGGCTGTCGAATCAGGAGATCGCCGAGCGCATCAACCTGTCGCCGAGCCCGTGTCTACGGCGTATCCGTCGGCTGGAAGAGAGCGGGGTGATTCGCGGCTATGTCGCGTTGCTCGATGCGCAAAAGCTTGGGCTTGATCTGCTCGCCTACGTCAACGTGCGACTGGAAAAGCGCAGCGGTCCGGGGCTCAGTCCGCGCGGCGACACGACGCATGCCGATCTGTTTCGCGCGGCCGTGCAGACGTGGCCGGAAGTGGTCGCATGTCACGCGATGACGGGCGACATGGATTACCTGCTGCGTGTGCAGGTCGAGGATATGGCGCACTTTTCACGGTTTGTGCAGGACCAGTTGCTGCACCATCCCTCTGTAATCGACGTGAAAACGAGCTTTTCGCTCGAGAAGTTCAAGGAAACAACGGCGCTGCCGATTTTGTGAGTGCTGGGCCGCGGTTAGGCGACAGACAAACAAAAAGGGCAGCCACAAGGCCGCCCTTTCTTTTGCCGAAGCGCAGGCTGTTTAGGCCGCCGCCTCAGTCGGCATAAACGACTCGAACATCTTTGACGCCTGACGCGCCTGGCGCTTGAGTGCGTAGTCGAACACCGCAGCTTGCTCCTGTAGCATCTCCGTGATGATGCTCGATTGATCCGCTGGCGACAGCGTCAGATAGGCATCTGCCTCGCCGTACGAGTATTCGATCTTCATGCCGGCCTTCTTCGCGATGTGCATCATGGTCGAATTGCGCGACAGGCAGTGCATGTAAAGCGTGGTGACATGCGTATTGCGGCTGCGTATTGCGGCGCGCTCGAAGAGCTTCGAGCCAATCCCTTGCCCGCGGACGCTTTCCAGCACCGACACGCCGAATTCGGCGGTGCGCTTGTCACCGTCGGCTGGCAGATACGCCAGGTGGCCGACGCCGGTGAGTTGCAACTGACTATTGAACACGCCGAAGACCGTGTCGCGCGTGAAGTCGATCGCGCGGACGTAGTTCTCAATGACGTGGTTCGGCACGATCTGGCCGAAGCGCAGAAGGCGGTCGTCTTCGTCGAGCGAGAGGAAGTGGGTCAGCAGCCGTTCGCGATCGATCGCGGTGAGCTCGCGGACCAGAGCAGGCGCACGACCGCCTGGCTGCAACGGACGATCGTGCGCGACGATCGGCTCAGCGGCGCGGGGTGTAATCATGTTCATGGTCGGGTTCTCCTTTTAATCGAGCGGCATGGTGCGCCGCAAAAACGATTTTAGCGGATATGCCAATCACGTACTAGGGAAAACCCGTATCAAAAACTGAGGGCAATGTCTAGAAAGTTGGCGCCCTATTTTTAATTCATTGATTATTAATGAAAAACAAACTGAACGAGCGTTCGTAACAAGTTGTCGCGTCGAGGCAACTCGCGGCAACTATTTCCTCTGAACAATGCTGCTGTGCGCAATCAGCCCTCGGCAGAGCTCAACCCGTGATCCACCATATCGACCACCTGCTCGGCGAATTCCCGGTAGCCCATCCGGCCGTCCGGCTTGAGCCAGGTGAACGTCCAGTTGATCATGCCGAACACCATCATCGTGAGGGCGGTCTGGTTTTCGCGTGTGGCGCGTTCCGGATAGGCGCGCGCCAGTTGCCGCGCAAATGCCGCGACAACATCGCGCTGGCGGTTCAGGATGACTTCGCGCTGGGTATCGACCAGATACTTCACGTCGTTCAGGAGCGCGACGTGCCGACTGTGTGAGGTCTCGTACTCGGATAGGAACGCACGGATCAGCTCGGCGAAAGTGTCGCGCTCGGACAGTCCGCGGCGTTGGCTCGCGCCTTCCACCTCCGCGATGATCAGCATCAGCCGCTTTGTGTAGCGGTCCAGCAGATCGAACAGGATCGCTTCCTTGCTCGCGTAATAGTGGTACAGGCGCGCTTTCGAGGTGCCGCTCGCGGCCGCGAGATCGGCCATCGAGGTGCTCGGGTAGCTGGTCTGGGCGAATTTCTCCGCGGCGAGTTCGAGAATCTGGTCGCGTTGGGTTTCGTGGTCGGGGGCTCGGGTACGGGCCATGGTCGTCTATTTTATTAGTGTGGACAGGGGGCAAGCGCCGCAGACAGTTCCAGCGTGCGCCATGCGCTCGCGTCGCCACGCAGCTTGATGCGACGGGTCGCGGCCAGTTCGCGGAAGCGCCACAGCACGATGCTGTCGCTCACCAGATAACAGAGTTCAGCGGTCATCAGTTCCGCTGCAACGCGCGCGGCGGGCTGCCAGTCGCCCGTGGCGTGCTCGAGAATCAGCGCGTCCAGGTCGGCGAAGTTGCCGCTCGTGAAAGTGTTGTCGCGCCAGCGGCGCGTCTCGCCGTTTGCGTGCTTGGCTTCCTGCCATTCGAGCGCGAGTCGGCTGATGCGCAGAACCGAAATCGGCGCCGCGTCATGCAGACGCCCTTGCAGGACAGTCGGCGCGAACATGCCGACGGACGTCGCGCGATCTTTGCGGCTGTGCGCCCAGGCGCCCGGGTCGGTGAGGTCGCGAATCGACAGGCGCACTTCATTCAGCCGTTGCGGGCTGTTGCGCAGGTGGTAGCAGACGCGGCGCAGCATCAATTGATCGGCCGCGCTTTCGCCGTGCCAGATCACCAGATTCGCGTCGCCCCGCGCGATGTTCTCCAGCGTTGCCGCCTGCTCGCGGAATTCACGAAGAAAATCGCGCCGGGTGTCCGCGCTGACTCGGTCCCAGAACTCTGCTCGCACGTCGGGTCCGTCGTCGATGCCACGCAATGGGCCGACCGCCAGATCGTCGCGCAGTGCGTGCACGCGATCGTCGCGGGCCGCCTCGGCTAGCGCGGCGCGCAATGATTCGGCGGCGACATCGCCGTTGGTGAGGTGGATGGTGCTCATCGGCAGTGGCTTGGGCTGGCAAAAAACGCAAATAACAAAAGGGGCCGCTCATCGATCGGGACTGATGTCCGATCGCGAGCGGCCCCTAGTGTAAGCGCATCGCGGACCTGCTGAAAGCGTTGCGGGCGTCGCATGGCCACCCGTCGCGCGCGACTCAACGCTCGTCGTAACTCACCACCACGCGATCGCTGATTGGATGGCATTGGCAGGTCAGCACGTAACCGTCGCGGATTTCGTGTTCTTCCAGCGTGTAGTTCTTTTCCATCTTGACCTCGCCTTCGAGCACCTTCGCGCGGCAAGTGCAGCAGACGCCGCCCTTGCATGCGTACGGCAGCGCGAGGCCGGCACGCAAGCCGACGTCGAGCACGCTCACGCCCTGATACGGCAGGCGCAGCTTGCGCCGTTTCCCATCAAGGACGATTTCGAGGTCGGCGGCCGGGGTGTCGTCGGTGATTTCGACCGGCGGCACGCCCGCTTGCGGCAGCGGCGAACCGAAGCGCTCCACATGCACTTTTTCCGAAGGTACGCCTGCGGCTTTCAGCGCGGCCTCGGCCGCATCCATCATCGGGCCGGGACCGCAGATGAAGGCTTCGTCGATGGCATCGGCCGGCAGCAGGTTGTCGATGAAGGCGGCGCACTTCTCCTGGTCGAGCACGCCGTTGAACAGCTCGACGTCCTGCAGGTCGTCCGACAGCACGTGATAGAGCACGAAGCGGTTCATGAAGCGGTTCTTCAGATCTTCGAGCTCTTCCGCGAA
This sequence comes from Paraburkholderia madseniana, assembly GCF_009690905.1. GTDB lineage: Bacteria > Pseudomonadota > Gammaproteobacteria > Burkholderiales > Burkholderiaceae > Paraburkholderia > Paraburkholderia madseniana. The sequence goes on from NZ_VOSW01000154.1 coordinate 9,559, forward strand.
CATGATCTGATCGACGCTGCGGTTGCCGTACACCAGCGTGAAGGTGCTACGCGGCTCGACTTCCAGCGTGGTCTTGATGATCGCGAGCACCGGCGTGATGCCCGAGCCGCCGGAAAACGCGATGTACTGCTGGCCCTGGTCGGCGTTGAGATGGGTGAAGAAGCGGCCGTCCGGCGTCATCACGTCGATGGTGTGGCCGGGTTGCAGCGTGTCGAACGCGAAGTTCGAGAAACGGCCGCCGCGCACGCGCTTGATGCCGATGCGCAGTTCGCCGTCGCGGTCGTAATCGGTGACGCCGACGCAGATCGAGTACGAACGGCGCGTTTCCTCACCGTCGATGTGCGTTTTCAGGGTGACGAACTGGCCCTGCGTGAAGCGATAGTGTTCGCGCAGTTCGACAGGGACTTCGAAGGCGACCGAGACCGCGTCGGCGGTTTCGGGCCGCACTTCGCGGATACGCAGCGGATGAAATTGCGGGGTAGCCATATCAGTATGGTTTGAAATAGTCGAAGGGTTCGCGGCAGTCGATGCAGCGGTACAGGGCCTTGCAGGCCGTCGAGCCGAATTGCGCGAGACGCTCGGTGTGCGCCGAGCCGCAACGGGGGCAGGACGGCGCCGGTAGCGCGCGCGGCATGAAACGCAGCACTTTTTCCTGCGACGGAGCGGCTGAACCGCAATTGCCCGTGGGCGGCGCGATGCCATAGGCGCGCAATTTTTCGCGCGCGTCGGCGGTCATCCAGTCGGTGGTCCAGGCTGGCGCCAGCACAGTGGCGATCCGATACGGCTTCAGTTCAGCCACATCGAGCGCGTGGGCGACGTCTTCGGCGATCTGCGACATCGCCGGGCAACCGGAATAGGTCGGCGTGATCACGACTTCGAGCGTGCCGTCGGCGGCGCGTCGCACGTCGCGCAGAATGCCGAGTTCACGAATCGATACCACCGGGATCTCCGGATCAGGCACCGTTTCGAGCACGGCCCATGCGCGCTCGAGCGTGGCGTCGGCGGTGGGCATGGCAGTCGAGGTCGTCATCTTAAAGTTCCGTTGGGTTCCGGTTGAGCGCTCGGGTGCGTGCTTACCAGGTGGCGCCGGGATGCTGGCGCGCGAGGCTTTGCATTTCGGCCAGCACGAAGCCCATGTGCTCCGAGTGCTCGCCATGCTTGCCGGCCGTGATGTGCTTGACCGCTTCGGGGAGCTTGAGCGTGGCCGGGTCGAGCGTGGCCGCTACGTCTTCGAGCCATGCTGCCTCGAGGTCCGACGTCAGCGGCCCGATGCCGGCGGCGGCGATGGCTTCCTCCACGGCGTCCGCACTAAAAAACTCACGCGTGTACGGCAGCAGATAGTCGAGCGCAGCTTGCGCGCGGCGATGCGACTCGTCCGTGCCGTCGCCGAAACGAATCAGCCATTCGCCCGCATGGTGCACGTGATAGCTGGTTTCCTTGATCGACTTCGAGGCGATCGCTGCAAGCTGTTCATCCTTCGACGTAGTGAGCGCGGACCACAGATGCGCCATCAGCGTTGAGTACAGGAAATTGCGCACGATCGTGACCGCGTAGTCCTTCTCGGCTTGCGCCGTGCCGGCGAGCGGGCCGTAATGCGGCAACTCGGCCAGCGTGTAGTTGGCGAACTCGCGTTCCGCGCGGAAGTACGCGTAGTCGTCTTCCGTGCGGCTTTTGCCGGTGAGTTGCTGTTCCAGCGAGGCGGCGTGCGTGTACAGCAGGCGCGCCTGGCCGATCAGATCCAGACTCATGTTCGACAGCGCGATGTCCTCTTCGAGGATCGGGCCGTGACCGCACCACTCGGCATTGCGCTGACCGAGGATCAGCGCGGTGTCCGCGAGGCGCAGCACATACTGCAGATGTTGGGGCGTGATGGTCATGGCCGCGCTTACATGTGGTTGACTTCGTCGGGGAGCGTGTAGAACGTCGGGTGGCGATAAATCTTGTCGCCAGCCGGTTCGAACAGCTCAGCCTTGTCTTCCGGCGCGGATGCCGTGATCGCCGACGACGGCACCACCCAGATGCTCACGCCTTCCTGGCGGCGCGTGTAGACGTCGCGCGCCATGCGCAGCGCCATCGGCGCGTCGGCGGCATGCAGGCTGCCGCAGTGTTTATGGTCGAGTCCCTGCTTGCTGCGCACGAAGACTTCCCAAATCGGCCATTCCTTGTTCATTGCTGATCTCCTGATACTTTGTCTGGCTTGTCGCTGCGGTTAGGCAGCTTGCTGTTGTGCGCGCTGGCGCTGCTTTTCGGCGTGGGCGAGGGCGGCTTCGCGCACCCAGGCGCCGTCGTCGTGTGCTTTCACGCGGGTCGCGAGACGTTCGCGGTTGCACGGGCCGTCGCCATTCACGACGCGCCAGAATTCTTCCCAGTCGATATCGCCGTAGTCGTGTTGGCCGCGCGCTTCGTTCCACTTCAGGTCCGGATCCGGCAGCGTGACGCCGAGTACCTTGGCCTGATCGACGGTGGCGTCGACGAATTTCTGGCGCAGATCGTCGTTCGAGATGCGCTTGATGCCCCATTTCGACGACTGGTTGCTGTGAATCGAGTCTTTGTCGCTCGGGCCGAACATCATCAGCACCGGCCACCACCAGCGGTTCACGGCTTGCTGGACCAACTCGCGTTGCGCTTCGGTGCCGCTCATCATCGACATCAGCGCGTCGAAGCCCTGGCGCTGGTGGAACGACTCTTCCTTGCAGATGCGGATCATCGCGCGGGCATAAGGGCCGTACGTGCAGCGGCACAGCGGAATCTGATTCATGATCGCCGCGCCGTCCACCAGCCAGCCGATCACGCCGACGTCCGCCCACGTGGGTGTCGGGTAGTTGAAGATGCTCGAATATTTGGCTTTGCCGGAGTGCAATGCGGCGATCAACTGATCGCGCGACACGCCGAGCGTTTCGGCCGCGCTATATAGATAGAGGCCGTGGCCGGCTTCGTCCTGCACTTTGGCCAGCAGGATCGCCTTGCGCTTCAGGCTGGGCGCGCGTGAGATCCAGTTGCCTTCCGGCAGCATGCCGACGATTTCAGAATGCGCGTGCTGCGAGATTTGCCGGACCAGCGTCTTGCGGTAGGCCTCAGGCATCCAGTCCTGCGCTTCGATCTTGCCGTCGGCGGCCATGACCGCGTCGAATTGCGACTGCTCGGGCGAACTCGCTGCCGCGTCGAGCGGGGCGACATTGCCGGGGATATCCAGGGATTGCGTGTACATGGGGACGCTCTCAGCGGAAGTTGTCTGTGTGTGCGCAGTATAAACCAACCGACCGGTCGGTTAATAAATTTTTTGAGAAGAATGGCTCGTTTCGATAGGGACACCTTGGGTTCGTCGCCAAGGTGTTTCGCGAGTGTCGCCGCCCCGCGCCGACACATAACCTATAAAATTGCGAATTGGCCGCGATTTGCGGCCTTCATGCATCCCCCGGTACTCATGTTACGTCTAAGCGAAATTAAACTCCCGCTCGATCACCCCGAGAGCGTTCTCGAAGCCGCCGTCCGCGCGCGCCTCGCTGAACTCGGCGTGGGCGAGGACGGGCTCATCCGATACACCGTGTTCCGCCGCGCGCACGACGCCCGCAAGCGCACCGACATCAAGCTCACTTACATCGTCGACGTCGAGGTGAAGGATGAAGCGGCCGCGCTCAAGCGGCTCGCCGACGTGCCCCACTGCGCGGTGACACCGGACATGACGTACCGTTTTGTCGCCAAAGCACCGGCGCAGATGACTTCCCCGCGTCCGGTTGTGATCGGCATGGGGCCGTGCGGCCTGTTTGCCGGGCTGATCCTCGCCCAGATGGGCTTTCGTCCGATCATTCTCGAGCGCGGCAAGGCCGTGCGCGAGCGCACCAAGGATACTTTCGGGCTGTGGCGCAAGTCGGTGCTCAATCCTGAATCGAATGTGCAGTTCGGTGAAGGCGGCGCGGGCACATTCTCGGACGGCAAGCTTTACAGCCAGATCAAGGATCCGAAGCACTACGGCCGCAAGGTGCTCGACGAATTCGTCCGCGCGGGTGCGCCGGAAGACATTCTCTATCTGAGCCGGCCCCATATCGGCACGTTCCGCCTCGTCAGCATGGTCGAAAAGATGCGCGCGACTATTCACGAGCTGGGTGGTGAGGTGCGTTTCGAGACGCGGGTCGACGATATCGAAATCGATCAGGGCAAGGTGCGCGGGCTCAAGCTGTCGACGGGCGAGCATTTGCGCTGCGACCACGTGGTGCTGGCGGTCGGCCATAGCGCGCGCGATACCTTCCAGATGCTGAGCGACCGCGGCGTCTATATTGAAGCGAAGCCGTTTTCACTCGGTTTCCGGATCGAACATCCGCAAGGGTTGATCGATCGCAGCCGTTTCGGCAAGTTTGCGGGCCACAAGCAACTGGGCGCCGCCGACTATAAGGTCGTGCACCACTGCAGCAACGGGCGCGCCGTTTATAGCTTCTGTATGTGTCCTGGCGGCACGGTGGTCGCGGCGACTTCCGAGCCGGGCCGCGTGGTGACCAACGGCATGAGCCAGTATTCACGGGCCGAGCGCAATGCCAACGCTGGGATTGTCGTCGGCATCACGCCGGACGATTATCCGGGCGGCCCGCTAGCCGGCATCGCCTTCCAGCGCAAATGGGAAGAGCGGGCGTTCGAGTTGGGTGGCGGCAACTATATGGCGCCGGGCCAGCTTGTTGGCGACTTTATTGCCGGGCGGCCGTCCACGTCGCTGGGTTCGGTGGTGCCGTCCTACAAACCGGGCGTGCATCCGACCGATCTCAGCACGGCGCTGCCAGACTACGTAATCGAAGCGATCCGCGAAGCGTTGCCGCAAATGGACAGGAAGATTGCCGGCTTCGCGATGCATGACGCGGTGCTGACCGGCGTCGAGACGCGAACGTCGTCGCCGATTCGCGTGCGACGCCGGGATGACTTTCAGAGCATGAATGTCGAGGGCCTGTATCCGGCGGGTGAAGGCGCGGGGTATGCCGGCGGGATCTACTCGGCGGCCATCGACGGGATCGAAGTGGCCGAAGCGCTTGCGTTGAAGATGGTTGGGGTTCCGGCGGCGGTCTGACGAGTGATGGGTCTGTGCAAGCACTGAATGGCTGTTGCCCAGACGGGTTCACGGGGGCGAAGCGCTCGCGATGCATCGTCATGCGGATAACTGCTTCGCCGACATCGCGCCTGGAGTCCCGGTGAGGGCTCTCTAGTGCCGGGCGGGCTGAATACGTCCGGTTGCGCGCAGTCCGCCGAGGACCCATACCGCCACTCGCGGTACGTTCGGCGCCGCGGCCCTGCGACCAGGCGCGGGTGATCGCACGATAGCGTTCGCGCGGTCCGCCGCGACAGAGATGGCGATCGGGCACAATGCACGTTTCGCCTCGAACTGACCACCCGAATGACCATTCGCACTCTGGCTGCCGCATATAGCGCGGCGCTGCTTTGCCAATTCGCCGTTTCCCCGACTGTTTTTGCCGCCGACGCCCCGATGCACTGGGTCACCGCATGGGCGACGGCGTTGCAACCCATTCCCCAACGGTCGGAATTGCCGCCCCTGTATCGCGCCCCGGAGGTAGCAGGGCGAACAGTTCGCCAGATTGTCTATCCGACGCTGGCCGGTAAAACCGCACGAGTCCATCTCAGCAACGAGTACGGCAAGACGGCGCTCGTCATCGAGGAGTTGCGCATTGCGCGCTCGGCCGGCGGCGCGGCTGCGCTGGGCAATGGGGAGGCGCGTGTGACCTTCGGCGGCAAGAGTTCGGTGAGCGTACCACCGGGCGCCGAGTTGGACAGTGACCCTGTCGCAATCGACATCGCCGAGGGCGCACCTTACGCGATCAGTGCGTTCACGGGGCCGGAACAGCGGATTGTGGCGTGGCATCGGGTCTCGAATCAGTTGAATTACGTTTCCGCCCCGGGTAATCACACTGCAGATACTTCCGCTGACTCGTTTCGTGGCCGGTTCACGCAATATGTGTGGGTGACGGGTTTGTCGGTGGATGCGCCGTCATCGGCTGCCGTCGCCGCGATCGGCGACTCGATCACCGACGGTATGCGCTCGAGTCTGAATCAGAATCGACGCTGGCCAGACGCGCTGGCTCGCCGGTTCGCCAGCACTGGCGACCACTCGACGGCGATCGCCAATCTTGGCATCAGCGGTAATCGCTTGTTGAGCGACTCGCCCTGCTACGGCGACGCGCTTGTCCGGCGTTTCGACCGGGACGTGCTGGAGCGCCCGGGCGTCAAGACGGCGATTCTGCTGATCGGAATCAATGACATCAACTTCGCGGAGATGCCGGCGCGTAGTGGACTCGACTGCGACTTTCCGCATACCTCGGTGACGGCCGCCGACCTGATCGCCGGCTACCAGCGCGTGATTGCGGACGCACGGCACCGCGGCGTGAAGGTGTTCGGCGCAACGTTGACGCCGGCATCGCTGCCGGCGCCGCGGGAGAGTATCCGGCTGGCGGTCAACCAGTGGATTCGAAGCAGCCACGCTTTCGACGGCGTTGTCGATTTCGACGCTGCGCTGCGCGACCCGGCGCAGCCGAATCGTCTGCAGCGCGCCTTTGACAGTGGTGACCATATCCATCCCAGCGATGCCGGGTACGCCGCAATGGCTGAAGCGGTTCCGGTGGCTGCTGTAGTGAATTCAACCCGGAAGTGAGTCGCCAAAAAAGATTTTCGTCAAACCCTTGTCACATGACTGATGTTCGCCTATAGTCCGCCTCCTCGTTTGCGAACGAGAGCCGCGGCGGAAACCAGCGGTTGTAGCGTCAACAAGGTTTTAAGCGAAAGCGAAAAAATGTTGTTGACGAAACGAAAAAGAGCCTTCATAATCTCGCTTCTCTGCTGCTGATGCAGCGACGCAGAACGAAGCGGTGCCGGGTGGTTGTGATGTTGGCGGTTGATGTCAATGTTGCGTGGTGCTGGTCCGGTAGTGAATGCGTACTCGATCTTTAAAAATTAACAGCCGATAAGTGTGGGCGCTTGATGCGCGACGCGCCGGTGGATCCTTCGGGGTTTGCCGGAAGCGAAAGTATCAAGCCTCACACGAGTATTAAAGGAAGGTTTTCCTGTCGGGGTGGATTCACGCCGGCAGGTTAATCATTCGTCAGTACGTTGAGTGAGCGACCGGTTCTTAACTGAACCGAAAAACAGTAACAGGTTTGAAC
>NZ_VOSW01000155.1 GCF_009690905.1 Paraburkholderia madseniana
CCCCAACGCACGCACGTTCGGTAAGATGGGCGCGGTCAGCCACACGCTGCGCCGTCAGGCAGCAGCGGCGGCGCCTTGCCAACCCTTCGCCCGCCTATGGAATTCGACCTGCTTCACGTCGGCCCGCTGGTCGCCCTCGCCCATGTTCTCGGCGTGATTGCTGCCTGCCACGCGATTCTGAACACCCGCACATCGCAAGGCGCGATCGCATGGGCCGTGTCGCTGGTCGCCATGCCGTATCTGACGGTGGTGCCGTACCTGTTCCTCGGCCGCAGCAAATTCCAGGGTTACGCGGATGCTCGCCGCATCGAAAACGAATTGCTGCGCACGCGCGCGCATCCTCAGATATGGGATACGCAAGCCTCTTCCGCAGGGCTGCCTACCAAGGAACTTGGCACGAGACTCGTGCATTCGCTTACGCGCCTGGGTGGCATGCCGTTCCTGCCGGGCAATTCCGTGCGCACGCTGGTAAACGGTGCGGCCACTTTCGAGGCGATCTTCGAAGCGATCGAAGGCGCGCGCAATTACGTGATCGTGCAGTTCTTCATCGTACGTGACGACGCGCTCGGCGAGCTGCTTAAAGACGCATTGATCGCGAAAGCGCAGCAAGGCGTGCGCGTCTATTTCCTGTACGACAGCATCGGCAGTTTCGATCTGCCCCACCGCTACGTGGCGGCGCTGCGCGCGGCCGGCGTGGAGACGCACCCGTTCGCCACCAATCGCCGCTTCGTGAACCGCTTGCAGTTGAACTTCCGCAATCACCGCAAGATCGTCTCGGTAGACGGTGAGCGCGCGTTTGTCGGCGGACACAACGTCGGTGTCGAATATCTCGGCAGCAAGCCGCCGTTGTCGCCGTGGCGCGATACGCATATCGAAGTGCGCGGCCCGGCTGTCGCCAGCATCCAGTTCGTGTTCACCGAGGACTGGCACTGGGCGACCCAGCAGTTGCCCGAGTTCGCCATGCCGGCCTTCCAGCCAGCCGACGAGGGTATGCACTGCCTCGTCGTACCGAGCGGTCCCGCCGACAAACAGGAGACCTGCTCGCTCTTCTTCGTCGAGGCAATCAATGCGGCACGCGAGCGGATCTGGATCACCACGCCTTATCTCATCCCCGACGAAGCCGTATTCGCCGCGTTGCGACTGGCCGTGCTACGCGGCGTGGATGTGCGCATTCTGATTCCGTGCCGGCGCGATCACCGCGTGGTGTTCGCCGCCTCGAAACTGTATGCGTACGACTCGCTGCGCGCGGGCATCCGCATCTTCCGCTACCAGCCGGGCTTCCTGCATCAGAAGGTCGTGCTGATCGACAGCGCGGCGGCGGCCATCGGCAGCGCCAATCTCGACAACCGCTCGTTCCGGTTGAACTTCGAGATCATGGTGCTGACCGTGGACCGCGGCTTCGCGAGAGATGTCGAAGCAATGCTGCTCAAAGACTTCGCGGAATCGCTCGAAATCGACCGCACCGAGTACCGCAACGCGAGCGCGCTGCGGCGCGTGTTGATGCACGTGGCGCGGTTGTTCTCGCCGATCCTGTAGAGCCCCTGCTGCTGCGTCACTGAGACTGGCACCGGCATCGACATCAGCTCGGGTTCGAGCGCCGGCTCGTGCCCAATTCGAACTCTCGGCGCGTGCCGAACCTCCGGCTGCGCCGCGCGCTACAACTGCTTTTCGATATCCTCGACAATCGCCTCGGGCTTGGTCAGCGGCGCATAGCGCTTCACCACGTTGCCGTCGCGGCCGATCAGGAACTTGGTGAAGTTCCATTTGATCGCTTCGAGCCCCAGCAAGCCCGGCGCCTCGCCCGTCAGATAGCGGAACAGCGGATGCGCATTGGCGCCGTTCACATCGATCTTGTTGAACATCGGAAAGGTCACGCCGTAATTCTTTTCGCAGAAACTGCCGATCTGCGTGGCGTCACCCGGTTCCTGCTTGCCGAACTGGTTGCACGGAAAACCGAGCACCGCGAGGCCGCGCGCCGCGTAAGTGTCATAAACCTTCTGCAGACCTGCGTACTGCGGCGTGAAGCCGCATTCGCTCGCCGTATTGACAATCAGCAGGACCTTGCCCTGATAGCGCTCGAGGCTCACTTCCTCGCCGCCAAGCGTACGTGCGGAAAACGAATAAATCGATGTCATGTGCTCTCCCCGTAAAAACCGTCAGTCTATGCCAAAAGCCGCGCCGGTACAGTCGGCCGAATGGCCGATCCTGGCTCTCCGCCCGGTGACAGCCCAGGCAGTCTAAAATAGCGTTTTTCTTCAGTCGGCCTCTTCGTGATCCGCTTTAACCAGTTCAGCCTCGCGCGCGGCACCAAGCCGCTCTTCGAAAACACCACGTTCACCCTCAATCCCGGCGAGAAAGCCGGCCTGGTGGGGGCGAACGGCGCGGGCAAGTCGACGCTGTTTGCCGTTCTGCTCGGCGAACTGCACGCCGACGGCGGCGATTTCTCGATCCCGCCGAACTGGCAGATCGCCCACGTGGCGCAGGAAACACCCGCCGCGGACAAGACCGCCCTCGCCTACACGCTCGACGGCGACGCTGCCCTGCGTGCGATTGAAGCGTGCATCGCCGAAGCCTCGGCCGCGCATGACGGCGCAGCGGAAGGCGAAGCGCACGCCGCGTTCGCCGACGCCGACGGCTACACCGCGCCCGCCCGCGCCGAGGCATTGCTGCTCGGCCTCGGCTTCACGCTCGAACAAACGCGCGAACCGGTCAGCAGCTTTTCCGGCGGCTGGCGCATGCGGCTGAATCTGGCGCAGGCGCTGATGTGCCGCTCCGACCTGCTGCTGCTCGACGAACCGACCAATCACCTGGATCTCGACGCGATCGTCTGGCTCGAAGACTGGCTGCACCGTTATCCGGGCACGCTGATCGTGATCTCGCACGACCGCGAATTTCTCGATTCAGTCTGCAACGTCACGCTGCATCTGGAGCATCAGCAGATCAAGCGTTACGGCGGCAACTACTCGCAGTTCGAAATCCTGCGCGCGCAACAGATCGCCTTGCAGCAAAGCGCGTATGAGAAGCAGCAGCGCACGGTCGAACATCTGCAGAGCTACATCAACCGTTTCAAGGCCCAGGCCACCAAGGCACGGCAGGCGCAAAGCCGCGTGAAGGCGCTCGAAAAGATGGAGATGATCGCGCCGGCGCATGCGTCCTCGCCATTCACGTTCGAATTCCGCACGCCGGATTCCGCACCGAATCCGATGATGGTGATGGAAGACGTGCGCTGCGGCTATCGCGGTGAAGATGGCGAAATTCCCATCGTCGACCATGTGATGCTGTCGATCCAGAACGGTCAGCGCATCGGCCTGCTCGGCGCGAACGGTCAGGGCAAATCGACGCTGATCAAGACGCTAGCCGGCACGCTCGAAGCGCTCGGCGGCCATGTGCGCGAAGGCAAAGGCCTGCGCATCGGCTACTTCGCGCAGCATCAGCTCGAAACGCTGCGTCCGGACGACACGCCGCTACAGCATCTGGCGCGTCTCGCACCGGATACGCGCGAACAGGAATTGCGCGACTTCCTCGGCAGTTTCAACTTTTCCGGCGAGATGGCGACCGCGAAAATCGCGCCCTTCTCGGGCGGCGAAAAAGCCCGTTTGGCGCTCGCGCTGATCATCTGGCAAAAGCCGAATCTGTTGTTGCTCGACGAGCCGACCAACCACCTGGATCTCGAAACGCGTCACGCGCTGACCATGGCGCTCGCGCAATTCGAGGGCACGCTGATTCTGGTGTCGCACGACCGGCATCTGCTGCGCGCCACCACCGACGTGTTCATGCTGGTCGCCAAGCATCGTCTGCAGGAGTTCGACGGCGATCTCGACGACTACCGCGACTGGCTGCTGCAACATGCCGCCGACCAGCGCGCGGCGCTCAAGGCGGGCACGGCATCGAACGGTGCGGATGGCGCAGACGGCGGCGTCAATCGCAAGGAGCAACGCCGTCTCGAAGCGGAAACGCGTCAGAAGCTCGCGCACCTGAAAAAACCGCTGCAAAGCCGCATCACGAAGATCGAAAAGGAAATGGACGCGCTCAACGCGGAAAAGGCGAAGCTAGACGCGTTCGTCGTCGATCCGGCCAGTTACGAGCCCGAGCAGAAGAGCAAACTGACGGAGGCGATCCGCCGTCAGGCAGATGTGAACGCGCGCCTCGAAACGCTCGAAGCCGAATGGCTCGAGACTCATGAGGAACTCGAACAAATCGGCTAGCGGCAGGCTGTTCGCGGTCCGCGCCGGCATCGATCGGAGGTAGCCCTTGTCACCCGTGAGCTCGTCTGCGTCCTCATCTGCGTCCTCATCTGCGTCGTCATCTGCTGCTTCAGCCGCGCCATCGGTTGCGCCGTCATCCGCGGCAGCACCTGCTCCGCTGCAAGGGCTGCGCGTGCTGGACCTGACGCGCCTGCTGCCGGGTCCGGTCGCCGCCTTGCGGCTAGCGGAACTCGGCGCCGACGTGCTGAAGATCGAAGCGCCCGGCGCAGGCGACCCCACCCGCACGATGATGCAGTCGTCCGGCGACCGCGTGGCAGGCCGCCCCGGCGCGTTTTACCGGCTGGTGAATCGCGGCAAGCGCGAGACGCGCCTCGACCTCAAATCGGATGCTGGACGCAATGTCTTGCGCGCGCTGGCGGCCGAAGCGGATGTCCTGATCGAAAGTTTCCGGCCCGGCGTGATGGAGCGCCTCGGCGTCGGCTACGAAACCCTGCACGCGCTCAATCCGAGGCTGGTGTACTGCGCGATCAGCGGTTATGGCGCCAGCGGTCCGTTTGTCGATCATGCCGGTCACGATCTGAACTACATCGGCTACGCGGGCGTGCTCGATCAGCTGGCGAGCCGCGACGGCACGCCGATTCTGCCGAATTTCCAGATTGCCGACCTGCTTGGCGGCGCGTTGAGCGCGGTGACGCAGATTCTCGCCGCGCTCTGGCATGTGTCGCGTGGCGGCGAAGGCCGCTTCGTCGACGTATCGATGACGCACGCCACCTATGCGCACAACGTCGTCGCGCAAGTGGCGCTCGCCAATGAGGGCACCGCGCCGGTCGCCAGCGGCGGTCTGCTGAACGGCGGCGTACCCTGCTACAACCTGTATCGGACGCTCGACAATCGCTGGCTCGCGGTCGGCGCGCTTGAACTGAAGTTCTGGGAAACGCTGTGCATGGCGCTGGACCGGCCTGAATGGGCCACGCGGCACTGGAGCCTCGGCCAGGCGATCGGTGGCCCGGACGCCGCTGCGCTCACGCAGGAGCTGGCCGACCTGATCGTCAAGCGGCCGCTGGAGGAATGGGTATTGCTGCTGGAATCGCTGGACTGCTGCGTCTCGCCGGTGCTGACGCCGGCGGAAGCCGCGCAGCACCCGCTGTTCAACCGCGAGGCGTACGCGGCGATGAACGAAGGCCAGACCGGAAACGATGCTGGCGACGATGATCGCCAGAGCGGTTAAGCGCTACCAAGGCTAAACGACGACCAGGCTAAGACTTGCCCAGACAGTCTGGGTGCGGAATCTGCGGCCCGCACTGATTAACTCTCCATCCAGGCAACCGGGCCACACTCCCGCCGTGCAAAACCTCAGCGCCGCACCGCCGTTTGACGCGGCAAAACCTGGCGCGGCGTTTTTTCGTCGTCGTACAGGACATGCTTGCGGCCTTCCACGTGACGGTTGATCGTTGCGCGCACTTCGGCGGCGGTAACATCTTCGGCCACCACCCGGCGCGAAATCTGCCCGGTCGTGTCGATCCACTCGACAATCCGGCAGGCACCACCCCAAGGCTGGCGAATCGGCTCGGAGACGCGGCAGCCGCGCACCTGCATGGGCCGCTCGGCCGCGGTTTCGTATGACTGTTTCAAGGCGCGATCCTTTTTCGGGCATCAGAAGGGATGCAATACCCCGCCAGCTTAGGAAAAAGGAATGTCGGGTAGGTTACAGCCAATATGGAGATATTTACTGGCCATTACGAACGGACAGGCGCCCGCAGGCGCCGGAACCCCGTCTAGTCAAGCGTGCGGACCCGATCGATGGCCTGTTCGATCCGTTCCACCGCAACAACTTGTAAGCCTTCAATCGGCTGTTTCGGTGCATTGGCCTTCGGAATGACCGCGACCGAAAAGCCCAGTTTGGCCGCTTCCTTAAGACGATCCTGACCGCGCGGCGACGGCCGGATTTCGCCGGCGAGGCCCACTTCGCCGAATACGACCAACCCCTTGGGCAGCGGCTTGTTGCGCATCGAAGAATGAATCGCGAGCAACACGGCGAGGTCGGCCGCGGGCTCGGTGATCTTCACGCCGCCCACCGCGTTCAGGAACACGTCCTGGTCGAAACAGGCGATGCCGGCGTGCCGGTGCAGCACCGCCAGCAGCATCGCGAGGCGATTCTGTTCCAGCCCCACGGCAAGGCGCCGCGGATTCGGCGCGTTGGCCGCATCCACCAGCGCCTGCACTTCGACCAGCAGCGGCCGCGTGCCTTCCTGCGTCACCAGCACGCACGACCCCGGCACGGATTGCTCGTGCTGCGACAAAAACAATGCCGACGGATTGGCGACGCCGCGCAAACCGCGCTCGGTCATCGCGAACACGCCGAGCTCGTTGACCGCGCCGAAGCGGTTCTTGATCGCCCGCACCAACCGGAACGACGAATGCGTGTCGCCCTCGAAGTACAGCACCGTATCGACGATGTGCTCGAGCACGCGCGGCCCGGCGAGCGCACCTTCCTTGGTCACGTGGCCGACCATGATGATCGTGGTGCCCGACTGTTTGGCGATGCGCGTCAATTGCGCCGCGCACTCGCGCACCTGCGCGACCGAACCCGGCGCTGAGGTCAGCGCGTCGGAATAAACGGTTTGAATCGAGTCGATCACCGCGACGTCCGGCCGCTGCTCGGCGATGGTTGCCTGAATTTTCTCGAGCTGGATTTCCGCCAGCAGTTGCAGCTCGCTCGCCTTCGAGCCGGGCTCCAGCAACGAAAGTCGTTGCGCACGCAACGCAATCTGCGCGGCCGATTCTTCGCCGCTGATATAAAGCGCGCGTTTGTCCGCGGCAATTTCCGCGAGCGACTGCAGCAGCAGCGTCGATTTGCCGATACCCGGATCGCCGCCGATCAGCACCACGCCGCCCGGCACGAGACCGCCGCCCAGCACACGGTCGAACTCGCTGACGCCGGTCGAAAAGCGCGGCACGTCGGACGCGTCGATATCGGCGAGACGCCGCACCGGCGCGCTCTTCGCGAGCGACTGGAAGCGATGCGTGGACGGCGCCTCCGCGACCGATTCCACCAGCGTGTTCCACGCATTGCATGACGGGCACTGCCCGGCCCACTTCGGCGACTGGCCGCCACATTCACTGCAGATGTACAACGTCTTCTGTTTAGCCACGCGCCCTTGCCTGTGTTGCTGTTCTTTGGATTGATGCGCTCGCTGGGGTCCTCGTTGAGCAGTTCCAGCTCACCGGGGACCTCACTGCGACCGTCTTTGGGATTGTCTTTGCACCGTCATTGAGACCGCCAGCACGGCGACCAGCATGCCAGCACGGCGCCCCGCACGTCAGTGCCGCGCCTTACTCCGCGCGCACCGGCACGCGCGGCGCAACCGCGCACATCAGCTCGTAGCCGATCGTGCCGCACGCCTGCGCGACGTCGTCGATCGGCAGGGACGTGCCCCACAGCTCGACGCGCGAGCCGACGTTGGCGGTCGGAATCGGCGTCAGGTCGACGGTCAGCATGTCCATCGACACCCGTCCGACGATCCGCGTACGCACGCCGTCGACGATCACCGGCGTGCCTTCCGGCGCGACCCGCGGATAACCGTCCGCGTAACCGCAGGCCACCACACCGATGCGCATCGCGCCGCGCGCCTTGAACGCCGAACCATAACCGACCGTATGACCTTCGGCGAGCGTCTGCACGGCGATCAGTTCGGAGGCGAGCGTCATGGCCGGTTGCAGGCCAGTGCCGGCGATCGCGGCCGTCACGCCCGAGGGCGACGCGCCGTACATGATGATGCCCGGGCGGACCCAGTCGAAGTGGGCCTCGGGATGCCACAACGTGGCCGCCGAATTCGACAGGCTGCGCGCGCCGGCTATGCCTTGCGCGCCGCGCTCGAACGCTTCGAGCTGATGGGCGACGCCGCGTTCGCCGTCCGCGTCCGAGAAATGGGTCATCAACGTGATCTGGCCGACGCCCTGGCAGGCCCGCGCGCGCTCCCACGCGGAGCGGAATTTTTCCACCGTGTAACCGAGGCGGTTCATGCCGGTGTTCATCTTCAGCTGGATATTGACGGGCTTGGACAGCCGCGCCATTTCGAGCATGCGTAGCTGTTCGTCCGAGTGCAGCGCCGTGGTCAGGCTGTAGCGGTCGATCACGTCGATATCGGTCGGACGAAAAAAGCCTTCGAGCAGCAGAATCGGGCCGGCCCAGCCCAATTCACGCAACTTCACCGCTTCTTCGAGGTCGAGAAGACCAAAGCCGTCGGTTGCGCGCAAGCCGGGAAAAGCACGCGCGAGGCCGTGCCCATAGGCGTTTGCCTTAACCACGGCCCAGATCTTGGATTTTGGTGCGTAGCGCCGGGCGACGGCGAGGTTATTGGCGAGTGCGGCAGTGTGAATCGTGGCTGAGAGGGGGCGCGGCATGGGTAATTTTCGTAAAGACGCTTGCGAATCAGGAGCTTACAGGGCGTTTTCAGTGCTCGGCAGCCCGCTGGGCGGTGCGATCAAGGATTCTGCTAGTCCGAATCCAGCTATTTTCATGATATAAAGCCGTGCGCACAACCCATTTCGAACGGTATAAGCCCGGACGCTTTGCACACGGCCGGGGCGGACAGACCGCAGCGAGGACAGCATCGCATCAGATGAAAAAAGGTTTTTACACCATCATGGCCGCGCAGTTTTTTTCGTCGCTGGCCGACAATGCGCTTCTGATCGCTGCTATCGCACTGCTGAAAGATCTTCACGCCCCGAACTGGATGACGCCGCTGCTCAAGTTGTTCTTTGTGCTGTCGTACGTCGTTCTGGCCGCCTTCGTGGGTGCCTTCGCCGACTCCCGTCCAAAGGGACAGGTGATGTTCGTCACCAATACCATCAAAGTAGTCGGTTGCATCACGATGCTGGTGGGCGCGCATCCGTTGCTCGCCTATGGCATCGTCGGCTTTGGTGCGGCGGCCTACTCGCCGGCCAAGTACGGCATTCTCACCGAGCTGCTGCCGCCTGAGCGGCTGGTCGCCGCGAACGGCTGGATCGAAGGCACCACGGTCGGTTCGATCATTCTCGGCACCGTGCTTGGCGGCGCGCTCATCAGCCCGCACATTGCCGCACCGATCCTCAGGCACCACATCCCCACGGTCAACACGCCCGCTGAAGCGGCGATGCTGGTGATCATGGCCATCTACGTGATCGCGGCGCTCTTCAATCTGCGCATTCCCGACACCGGCGCGCGCTATCCGAAACAGGAACGCGGGCCGATCAAGCTGGTCACCGATTTCGCCGACTGCTTTCTCGTGCTGTGGCGCGACAAGCTCGGCCAGATCTCGCTCGCCGTCACCACGCTTTTTTGGGGCGCCGGCGCGACGCTGCAATTCATCGTGCTGAAGTGGGCCGAGGTGTCGCTGAACATGTCGCTTTCGGAAGCCGCGATTCTACAGGCGGTGGTTGCAGTGGGTGTGGCGGTCGGTGCGATTTACGCAGCCTCGCGCGTGCCGTTGAGGAAGTCGCTGTCGGTACTTCCGGTCGGCATCATGATGGGCATCGCTGTCATGCTGATGGCCTTCTATACACGCGATCTCTTCCCCACGCATTGGGGCCTGTATTTCGGCCGCGTGCATGTGCCGGGCTATCTGATAGTCGCGTATATCTTCCTGATGGTCGTCGGCGGCCTGTCGGGCTTTTTCGTCGTACCGATGAATGCGTTGCTCCAGCATCGTGGCCACGTGCTGCTGTCGGCGGGGCACTCGATCGCCGTGCAGAACTTCAACGAAAATCTCTCAGTGCTCGTGATGCTGTGCCTGTACGCCGTGCTGGTGTGGCTCGACGTGCCGGTCACGGCGGTGATCGTGCTATTCGGCACCTTCGTCTGCGTGATGATGTGGTTCGTGATGCGCCGCCACCAGGCGAATCAGCGCGCGTTCGACTCGGTTGCGCTGATCGGCGAAGTCAAGCACTGACCCGCGGCGGGCACTGTTCTTAGTAGTGCCCGCGCCTTCCCCCTTTCCTCGCTTTGCCATGACTCAACTGATTCCCAATGTGCTGACGATCGCCGGTTCCGATTCCGGCGGCGGCGCCGGCATTCAAGCCGATCTGAAGGCTTTCTCGGCGCTCGGCGCTTACGGCGCAAGCGTGATCACCGCGCTCACCGCGCAGAACACGCGTGGCGTCACGGCGATTCATGCGCCGGAGCCCGCCTTCATTACCGCGCAACTCGATGCGGTGTTCGACGACATCCGTATCGATGCCGTGAAGATCGGCATGCTGGCGAATGCGGGAATCGCGCGTGCGGTCGCCGACGCGCTGCGGCGGCACAAGCCGAAGCACGTCGTGCTCGACACGGTGATGATCTCGAAGAGCAATCACGCGCTGCTGCTGCCGGATGCGGTCGCTGCCGTGCGTGACGAGTTGCTGCCGCTCGCCGATCTGCTGACGCCCAATCTGCCGGAAGCCGCGGCCCTGCTAGGCGTGCAAGCTGCCACCGACGAAGCCGGCATGGTCGAACAAGGCGAAGCATTGCGTGCGCTTGGCGCGCGGGCGGTGCTGATGAAGGGTGGCCATTTGAGCGCGGCGGACAGTCCGGACTGGCTCGTAGAGGACAGCGGCACGCTGCGCCTGGGCGGCCCGCGCGTGCCGGTGAAGAATACGCATGGGACGGGCTGCACGTTGTCGTCGGCGATTGCGGCACTGATTCCGCAGCGCGCCGATCTGGCGAGCGCGGTCGCCGACGCCAAGCTCTATCTGACCGGCGCGTTGCAGGCGAGCGACCGGCTGGACGTCGGTAGCGGCGTCGGGCCGGTTCATCATTTTTATCGGTGGTGGTGAGGGGTTGAGACAGGGGCGCGCATGGCTATGCTACTTCCGCGCGTAGATCTGCGCCTGTTCTGGCCAATCGTCCGGCACGATGAAGCCGCGCGAAAGTTCTGCAACCGTGCCCACGCCGTCGCTGGCGAACGCCGCGACCATCGTTGGTCCATGCTGATGTGATGTCTGTTCAGCAAGCATCTGTTGAGCGACGAAAGCAAACCCTGCGGCCTGGGCTTCACTCTCTTTATGCCGCCGCGGCGCGAGCCATTCCAACCGTGGCAGCACGCGCCACATTTGCGCATGCGCCGCGGCAAAGTCTGTCCATTCGCTGCGGGTCACCCACCAGCCACGTCCATGCGATGGATCGAGCTCGGCTGGATCGACCGGCGTCTCGCCAGCACGATAGAACAGCCAGCCTTTGATGAACATCTGCGGCGTCCATGGCCCTGCATGACCGACCGATGCGAACTCTTCCCGTGCGCTCAACGGCAGTTGATGATTCAGCACATGCGCGAGCTTCAGATCGAAGCGGTCTTTGAGATTCGGGCCGACGTAGTCGGCCAGGCGCGCCACCGACTGCGTGGTCAACTGCGCACGGCTTTCGCCCGCATGCAGATAGCACTTCACCGCCAGCTCCCAATGCAGACGCGTGCCCTGCTGCGTCTGCACGAGAAAATCGCATTCACCGAGCGTGACGCCCGAGCGTCGCAACGGCACGCCGGCCGCGACCAGCCGCGCCGCTGGTCCATGTTGCAGGAACCATCCGAGCAGCCGTTCGGCGTAGCGGCCAAGACGCGTGATACGCGTCGCGGCGAGATCGCGGTGCAGGTCGGCCGGATCGGCGTCCAGCGCGCGTAACCAGTCGACGGTTGCGTCAGCTTCCTGTTGCGTGTCGAAAGGACTGGCAAGCGCACCTACCGGTGGTTGCGCGCGCAACAAATCGGCGCTCAGCAGCAGCCACGCGAGATCGCGCACGGCCGGTTCGCGCAATGTATCGAGCAGGTTCCCGAGGACCGCCGCGGATGTGCCGGGCACGACGGCGAAGCGCGCCGCCGGTCCGTTCGCGTCCGTCACTTTGCCGCGTTGGACGGCACGCCGCCCGCCGCGAGCCACGTGTCGCGCGCGAGGCACAGGTCCGCCCAGGCCTTCGCCTTGTCGGGCAGGCTGCGCAGCAGGTACGCAGGGTGATAGGTGACGATGACCGGCACGCCTTCGTATTCGTGCACGCGGCCGCGCAGCGACGAAATGCTCGCTTCGGTCCTGAGCAGACTTTGGGCGGCGAAGCGGCCGAGCGCGACGATCACTTTCGGCTTGACCAGCGCGACCTGGCGTTGCAGATAAGGCTCGCAACGCGCGACTTCATCCGGCTCCGGATTGCGGTTGCCCGGCGGGCGGCACTTGATCACGTTGGCGATATAGACGTTGCTGTCGCGCGCGAGCGTCAGCGCACGCAGCATATTGTCGAGCAGCTTGCCGGCCTGGCCGACGAACGGTTCGCCCAGGCGATCCTCGTTCTCACCCGGCGCTTCGCCGATCAGCATCCAGTCGGCGTTGCGATCGCCGACGCCGAATACCGTGTTCGTGCGTTTCTCGCACAGACGGCAGCGTTCACACGCGGCGACCTGCTCGCTCAACGCGTCCCAGTCGAGCGTCTGGATCGATGGGGGCTCGGGCGCCTCGCGGCGCGCTTCAACGGGAGCGTGGGCCGGCTGATCGTCGAACCATGCGAAATCGTCGTCGGGTGGAGCGTCGAACGCCGGCGGCTCGGGTGTACGAGCCTGCTGCAATGGCTGCCGCGCTACGGCCGGCGCCTGCATGCGTCGCTGCGGCTCCTCCGCCGGGGGAGCAAGGCGCTCGCCTTGTCGAGCTTCGCCGGTTCGCATCGCGGGCTGCGCAGCGTCCCAGCCATCCTGAGCGAGCGTGGACGACGATGGTTCACCCCCCGCCATCCGCGAATCGTCGCGACGCGCTATCTGATCCGCCGACCCAGCACCGCCCTGCTCGGCACCGGCTTCGACTGCGGGTTCCTGCGCCGCCGACATCCCGCGACGCACCCACAGCGGCGCGAGCCCGAACTCTTCCAGTACCGATTCATGCAGCGCCATCTGCGCCCTCCGTGGCAAACGAGAAACGCATCACGATGGCGTCCTCCCGGCTGCGATGCCGCGCCGGATAATAGTTTTTGCGCCGGCCGATCGACGCAAAGCCGAAGCGCTCGTAAAGCCGGATAGCCCGGTGATTCGAGGGCCGCACTTCGAGCAACAGCCCGTCGAGTTTTTCGGCGCGCGTAACGCGCACCGCCTCACGCAGCAGCGCGAGCCCGGCGCCGGCGCCTTGCGCGGCGGGCGTCACGCACAAATTGAGCAGATGCATTTCATCGACCACCGGCATCAGCACGCAATAACCGATCAGCGAGCCGGTTACGTGACGCATGCAGATGCCGAAATAGCCGTTGCGCAGCGAGTCGCCGAAATTGCCGCGACTCCAGGGGAATTCGTAGGCAATCTTTTCGATGGCCGCGACCTCGTCCAGATCGGCTTCGGTCATCGGCGACATATAACGGTCCGCCAGCAACACCCCGCTCATTGCCGGCCCTCACCTTGATCCGCTTCATGCGCCACCCTCGCAGCTTGCTCGGCCTTGGCGGCTTTTTCAGCGACGCGTTCCGCCGTAGTCTGGGCAACCTTGTCGCGAATGTATTCCGGCGCGGCCTGATCCGCGGGCACGGTGCGGCCGGCGCGAAACGCGCGCAACGCCGCGTGCGCGAGCGGCACAGCATGCGGCAGTGCTTCGCCGTCGACGGTTCGCGCAGCCGCGACAGCGGGCAGCCGCGCGCCGAAGGCCGCAGCAGCATTGCCCGCCAGGGTGAAGGGGACGTCGGGCAACACGAGCCGCTCCGGCGCGTCGAGCGAAGCCGCCTGTAGCGTGCGCCATTCGCCAAGGGCGGCGTCCCAGGCGTAGTCGGCCCAATAGATTTCGTCCATCCGGGCGTCGAGCGCGGCGAGCACGCGGGTCGCCGACGGATCGCGCAGCCGTGCGCTTTCCGCGCAGGCCAGCAGCGTGCTGACCGGCACGACCGGCAGGTTCAGGCCGAATGCGAGGCCCTGAGCAACGCCGGTCGAGGTGCGAAGACCTGTGAATGAGCCGGGGCCGGAGCCGAAGGCAATGGCGTGGCAGTCCGCCAGTTTCAGGCCGGCTTCGTCGAAAAGTTCGCGAATGGCGGGCAAGAGGCGCGTGCTGGAGACTGCGCCGGTTTGCTCGTGGCGCATCCAGATCCGGGGTTCGGCTTTGCCTTGGTCCGCTGTCTGGCTCGCCGCGCCGCCGACGGCGGACAGGAGCGCTACCGAGCAGAATTCGGTCGAGGTATCGAGAGCAAGAAGCACAGTTTGAGTCATGGACCGTATTGTAATCGGCACGGCGCGTGCAGATGCGGTTTTGGGTGTGCCTGCCGGGCGGGCAAGAATGTTTGGAATAAGCCCTCGGCCCCGCCGCCGCATGCAGTTGCTATGATCATCGGCCCAGCCAGAACCAACCCCGCCAGCCGGGCAAAAAACCACCATGACAGACATCAACGCGCAATTCGTGCAGGCCCAGGAAGATGCCAAGCAACTGCCCGAGCGTCCGGGCAACCTTACCCTTCTGCGCCTTTATGCCCTCTACAAACAGGCCATCGACGGCGACGTCCACGGCGACAAACCCGGTTTCACCGATATCGTCGGCAAATACAAGTACGATGCGTGGGCCGCGCTCAAAGGCACCGCGCCGGACGCCGCAAAGCAGCAATACGTCGAACTGATCGAAGCCCTCAAGAGCGGCACCGCCGCCTGAATCTGACCCTGCGGCTAAATCCGTCGCCGGAACGGCAGGCCGCGGCAGCCCCGCGGCCAAGTCCTTAGGTGTAGGCCCAGCGGGCCGACTCCTTAAGCCTATTCGGGCAGCCAAACGAAAGTTTTCCGCCAGGAAACTTCCTAACAGTGGCGCAGTGCAACAAAACCCTATACAATGCTGCCTGCGCTTCACTGCTTTGCCCGGCTTTCCTCTAGCGGCCTTTGCGGCGCAGCGCCTCGTAGCGTTTAGCTCCAATCCAGTTTAGAACCTGTCCCCTCCTGCCTAGCCCCCTACGGGCGATCATGTCCCAGGCTGGCGGCACGCCGTGTTGGCATGTCGCATCCGATACAGCTTCTAACGAAAAGCTCGCCTTCATTGTCGCGAGCTGCCCCCGTTTTTCGATTTGCTCGCTGCTTCTTTGCTCGCTGAATCCGACGACTTGGGTATGCCGATTGGCGCCGACGTTTTAATTCCCTGTGTACCAAGGATTCTCATGACTTCGAGCAATACCCCCAGCAGCCCGTTGAACGCCATCGCCGATCAAGCTCTCGGTTTCGCCGACGCTCCCGCACAAGCCGCAGTTGTTGCCGCTCCGGAAGCGGTCGCCGCAGAAGCCGCAGCGCCGACCGGCCCGTCGTTCGCGTCGCTCGGTCTCTCCGCGGATGTCGTCTCCGCCCTGACCGCCGCTGGTTATCAAAACCCGACTCCGGTTCAGCAACGCGCGATCCCCGCTGGCATCGCCGGCCGCGATCTGATGGTCTCGAGCCCGACCGGTTCGGGCAAGACCGCCGCGTTCATGCTGCCCGCCATCGAACGTTTTTCGCAACTGCAAAAAGCACAAGCCAGCCAGCCGCGTGAACCGCGTCCGGCTGACGGTGCCCGCACGCGCCGTCCGCAACCGGTTGCCCGTCCGACCATGCTGGTTCTGACGCCGACCCGCGAACTCGCGATGCAGGTCACCACCGCCGCTGCCACGTACGGCAAGCACCTCAAGCGTCTGCGCACCGTCAGCATTCTGGGCGGCGTCGCTTACGGTCAACAATTGATGCTGCTGGCAAAGAACCCGGAAATCCTGGTTGCTACGCCGGGCCGTTTGATCGACCACCTGGAACGCGGCCGTATCGATCTGTCGCAACTGCAGATCCTCGTCCTCGACGAAGCCGACCGCATGCTGGACATGGGCTTCATCGAAGACATCGAAACGATCGTCGCCGCTACGCCGGCTTCGCGTCAAACCATGCTGTTCTCGGCTACGCTCGACGGCAAGATCAGCTCGCTGACCGGCCGCCTGCTGAAGGATCCGGAGCGGATCGAGATCGTTCAACGCCTCGAACAACGCACCAACATCGCGCAAACCGTCCACTATGTTGACGACCGCGATCACAAGGATCGTCTGCTCGACCATCTGCTGCGCGACGAGGGCCTCGACCAGGCTATCGTCTTCACGGCAACCAAGATGGACGCTGACCAACTGGCTGGCCGTCTGGCAGACGCCGGTTTCGAATCGGCTGCCCTGCACGGCGATCTGCCGCAAGGCGCACGTAACCGCACGATCAAGGCTCTGCGCGAGCGCCGTGTGCGCGTGCTGGTGGCAACGGACGTCGCCGCTCGCGGTATCGACATCCCGGGCATCACGCACGTGTTTAACTACGACCTGCCGAAGTTCGCTGAAGACTACGTGCACCGTATCGGCCGTACCGGCCGTGCTGGCCGCTCGGGTATCGCAGCTGTCTCTTATACACATCTAAAAAAAAGAAGGCACAATGGCGTAAAAAAGGGAATAAGAGCGCGATGGAAAGGATGAATACCTGATGATTAACAAC
>NZ_VOSW01000156.1 GCF_009690905.1 Paraburkholderia madseniana
GTGCCAACAAGTAATCGGCGCGTTCGCCGGCGATGCGGCGCATGCCCGCCTTCAACCAGGCCGCCGCGCCCTCCCCCCCGGTATAAAAGAAGAACGCGAGCACGATACTCAGCGCCAACAAACCCAAACCGTGCGTAACGGCAATCGCAGCCGCCAGAATCCACTTGCCGGCCGGCGCCGCAAGCGCACGCATTTGCGCGATCAGTTCAGAGTTGCTGCTCGTTACGTTCGCCCAGAACGTCTCGATGTTCGAGCCAACCAGCGGGATTCGTCCAACCCACGGCGGCAAATCCGGCAAGCCAGCCTCGAAGAGCCTCTGTACCAACGCGACGATGTCGTGAACGTGCGCACCAAAGGCAAAGCCCGCATAGACGAACGGGCCAAGCACCACAATCAGAATAATGAGCACGATCAACGTCGCGGCGAGCTTTCGCCGCCCCCCCACCGCTGTAGTGAGCCGCCGGTACAGGCCCCACGAGCTATAACTGAGAATGGCGCCCCACAACAGCGCTGTTGTAAAAGGCGCAAGCACCAGCAGGGAGCCACCTACCAATATGATCAACGCGAACACTGCAGCGAGACGTTCAATCAGTTGGTCCGATTTCACTATGAATCTCCTGTTGTGCCAGACCACAGCGACGAATAGGCATACGCTTGTCAGTCGCCCGCCGACGGTGGTCAGTATAGGAGCGAGCCACACCCCTGGGCATGTCTTATATCATCCGGCCAAGACGCCGCGCAACGCATCTGGCGCCTCCCGCAAGGGGCTTATTTTTAATGTGGAAACGTCCCAATCCATCCGGCATAGTCAGCCAAATAATATGGCGGCATAGAAAAGACTAGAATATAAGGTTCTGTGCCTCCCAATTTCCGGATTTATGCGCTCGCGAATCGCCAAACGTCTCCCCCCCGATGCCGACAAGCTTGTCGGTCTCTCGCTCGCGCTTTTCGCGTCGGGCAGCCGCACCGAAGACCGCTTCTGGGAAGCGAAGCTCGATGCGCTGCTGACCAAGATCGTCCGTAACGCCAACCAGACTACGCTGGACGCCGCGCTCGATCATCTGCAGCAGAATCATCCCGATGCTTACGGCGCACTCGCCGACATGGCGGAAACGCACAGCGAGTCGTTCATCGTCGACCATGAAGGCGCTCCTTATGAAGCGCTGCTGATCGCCGCGCCCGTGCTGGCCTGGACTCGCTACATGATTCCTTCCGGCCCGCTCAAAGTGGACGCAGCCGACGCGCTGCGCGCGCACCTGCAAGCGCACGTGCTCGCGGCAAATACGCGTGTGGCCATGGTGCCGTTCCTGTACAGCATCGACCAACTGCCGCGTCACCACGTCGAAACCTGGCGCATTGCCCAGCAACTCGCTCAAGCAGCCATGGCGGGTGGCAACGTCAAACTCAATTTTGGCGAGCTGCCGGAAACCTCGCCCATCCTGGCCGACCCGCGCTTTCTGCTGGCTGTGGTCGCGGCGCCGGTAGGCGAGCCGGCGTTTCGCTGGCAGGAAGAAGAAAACGGCAGCCGGATTGAGCGTGGTCAATGCCTCGAACAATGGGCAACGCAAGGCGGCGCCAATCTGTCGCTGGTGCTGCCCGGATGTGAGTTCGAGTGTCTGCTGCCGGATGCCTATTATTCGGCCTGCCGCGACGCCGACGAACGGGTGCGCCCTCACACGGTACGCACCGCCGTCCGCTACCTGTTCGACACAATCGGTGCGGCGCCACAGGAACTGCGCGCGGTTGTCGCAGGGTTCGGCGAGCGCCGTATCGACGAATACCGCGTCGGCTTCACGCGCCGCGGCAGCAATGATGTGATCTACGGCGTCGTATGGCCGCTTTACGGCCGCGAGAACGGCGAGCCCGGCATCGACGAAGAACCGCAAGAGACCGCTGCGTCAGACGACCCACTCGAAGAAATCGTCGCATTGCTCAAGGAAACCGGCGTGACAGACGTGCGCCGCCACTCGGGCCGCTTCGAGCCGGAATATTGCGATGACTGCGGTGTGCCGCTCTATGCGGACCCGCTCGGCGAAATCGTCCACGCCGAGATGCCGGAGGACGCGGAGCCCGCGCAACCGCATTTCCACTGACCCGCCAGCGCCGGCGTCATTGCGCCGCCGTCGACATCAGAAAGCCCCGCCGCGTGCGGGGCTTTTTTTATGTCATTCCTCCTATGCCTTTTGGACAGGGGGTCAAACCGAAGGGAATTTGTCATCATAGTGCCGGTGGTGCATCGCAATGCGCCCGGCACCTTCGCCGGCCCACACGCATCGCGCCACCTCGCCCGATTCATCTGGAGACACGGCATGCGATTCTCAATACTCAACTCAGACGCGGAACGACGCGATGGACTCAAAGCACTGCTGCGGCAAATCGACCGGCTAGCGCGCTTTAACGAAGCACAGGATTGGCGTCAGGTTGAACGTACGCTCAAGCGTCTGCGTCCCGACCTGCTCGTGATTGACTGGCAGGACTGGATGTCAGTCGACGACACCCGTCATCTGCTCAGCCATTACCCGGACCTGCGCATTGCAGTGCTGACCGACAAGGTCTCTCCAACCGTCGTACGGGATCTCATGGACGAAGGTGTGCTCGGCGTGATTCCGCGCGAAACCGACCCATGCCTGATCGTGCGCGCTTTCGAGATGGTGCTGCTGGGCGGTCACTATGTGCCGCCCGGCGCGTTGGCGCTCAATCCTCCGCTACCGCCGGATGCCACCATCCGGCCGTTCGATGAAAAGAGTCCACCACCACGCCGGGCCAAACTTTCCAACGGCCTGTCGCCCCGCCAGGAGCAGATCATGCGCTGCGTCCACATGGGCAGCACCAACAAGATGATTGCGCGCACGCTCGGCATCAGTGAAGGCACCGTCAAGATCCATCTGACCAGCATATTTCAGCAACTCGGAGCGCCTAACCGCGCCGCCGCGGTCGCGCTGTACAACGGCTGGCTGTCGGCTCACTTGCAAGTACTGCGCAACGATGGCGGAGGTCAGGTTCGTCCGGTAATGGGGCAAGCCGGAGTGGTGCCATTGCGGCGCCGCACACTGCGGCGCTTCCAATATCCGTTGCCAGCGAACGACACGGCCGACACGCTGCCAATAGCGGCCGAACCGAGCACGCCATACGGCGATGCGCCCGCCGGGTTGACGGCGGAACCGGTCACGCAAGATTCGGCATAACGTCAGCCGGCGCGCGCGCCAGAATCGAAACGCGCGTTTTCTCGCGGCGTTCGCGCCGGCTGGCATGGAATCCGCTCACACCTTTTCTCGTCCAACGAGTAATATGAGATACATGGGTTTCCTCTACACACCGCTTCCGTTCTGGGTCGCTGTCGGTGGCTGGATCGCCACTGCGATAGTGGTCGCGCTCGCGCTGTGGAAAAATCCTTTCAAACGACTTCAGGACGGCACACTCCAGCACGTCTGGCTCGCAATCATCGTTGCGGTGTCCGTGCTGTGGGCGAGCAACGCGTGGCTCGACGACGGTACTGTCATGCATCTGCTCGGCGCCACGCTGGTTGTCACATTATTCGATTGGGCACTGGCGCTGATCGCCATGGCGATCGTCACCGGTCTCGCCGCTGTCGTCTTCGACGCCCCCTGGCAGGGCATTGCACTGACTTTCCTCGTGTTCGGTGCGTTGCCTGTCGGTATCTCGACCTTGATCCAACGCGCCAGCATCGCCTGGCTGCCGCGTAACCTCTTCATGTTCATTTTCGGCCAGGGTTTTGTCTCACCCGCCATTGCCGTGTCGCTTACGGCGGCCGCGGCGCTCGGCGTTCACATCACACTCGCAGACGGTTCAATGACCGTGGTGCCGGTCGGCTACGCGTTCAGCGTGCTTCTGCTCGCCACTGGCGAAGCCTGGTTCACGGGCATGTCGACGGCATTGATCGCGGTCTACCGCCCTGCGTGGGTTACCACTTATGATGTGCGTCGATATCGATTGGGCGGGCCACGCACCTGACACGGGCGCGGCATCGAGCACGTATCGACGGCAATCTGCCATCCCGGCACATAAAGCGCCTGAGTCCCCGCACCACGACAGGACAAAATATTTGTGTCAGGATTGAACTCATCCCTCTCGCCAGGCATCTTACGTGCCTCATGTCTTATTAGCGTCTAACGAACTAGATGGATCGCACCAACGTACCGCGCCGATTGCTGCGGTTGGTCGGCCGGTTAGCAACATTTGCAGCGAGTCTCTCGCTCATTTGCACTGCTCCCGCATACGCCGATCAACTCGAACAGCACAACGATCTCGTCAACAAATTTGTCAATGACATGCATGCGGACCCGCTAGTCGCGGACTGCGCTGCCCATGGCAATTTTGTTGCAAGCACATCGACCGCCTTCGACCATGTCGAATTTCCGCCCAGCTCCTTCGACAGCGCGCATGCGGCAGTCACGCCCTGGAACGATTCGTTCGACGAAGGCAAGCAGCGCGTCAAGGTGGACAACATCGTTACCGTCGAGGGCCTCGGTATCCGCCAGAGCGGCGGTGGAGATCCAGCCGATCTCAAATTCCGTTGCGGCTATGTGGGCGCCCAGATGCTGGCGTTCAGCTGGAACGATCCGGTGCCGCCGGCCCGTGCGCACAGCACCGGGTCAACGGGATCGCGAGCGTCCTCGGGCAAGCATAAGGGTGTGAAGGGCAAGCACTCGGCCAGCGGTAAAACTACGAAGAAAGCAACCGGCAAGTCCTCGAAGGCAAGCTCGGGAAAATCTTCGCGAGCAACTTCCAGCAAGTCTTCAGGTAAGTCTGCGAGCAAATCGACCGCGAAGAAGTCCCCAGCGAAAAAGACTCAATAGCGGACAAGAGCGAAGGCCGCGTCAACGGGTCCGCACTACGAATTTGGCTCGCACCCAGCAAAAAACGGGGCACACACTTCCAGAGTGTGTGCCCCGTTTCTTTATGCGGCGTCCAGTTACGCGAACGTCTCCACGTGTCGCAAAATAGCCTGCAGCATGGCGGCGCCCAGCGACGCGCTACGCTCCCCGTTCCAACCCACCCGCTCGTCCGGCAGATTGGCGTTGTCCTTGAACGGCATCTCCAGCGTCAACGACAGACAGCCGAATTCGTTGCCGATGTACTTCGAAGCCAGCTTGAGCGCGTCCTCACGATACTTGCTCGCGGCGTAGCCGTACTTGTCCTGGAAATCCGGGCTCGCATGCTTGAATGCTTCGATGAACGCTTTCTGCTCCTCGCCCTGCCGCTCGGTGAAACCCGGCAGCATTTCGGAGCCGGCCACGAACACGTACGGCAGCGCCTCGTCGCCGTGGATATCGAAAAAGAGGTCGCAACCGGTCGCGTGAATCGCATCACGCACCACGAGCACCTCGGGACTGCGCGCGGCGTCCGGTTCCATCCATTCGCGGTTCAGGTTCGCGCCCGTCGCGTTAGTGCGCAAATTGCCGTGCACGCTGCCATCCGGATTCATGTTCGGCACGATGTAGAACACCGCGTGATCGTAGAGCTTGCGCGCCACCGGATCGCCCGCCCAATCGCCCCAACCCGCGAGACGCTTGACGAGACCTTCGATAAACCATTCAGCCATCGTCTCACCAGGATGCTGACGCGCGATCAGCCAGATCTTCTTCTTGGGCGTGTCGCCGGTTTGCGGAGTACCAAGCGTCAGCAGCGACATCGGCCGGCCTTCGACGGTCCTGCCCAACTCTGTGAGCGTGGCCTGCGGCATCTGCTGGATCGCGCCGAGAAACTCCGAGTGACGTTCCTCGCTATACGGCTCGAAATACGCGTAGTAGATGCGGTCGAAATCCGGCGTGTGGTCGATCGTCAACACACGGCCGTCGTAGGAAGTCGGCACGCGGAACCAGTTCACGCGGTCATAGCTTGCCACTGCCTGGTAGTCGCGCCAGCCTTCGGCGAAAGCGCACGCCGCAGCATTTTCGAAGGTCATCACGCAGCGCTCGCCGGCCGCGCCGGACAACCGGAAATAAAACCACTGCGCGAACTCGGCCTGACTGTCGGGCCGCACGCGCAAACGGATGTTGCCGGCGTCTTCGCAGGCCAGCACTTCGATCGCGCCCGCATCGAAGTTGCTCGTAATCGATAACGTCATGATGTTCTTCCCTGCTTGTGTGCGCGGCGATCGCTTAGTCAGCGATGCGGCGGCGGAATACGTAGGTGGAATCGTTCGAGGCTTCGGCGTCGAACGCGTAGCCTTCGGCGTTGAAGGCCTTCAGTTGCTCGGGCTTGTCGAGACGGTTTTCGACCGCGTAGCGCGCCATCAGACCGCGTGCGCGCTTTGCGTGGAAACTGATGATCTTGTAGCGGCCGCCCTTCCAGTCTTCGAACACCGGCGTGATGATCGGCGCTTCGAGCACCTTGGGCTTGACCGACTTGAAGTACTCACCCGACGCACAGTTGACCAACACGCGTGAGGCGGCAGCGCGCTTCTTCAATTGCGCGTTCAAAGCCTGCGTGATCCGTTCACCCCAGAACGCGTACAGATCCTTGCCGCGCGTATTGGCAAAGCGCGTGCCCATTTCGAGGCGGTACGGTTGCAGCAGATCGAGCGGACGCAACAAACCGTACAGGCCGGAAAGCACGCGCACATGATTCTGCGCGTAATCCAGATCGGCCGACGACAACGTTCTGGCATTGAAGCCTTCGTACACATCGCCGTTGAACGCGAGCACGGCCTGCTTGGCGTTGTGCGTGCCGAAACTGGGCGACCATTCCGCGTAACGCTGGAAATTGAGGTGCGCGAGTTGATCCGAAATGCTCATCAACGAACCGATCTGCTGCGGCGACAAAAGGCGCAATCCGCCGATCAATTCGGCCGCATCGTCGACGAAATCGGGGATCGTGTGCTTTTTGACGTGCGGAGGGGTTTCGTAGTCGAGCGATTTCGCCGGCGACAGAACGATTATCATAGAGGCTTGCAGGCACGCCGTGCCTGGCGGTCAAAGACGAAAGCCAGATTGTAACGAATGCCCGGTTCCCATGCCTCACACGGCGCTCTGCGCGTCGTCCTCGATTCCAATGTGTGGATCGATATTCTCGTGTTCGACGATCCGCACACGCGGCCGATCCGCGCCGCGCTCGAAAGTGGCGCACTCTCCGCGCTGATCGACGCGCGCTGCCTCGCCGAACTTACCTACGTGCTCGACTACCCGCAATTCGTGCATCGCAATGTGGACAAGGCGGCGGCGCTTGCCGTCGTTGCACGCCTCACGCAGTTGGTCGAACCCGCTGCGCCCGCGGAAGATGCCAGGCCGTTGCCGAAATGCAAAGACCGCGACGACCAGAAATTCCTCGAACTCGCGCACGCGGCGCAAGCCGACTGGCTGGTGTCGAAAGACCGCGCGGTGTTGAAACTGGCCAAGCGGATTGCGCGTGACTTCGGTTTCCAGATTGCGCAGCCTGCGCCGTTCGTCAGCGTCTGCGTGAGCGCGGCACACGAGCCAGCGCCCGTATGACCCCTGGCCGGATGGCCAACGTCGGGCCGACTGCGCGCACGCAGGGCCACGATTCCCTACAATCAGGCTTCGTCCTTTTCGAACGACGTCTTTCACCAACTCACTCGACCACGCTCCGGACAGCGCCATGAATGCACCGCACGACACGCCCATGAGTCCCTCGTTTCCGTCCCGCCTGCCGGACGTCGGCACGACGATTTTCACCGTGATGAGCGCGCTCGCCGCCGAAAAAGGCGCGGTGAACCTCGGCCAGGGCTTTCCCGACTTCGGTTGCGACCCCCGCATTGTCGACGCGGTCGCGAGCGCCATGCGCGACGGCCACAATCAATACCCGCCGATGGCCGGCGCCGCGCCGCTGCGTCAGGCGATTTCGGACAAGATCGCCAACCTGTACGGCCGCCGCTACGACGCCACCAGCGAGATCACCGTGACGGCAGGCGCCACCCAGGCGCTGCTGACCGCGATTCTCTGTACCGTGCATCCGGGCGACGAAGTGATCGTGGTCGAGCCGACCTACGACAGTTACCTGCCATCGATCGAGCTGGCCGGCGGCAAGCCGGTATTCGTCACGCTCGACGCGCCCGACTACGCGATCCCGTTCGACAAGCTCGCCGCCGCGATCACGCCGAAAACGCGGCTCCTGCTGATCAACACCCCGCACAATCCGACCGGCACGGTCTGGCGCGCGGAAGATATGCGCAAGCTCGAAGAAATCGTGCGCGGCACCAACGTGCTGATTCTGTCCGACGAAGTCTACGAACACATGGTGTACGACGGCGCGCCGCACGAAAGCGTGGCGCGTTATCCGGAACTGGCGCAGCGCAGTTTCGTGGTGTCGAGCTTCGGCAAGACCTACCACGTCACCGGCTGGAAGATCGGCTACGTGGCCGCGCCCGCCGCGCTCACGGCTGAATTCCGCAAAGTGCACCAGTTCAACGTGTTTACGGTCAACACGCCGATGCAGGTCGGCCTCGCGGAATATATGAAGGATCCGGCACCGTATCTGGATCTCCCCACGTTTT
This sequence comes from Paraburkholderia madseniana, assembly GCF_009690905.1. GTDB lineage: Bacteria > Pseudomonadota > Gammaproteobacteria > Burkholderiales > Burkholderiaceae > Paraburkholderia > Paraburkholderia madseniana. The sequence continues at coordinate 8,474 of NZ_VOSW01000156.1, forward strand.
ATCAGAAGAAACGCGACTACTTCCGCGCCGGCCTCGCGAATTCACGCTTCAGGCTGCTGCCTTGCACGGGCACCTACTTTCAGTGCGTCGACTATTCGGCGATCAGCGATTTGCCCGAAGCCGAATTTGCGCAATGGCTGACCGGCGAGATCGGTGTCGCGGCAATTCCCGTTTCGGCGTTCTATCACGAGGCGCATGAATCGGGCGTGGTGCGCTTCTGCTTTGCCAAGCAGGAAGCCACCCTCGCCACGGCGCTCGACCGGCTGGCGCGGCTCTAGGACGCCCCGCGCGATGCTGCGAACGAACCCACGTTCCTCGCCATCGCGCGCAGCGGCCCATGCGTGCGTTGCACGCCCGAGCTCATTTCGCACGCAACGCCACCGCCACGCCTCAAGCCGGACGCGAGGCCGCGATATACGCCTTGCGATCATCGGTCACGCGCTGCGCGGCCGGTCGGGCGTTGATCGCCTTCACATAGCTTTTCCAGTCCACGCCGGCGTCGAGCAGAAAATCGCGGCCGTAGATGGTCTGCGTCGCCATGCCCACCAGCGGCAAGCTCACAAACCCCGCTGCGTCGGCGACACTGAAGCGCTCGCCGCGCAGATACGGCCCGAACTTCGCAATCCGCTTGAAGCCGGCAATGTGATGCGCGAGCAGCTTCTCGACGCGCCCCTTGGTCGCGTCAGTCACGGTGCCGCCGAAGAATGCTTCCTTGTAGAGATTGCGCGCGGTCAGTTCGAGATGCACATCCACGAACATGATCAGTTCGCGCTCTTTGGCCGCTTCCCACGGATCAGCGGAGAAAATCGCCTTGTCGGGAAAACGCGCGGCCAGATACTCGACGATGCCTTGCGATTCGCACAGATCGCCGTGTTCGGTCTGGATATAGGGCACCTTGCCGAGCGGAGAATGCTCGAGCATGGTCTCTTCCTGGCTCGGCAGCACGAACACTTCCTCGAACGGAATGCCGTGTTCGAGGAGCACGAACTTCACCTTGTTGTAATAGTTAGAGAGCGCGAAACCGCACAGCTTGATCATCGGGTGTCTCCTTTCTTCCGGTTGTTTGAGACCGCCCGTCAAAATCAACGCGGCGGCCTTCGATCAATCATCCAGTAAATTGCACGATCGTGCTATTCTAAAATAACCATGGAGTCGAGCATCACAATGACCTCTCGCAATTTCAGCATCGAGACTATCGGCATTGTCGGAACCGGTGCAATGGGCCGTGGCATCGCCCAGATTGCCGCACTGGCGGGTCTCACCGTACGTCTATACGACACGAACCCTGCTGCGATCGGCGCCGCGCGCGACTACCTTGCCGAGACTTTCGCCAAATTGACTGCCAAAGGCAAGCTCGACCAGGCCCGTTCGCTCGCCGCGCTGGCGAACGTGAGCGGCGCGCAGGTCGTCGGCGATCTGGCCGATTGCGATCTGGTCGTCGAGGCGATCGTTGAAAAGCTCGATGTGAAGCAAGCGCTCTTTCGCGAACTCGAAACGGTGGTGAGTGGCCGTTGCGTGCTGGCGTCGAACACGTCGTCGTTGTCGATTACCGCGATTGCGGCGGGCTGCACGAACCCATCGCGGGTGGCCGGTTATCACTTCTTCAATCCGGTTCCGTTGATGAAGGTCGTCGAAGTGATCGACGGCCTGCGCAGTGATCCCGCCGTCGGCGACGCGCTGATGGAACTCGCGCGACGCATGGGCCACACGCCGGTGCGTGCGAAAGACATGCCCGGCTTCATCGTCAATCATGCCGGCCGCGGCATGAATACCGAAGGCCTGCGGGTAGCCGGCGAAGGCGTGGCGAGTTTTGCCGACATCGACCGCATCATGCGCGAGCAGGCAGGCTTTCGCCTCGGCCCGTTCGAACTGCTCGATCTGACCGCGCTCGATGTATCGCATCCAGTGATGGAATCGATCTATCACCAGTTCTATGAAGAACCGCGCTTCACACCGTCGCCGATCACAGGCACTCGGCTTGCGGGCGGGCTGATCGGCCGCAAAACAGGCGAAGGCTTTTACCGCTATGAAGACGGTAAGCAGCAAGTTCCCGCGGAAGCGCCCGCGCCAACTGAACTGCCGCACAGCGTGTGGGTCAGCAAGCGCTATCCGGAGGCGCATGAAGCCGTCGTGCAACTCGTCGCCAAAGCTGGCGTCAAACTCGACGAAGGCGCGGTGCCCGCAGCGGACTCGCTGATCGTCGTGACACCGTTCGGTCATGACGCGACTACCGCCTCCGTCGACGAAGCACTCGATGCAACTCGCGTTGTTGCTATCGACGCCCTCTTCCCGCTGGCCGCCGCGCAGCGCCGCACGCTGATGACAACACCCGCTACCAGTCGCGCCGCACGCGAGACCGCGCACGCACTGTTTGCCGCGGATGGCGTTCCCGTCACCGTGATTCGCGATTCAACCGGCTTCGTCGCGCAACGCGTCGTGGCGACCATCGTCAACATCGGCTGCGACATCGCGCAAAAACAGATCGCGATGCCGGGGGACATCGACCTCGCGGTGACGCTAGGCCTCGGCTACCCGCGCGGACCGCTCGCACTCGGCGATACATTGGGCGCGAAGACGATCCTCACCATCTTGCGCAATATCTTCAGCGTGCTCGGCGATCCACGCTATCGCCCGTCGCCCTGGCTTGCACGGCGCGCGCAACTTGGCCTGTCGCTGACGCAACGCGACGCTGCCGACACTCAAACGGAGACCCAACAATGAGCGCCGAACTGCTGACCTCACGCCCGACCGAAAGCGAATCAACGCTGGTCCTCACGCTGTCGAACCCCGGCGCACGTAATGCGCTGCATCCGGACATGTATGCCGCGGGCATCGAAGCGCTCGAATCGGTGGAGCGTGATCCGTCGATCCGCGCCGTCGTGATTACCGGCGCGGACAATTTCTTTTGTGCCGGCGGCAATCTGAACCGTCTGCTGGAAAACCGCGCGAAGGATCCGTCGGTGCAGGCCGAAAGCATCGATCTGCTCGGCGAATGGATTTCGGCGCTGCGTCTTTCGTCAAAGCCGGTGATCGCCGCCGTCGATGGCGCCGCAGCCGGTGCAGGATTTTCATTAGCACTCGCGTGCGATCTGATCGTCGCGGCGGAAGACGCCAAGTTCGTGATGTCGTATGCCCGCGTCGGTCTTACACCCGATGGCGGCGGCTCGTGGTTTCTCGCGCAAGCCTTGCCGCGTCAACTGGCGACCGAAGTGCTGATCGAAGGCAAACCGATCGGCGCCTCGCGTCTATACGATCTCGGTGTCGTCAACAAGCTAGCGAAGACCGGCACCGTGCGCGACACCGCTGTCGCCTGGGCCGACGAACTCGGCAAGATTTCGCCGAATTCGGTCGCGCGCATCAAGGGGCTCATCGGCGCGGCCGGTGCACAGCCGCTTGCTGAACATCTGGTCGCTGAGCGCGACAGCTTCGTCGCCTCACTGCACCATCGCGACGGTCTCGAAGGGATTTCAGCGTTCCTCGAAAAACGCGCTCCTGTCTACAAGTAAACATAAGTGAACGAAGGGACGATGCCTGAATATCAACTCCCCAAACGCCGCCGCATCTTCCTGATGCGTCACGGCGACGTAACCTACTTCGACGACAGCGGCCGCGCGATCGATCCTGAAACGGTGCCGTTGAATGCGAATGGCCGCGAACAGGCCAGCGCGGCAGGCCGCGTATTTGCCGAGCAGCAAGTCCGGTTCGATCGGGTGATCGTGAGCGGCTTGCCGCGCACGGTTGAAACCGCGCAACGCGTTTTGGCCGAGACCGGTCAGCAGATCGAGCTCGACATCGAGCCGGCATGGCAGGAAATTCGCGGCGGCAAGCTCAGCAACATTCCGCAGCAGGATATCGAAGCGGCATTTCTCGGCGTGTTCGACGGCATCGTGCCGGAAACAACGCGCTTTCTCGACGGCGAAACCATTGGCGCGTTGTTTGACCGCGTGTTGCCCGCGGTGGCGGCGTTGCGCGAGGACACGTCGTGGGACACCGTGCTGCTGGTGCTGCACGGCGGCGTGAATCGCGCGATTCTGTCGCACGCGCTCACCGCCGGCGGCCGCACTTTCTTCGGCCATCTGGCGCAGGCCACCGGTTGCATCAACGCGCTCGACGTCGGCGCCGAGTCGCGCGACTGGGTGCTGCGCGCGATCAACTATTCACCGCCGTCGCCGCTCCATCGCGACGTTCGCAACACCACGATGGAAATGCTCTACGCACAATTCATTCAATACAAGCGTAGCTGAACCCGAACTGGAGGAGACACATGGTGCAAGCCACACAGACCGGCGAACCAGAACAGAAACCGGATTACTCGGCCTTCGAGGGCACGCGCCCGGTCAACGAGCGGCAACGCTTCGACAGCGACGCGCTCGCCGCGTGGCTAACCCAGCATGTCGATGGATTTGCCGGACCGCTCACCTTGGAGCAATTCGCCGGCGGCCAATCGAACCCCACCTTCAAACTCGTCACGCCGTCGCGCTCGTACGTGATGCGCGCGAAGCCCGGCCCGGCCGCGAAGTTATTGCCCTCGGCGCACGCGGTCGAACGCGAATACCGCGTGATGCATGCACTTGCAGACACCGACGTGCCCGTCGCAAACATGCTCGCCTTGTGCGAAGACGAAAGTGTGATCGGCCGGGCGTTCTACGTGATGGAGTTCGTCGAAGGCCGCGTGCTGTGGGACCAGTCTCTACCCGGCATGACGCCTGCAGAGCGCGCGGCAATTTACGACGAAATGAATCGCGTGATCGCCGCGCTGCATAGCGTCGACGTCACGTCGATCGGTCTTGCCGACTACGGCAAACCGGGTAATTACTTCGCACGCCAGATCGGCCGTTGGAGCAAACAGTACGTCGCGTCCGAAACCGAACCGATCGACGCGATGCAGCGTCTGATCGAATGGCTGCCGCAGCATATGCCGGCGGAAACGAGCGAGCGCGCCTCGGTCGTACATGGCGACTACCGGCTCGACAACCTGATCTTCCATCCCACCGAGCCGCGCGTACTGGCCGTACTCGACTGGGAACTATCGACGCTCGGTGACCCGCTCGCCGACTTCGCGTATCACTGCATGGCGTGGCACGTCGACCCGGCGCAATTCCGCGGCATTGCGGGCCTCGACTGGGCGGCCCTCGGCATTCCCGACGAAGCGCAGTACGTCGAGCGCTATTGCAAGCGCACCGGCTTCGAGATCCACGGCGACTGGAATTTCTATCTCGCGTACAACATGTTCCGCATCGCGGCGATCCTGCAAGGGATCATGAAGCGTGTAGTCGATGGCACCGCGGCCAGCGCTCAGGCGCTCGATGCCGGCCGTCGCGCGAAGCCGATGGCCGAACTCGCCTGGCGCTACGCACAGAAAGTACGTTAAGCAAATCGGCGCCAGATTGCACTCCCGAACAAACGTCATTCGTCATCCGCGAGGTCATACATGAATTTCGATTACACCCCGAAGGTGCAGGCGCTGCGCGAGAAACTGCTCGCCTTCTTCGACGAGCACATCTATCCGAATGAGCAGGCGTTCTATGCCGAGATCGCCTGCAATCGTCAGAACGGCAACGCATGGCTGCCGACCGAACTGATCGAACAACTGAAACAGAAAGCGCGCGACGCCGGTTTGTGGAACCTGTTCCTGCCTGAATCGGTACGCGGCGCCGGTCTGACGAATCTTGAATACGCGCCGCTCTGCGAGATCATGGGCCGTGTGCCTTGGGCGCCGGAAGTGTTCAACTGCAATGCGCCCGACACTGGCAACATGGAAACGATCGAGCGCTACGGCAGCGACGACAACAAGCGCGAATGGCTCGAACCGCTGCTGCAAGGGCACATCCGCTCGGCGTTTCTGATGACCGAGCCGGAGGTAGCCTCGTCGGACGCGACCAATATCCAGACGAGCATCGTGCGCGATGGCGACACCTACGTGATCAACGGTCACAAGTGGTGGTCGTCCGGTGCGGGGGACCCGCGCTGCAAGGTCTACATCGTGATGGGCAAGACCGATCCTGAGGCGCCACGTCATGCGCAGCAGTCGATGATCCTGGTCCCCGCCGACGCGACCGGCATCACCGTGCACCGCCCGCTCACCGTATTCGGCTACGACGACGCGCCCCACGGCCACATGGAAATCACGCTCGAAAACGTGCGCGTGCCGGCTACCAATATGCTGCTCGGCGAAGGGCGCGGCTTCGAAATCGCCCAAGGCCGCCTCGGACCGGGACGCATCCACCACTGCATGCGTTTGATCGGTCTCGCCGAACGCGCGCTCGAACTCATGGCCAAACGCTCCATGCAACGCGTCGCTTTCGGCAAACCGGTTTCCGCACAGGGCGTCACGCAGGAGCGCATGGCCGAAGCGCGCTGCATGATCGAACAGGCGCGCCTGCTGACGCTGAAGACCGCGTACATGATGGACACGGTCGGCAACAAGGGCGCGCGTGGCGAGATCGCCATGATCAAGGTGGTCGCGCCGAATATGGCATGCCAGGTGATCGACTGGGCGATCCAGGCGCACGGCGGCGGCGGCGTCAGCGACGATTTCCCGTTGGCGTATGCATACGCCAACGCGCGGACGTTGCGCTTCGCCGATGGCCCCGACGAAGTGCACCGCAACGCGATCGCAAAGCTCGAACTGGCGCGTTATATGGATGCGGGTGCTGCGGCCCGAGTGGAAACGCCGATTACGCGGGTTTGAGGTCGGGGATGGGGCGGTAGCCGACGGCGCGCGGGTTCACGGCCAGCAGCATTGTCCGATCTATGCTCTAATTTTCGTCAACAGCGGCGCCCTTTGTGGCGCCGCTTTCACGAAACGAAGGAGCCAGGATGATCGATGTCTATAGCTGGGCAACCCCGAACGGCCATAAGGTTCACATCATGCTCGAGGAAACGGGCCTCGCGTACACGGCGCACGGCGTCGATATCGGCGCGGGCGACCAGTTCAAACCCGAGTTCTTGGCGATTAGCCCGAACAACAAGATTCCGGCGATCGTCGATTCCGAAGGTCCTAAAGACGCCGACGGCAAGCCGTTCGCGCTATTCGAATCAGGCGCGATTCTGATTTATCTGGCGGAGAAAACCGGCAAGTTGCTGCCGACTGATCCGGCCGCACGCTATGCGACGCTGCAATGGCTGATGTTTCAGATGGGCGGCATCGGTCCGATGCTTGGACAAACACATCATTTCCGCATTTATGCGCCGGAGCCAATCGAATACGCGATCAATCGCTACACGAACGAAACGCGGCGTCTCTATGGCGTGATGGATACGCAGCTCGGCAAGACACAGTATCTGGCCGGCAACGACTACACGATCGCTGACATCGCCGCATTTCCGTGGACGCGCTCGTGGCAAAACCAGGGCATCGAGCTGGATACGTTCCCGCATGTGAAGCGGTGGCACGAAGAAATTGCCGCGCGTCCGGCGGTGGTACGCGGTGTTGACGTGCTGGCGTCGGCCCGCAAGCCGCTCATGGACGACAAGGCTAAGGAAATGCTGTTCGGCGCGACGCAGTACGCGAAGCGGTAGGCATGCCGTCGTCCCTTGGCATCGGCGCTCGTTCACATTGACAACGACCACGGCATTGCCATCTGTTGAGGCATCGACATAAAAAAGCGCGAGACGGCATCACTGCCACTCGCGCTTTTTTGCCAACCGATCGGCTGTGAACGGTTAGAAATAGTGCCGCGTGATGAACTCCGCGACGCAGACCGGCCGTTCACTGCCCAGCCGCTCCAGCGTCACATTCCACTCAACCTGCACACCGCCGTTGTCGACGTCGGTGACGGACTCCACCGCAAACCGGGCGCGCAACTGTGAGCCGACCAGCACCGGTGACGTGAACCGCACACGATTCAATCCGTAGTTGACGCCCATGCGCTGCTTAGAGCGTGTTAGGCACTTTGTGTGAGACCTGGTATCCTGGTGGGATGAAAAGAGCAGACCGCAAAGGGTATCCGAGCGATGTATCCGACGAAGAATGGAGCTTCGCGGCACCGTATCTGACGCTGA
>NZ_VOSW01000157.1 GCF_009690905.1 Paraburkholderia madseniana
AACTGTCGCCGGCGATTAACGCGTTGCATGCTTTCTTGCGGGAGCGCTGCACTGCATTGCTTGCCAGCCATCCATCCGGAGGCACTCAGGCTGTACTCGCGATTTAATTGGCCGCCTACAGGGCGCAACGGACGTCTGAATGTCCGAACCCCGTTGCCCGCGAAGGTTGTCTGTTGGCCGAACCCGGAAGTACACGGTCAGTCCGAACATCCAGTGTCTCGGCCCGATGCCGAGCTTCCGTACCCGACCCTGAGGGGATCTTCAGATTTGTCGAAAGCGGCCGTTCACCATGTAGCCGGGTCTCGCAAACGCGCAGGACTGGCAACGCACACAATCCCGATCCGACTGGTTCATCATGTCCGACAACTGGTTGCAATATGTTCCCCTCGACCCTGAGTTCAGGCCAACCGAGCTGGCCGCTGAAACTGCACTTGCGCTGTTTTCTCGGCTGGTCCCCAATGCGGATGAGGTCGTATTCTCGTTCAAGCAGGAAATCGAATTTTTCCATCCCGGTGCGAATTGGGAAGGCGTAATTTGCCCCGTGTGCGGCACGAACGTCGAACCTTGGTGGGCAAACAGGATGGACGATTTCGCTGCTGGCCGCCTCTCTGACCTCGTTGTCGTGACCGCATGCTGCCAGTCAAGTGTTTCCTTGAACGACCTCGGATATGTGTGGCCGGCAGCATTCGGACGATTCGTACTTGAGGCGATGAATCCGAACACACGTGGTCTATCGGTCGCCCAAGAGTCCCAGGTCGAGGACGCGCTTGGCTGCAAACTCAGAGCAATTTGGGTCCACATTTAGCGAGCTCGCCGTTCCGTCCGAGCCCAGTTTGTGTCGATAAGCGCTGTGCGCGTCCGGGACTCAATGGCGAGTGTCCGTTATGGAGCGACATCGACGACCGACCGGAATTGGCCGGTCACTGTCCAACGCGAAAGGCATAAATCAGTGGCCAGGGCGGTCGCTGGGGTACCGCCCGTAAGCCGGCCCTCAGGTAGTAACTGAGGACGTTCCTGTGCGATCAAACGTTCCACCATTTCATTCTGCTGCCGACCCTGACTGCAACGGCATCCATTCCCGCCTGAGAAGCCCATACACCCAGGTATCAGATACCTCGCCATCCACAATGCAATCTTCTCGCAGCGAGCCTTCGCGGACAAACCGGAGCTTCTCCAGCACGCGGCTCGATGCCGTGTTGCGCGTGTCGGCCTCGGCCTGAACACGGTTCAGGTCCAGCGTGTCGAAGGCCCACTGCAACAAAGCGCCTGCGGCTTCGGTGGCGAAACCTTGGCCCCATGCCGCGTCATCGAGGCAGTAGCCCATCTTCGCGCTGCGATAGTCTGGATCCCATTTGATCAAACAGCACCAGCCGATGAACACACCTTCGGCGGCACGCTCGATGGCCAGCCGCGCGCCGGTGCATTCCTGCTCAATCTGCCTGCAAACCGCGATAAAGCGCTCTGCTTGCGCGCGCTTCTTCCAGCGCGGCGCGTCCCAGTAGCGCAACACGTGTTGGTTGCTCTGCAGTGCGTAGATGGAGTCCGTATCGGCTTCCGTGAAAGGGCGCAATAGCAGGCGAGCGGTATGCAGTGTCGGGGTTGGCAAGGTCATGAGCGCATGTGTGTATTAGTCAAGCTCGGTGTGAACTGGCCGCTGGGCGGGACCGGCTGGCTGCTTTCCCGGCACCAGGACCCGTCGAAATTTCCCGAAAGGAAAAGGGCCAACTAACAGCAAAGATCTTTGCGGAGATACGCGGCGACCGCCCCTGTCAGCGCGATGCCGTGCAATTCCTCCGGCGATGCCAGATGCGTGGCGATAATCTCACGATTATCAAGCCGCAGCTCGGGTATGCAATCGAGGTGCAGCTCAAAGAAATGCACCCGGTCTCTTCGTCCGTCCCAAGTGCCACAGGCGCTGCCCGCGGGGAGTAATGTGTACGACGACAGACCAATCTCCTCCTCCATTTCGCGCTGCGCCGCTGCATCAGGGGTCTCACCGGGCCGGAGACTACCGCCAGGAAAATTCCACTCGGTCCGGTACGATGACTTCACAAGCAACAGTGCCCGCCCGACGTAGATTGCTACTAGCGCGCCCTCATGGCGAGGCCGTCGCAGGTACCACCACGCGCGAGCGAACCGGAATCCGAGGCGAAGCACCATGCGCCAGACAGAGTCGATAAGCGTAGCCGGTCGCACCCATTCAAGGCTCGGCATGAGTTCTCTCCTTTCCTTCCATGGTCAGAGGATCTTCCGGGGCGCCGCGTTAGTGCGGCTTAGGTCATTCAGCGTCTGTCACACCACTGCCTGGAAACCGTAGTTTAGCCAGTAGCTGCTCTCGCTCAGGATAGCGATTGTCAACAATTCAAGGGCGTATGTCGATCGGTCGTTCATGGCCGCGTGGAGTCTCATGGGCTCGGCGTAACCTGACTCGAAACGGCCGGCCGTTTGAGGGCTGCCGTTGCCGCCTATCTCCAGGCAGCAAGCTTGCCTGTTAGCAACCTATACTGGTAGCGGCTTGTATTCCACCCTGGCCGTGCTCGCAATCAACGAATTTTCCACCCCACATTAGTTGCGACCGACGTACTCCGCCGGCTCACATGGGTTGCGACCGAGCATGCCTGATGAGCGGTGGAAGCTGCATCGTCAGCCCGCTTGGCGAGCTTATTACCGGTCCGATCTTTGAGCAGGATGCATTGCTCGTGGCCGATCTTGACCTCAACGACCTTGCCCGGGCGAAATATGACTTTGACGTCACGGGTCACTACTCGCGTCCGGACATCTTCCGTTTGCATGTCAACGAAGCGGCGACGCCTCCGGTCGTGTTTGAGAAAAATGGATTCGGCAGCGGCTCCTGAAGAAGTGGCGTCCCGCCAACGGCAGATCACAAAGACAACCGGACATCCAGCCGCTTTACTTCCCGAAATAACGCGACATTGGTCTGCATACCTTGCGGTCCTATGCGACGACCCAGTCGTGGCCGGCAATCGGACCACCCGCTTGCTGCATGCGACCGCCCGAAACCAGACCGCCAAGATCCACCGGTGCGTAGCCAAAATCGTTGACGAGTCCGATCACCACCGCCTTTGCGTCCTTGTCGTCACCGGAGACGAAGATGACGCGCTTTCCGTCATGAAACTTCGGACCCTTGTCGTAGTGCTCCATGCGGATAGCATTGAACGCCTTGACGACGCGAGCCTCCGGCGCGTGTGCCGCGACGATCTCGCTGGCGCCCGTGCCCCCCAGGTCCGCCAGAACGAGCTCGGGCTCGAGTTGCGTAAAAGGGTTGGTGGTATCCACCAGAATGCGACCTGCCCAATTGGGCAACCCATCCAGGACCGACGGGACTTGAAGCCATGGAACGGCGAGCATGACCAGCTCGAGCCGGGCCACCTCCTGGACCGTATCTGCCGACGCGTTCGGACCGAGTCCGGCCACGATATCGCCCAAAGCCTGCGGCCCACGACGAGCGCTCAGGACAACCTCATGTCCTGCTTGAATGGCACTCCTGGCGATGGACTGCGCTACAGCACCGGCTCCAATAAAACCAATCTTCATTTCGACACCTCAGCGGCAACGTAAGTTAGCGAAGCCATGCTCGTCCAGGAGCACGGCACTTGGGAGAACAGCCAGATCAGTTCGATGAGCGCAAGTCGAGCAGCACCTTGCCGCCCTTGATTGCGTGAGCGACGGCCTTTGCGTAGTCCGCAAGCGGATAGACGGCGGCCACAGGCAGGTCAAGCTCGCCGCGAGCCATCAGTTCGGCAGACTCGTTGATTGCGTCCACGATGTACGGCAGGTATTCGGGAAGGTCGATGTATATGCCGCGCACGACGATGCCGCGCAGATGCAGATCCACGACCTTAAGCGGCATGACCAGCTCGCCGCTTGTGAACGCATAGCTCACCAGCGTACCGTTTTGCGACAGCACGTCGATCAGGCGCACCGCAGCCGAACCGCTCAGGCCGTCGATGGCCAGACGGACGTTGCCCGGACCGACCGCGGCCTTGGCTTTGTCGATGGCGCCCGGCTCATCGACGAGAACGACGTCCCCACCAGCTTCCTCCAGTTCCTTGATCAGTTCCGGACGACGTACGAAGTTGATGGTCCGCAGGCCACGCTTCTTCGCCAACGCGATCACCGTGCGGCCGATGCCGGAGTTGGCCGCGTTTTGCACGATCCAGTCGCCTTCCTTTAGGTTAACGAAGCGCCCGAGCAGAAGTACGGCCGTGGGAGGATTGATGCGCAGCATGGCCAGTTGACGTGGATCGACGTTTGCAGGCAGCGCAATCAGCCCCTTGGCGGGGACCACCAGGCGCTCGCGCCAGGTCAACGCATAAAGCGGCGGTAACACGCGGTCGCCGACCTTCACGTTGGAGACATTCGAGCCTGCCTGCAGAACTCGCCCGACGCCTTCGTTGCCCACTACAGAGGGCAGTGGAGTCGAGTAGGCGAAGCGATTGGTGATGACGGCCAGGTCATTGCCGTTGATGGGGGCATACTCCATCTCGATCAGGACTTCATCCGGGCCGGGGTTGGCCGGCTCCGGAAGGTCAACGAGTTTCAGAGTCTCGACGGGGTCGCCGAAAGCGGTGTTCTGGATAGCACGCATGGCTTACGTCCTTTCATAAGATGCTTGGCTGGAAAGCCGGGCGGCAATACTTCGGCACTCGGGGTTCATTTCGAAATCGTGCAAAGACCGGGGTGAACGCTATCGAGCCGCCCCTCATGACGAGGAGCGCTTCACATTGCTCAGGACGCGTAGCGCTAGAACGCGAGCAGCACCATGCCGGTCCGTCCCCTGCGGTGCGTATGTTCGAGCGCTCCCTGGTAGTCGCTCGCCTGATATCGTTCCGCTACGGGAAAAAGGCTCGGGAAGTTGCGTGCGAGCTCGAGCGCCTTGGCCACGTCTGCATCGTGCACCGCCGCAGCTTCGAATTGCCAACTGAACAACGACACCCCCTTAATGGTCAGCGCTCGAGGGGCGATGGAACGAATGTCCGCCGTAGCGCCGCCGAGGGAGCCGTAGCTAACGATCGTTCCACCGCGAGCGAGGAAGCTCGCTACGTCGGGCAATAGCGCGCCGCCGACGCCATCGAACGCCACGTAGACGGGCTTGTTCGCAAGCGCATCGCGAAGCTCGTCCTTCCAGCCCTGGTTCTCCGTGCCGATGACAGAAAGGTTGGGGCGAGCCGCTTTAAGTGCTTGCGCGCTCGCCGCGGAGCCGACGAGCAGGATCGGATTGACGCCCACTTCGACGAGCAGATGAGTGAGCAGCTTTCCGACGGCGGAATTGGCAGCCGTCTGAATAACCGTGACATCTTCGCGCTTGTCTTCGGGCAACGCGTTGTGACCAGCCCGCATCGCAAGGCGTGCAGTCAACGTGTTGACCAACATCTGCGCTGCGACCTCGTCGCTCACTTCATCGGGCACGGGTATCAGCGACTGGACAGGCGCGGCGATCCTGGAACTCCAGGCGCCGTTGACGGGAAAGAAGGCCACACGTGTGCCGACCTGAATCCGGTGCGAAGGGTCGATGTCAGCGGCCAGCGCTTCCACCACCCCTACACCTTCGACGCCGGGCACTCGACCTCCCCTCGGGATGAGGGGAGCCGCCCCGAAGGCGGGGGAAGCGGAGACGCCCAGCAAGTCGCCCGGATGAACCGGTGCGGCGGACACGCGCACAAGCGCCGTTCCGCTCACAAGAGTAGGGGCATCGGAAAGCGCTTCCAGCCTGAGCACCTCGGCAGGCTCGCCGTGGCTAGTGTGAATAATTCGCTGCATCGCAGACTCCTTCTGCAAGGATTTGATTATTGGAGCGATCGCTCCGTTATGGCAGAATAGGTTCATCTCTACAGCATGTCAATTAATTTTGGAGCCATGACTACAAAAAACGATACGCAACCCCGGCGCAGCCGCGGCAGGCCCTCGACCTTTGATCGTACGGAAGCGCTGAACCGAGCCATGAAGCTCTTCTGGGAGCACGGATACGAAGGAGCCTCCTTCGACCAGTTGATCCAGGCCATGGGGATCAGCCCCTCGAGCTTCTACAACTCGTTCGGCAGCAAGGAGCAGCTCTACAAGGAAGCGACGGACGCATACCTGAGCATGTCCGAAGTCTGGTTCGCTGGCAGACTGTTCGGCACGGCCGACACGCGAGAAGCATTCAAGAAGCTTCTCGATGCTACCGTCGCGGAATTCACTCGAGACAGCCACCCATCGGGCTGCATGATCTCTCTGGCCGGCACTCACGTGCCCCCCGAACTCGCATCTATTCGTGAGACGATGGCCGAGCACCGCGCAAACGCTGAAGAGATGATGGCGCAGCGGTTGCGCAAGGGGGTCGAAGACGGCGACTTACCGGCTGACACCGACGTGCCCGCACTTGCTGCCTTCTACAGCGCCGTGACCCGCGGAATGGCTGTCCAGGCACGAGACGGAGGCGGCCCGCAAAAGCTGAAGGCGATCGCAGATGTCGCCATGCAAGCATGGCCGGCTCAAAGCGGTCGGGTGAGATCTGCAAGGCCCCGGGGGACGCGCGTTGTCTGACAAGGCATGGCCAACGCTTTCGTCCTCGCAATGCAGGACATGATTTGCGCACTGCAGCTAAGGGAGTGCCCTCAGGTCTTTCAGGTCGTCGAGGCAAGCTGCAGGCGGGGAGATGGATATCCGAAATGCATTGACACATCCGTCGGGCGCAATTAATTTCCCAATGCTTGGGACTGGTCATCCGGGTGATTCCACGATGACGCGGGCTAAATCAGTTGCGGCCCTTTGGGCCGCGCTGCTTACGCAGCAGAACGCATATTTGGTACCACGGCAACACTCAATGCGCAGAACGCTTTCACTTCTTGTAGTGGTTACTGCATTGGCGGGGGCAGTGCAGGCGGCGCCTGCCACCCAGATCGGTGTGGTGCTCGCTGGCTCGGCCCTGGATTTCTGGGCGACGATGAGCAAGGGTATGCACCGTGCGGCTGACGATCTCCATGTCGAACTGGTAATGCGCAGTCCTTCCGACGGAATGTCACTTGGCCCACAGCCCAATGTCCAGTTGAGAATGATCGACTACCTGGTGAAGAGCGGCGTAACGGGTATCGTGTTGGCGCCCGAGTCACTGCAAGGTGTAGCGACGCCGATTTCGATCGCAGTTCCCACGGTACTCGTCGACCGGAGCAGCACGGATTACAACGCGATTTCCACAGTAAGCACCGACAATTTCGCGGCAGGTAGAACTGCGGCCCTGAGTCTGGTACCCGTTCTGCACCAGGGCGCCAGAATTGCAGTGCTGAGACTCGCGCCGAATATCAGTTCGACGACTGCGCGCGAGGAGGGGTTTTTGACCGTCGCACGTGAAAAGGGGTGGCGTGTGGTCATCGCCCCCTATGTCGGGTATCAGTTTCGCGAGACGGAGGCACAGGTGCGCAAGGTCCTGTCCGGTGACGTAGGGCGCCTCGACGCGGTCTTCGCTCCGAACGAGACGACGGCCTATGGGGCCTTGCACGTCGTCGAAGAGATGCCGGTCAGCACTCGTCCTCGCCTGGTCGTGTTCGATTGGCGCCCGGAATTTCTGGATGCGCTTGAACACGGCATGATATACGCGGACGTTGTGCAGGATTCCTACCGTATGGGTTATCAGTCGATCGAGACGCTGGTCGCTGCCTTGCAGGGCCATTCGCCTCGGCCAACGATATTTGTCGACGTGGTGACGGTGACACGCTCAAACAGGAATGACCCGGCGGTACGCGCCGTGATAGCCAACTACAGTCGATAGCGGCGCGGGAATGAGCGTGCGCCTCACCGCCTCGACGGTCGCTATGTGGGTGCAGCGGTCATTCATCCCTTCAGGTCGGTCGACAAGTCATCGGCCAGAGCGAACGGACGCGTCTCATCGTTATCACCCGCGGGCGAGCAGAAGCAAAGTCTTGACCGCCTGCCCGCGTGCGAATTTTCTGCCTCCAGACCGCGTACAACCTCAGCGAGCGCCGCGCGAAGCGGCTGTCGCGCAGACATCTGGACATGCTGATCGCCCTATCTCACTTGGACGGTGAATTGCGCCAACAAGGCCGCCACCCATAACCAATCGACTATGGAATTCAAAAAAATCTTTAATTATCGTGAATACATCTTCGGTTCTATGCTTGGCTCATGCAGGTTGCAGTTGGGAGTCGAATCATGGGACACGCCACTATCGCGTCGCGCACCAGTGCGACGATACAGATGCTGTGGCATCTCGGAGTTGGAAGCGAACCGGCTCTCGGCGCACATCTCGTGACACCTCGCGGCGCGTACCGCCACCACGGCATCTATGTGGGCGAAGGCAAGGTAGTGCACTATGCGGGTCTTGCCCGGTCGTTGCATCGCGGACCTGTCGAGGAGGTGACGATTGCATGCTTCGCTGCCGGAAGCGAAGTGTGGATAAAGCCGGGCAATCGTCCAGGTTACGCCGACCGGCAAGTTGTAGAACGGGCGCGCTCGCGCCTTGGCGAGAATCGATACAGGCTGCTGACCAATAACTGCGAGCACTTCTGTACGTGGTGCCTGTATGGCGAAAGCCGCAGCGAGCAAGTGCGCGCGTGCCTGACTTATCCGCGTGCGGCAATGGGCGCAGCGGCCGGCCTGTTCAAGATGTCGATCAATTACTTCGCTCGGATGGTCAGCAACCGCAGGGGTGCGTTGCTCGACGTAAAGAGCGACTGCGTCGGCGCTACCGCCAAAGAGCGCTTGATGGGTCCGATAATGTCCGGCCCCGCGTAAGCGTGCCCATGTATGGCGATTAGTTCAGCCCGAGGTCCGGCAAGCATACGTAAACATTGCGGCCGACGGTCTGCGTAAGCGAACGTTCCTGTTTTTTGCCATGCACAGAGCCACGAGCCACCGAAGCGGGCCGGCACTCAGCATTCGATTTTCTCCAAAGCGGCCGTTCGCAACCAAGGTGATATGCGAGTGTGCAAACGGCGGCGGTGGTCGTTGACCAGACGAGCGTGACCGTTGTCCGGCGGAGCGGCCGTTCGCCCACGCTTTCACACGGACGTTCGAGCGGCGGCTCCGCCGAGACTGCGGACCGTCGCACGCCGACAGTCACCAGCGCATCGTTCGCCATACGCTTTCTCGGAAGTAGTCCTTTCGCAATGACCGCTCCCGAGCAAAGCGAACAGGCGCTATCGACTCGACGGGCACTGGCGCTGCAGTCGAGGGAATATTCGAAGTGCAGGCTCAGACTTACAGTCAGCCACCATCTTGGCGACGCCCGCAAGTCGACTTAATAGGGCACTCCATGAAGCAACGGCTGGGTTTTCTACGGAACCGGAGTCAGAATTCACCTCGCTTTTGTCCGATATTTCTCTAGATGCAGCCTATGATCATTGTCGCGACGCAATCTTAATGCGCGGCTGACTCACAAAGTCGCCAATGCGCTGGCTTTCGTGAGGCTCGTCGGCACGCGTCTGCCGAGACCAGTCGGAAAATGATCGTTGGTGGAGCAATTCACTATCACAACGTCGGTCGCTGTCGCGACTGTGTTGCCTCGATCGAGTCACCGACGATATTGACTTGCATTCCCGAATAGACGGCCGTGTTGGTGGCCTCCGTCCTTTAATCGCTGCCTGCGCAAACGGCGAGCCAGACATACGCAGGGCATCGTCGGCGTGCTGTCGCTCGACGACGTAATCGACGAACTCGGCTGCGACCAGGCGCTGCTCGCGAGCATTGGCCACTTCCATCAGAACCGCGAGAGTCCGGACAGCGTACAGTCATCGCCGCATGCGCGACACTGGAGCGAGCGGCCGTTTGTTGAACACTGGATTCAGGCGCCTCAGCACCGCGCGGCCCGCCGCCGGTGCGTCTGCCGAAATCGCACGACGGGTGCAACAGATGGGGACCCGTCGCGACACGCTGAGGGAGCGACCATGCGCGCACTCGACATCATGACGCCGTCCGTCGTCACCGCCACACCGGACATGACGATCCACGACGCGGCAAGACTGTTCGTCGATAATCGTATCAGCGGCATGCCGGTCGTCGACGCGAACGGACAGGTCGTCGGCATCGTCAGCCAGGGCGACCTGCTGCATCGCGTGGAGACCGGCACCTGCCGCGGAAAGCGCGCGTGGTGGCTCGAACTCCTTTTGTCGTCGCCCCGCGAGCAGGCTGCGAGGTATGTGAAGGAGCACGGGCATGTCGTCGGCGACGTAATGTGCGACCAGGTGATTTCGATTTCCGAGGACATGCTGCTCCAGCAGATCGCGGACCTCATGGAGCGCCGGCATCTCAAACGCGTGCCGGTGCTGAAGGACGGCAAGCTGGTCGGAATCGTGAGCCGCTCGAACCTGATCCGCGCACTCGCGAGCGTCGCGCTGGCCGCGGACTCGGCTTCGCACGACGATGTGAGCCTGCGCGACGCGATAGTCCTGGAAATGCACGGGCAGCCCTGGGGGTTGCCGAAACAAGGCGTCCTCGTCAAGGACGGCGTCGCGCATCTATGGGGCGTGATCGAGTCCGAGGAGGAAAAGCGCGCGATCCGCATCGCGGCCGAGGGCGTGCCCGGCGTCAAGCACGTGGAGAGTCACTTGGTGTTTCCGAGCGTGATGCCGTCGCTATAGTCCGCAGGCGGTCGCAAGACGCGTGCAGGGCCGTTCGACCAGGAGCTGCGCCGGCTCGTCGACGCCGAAGGCGTGTGGGCCCATTGCATCGGGATGGCCGACGCGATGAACGGTGCGAGTTGGCCGGCCGCTTCCGACATAGGCTCAATGGCGCGTGGCGGTGCTCGAGATCGCGCGTGCCGGACGCGAGCAACGAATGCGGCGAGCGGCTCGCGCGATCACGCAAAAACAGCGCGACCGCCTGTACATCGTCACCGACAGCGAATGTGTTCGTCGCGCTCGCGACGAACTGGCCCCGCCATGTTCGGCAGAGACAGGCCTGTTTCGGTCATTCATCGGAACGCGCTCAGATAGCCGCTCATTTACTGCATGCGTTAGACCAGTATGGACGATGAAGGGAACGTCCGTTGTACTCCGAGAGCCGTTGTAATTCTGTTCCCGTTTGGAACGGCAGCTCCGGGTCGGCTACGGAAGTTCGGTGGAGGTCGGTGGCCAGCATCGTAGGGCGGTGGTTATTTGTTTCAGTGCGACCCGCTTCCGCCGTTAGGTCCGACGTTGTCCTGATGGCCAAAGCCTCCGTTCGAGCATCGGCTGTCGGTATGGACGGCTCGTGTAGACTGCGCCGATGTCCAAACAGATAGACTACCTCAGCTCCATCCTTCCTCTTAGGGTCCGGCGCGTGTCAATCCCTGTGGTCGACGCGCCTCCACCAACGCCTGATGGTTTTGGCAAGCTTGTAGCAGACCCGAGCGAGGCGCGATCGGGAGAGCACGTGAAAAGGGATGAGTTTCTGGAACGACCGCTGACTGAAACGGAAATAGAGGTGCTCGCTGATTGCCTGATCCGCGGCCCCGCTCCGGAAGAGGCGATGAATGTCTCGGTGAATTCTCGATCCAGCGAATTCGACATCGCGACGACTGCGCTCGCCAGCAATGGCTGGTGTGTCGTGCCGAACTTTTTGTCGCGGACCCAGACGCAGGCCTTGTCGACCGAATGCATGGACATGCACGACGCGCAGCTGTTGACGCCAGCCCGTATAGGGGCCGATCGCGCTGCCACGCTTTTGCGCGGCGATAGCACGCGCTGGTTCCAACCTGAGGCGCTGAGCACGCGGCAGCAGGCGTTCGCCGATCGCATCGAAGCGCTACGGATCGCGCTCAACCGCGACCTGTTTCTCGGCCTGGTTGATAGCGAATCGCACTACGCGGTATATCGGCCAGGCGCCGGATATGCACGCCACCTCGACTGCCTGCGTAACAACGACAGTCGCGTGATCTCCGCCGTGTTCTACCTCAACGAAGGGTGGCGGGACACCGAGGGCGGCGCACTGCGGCTCTACCTTGCCGATCAGTCGCATCACGACATCTTTCCGCGCGCAGGAACGCTGCTGTTGTTTCTTTCGGCACAGTTTGAACACGAGGTGCTGCCCGCCACGCGCGATCGCATGAGCATCGCATGCTGGATGATGCAGCGGGTGCACGCCGAGGCGCGTGCGCAGCTGTGACTAACGTTCGTGATCGCGACCTTGCGGATCAGGTTGACAATCAGTCGTTGGATTTCGCGAGTGCCCATATCGGCACGCTGCCAATGGGGCACGCGCGAAGCCAACGCAGGGTCACGACATTGCGCAACTGTCGATAGCTACGGTGCGGGGAACCGTCTACGACGGAAACTTGCCATGTACTGATTTGCGACGACCCGATCGATCCCAAGTGTCCGCTGCCGTGGACGAGGCGACGTTCGGGTGTCCGTTGAATGCATTGGACGAATGGCTGACGGTGGCCGTACTGCACCGGATGTTGACCGGCTCAGTTCGTTTAGGGTTGTTCGACGCCTGCCATGGTCCGCAGGAATGTGAGTGCGCCACCGTGCGTGCCGGCAGGCGTCGAACGAGCCTCGATGGAGGAAACCGCGGAGTGCCCCGGTGCAGCCGGAGTGCTGGAGGCTATGGCGATTGATAGGCCGGGATGGCCAGCGATGTTGATGGATGCGTGGTGCGGTGGGATTCTGGATGCGCGCCGACGCAGTGATGAAGCGGTGCAGTGGCGCAATTGTGGCGGTGAAGCGGACGTCCGGGGGACTGCGCGGGGTGACAGGCGCAGACGTCCGCTCGTGGGCCGCGTTGCCGCAAAGCCGACGGTCGGGTTGCACGTCCGGGAAGCGTTACGTTCATGTCTCGGCTCGTCGCATGGGTGGTGCGCGAATGGGCGCAGTGCGTTCCAGTATCTCAATGACGATCATCGGCGCACCACAGTGCCGGCAGACGAAGACCGGAGGGACGGCGTCCTTGGGATCGTCGGGCTGGGTGGTGGTTTCAGGCACGACGTCCAGCAGTTCACGCATCTTCGCGAGGCTGGTGCGGCGCACGGGGTTGGCCAGCAGTCCGTAGTGACGGATGCGATGGAAGCCGCCGGGCAGCACATGCAGCAGGAAGCGGCGCATGAACTCGCCGGCTTCGAGCGTCATGGTCTTGTAGCGGGTGCGTCCCGTTGCACGGTAGTCCTTCCAGCGGAAGGTGACGCCGCGTTCATCGAATGCGACCAGGCGCTGGTTGGAGATCGCGACGCGGTGCGTATAGCGCGAGAGGTACTCGAGTACCGCTTGCGGTCCTGCAAAGGGACGCTTGGCGTAGACCACCCATTCGCAGGTGCGCAGCGGCGCAAGCCACCGTGCAAAGGCAGCCGCATTGGCAAGCCCCGTGTACTCGCCGAAGAACTGCAGCTGGCCGCGTCGATGTGCGTCTGCGAGTGCTTCGAGGAAACGCCTGCGGAACAGGCGCGAGAGCACACGCACCGGCAGGAAGAAGCCGGGGCGGCAGGCGATCCACCGCTGACCATCGGGCGACAGGCCGCCGCCGGGAACGATACCGTGCACGTGCGGATGATGCGTGAGTGCTGAGCCCCAGGTGTGCAGCACCAGCGTGGCGCCGATCTGTGCGCCCAGGTGTCGCGGATCCGCAGCGATGGTACGCAGGGTTTCGGCGGCGATGTCGAACAGGAGCCCGTAGATGACCGTCTTGTTGTACCAGGCGATCGCACTGATTGGCGCGGGCAACGTGAACACGACGTGGTAATACTCCACGGGCAACAGGTCGGCCTGGCGTGCCTCGAGCCAGCGGCGTGCGGCACTCGCCTGACACTTCATGCAGTGCCGGTTACGGCACGAGTTGTACGCGACCTCAATGTGGTCGCACCCCGAACAGCGCAGCACATGCCCGCCCAGCGCCGCGGTGCGGCACTGTTCGATGGCCGACATGACCTTCAGCTGCCCCAGGCTCAGGTGTGCCGTTGCTCGCCACGCTGGCCCGTGGCTGCGGAAGACGTCCGCAACCTCCAGCATGAGGCGCTACAGGGCGCGGGCTTACTCGGAGGGCAGGCGGTCCAGCGGACTGGTGACTTCGTGCAGCAGGTCGGTGGCCACCTGGACGTAGAGGGCGGTGTTCTCGAGCTTCGCGTGGCCGAGTAGCACCTGGATCACGCGGATGTCCACCTTCTGTTCGAGCAGGTGTGTCGCGAAACTGTGTCGCCTATGTCTTCAAAGACATAGGCGGCACTATCTTCCCTTCCGGACTATGTCTTGTAAGTCCAGAATGTTCCGCTTTTTGAGGCAGATAGTCGAAACCAGATAGAGATAGTCTGGGCTCCTTCCAGCTGCACCCCGACACCGGGGGAGGAGTTCATCGTGAAGTACGTCGTCAATGATCAGGCTGTACTTGCGCGACCGCCTGAAGGGCCGCTTGCGGCTTCTATCGCCTTATTTGCGAGAGCACTCAGCGAACAGGGATACAGTGCGTATTCCCTACATGTCCAAGTGCGTATCGCAGCGGACTTTAGCCGGTGGCTTAACCAGAGGCGTGTTGGAATACGGCGCATCTGCGCTGACGACGCGCGACGATATCTGCAATATCGCGCTCGATATCTTCGACCCCACCGAGAAGACCGCGCTGCACTCAGGCACCTTATCGACTTTCTGCGTCGTGAACGATTGATTGCCGCCGAGAAGGTCCCGCCGCGCCGACCGTCGTCCGCGGAATGCTGTGTGCAGGCATACGCACAATACTTACGCGAGGCACGTGCCTTGACGGAAGCGACGATCGCCAATTACGTGCCGTTCGTGCGCCGATTCCTGGACGACTGTTTCGGCAATGGGCGCGTCACGCTCTCGCGCCTGTGTGCCGGCGATATCGTGAGATTCGTTCAGCGTCAGGCGCCGCATTTGCATCCGAAGCATGCGAAGCTCATGACCACCGCACTGCGATCCTTTTTACGCTATGCATGCTATCGCGGCGACACGGCACTCGATCTCGCTGCTGCGGTTCCGATTGTCGCCAACTGGTCGATGCCGGCAATTCCTCGCGCAATCAGCCCCGAACAAACACGGGAACTGCTGGCCAGCATTGATCGGCGCAGCGGAATCGGTCGCCGCGACTACGCCATTTTGCTTCTGCTTGCACGACTGGGACTGCGTTCGGGGGAAGTCGCATTCCTCGAACTCGGGGATATCGACTGGAACGCGGGACGCCTGACGGTTCGTGGCAGCGGTGGTCAGCGTAACGAATTGCCCTTGCCAGTAGACGTCGGCAAGGCGATCGCCGCATACCTGCGCCACGGGCGACCGGTTAGCACCTGCCGTCGGATATTTTTGCGCGTCAGGGCTCCGCTCACAGGGTTTCGCGGGTCAGGTGGAGTTAGTTCTATCGTTCGGCACTCGCTGCAGCGTGCTGGCATCGATGCACCGACTATGGGTGCACACCAGTTCCGCCATGGATTGGCTACTGAGATGTTATTCCGCGGTGCGTCGCTCGGCGAGATAGGCGAACTATTGGGACATCGTCATCCGCAGACGACAAAGATATATACGAAGGTCGATATCAAGGCACTTCGTACGTTGGCCGTACCATGGCCAGGAGGTGTGCGATGAACACACTTCGGCAGGCCGTTCAGGAGTACCTTACTTTGAGGCGGGCCTTGGGATTCAAGCTGAACGAAGCGGACAAGGGGTTGCATGACTTTGTCACCTTCATGGAGCAGAGCCGCGCGCCTTATATCACCCAGTCGCTGGCTCTCGAATGGGCCCAGCAGCGCTCAAACCTGCAACCGGCAGGGCGGGCACAACGACTGGGCTTCGTGCGGGCATTCGCACGTTATCGCAGTGCCACCGATCCACGCACCCAGATCCCCGCGCAGGGCTTGCTGCCATTCAGACCGAAGCGCGCCCGGCCGTACCTGTATTCGGATGGTGAGATTCGCAGGCTGTTGCAAGCTGCACTTCAGATGCCACACCGCTATGAAGGAGGTGCGCTGCTACCGTGGACCTATCATTGCCTGTTCGGCCTGCTGAGCGTATCCGGCATGCGTCTGGGCGAAGTGCGCAACCTCGAGCTCAAGGACGTCGATTTGACCGCGGCGGTATTGACGATCCGCGGCGCCAAGTTTGGCAACTATGCCGCGTTCGTGGCAATGCCGATCAAGCCGGGATTGGATCACGATGATGCTTGTAAAGAGCCCGCGGGAGGTCATTCTTAGGTCGCCCGGATCGGCATAGTTTTAATGGCTATAGACTCT
>NZ_VOSW01000158.1 GCF_009690905.1 Paraburkholderia madseniana
CAGTCTGTAGAGTCACGAGACTATGTTGGGTGACCCGGTCGGCACTTCTGCTCCGAAACCCCCATTCCCGGGGCCAGGATGAACTCTCGTCCATATCACCCAACATAATCCGGAAGGGAAGATAGTGTCGCAGCGTATGCATGGATACGCGCTTGTCGATCTGCGCGGCCTCGGCGGCAGCATGAATTGCGCGGTTCAGCTGACGCGTGCTGAGCGGGTCGACGGGGTCGAGCCCGGGGAAGAGCCATCCGCCGTCGGGCATCCTGCCCTGGGCGCGGGCTACGTGCCACCAGACGCGCAGGCGCTCCAGCAGCACGGGCGAGAGCATCGCGTAGCGGTCACGGCGACCCTTGCCCTGCTCGATGCGCAGCGTCATGCGCTGGCTGTCGATGTCGGTGACCTTCAGGGCCACCACTTCGCTTGCGCGCAGTCCTGCGCCGTAGGCGACCGACAGCGCGGTCTGGTGCTTGAGGTTGCCGGCTGCCTCGATGAGACGGCGCACTTCATCGGGACTGAGCACGACGGGCAATGTGCGGGGCACGCGCACGGGGTGCATCCTGACCATCAGGTCAGGCCGGTCAAGCGTGACTTCGAAGAAGAACTTCAGGCCGGTAATGGCGTGATTCAGTGACACGGGCGAGGTGCCGTGATCGACCAGATGCAGCTGGTAGCGCCGCAGGTCCTCGACGGTGGCCGTGTCCGGTGAGCGCCCGAGAAACCGGGCAAATTCGCGCACGATGCGCAGATAGGTGTCCTGCGTCTTCGGCGAAAGCTGGCGCATGCGCATGTCGTCGGTCATGCGCTGGCGCAGTGGACTGGCGTTTGCCTGTGGGGAGGTCATGATTGGGCTCCTGCTGGAGAACGAGGCGGGTTGCCTCATTCGCCAACATACGGAACCGCGCGGCGGACCTCCCATGAACCACACACGCTGGCCGGAGCCCCCTACCGCGCGAGCGGTTTCGTTCTGCGACCCCAAGGGGACATTTGTTCTTCTACAAAGCGGCCGTTCATCTGTTGCCATCGACGCTGCTGCAATGCCTGGCCAATTCGATCGCTTCCGATCCGAGTGCCCGGCGTAAGTGCTCGAGTCGCGGGCGACTATCACCGCACGAACTGGACGCGCTCCGCGTTTTCAATGTCTTCCATACATCGCTGGCCGAATGGCTGCATCAGGATGCCGCGCTTGAAGTCGGTCATAAAGGATTGACCTTCTTTTCGCGCTTGCGCATGTTCTTTCCACATGAATCCGTGGATCAGCCTGAACGGTTGCGTCCTGTAATACACGAACATTTCGAGTGGCACATCAAGTCCTGGTACCCAACCCTCGATCAACAAAATGTCCAATTTTGTGCCGTCGTTCTGAGTGATCGTCCCTTCGCGACCGGACGACCATCCGGAGCCGCCGACAGTCTGTTCTCGTGCTGATCGCGAATTTGCAACGGCTTCGTGCTGAGTCGCTGCGGGATAGGGGACCGGTGTGGGCGTCCCATTATCCCAGTAGACAACGTACGGAACCGTTAGCTCGCCCGGTGCAAGAAGGTGCTGAACATTGATCCCGTGACTGAACGCGTACCCCATGTAGAGGGCCAAGTGCTTTTCATTCATGGCGGAATTCCGCCGTTTGATGCCGAAAACATCGCCGAATCTGATCACGTATACCTCGCATCATGCTCAATCGCCAGATTGAAAATCATCTAGCAGACCTCCACCGTGCCCTAGAGCGCCTCTGCGCGCTTTCCGCCGATATGCAAGGCGATCACGCCGACCGCCATCGCGACGAGGGCGCGCGAGAACCAGATCTTGAACGGGGTCGGAAGATCGAAAACGTCGAATGCTTGAATCAGGCTGTAAAGTCCGAAGCAGATCGACACGATGCCGAGCGCGAGAAGGGAGACGACGAGCATCTCTGGCGCCGACCGACGACGCACATCATTTACTTCTTCTGGAGGCTTTGCTGTCGCAGATGGCTCGTGACGCCGCTTACAACCCGGCCTCATATACTTAGCTTCCGCAACTGCGGGCCGCGACTGAAAGCTGAACCGCTCGTGTCATCCGCAAGCTTGCCGACTTGAACAAACTGTGCCATGAGGCACAGCACAAAGCAGAGAATCATGACGCACCGGACCGTCGAGAAGAATGCACTTTTCCCTGGCACGACGATGTTCACGACGGCCACCCTGTTGTGGGCGACAACGCCTTGTGCGACGGTGGATCGTGAACTCGGCCCCTGCAGTGCGGCGGGAATGCCCTGAATGAAACGAGTGATGGCGAGCGAGCCGACGAATGCGCAAGCCACATGTAAAGAGATCAACCAAGGTGGCTGCGGATATTCCGGACTGTCGAGTGCCAGGTTCAGGCACGCCACGATACCGGCACACGCTGCGCTCAAGGCGAACGCCAGCAGCCATGATTTGAATCGCAGGGTCATGAGTTTCGGCTTCAATGAAAGGAGGCTCGACTTCCATATCGGCAAACAGTGGAAATTCTTGAGTGATCCGCACGCTGCACGCGACGCTTCCGGCCGATGCACGACTAGTAGTTCAATCGTCGGGGGTGAAGCGCGCGATCAAAAAAAGCGTGCAAATCTCGCGCAATTTCAACTGGTGGTTAGCGATTTAGACCGCGAAGTCGAGCGTCCCAAATTGGCCGAACGTCGCATGGCCGCGATCGGCAGCATGTGGCTAGTTGGTGACGTTTTCGCGTATCGATTTTGGGTCCCTCGGTTCCCAGTATCCGCCACTGCCGTGATACGTTTCTGCGTGTAACCAGAACTTCTCCTCGCAATGCAGGCAGCGAAAATGGTACTCGACGTA
The DNA here is from genome assembly GCF_009690905.1 of Paraburkholderia madseniana. Classification (GTDB taxonomy): domain Bacteria; phylum Pseudomonadota; class Gammaproteobacteria; order Burkholderiales; family Burkholderiaceae; genus Paraburkholderia; species Paraburkholderia madseniana. The sequence goes on from NZ_VOSW01000158.1 coordinate 2,814, forward strand.
GTCGTCCCATGCTGCGCCTTTCGCGAGTTCGATAAATGAGACGGAGACCCAAGGGCTGTCGGGCAGCACCTCTACAAGTGTTTTATCGGCGATGTTCTCCGCGGCGATTTGTATCGCTTTGCGTAGCTCGCGAGGATGTCTGATTGCGTAGCGAACGCAAAGGTCCGCACATCGATCACATGCCACAGAAGAAGGCTCCGTCGGGATTTTGCTACGTTTAGCGGGGTAGTCTGTCGGTATCGGTGAAGGCGATGAACGGGATTGTCGGCGATCTGGGTGACCATGTCGAATGACCGTTCGTGGCCGAACCCGGTCTAGCGCGCTGCGCCGCGCTAGACTAGCTGTTTGCACATATGCTCCTCGTCATAAAAACGATCTCCAACCTTCATCGCGCGTGGCTCCAAGCCGAACGTCTGAAAGCCATGCGACGCGTAAAGCCTCTTTGCTGGCAGGTTTTCCGCATTGACGCAAAGCATCAACTGGATTGTCTCCCACTCGTTGGACGCGTGAACTGTCGCTGCCGACAAAAGCGTTTGTGCGATTCCTCGTCCACGGTATGAAGGGCTGACGAACACGCCCCAAATCGTGGCCTTGTGGTTCACCTGGCACAGCGGTTCTCGACGGACGCCCGTGATGCCGACCAGCGCCCCGCCGTCAAATGCACCGAAGACAGCCTGTGTTGTCGTTGGACGAATGCGGGCCGCGATCTCCTCTATCGAGCGCGCCATTTCCTCCTGCCGGGTGGGCCATATGGATGTGGGGGAGTTGTCGACGGCGAGAAGACGCAATGCTTTGAATCGCTCGGCGTCGTGGGGATCCAGGAGGCGGACAGTGACCATGCGAACTAAGGGGATGACCAAAGAATGCTTACCGTAATCGAAATCAACAACGCCGCGCAAGTTTTGACTCTCGGGTGCCTTTAGCCCACGCCCATTATTTAAGTCGTCGACAATCTGGACGCGCATGACCGAGGTTCGCTTTTGGCCGACCACGCTCCGAACCGGAACCAAAAAAACTGGGCCCGCAGCAGCGAACCGCATTCGGCATGTCTACACCGTACAGACTCTCATAGCCGCCAGGTTCGGCCGCTCAACACCACCTCAAATTGATTTGAACCGGATAGACTCTCGTAGCGCTTTTGCCGCCGTAAGCCCTTTTTAGGAGTGCATGCATGGTTACCAGCGAAATCCAGTCGGTCATCCAGCGGACCGAGGAGTACGTGGCACTGTGGAAGCACCTCGCAGAGCTGGCCAGATTGCAGCAAAAGGCGGTTGGGCACTGGCAGGCCATGCTTGGTTGGCCGGGCTTCTTTCCCTTTCATTCCCAGTTCGCACCGGCAAGTTTGAGCCAGAACATCAACCCATGGAATATTTCGCTTTTTCAGATAATCAGCCGGACGCGGGGCAACCCGCAAACCGAGGTTGAAATCCTGACCAAGGTTGCAAGCTACGGCAGCCAGTTGGGAACGGTTATCGATGCCTTGATGGTTGTCATGCCTGAACAGGAAAAGCGCAAGGCGCTCAACGATGAAGATCTCTACGCGGTATTGAGGCTGGAGCATCTGGCCGGCGAGATCAAGCGTATCAAAGAGGGTTGAGGCCTGGCGGGAGCATGGAACTATCTCAGCTCATCAGCCAGTTACCTGGAATACTGCGGGCACACCCCGGGTGTTATTTGAATCTGAAGGGTTGCTCTTGAAGCAGGTAATCGGCGGTAGTCGACCCTGAGCCGTCACCGGCATGGCAGTGCGACAACCGCTCTAACTCGCGCATCCTAACGTGAGTCATTTCCCAGGAACAATCTACGGAGATTCGCGGAGATGCGTGCCTGTCACGGGTGATAGACTCGGTTGCGCACCTCGGTGCGTTGCTAACCGAACAACAACGTCGCTATCTATCCGGAGCCATCGCATGATCAATGAACGACATACGGTCACCCGCGCCAACCCCTTGTCCGCAGACGGGCTGTGGATTCCAGAGGGGTCGGGTAAGTGGTCGCGGCCGCTGCGTTTCCTGAAAGATGATCGCGGCTGGGTGGAACTGATGCGTCTGGCGCCAGGTATCAAGCTTGGCCTGCACCGTCATACCGGCGAAGTGCACGCCTTCAACCTTGAAGGGCAGCGCCGCCTCTGTACTGGCGAAACGGTCGAACCCGGTGACTACGTGCACGAGTCTACCGGCAACGTCGACTGGTGGGAGGCGGTCGGTGACGAACCGCTGGTCGTGATGGTGGTGGTGATGGGCACGGTCGAGTATCTTGGTCACGATGGTGAGGTCAAACGCCGCATCACAACCGCCGATCGCCTTGCCGACTATCAGCGCTATTGCAGCGAGGCGGGCATCGAGCCGCAGGATCTGCTCGAGCGCTGAGCGCGGCGCCCCAGCCTGCAGATGCAGGCGCTCATGCCCTCCCTGGATGAAATGGCGCCGAGCGTTGACTCGGACACCGCTTCATTATCAAGGGGCTCAAAAGATGACGGAGTGCATCGCGGTCAATCCGCCAACAGTCCCGATCAACCCCTGATGTTCCCGCTGTGACTCGACGAACAATCAACGTACCGGCGTCACACTTTTCGGAGGGTTGCCGGTGCGTCTGGTGCGCCGGACTCGGGGCGGCATGTTGCTCTGGCAGTGGCGCGTTGAACCGCAGGCTTCGTGGTTAGTTCACATATTGCAATGAAGAACTCGAAGCCTTTGTCGTTCTCACGCGTTACTTGGAATCCAAGCTTGCGATGGAAAGCGATAGACAATCGGTTGGTCTTGTAGACATGACTTCTTAGCTCACCGATCCCTTGTTCGCTCGCCAGCGTCGCCATCTTTGCGAGTAGCTCAGTTATAACGGCATACGTTCGATACAAAGGATGCGTACCAAATGCGCCGACGAACCAGCAAGCTCCTGAATGCGGTCGAAGCATTGCATACGCAACGAGTTTGCCTTCCCGTCGCACTGAGCACACCTCGCTGACCTCCAGGGACTTTCGCAACTGTACTCGGTGCTCGTCAACATCGAAGGCATCACCAGCCTGCTCTGTGTGTTCGCGTAAGGTCAGCGCGTCAAGCGCGAGGAGTTCGTCGATGGACGGCAACATAACAGGGATCAGGGCGATATAGAGACAATCCGCAAGAGTACTTCGAATCAAAATTGTCGCCAATTCGCTTCGCCTTTCTGGTTGACCGTTCTAGGCCGAACACTGACAGGCTCAGTTCGGCCGGGAAGGGACCTTTGCGCACTTTGGCAGCGGAAATTCGCTGGACACTTTCATGACCTCGATCGCGGTTTTATTCGAACCGTGGCGACTGACGTTCGTCCCGCCTCAGGGCAACTACGCCCGCATGTTTCACGCCTTGCGCAGTGCCTTACGCGCCATCCACAGGTTACCCAGCGCGAACAGCGTCGTGATCTGCACAGTATTCTTCATCAATCCCCGGTATCGTGTCTTCGTATAGCCGCACTGACACATTTTCCGATCCGCGTTGCCGGCCCCGGACAAGATCGTCAGAAGCCGCTCCCGGTCACACCGCAGCAAGTCGCTGTCAGACTAGCGATAGTTGATAAAGTTGATGATGTCATTGAGGAACCAAGGCAGAATCAATTGCGTATCGGGATAGCTGACACCGACGCTGAGCCTCGGTGGCTTTGACGTGGAGCCGCCAGGCGTCGCACCGTCGGTAGTATGCAGAATGTAGGTATCCGTGTCGGCCGGACTTGGCCGGGCGGTCTGATTATTCGCGGGCGACCATGTCGAGGCGCAGCCGGCGGTCAGCACGACGAGGGCCGCTGCGAAGCAAAAGGGTCTCATGATGGCGTGAACTCCAGCAACGTGGCTTTGACACTCTGGCCGATGACGATTTGGGATGCGATGTCGAACGACCGAAACTGGTCGGACAGGGTCCAACGCGCACCTCAGCCTTCCAGCTCAATACGATATCGCAGGGTCTCAGCGGATCCATACGCCGCCGTCTTTCTGAAACGCTTGACCAGGACACCGTTGCAAGCTGCGACGACCTTCTGCGAGGCTATGTTGTCAGGATCAACGGTTAGCTCGACGTAGGCCAAGCCTTGTCGTCTCGCTTCGCCCAGCATTAAATCGAGCGCCTGTCTGGCGTAGCCGTTGCCTCTCTTCCACGGCACGATTGAGAAGCCGATATGGCCGAGCACATATGGCGGCAATTCGGCCGTTCCAGCTTGCCAGCGAAATCCGATCGCGCCACTAATGTCGCCGTCCCAAATCCATCGAACGATGCCAGGTAGGCGGGCGACGGTCGAGCCATCGGGTAAAGGAATCGGTCCACCCGACGCGGTCGGATCATCCAGGCCGTCGACAAACGCATCCGCGTTCATTTCGATAGCGTGTAATTGTTCGCGCGCAGCTACCTCCTTGCGAACGTTGTCAGGCGACCATCCGGCCTTCAGGGCCGCAACGTAGCTCGGCAGCAATGCGGTCGTTGGCTTCAGCAGTTCAATTTTGCTCATTTGAATCGATACCTGTCAGAGAGCAATGATTGTCGAAGGTTTAAACGATGCCGTCGAATGTTTCAAAATGGCCGCGCGCCGTCCCACACAAACGGCATACGCAATCTGAACTTCGTAAATTGCTTCGGCAGCATGTGGCCCACTGCGAACAGTTGAGATCGCCGGAAGCCGACATTCGTCCGACGCGAAGCCGGCAAGCCAGGCTTCAGCCAATGAGACCGGCACCGGTCGTAAGGACAATCTTCCCAAAGTGTGTGCCGGAATCGATCAGCTCGTGAGCGCCGCGAGCGTCGGCAAGCGCAAAGGTCTTGTAGACAACCGGTTTGATCTTGCCGCTCTCGATGTGCGGCCAGACATGCTGCTCGAGTTCATTGACGATGGTCGCCTTGTCCGCGGATGTGCGCGATCGCAATGTTGAACCCATATGCGTCAGACGTTTCGTCAGCATCGGCACGAGGTTAAGATCCTTCGCCGGCCCCTTGATCACGCCCACCTGGAGGATCCGTCCGTCCATGGCTGCGGCCTCATAGTTTCTAGCCACGTAGTCGCCGGCAATGATGTCGAGGATCACGTCGACGCCTTTTCCATCGGTAGACCGCTTCGTTTCGGCCACGAAATCTTCCTCGCGGTAATCGATCGCGAGGTCTGCGCCTAGCGCCAGGCTGGCCTCCCGATGCGCCTGCGAGCCCACTGTCGTGATGATTTTCGCAGCGCCGAATGCCTTCGCCAGCATGGTCGCCGTGGTACCGATACCTGACGCGCCGCCGTGGATCAACACCGATTCGCCGGCAACCAGCTTGCCGCGCTGGAACAGGTTCAGCCATACCGTCATAAACGTTTCGGGCATAGCCCCAGCTTCGACCAACGTCAGGCCTTTGGGGATATGCATCGTGTTGCAGGCGTGCGCGACGGCATATTCCGCGTAGCCACCGCCGGGAATCAATGCGCACACCAGTTCGCCGATCCGGAATTGGGACACGTCCGCACCGACGGCAACCACTTGACCTGCCACTTCCAGCCCCGGAATGTCCGAAGCGCCGGGGGGCGGATCATACAGCCCTTTGCGCTGGAAAACGTCTGGGCCGTTCACCGCGGCCGCGTGGATGCGGATCAGAACCTGATCGGCGGCCGGCGTCGGTACAGGGCGCGTAGTCGGCACCAGAACCTCAGGACCGCCGGGCTGTTTGATCTCAATGGCCGTCATGGACGACGGCACGCGATAAGTTGAAGCAGACATGGATACCACTCCTTCGATTGATGAGGCTCGATTGATCCGGTCGGATCACTTGGCGAGGAACTCTTGCGTTCAGTATAGGCATCGACATTGATGAATAAACGCAGCATTATTCATGCGGTGGGATGCAAATTTGCATCAGGAGGGTGGCACGATGAACTGGGACGACGCGCGTGTGTTTCTCGCGGTGGAGCGCGAAAAAACGCTCCGTGGGGCGGCGAGGACGCTCAATCTCGATCAGGCGACGGTCGGCAGGCGGATTGCGGCGCTGGAGCACGCCCTGCGGGCAACGCTCTTCCTGCGCACCTCGGAGGGTTACGCGTTGACGGCGGCAGGGGAGGCCGCGCTGAGATCGGCGGAGAAAATGGAACACTCCGCGCACGAACTCGTCAGACGAACTCAAGGCACGGATACACGGCTTGCGGGGGACGTAAGAGTCACCAGCACCGACTCGATCGCGCTCGACTTCCTGCTTCCCGCCATCGAACGCCTGCATGCTGCGCATCCCGAAGTGCGCGTCCTGCTGGACACGTCGACGCGCATGCTGAATCTGGCAAAGCGTGAAGCGGATATCGCGGTCCGCTCAGTCAGGCCGGATAATCCCGATCTTGTCGCGCGGCGCCTGGCTCGCTGGCCCATGGCGCTCTTTGCATCGAATGCTTATCTCGAGCAGCACGGCAAGCCCGCCGCTGGCTCCGCGTTCGCGGGCCACGATCTAGTCGTCTATCAGGGAAGCTGGACCGGGAGTCGATCACTCACTCTCTCTGGCGAACCGGTACACGCGGGGCGCATCGTATCGACCTTCAATTCCAGCCTCATGCTGCGTACCGCGGTAAAGGCCGGTATCGGCATCGGTGAGCTTCCGATACATCTGGCTGAACATGACGGCCTCGTGCAGATATGGCCGGAACCCGCACGTGGGGCGGTCTACGAAATCTGGCTCGTCACGCATCAAGACCTTCGGCATACCGCGCGCATCGCAGCCATGATTGACGGCATCGTCTCCGCGTTCGAAGATCACACAGCCCCCACAAAATAGTCACGCACGACTTGGCTGTTGCCCCTATGGTTTCCGCGACATCTGGGATTCAACGGCCGCTTCGAAGGTACAACGCTCGCACCTACGCTTCCGGGATTTCGATTGTCCCTTCAAGATATTGAACAGCCTGACCAGAGATATACACCCTGTCGTCTTGTACGCGACAATGAAGTAGGCCGCTCCGGCGTGACACCTGCATGGCCACGAGTTCTGCCTTGCCCAAACGGTCAGACCATAATGGCGCAAGCGCCGCGTGAATAGATCCGGTCACCGGATCTTCATCTCCGCCATTGGCAGGCCAAAAGTAGCGGGACACAAAATCATGCTTATCTCCGCGCGCTGTCACGACGACATCGAGCGGACCAAGTGCCGACAGCAGATCGAGTTCGGGTACGACGGATCGTACCTCGTGTTCTGTTCCGTAGATGGCAACATAGGCTTGCTGGTTTATCAGCACTTCTTGAGGCCGTATCGAAAGCCCCTGGATCAGGTTTGCGGGTATTTCGTTCAGTTTCTCAGGCCGGCGCTGCGGGAAGCTCATTTCGATCAGACCGTCATGCGTATGGCAAACGGCAAGCCGACCGACCGCTTTCGCAACAAATTCGATGACTTCCAAATCATCACATCGCTTGAAGATCACATATGCGCTTGCCAGTGTGGCATGCCCACAAAAAGCGATTTCTGTAAGTGGAGAGAACCAGCGGATGTCGAACGCGCCGTCGGCATTTTTCACGAAGAATGCTGTTTCGGACAGGTTGTTCTCAGCGGCGATTGCCTGCATCAAACTATCGGGTAACCAGCGTTCGAGTGGCACTACCGCAGCGTAGTTGCCCTTAAATACCTTATCCGTAAATGCGTCAATCTGATAGATCGGCAGTTTCATGAGATGTGCCTGTTCAAAGCGGGAAGTTAGTCAGCGATTTGCAGTGTTATTCGCAGACAACGATATCAGCCCGCTAAGCTGGCGAACATGTACAGATTGCGATGCTCAGTACAAAAAGCGACCGTTCACCTCAAAAAGGAGGACCGTGTCGCGGCTTCACTCGCCGTGAAGGCGACATGATCCTCCCGGATGTCACGTACTTTTCAGTCCGTCTCGCCAGGCGATCGCTTCGAGTTCGACCCGGACCGCGTCCTCGACGGCAACTACGGGGTGCGCCCGAAATTCAAATGCAGGGAATGTCGAGCAGACTTTGTGAACCGCCAACGGATCATCGCAGTCAACCAACATGTGCCCACCCCAATCTCCCACACGCACCACGAAAAACTCGATCTTGAAGTTGTCTGGCGCCTTCCACTGACTAAACACTTCAAGGATTCGCTTCTGGGCATTCTCGTACTCGACAGGCGAACCTTGTGTGCGTTCGAACCAGCTAATCATGTACTTCATCGCCGTCCTCCTTTTAAACATTGATGTCGCCAGAACGCTTGCCGTTTGGACGGGCTAGCGAATCAGCAAGCTACAACTGGAGCAGCGGCGACGAATGCCCATTGCTTTTGGCCCTTCTTATGCACCGCTTCAAAGCGGGCAATGGGGGTCGTTTTACGTGTTCAGAACCGGACGCCAACGCACGACGATGACCAGCGACGGCGGCCCCGAAACCGTGCTTAAAACAACGACGGCGGTGGTCCGGTCGCCATCAACTCAACTATATTAAAACGATAGCGGAGGCCCATGTGACAGTATCTCGCCTAAGAAATATTCCTGGCATTGGAGTCGACCGAATCGGCGACGCCGCGGATTCTCTGCGCGACGCGGACATTCTAAGGCTTGAAAATCTCGATACTGACCTGCGACCGCCGGCGCAGGCGCTGGCTCGCACGCACGAGGCCATCGACGACGACGCGGCAAATAGCTACCTGCCTTTTACCGGCCAGCGTGCGTTGCGCGAGGCGGCTGCCGAGCGGGTCGGCCGCGCCGCGGGCGTCGCTTACGACGCCGCGAGCGAATGCATCGTGTCGGCCGGCGGTCTTGCGGGGATTCTCAACGTGCTGTTGTCGATCCTTGAGCCGGGCGACGAAGTCGTGCTGACGGATCCCACCTACGCTGGGCTGATCAACCGCGTGCATCTGGCCGCAGGCGTGCCGAGGTTCGCGCGGCTGCAGCCGGGTGCCGACGGCTGGCGGCTCGATCTCGACAGTCTTGCCGCGGCGATCGGGCCGCGAACGAAAGCGCTGCTGATCATGTCGCCTTCGATGCCAAGCGGCTACGTCGCATCGCGGGACGAATGGCTTGCGATTGCGGGACATTGCCCGCGCCATGGCATCTGGCTGGTCTATGACGCGGCGATGGAGCGCATCCTGTTCGACGGGCGCGACATCATTCATCCCGCCGGTTTGCCGGACATGCGCGAACGCACCATCACCATCGGCGCGGTTTCGAAGGAGTATCGGATGATCGGATGGCGCGTCGGCTGGATCGTCGGGCCCGCATCGATCATGAACGACGTACGTCTCGTGAGCCTGTCGAACGTGGTGTGTCAGGTTGGAATCGCGATGCCCGGCGCCACTGCCGCGCTGACGGCAACCGACGACGGCGTGGCTGCTGCGGTCGCCGAATGGGAGCGCCGTCGCGACTTCCTGATAAGCGCGCTTGCTGACCTGCCGGTGATCCGTCCGCATGGCGGCTGGTCGATGCTCATCGATACCCGTGAGCTGGGTCTGGAGCCACCCGAGGCGTCGAAGCTGCTGCTCGAACGCGGCAAGGTCGCGGCTACGCCGATGACGAACTGGGGACCCGGCGCCGACCGCTATCTGCGTTTCGTTTTCTCCAACGAATCCGTTTCGCGTCTGCATGACATTCGCGAGCGCATACGCCGGTCATGGCAGATATGACGCAACGAAAAATTCGATGTCAGTCGACCGTCCCGCTTCGAAGCGTCTGTCCCGACTCCTGGCGGGCGCTCGACACGCCCAGCAGACCGCCGAATAACGGACGCTCAACGTTTGACATGAGAGGCGGCCTGGCCTCGCGAGTCCGCTCGATGGAAGGGTTAGGCCTCGGGTTGGTGGCAAACCACTTCGATGTTGTGCCCGTCCGGACCAATGACAAAAGCTGCATAGTAGTTCGCGTGGTAGTGCGGGCGCAGACCAGGCGCACCATTGTCTTTGCCACCCGCCTCCAGCGCCGCGCGATAGAAAGCTTCGACTTGCTGGCGATTCTCGGCCGTGAACGCCAGGTGAAGATGCGCCGGCTTCTCCTCGGTTTGGTACAGGCACAATGAAGCCTTACCCTGTGGGCTAAGCTCGACACCGTACGCCGGCGGCCCCTCCGAGACAACAGCTACGCCGAGCGGTGCGAGTGCCTCGAGGAAGAACGCTTTGCTCGCTGCATAGTTGCTGACTCCGAATTTGACGTGGTCGAACATGAACTCTCCTGAAGTGTGTGGGCCTGCGCGAGGCCCAACGTGATTTAGAGATCACCGCGATGTTGTCACACGTGGCCACAAGTAGCCACCGGTGGCAGTCTGAACCTTTTTTAGCACCGGAATCATCCTTGCGGACGTTCTCTTAGTCAGCAATCGAACGAATGATCCTCGCCGGATTTCCACCGACGAGCGTATTCGGGGGAACGTCCCTGGTGACGACCGACCCTGCCGCGACAACCGAATTCTCGCCTACCGTGACGCCACCGATGATGGTCGCACCAGCCGCAATCCAGACGTTTCTCTTAATCACGATGGGCTTTGCGATTACGAAGGCGCGCCGCTGAGAAGGTTCAATGGGATGGCCAGACGTGATGATGCTGACGTTCGGCCCGATCATCACATCGTCGGCAATGTCGAGTCCGCCAAGGTCGTAGAAAGTGCAATTCTGATTGATGAAGACATTGCGCCCGACACTGATATCGACCCCGCCGGTTGTGTAGAACGGTGGTATCAATAGAAAGCTGTCGTCCACCTTCTTGCTGATAAGATCGCTGAACAAGGCCCGGACTTCGTCCGCATCGTTGAACGTCAACCGGTTGAGCGTGGCAGTGATCGCCATCGCGCGTTTGATGTTCTCTGACATGGCCGCTGATTCCGGCGTTCTCCTGGGAATTATCTTGGTGCGATCGTCATTCGCCATTCGTCGGTCTCCTCCGGTTGCGATCGAGCGAGCGCTCGGCGCATGAGCTGGAGTGCGCGGGCGTTGAAGGAAGGGGAGGGTGCCGGGGAATGACCCGACGCCCGTCCGTCTTTACAGATAGCTGCAGATGTAGTCGAGCGTTTCGATCACATCGATATCGAAGCGACTCTTGCCAGGCACCGAGAACGACTCGCCCGCGCCATACGTCTTCCACTCGGCGCTGCCTTCGAGGCGGATGCGGCATTGGCCGGCCTGCACTTCCATGAGTTCCGGCGCGTCGGTGCCGAAGTTGAGCGCGCCGGGCAGGATCACGCCGAGCGTCTTGCGCGTGCCGTCGGCGAAGAGAACGGTGTGCGAGACACACTTGCCGTCGAAGTAGACGTTGGCGCGTTTGATAACGGAAACCTGATCGAATTGCGTTGTGGCCGTCATGGCGGTCTTCCTTTGGGTCATCGTGAATGGATGCATTAGCGCCACGTGGCGGCAGCGGGCGGTGCGCGATCTGCGCGGACCGCTGGCGCGGGCTTTCGTCGGACGCAAGCCCGCCATCATACAGGCGGGCGGCGGCGCCCGCCGGTAACCCTCGTGCCTGTCAGGGCAACGCCGCGGTGTGATCCTGACGGCTAGTCAGCCCGTGACCAACGACCCGAATCCGGGCACACAATCACCTGTTCGCCGTTTAGCTGGACTTGCTCGGTATCCGGTTGCGACGAGGTCGAAGGCGTAACGTCGAAGACCACCTTCAGCGCGTGTCCAACGTGGGCATTTTCGATGGAAAGCTCCCAGGTCAGGAAGATCTGGATGCAATCCTGATCCGGCGCGAAATCGGCCGCATCAAAACCACTGCTGCCGCGCTGGATGACGCCATGAGGCTGGCCAGTATCGAATATCACAACCGTTCCCCGGCTCAGCGGAATACGCCGGCCTAAAGCGGGGAAATGCAAGTCCAGACCTCGGTCCTCGCTCATGAACAGATTGCAAAAAGCCGCATCGCCATATTGCGCACCGTCGTGGTGGTACCTCGCGCCGCGGCAGGCCATGAGGGCTACGTCACTGGCGGCAAGCACCTCAGGCAGTCCAAGCGTACGCGTCCAATCGGACACGGCCTGCACGCAGCGTGTGTAGTCCGGCCAGCGCGCCCGCGCTCGCGGTAAAGGCATTGGCTCGACGTCCCCGGGTTCCAGAACCATATGCGACGATATCTCTCTTTCCCAATCCGCAAGCAGACGTGCAGGGGGCATAGGGACGTCGACCGTGCCTGATAGCACGATGTCGCTCACGCTTCGGCTGCGGATGGCGTCGTCACTCCAGTAATAGGAGGTCAGCATGTCTCGCATTCGATTCAGTTGAGGGGGGATTCATGCGGGCATTGTAACGATTCCACGGGACCGCTTCGGCGCGAGGCGGTCACGTGCCGTGGCGTTCGCGAAGCTGTGCGGGGTTGACCGGGCCCGTCGCGTAGCCGGCCGCCGGCTGCCGGCAGACGCAGCGTGTGACGTATCGTGCGGGTTGGCTCGTGTGCGTGTGCCGGGCCTGACGTTGTGAAGCCGTGATGCCAGTCAGGTCCGGCCGTCCTTTCTGTTGCACCCGCGAGGTCGCGCGGGAGGTGCCCCCGGGGCACCTCGCATTGCGGGCTAATGCTTGGGTGTGGACGGCGTGCCGCCGCCGCCGAGTCCACCTGTGAGGCCGCCGAGCAGGTTCGTCAACGGGGCGAGCGGAGACGAGCCGCCGCTTGCGCCGCCGAGTACGCCGGTCAGTGTGCCGACCAGGTTGGTCAACGGTGCGACCGGATTGGACGCCGAGTTCGTCGACGATCCGTGCGAGGTGCCGCCGCCCTGGCCTCCGGTTAGTCCGCCGAGCAAGGTGGTAACCGGTGCGAGGGGGCCGCTGCTGCCTTGCGAGCCGCCGTTCACCGAGGCCACCGACAGTCCGCCGAGCAACGCCGTCACAGGTGCCAGCAGGCCACCGGTGCTATGTCCGCTCGATCCGCCTGTAACGCCATGTGAACCGCCGGTTGTGCCGTTGGCCACGCCGTTGCCGTTGCCGCTACCGCTGTTGTTGCCCACGGTGATCGGCACGATAGGCACGCTGATCGCGCCGACGCTGACGACCAGGTTCACGATCGGATCAAGCAGGCCGCCGGTGGTCTGGCTGCCGCTGCTGGAGCCAACGCCAGTGTTGGAGCCGCCGTGACCACCGTTTCCGGAGCCGCCGCCGTATCCGCCGCCCGAGCCGCCGTGGCCACCGTCTCCAGAGCCGCCGCCGTTCCCACCGCCGGAGCCACCGGAGCCACCGGAGCCACCGCCGTAACCGCTGTCTCTTATACACATCT
>NZ_VOSW01000159.1 GCF_009690905.1 Paraburkholderia madseniana
GGCGGCTTGCGAAAGTCCGCTGATGCGCCAGCCGAAGTGTGAGTTGCGGAAAAGTTGAAAGTCGCCGGGGGCCGGGCGCTCCGCGCCCGGCAAACCACGAAAGAAGAGAAGAAAGAAAGCGAAACGACAACAATCCGGCGGGTAACATTCCTTCGTGAGGCAACACGACCGGACGAAATCATTGTCGCCCCCCACCCTCCGGCACAGGCGTCTTCGGACCCATCCGCACCTCGTCGAAAAATGCAGGATTCTTGCGTTAATGTGCCAGGTTCCTGCAAATCTCACAACACCATTTCGGCCTTAAAGTGTTGGAGTTCAGATTCGCTGCTAGCCAGTGTTCATAGCGGCGCTAGCATGATCATTAACAACGCTAGCGTGTCTTGCACACGCCTGACAATTCATTTCGAACATCGCGCTGGCCCTTGAAGTAAAAACACCGCTTTCCTTTAAGCGGGCGCTTCGCACAGTTGGGGCGTCGCGGAACGCTACCACGCGTACCGATTGGAATAGGCCTTCATACAAGCATTAAAGTTTGTTCCTGAATCAATCCGCGAAAAACAGGTGCTGCTCCTGACGACATGTGCCACTCCCCTCGATACCGACTGCCGATTGGAGCAAGAATCTTTCGAATCACACCCGCCATGAGATTCGATATCCCGAACCGCCGAAGCCGCGCTCTCAGAGTTACTGAACAAGTTTCATCACGATTGTTGTACCATCGCAACAGGCATCGAATCGCGGCGATTGCGAAACTATCCCTTACGCAGCAAGGCATTCGACGTCTTAGCCGCTAGCATTCCCGTGAACACGGCTAGCGGCAATTGTGGACAGCTACATCCGATATTGCGAGTGGGCGGTGCTAACAGAGACTATTCGCGCGGTTCCCAAGGTCCCTAAACGTCCGCGGTACCGGGCAACACCAATAGGTTCAACGTGCCGTATCGCTCCATGGCAATCTTCATCTCTCGCAACCGCATGTCTGTATGGGGGCCTGGGAAACCAAATGTTCGCTGGTGAAATTACGTCATCGAGCTCGCGGGGCACGCTGTCGTTGGCCGCGAGCGAGAACGACCGGGTACCGAAACAAGCCGTTGGCAAACATGAGCGTCATTCAAGCTGAGGTTCGCGTAGCCGACAAGCGTCAGCAGAGGGAATGCGCCAGCGACCCGACCGTTTCCACACCTCGCTCGATCTCGTGTGTCCAAGGGTGACCGTAGTTCAAGCGGATACAATTCCTATACCCACCACTCCCCGAAAAGATCGGGCCGGGTGCAATGCTGATGCCCTGCTTACGCGACAGCTCAAACAGGCGCACCGAATCGACCTGTACAGGTAACTCCAACCAGAGAAAATACCCTCCCTTCGGGCGTGAAACGTGCGTTCCAGACGGAAAGAATCTCTCAATGGCATCCACCATGTTGTCTTGCTGGGCGGCAAGATTCTGCCGGAATTGGCGCAGATGGCGATCATAGCTGCGAGACTGGAGATAATCGGCGATTGCTAATTGCGCAGGCACGGAGGTTGATATGTTGGTCATCGACTTCGCCCGCGCGATCTGCTGCGTGAAGCGTCCCGCCGCGACCCAGCCGACGCGGTAGCCGGGTGCGAGGCTCTTTGAGAAGGAGCCGCAATGGAGCACCAGTCCCTTCCGATCAAATGACTTAGCCGGCCGCACAGGCGACGCCCCGAAATATAGTTCAGCGTATACATCATCTTCGATCAGCGGCACGTCATGAGCAGCTAGCAGCGCAACCAGCGCTTCCTTGGTCGTGTCCGGCATGGAGGCGCCGGTAGGGTTCTGAAAAGACGTCATGAACCAGCACGCGCGGATTGGATGCCGTTTAAGTGCATCGGCAAGCAGTGAAACGTCGAGTCCGTCACTCGGATGCATAGGTATCTCAACGGCCTTGAGGCGCATTCTGTCGAGTGCCTGAAGCGCCCCGTAGAACGTGGGTGTCCGGATTGCGACGACATCGCCAGGGCTGGTTATAGTCTGCAAACAAAGCGATAGCGCTTCCAGTGCTCCGCCCGTCACGACAACTTCATCTGTCGGAACCGCCATCCCCGCAGCCATATAGCGACGGCCGATTTGACGACGTAAACCTTCGTTACCTGAAGACAGTTCTGTGAACGCTGCCTCAGCGCCCATTGTCCGCGCGATCGACGCGAGTGAGCGATCCAACTGATTCGATGGGAACATCGCTGGACTCGGAAACGCGGCGCCAAGCGGCACAATACCGGATGCGTTGGACGAACTGAGCACGTGAAATAAGAGATCGTCTGTCTCAGGCGTAAGGGCAACCTCGGTCGTTCTCACAAACGACGATCCAGGCAATATCTGACCCGCTTGCACCGAGACGAAATGCCCTGCACGCGGGCGCGTCTCAATCAGCCCCTGAAATTCCAGCGAACGATATGCGTGAGCGACGGTCGCCGGACTTACGCCATACGCCTTGGTCGCCTGACGCACAGACGGGAGACGCATCCCCGGGGCAAGATCTCCGCGCCGAATTAGCCCTGCGATTTCCACCGCCAGTTGCTTGTACCGCATGGTTCGAATACCTTCGAAGTCTTGATTGGCTAGCGCCGACGCAATGAACCACCTCATTCGTCATCTCGCGCTCTCTGAATTCACCCCGCAAGACGTGATGGTCCACCGCTCTCGAGGAATGCCTCTAGGCGGACAACGGTCAGCGCGCGACTGTAGAAAAAACTTTGTCCAAGATCGGTTCTAGACGTGCGGAGCGCTTGGTGGTGAGCTGCGCTTTCTACTCCGTCGGCCACGAGCATGGCGCCTACGTCGCGAGCGACTTCGGCCATCGTCGCAAGGCGTGACACGCGCTCGGCGCTGTCAAGAGTGAGCACTTGCCTGTCCATCTTGATCAGCTCGAAATTGAACGTCCTGAGCAAGCGGAAGTTGAGCGTAGCCAAACCGGCACCGGCGAGCGCAAATCGGACGCCGTCTTTCCTCAAGGTTTCCAACGATTCCAGCACCCGTGGCGTGGCGCCCGCGCAATCGTTCTCCGTTACTTCCAGAAACAGACGGGACAATATTCCCTTGGCCGAATCCTGCACGTCTGACACGAAGTTGTCGGCGGTCATGTGAGTGGCGGAGACTTTCACTTCGATATGCGGATTTTGCAACGCCCGATGCTGCGAAATCGCTGGCTGCAGTAGCAAGCATGAATCGAGTCAGAGGGCCAATTACTTTGGTCTGTTCGAGACGACTCATGTAATGCGCTGGCCCGCGCAGACCAAATGCAGGGTTGTCCCATCGAAGCAGCGCTTCGATGCCAGCGCACTTGCCCGCGCGGATACGGATCACTGGCTGGTACTCGAGGCGAAACTCTCCGCGCTTCAATCCTCGTCGAGCTGCGCGAGCAAATCTTGCATCCGGCGTAAATCGCCATCTGTAGAGCGCCCGACCTCCAAGGGCTAGCAGACAAAGAAGTCCCAGACCGAGCAACACGAAGACGCCGAAACGCACGGTCAAGGGATCTAAAGAGGGTGTACTGGTCGCTCGCAACGACGGCTCGGAGGCGAATATCTCCCTGTGCTGCACAAACACGCCCCGCTCAACACACGCGCGACCCTCTCCGCACTCGACCGGCATGCGCAACTTTGCCGCCGAGGGGGCAGCATCCGCAACGGCTGCGAAAACCGGCGCCGGGGCTGACGCGCTCATGCTAAACGGCATGCTGGTCTGAGCGACGATAGAAGGGCCCACTGCTAGGGGCACGTCACGCATAACACTTGTGTCGGCCATCCTGACAAGCGCACCGACGCCAATATCCAACGAGGTGAGCACTGAAATGCAATGCAGTTGGCGAACGTCTGCCTGTCCTATCGGGGCGGCGACCGGGCCCGCCAGCGTTGCGGGTGCCGGCAGCATGACGGGAAGCGCGCAGATGGTGCCGAATTGCAGACGCGCAACCTGCTTCGGAACAGTCATATCCGACAATCCTTGCGCAATGGCCGCGATCCGACGCCCCACGTCATCGATTGCACTACCTGAGCTCATGCTCCCATGCGCGGGAGGTTCCAATGCGGCGAGTAGAAAAAGCATGACAGACAGTAATTTTGTCATGCGGAAAGATGGTTTACTAGCGGGTCTCACGCCGTTACGCTGCTGGCTTCCGGCAATCATTCTTCCTTTATATGCGTGCGATGCGCTTGGCTTTGTCGGGCGTCTCGCCGCTGCGTTCCCCACTGTGAACTTCAGAGCAGGCGGGCCGCGATAGCAAGCCGCACGGGCCGAGCGAGAAGATATCCCTGCGCAGTTGTGATGCCCAGCGCCTTCAATACGTTGATCTCGTTGGCGGTCTCGACACCCTCCGCGACAATCTGGCTGCCAGTCTCCTTGGCAAACGAGACCATCGCCGACACGAGCGCGCGTCTGCTGGAATTGGTATCGATGCTTCGAATCAAGCTCGAATCGAGCTTGATCAACTCGGGATGAAGACTGATGATGTGTCGCATGTTGGGGAAGCCCGCACCCACATCATCCACAGCAATCCGGACTGAACGGCGTCGCAGCGGTTCGAGCGCCCGGATCAGTTTGTTGTAGTCGGGGACGCGGGTATGTTCCGTGATTTCCAGGACAATGCGATCGGTCTCCATGTCAGCGAGCACATTCTCAAGGCCACCACTCAAGATTGTTTCCGTGGATGCATTGACCGCTAGAAAAAAATCCGGAACGGCCGGCAACCCCTCAAGTGCCTTGCGAATTGCCTTGAGCTCCAGCGGCACGGCCATGCCAACCTCGACGGCATCGGCAAACCACTGGCTTGGTGTACGGGTCGTCGTGGCCGAGAACCTCGACAGGCACTCCAAGCCCACGATGCGACGGGGTTCCAGCCAGTAGATTGGCTGGTAAACGATGGAAGGCTCGTCTCCTTTCAGCGCACCCTGTATGCGAGCCATCTTCTCTTCAAGTCCTCGAACAATTGTGGCGTTTTGCACTCTTACACCCGGCGAATCAGATGGAGCCCTCGATAACGACGGGACTCGGGGCTTTATAGAAAACATTTCGCGTACTGATCTATATGTGATCAGGATGCGAGAACGGGGAACCTTCAGTGCTTCCGTCCGAAGCAAGCTTCAGCAGCTTCAGCGGGGCACAGGCCGGCGAGAAAGTAGTCCTGAATAAGCTTTCCGGTCTTGGCGTCGAGGCGGTACGGCATGCGGATAAAGCCGGCTGCGGCAGCTTCCTCTAACCAAGCGCGCGTCCACGCGTCCAGGTCCCGCACATACTCGGGCGTGAGCTGGTTGAATTTGTCGAGCATAGTGAACTCTGATCGATATAGAATCGTATGGCATCAAGTGGCCCGCAGATCCCCAATTACCTAGCATGCTAGGACACGCTCATCGCCGGACGTTCGCCCTCAGGCGGAAATACCCGCCAAGTCCCCTTATCGTGTCGAAAGAAAAAAATTTCAAGCGAGCCTGTCGGTCGCAACGCCTCGACGCGCACATAGCGTCGCTAATTCGAGCGTGCGCGACTAAATCGGCTTACCCGGGACCGGCACAGCCGGAGTCGGCGCAACCTATTTTTCGACCAGCAAACGCGAAGACTTTTCTCCGCTAGCCCATCGGCTTCTCCTTTAGCGTCGTTCCCGTTGAATTCGGCTGCTCCCTTTTACATGCGCTACGACGACGCTTGTGCCACGGGGAGTTTGGCCCTTGGGACGATTCTTATGGGGCATTGCGACGAAACACCGGCGGCTACCATCGCGCAGACTTTGTATTGCGGACCTTCTAACTCAGGACACTAGGCGGGTACGGCCTTTCTTCTTGACGCGGCTCAACACCTTAAATCTTCACCGATACACAGCGCAACCCTGGCGACATGTCGCGCCACGCGCTTGCGCGGTCTACTTTGCCGGTGAATCGCAAGAAAAAATAGATGCAGATTGCTGCTAGAAAACCGGATCAGCCTAGACGGGGTGATCGTACTTTCCGTGGCAAATCTGGCGGTTTGATCCTGAAAATCCATGTGGATCAACAACTTCCAAAAATCACCGAATGCGAGTAAGTCGCAGAGCGGCCGAGCCCAGCTGCAAGCGGTTCTTCACCCTAATACCGCCAGATTTTGCACGATTCGCACGACTACCCCAATTGACGCTGCACGCCGCGCTTCATCCGGCCGATGGCGCCGAGCGGCAGATGCTGTTCGAAGCGCTGGACGTGCTGCAGCCGCGTACTGATCTGCTGCTGCTCGATCGCGGCTATATCGGCAACGCGATGGTCGCCGCACTCGCGCAACGCGAGATCCCGTTCTGCATGCGCGTCGATGCGCGTAACTGGAAATGCGTCACCGCCTTTGCCCGCAGCGGCGAGGCCGAGCGCGTGGTGAGGCTGGAGGCGCCCGGCGAGCAGGATGCCCACGACTATGAACTGATGCGTACGCCGACTACCGTGCGGCTGATCCGCGACGTCACCCCGAGCGGTCGCGTGCGTGTACTGATGACTTCACTGCTCGACGGCCGGCGTTACCCGGCTGCGTCCTTCGGCGCGCTCTATCATCAGCGCTGGCGGGTCGAGGAAGCGTTCAAGCGCCTCAAGCACCGGCTGCGACTGGAAGCCGTCACGGGGCTGGACTACCTGGCATTGCAGCAGGACTTCGGTGCAAAAATCCTCACTGATAACCTCTGCACACTGCTCAGCGATCTTGATGCGCCGCACGACGAGGAGTGCGCCAGCCGTCCTAACCGGGTGTACGCACTGGGAGCGCTCAAGCCCATCCTCGGCGCGTGCCTTCTGCGCGTCCGGCGCTGTCTGCACAGCCTTGTCGGTGTGCTGGCTGTGATCTACCAGACCCGATGCCGGATACAGCCCTCGCGCTCTTATCCAAGGCCACCCAGAAAAGCCAAGCCCCACTTCCATCTCGCGTACAAACTCGCTTGATGGTCTGGGGGCTTAAGTTGAGAGCATTGCGGTGCGGAGGCGCTACCCTCTCTACTTGTATAGGTTTTAAACGGACGGTTGAACGCACAGCGTGCGCCTGCTAATGTACATCCGCGCATTGGACGGTAGCCGGCAATGGTCTTGTCTGCCGCCGGTTCGCGGAGCGCTGGCGCACTGCCCGAGCGCGCACTGAAATTCTGTAGGTGGTGTGAATGCAAAGCTTGCGGATATTGCCCCAAACCTTTACGTGGGAACTGCCAGTCGGACTGATGCGCCTGCGCACCGCGCCGATGGCCGGCCGCATCTCGATCACGCGATAAAAACGATGACTGTCTCAAGCTGTGCGTCATGCGGCTGGGCAGGCACCCTTGGGGCGCAGCGTTTACTTGCAAAACGATACAGTTGGTAACAACATATCATATGATGATGTTTTGCGATGAACACGCGTCGTGTCTGTCAGCATACGCGCCGTGCGGCGCAGGTGCCGCGGCTGGTCAATCCGGGAATGGGGGTCAAATGTTTTGCGATCTGCTTGAATCTTCCTCCGTTCTATCGGAGGCGCAGGACGAGGCAACGTGGTCCGAAACCCTTGGCGATCTGGGCCGCGAACAAGGGTTTGAATACACTCTGTTTGCGATTTTGCCCCGGCCCGGCTTGCCCTTCGAGGATATCTTTGTAAAAGGCAATTATCCGTGCGAGTGGCGGGAAGTGTATGACCGCGAGAAATACGCACAGGTCGATCCGACCGTCCGACACATATTTTCGGAGTCGAAACCTCTTCTTTGGGACGAATCGCTGTTCCGGAGCGACGGCGAGCGGGCTCTGTACCGCGGGGCCTATCTGCATGGCTTGAAAAGCGGAATCGTACTGCCGATTCATGGCCCGCGACACGAGACCGGGATGCTTTGCCTCGCAACCAGCGATGCCCCAGGCACAGGCGTATGGAACGGTATCAACCGGCGGATGGCGTCGCTCAGCCTGCTTCGCGATACGGCGTTTGAGAGCGCACAGCCGTTTCTCGGCAATCACCTCGAGAGAGTCATCCCCAGACTCACGCGACGCGAGAAAGAGTGCCTGAAATGGATGTCGTGCGGAAAGTCGACATGGGAAATGGCGCGAATCCTGAACTGCTCCGAGGCGACCATCAACTTTCATATCGTCAACATCCGCACCAAGCTGGGAGTTCATTCGCGCTCGGCTGCTTCTTTGAAGGCGGCGCGCATGGGGTTGCTCGACCAGGCGTAACGGGGATCCGGTGGAGCGCCGGCGCGGTTCAGTGCACCGCGTCGGCGCGATGGCTGGTACGAATCCGTCGCCCGATCCGCAGCCCGCTTACGCGTCGGAGGGGGCGTGTGCTTCTCCGATAGTGCGTGAACGCCCGGCCAGGCAGCCGAAGACCACCATGACACTGGCCAGTCCCCTTCCTGCATACAACACAGCGGTCCAGCTTCCGGTGAGGTCGTGCAGTCTGCCGGCGAGCGCTGGGCCGCCGGCGGCCAGCAGGTATCCGACGCATTGCGCCATGCCCGAGAGAGCCGCTGCCTGATGAGCACTGCCGGCCCGCAGGCCCATGAAGATCAGCGCCAGCAACACGGCGCCTCCCGATCCGAGGCCAAAGCAGAACGCCCATAACGTTGCCCATGCGGGAGCGACGCAAAGCCCGACGAGGGCAATACCCATCAGCGCGCCAGTGGCCACGGCAACCCCTTTCTGATCCTTCATGCGGCCGACCACCGGCCCGAGCAGCACCCCCGGAATGGCTGACGCGAGTTGCATCATGCCGTGAAGCGAACCTGCCGCGGAACGGGAGAGTCCAGCCGACGTGAGCATCGAGGGCAGCCACGCAATCAGCACGTAATACAGCAGCGAGTTGATCCCCATGAAGAGAGTCACCTGCCACGCTAACGCGGACCTCCACACTCGTCCGCCATGAGGAGGCGTCGCGGTTCCCTTCGCCGGCACAGTGTGGCTGCTCAGCTGGCTGCTCCAGACCGCGAGGGCGACCAGCGGGAGCAGCAGCGTTGCGCCGAGCGTCGTCTTCCATCCAAACGCATTGCTGAGTGGAACAGCGCTCGCCGAGGCAACCGCGGCGGCTGCGCCCATGGCGATCGCGCACATGCCCGTCATGGTGGCTACCTTCGCAGGAAAGTCGCGCTTGACGAGGCTTGGAAGCAGCACGTTGTCCACGGCTATCCCGCAGCCGATGAGGGTGGTACCCAGAAACAGGCACCACGCGTTTCCGAGTGAGCGCACGGCCACTCCACCTGCAATGAGCAGCAACGCTCCGAACAGCGAGTGCTCGAGGCCGTACTCTTTGGCGAAAATCACGGCGAACGGCGAGATGATGCCGAATGCAAGCAGCGGCAGTGTCGTCAGAAGCCCCGCCTGTGCCGGGGAGAGCGTGAACACGGACTCGAGCGTTTGCAGCACCGGCGCGACATCCGTCACCGGGGCGCGCAGATTGGCGGCGATCAGAAGCAGCCCGACGACAAGCAAGGCTGGTCGGGCAACCGTAAGGGCTGCGTAACGATGATTCATTCGCTGGTTCCCTGGTGTGAATTTCCGGCATATAGGCGCCATTTCGTTTTCGGCGTAATGGCGCCGCCGGATTTCCGGCGTAATGGAGCCACGGCGTTTTCGGCGTAAAGGCGCCAGTAGTTTTTCGGCGTAATGGCGCCACCCAGATGACGAGCAGCGAGGGTTCGAACTTCATTGATCGGCTAGACTCCCGGCCTTTTGCCGGGAGAGGCCGTGGCCAATCGGAGGTTCGAGATGTACCAATACCGACAGATCCTGGTGCGCATGCGCCGAGGCGACTCTGACCGGGATATCGCACGATCGAAGACCATGGGGCGCAAGAAGATTGCGCAGGTGCGGGAGATTGCCGCCAAGAATGGATGGTTGGCGCGTGAAGCGGCCTTACCCGACGAACACGTAATGGCCGCTTTCCTGGATCGCAAAGAGGCACCGCTACCATCGAGTTGCGTCTCAACTTTGGAACCGTGGCGGGATCAGATCACCAAGCGGCGGGCAACCGGAGTTCAATGCACGACGATCCACGCCACGCTCGTTCGCAACCACGGATACGGCGGCAGCTATTCGTGGGTCTATCGTTTCCTTCTGCATATAGACGCATCGCACACGCCCGACGTGCCGCTGCGCCTGGAATTCAAGCCGGCCGAAGCGGCACAGGTTGATTTCGGCGCCGGTCCGATGATGACCGACGCGCTCATCGGCGAGATCCACAAGACATGGTTCTTCGTCATGACCCTGGCCTGGTCGCGCCACCAATATGTTGAGTTTGTCCGAGACCAAACGCTAGCGACCTGGCTGGGATGTCACCGGCGCGCCTTCGAGGCATTTGGTGGTGTGCCGGCTCGGGTCATCATCGACAATTGTAAATGTGCAATCACGCGCGCGTGCTATTACGAGCCCGAGGTGCAGCGCGCATACGGCGAGTGCGCAGAAGGATACGGTTTCAAGATTGATGCTTGTCCGCCAAGGGATCCGCAAAAAAAGGAATCGTGGAATCGGGCGTCAAATTTGTGAAGCGAGGCTTCTTGCCCTTACGCGAGTTTCGTGGCTTGGCTGACGCCAATCGCCAAGTACACGCGTGGGTAATTAACGAAGCCGGCAACCGCATTCACGGTACGACTCGCGAGATGCCGCTCAAGCGCTTCGCGGAAGTCGAACGAAGCCTGCTGATCAGCTTGCCGGACGTGCCGCCGGAGCTCGCAGTATGGGCGAAGGCCAAGGTGCACCGCGACGCTCATGTCCAGTTCGAGCAGAGTTTTTACTCGGTCCCGTATAGGCTGGTCGGCCAGGAACTGTGGCTCAAGGCGACCGACACCATGGTGACGCTGTATCGCGGGCAGGACTCGGTCGCAGCCCACGTCCGTCTTACTCGCGCGGGCGGCCGTCGCACGGTAGACGATCACTTGCCCTCCGCTGCCCAAGCGTGGCAATTGCAGGACACCCAGTGGTGCCTGGCAACTGCTGAGCAGATCGGGCCTGCCTGCTATGCCCTCGTTCAGGCGCTCTTCGGCGACAAAGTCTTAATCAAGATGCGCTCGGTGCAAGGCGTTTTGCGGCTCAAACAGAAATACGGAGCAGTCCGCCTTGAAGCTGCCTGCTCGCGCGCCAACCACTACGGCACGCCGCACTACACGGCAGTTAAAACCATCCTGCAAAAGGGATTGGATCAACTGACGCTGTTAAACGCCTTTGATGCGCTGGCGAGCACCTACACCGAAGGGGGCCGTTTCTGCCGCAACACACAAACCATTCTCCAATAAAGCCGGCCATGCATCCCATTCCTGAACTGACTCCACTGCTTAAACAGCTGCGCTTGTCCGGCATCCTCGATTCGCTGGAAGCGCGAAACCGCGAGGCCATCGATCGCAAGCTTGCCTTCACCGAATTCCTTTCGCTGCTCATTCATGACGAAGTAGCCCGGCGCGATAACAAAAAGCTCAGCCTACGCATGAGACGCGCCAACTTCCGTAGCCAGAAGACCCTCGAAGGATTCGACTTCGACCGGCTACCAGGGCTGAATCGAGCCGCTATCCATGATCTCGCCACGTGCCGATTTATTGACGAGAAGGTGGCGGTCCTGATTGCCGGGCCTTGCGGAACGGGGAAAAGCCATCTTGCGCAAGCCCTCGGACACGCTGCAGCTCGGCAAGGACACGATGTGCTGCTCTCAACACAAAGCCAATTATTAGCAAGCCTGCGCAGCGCGGCAGCCGTGGGCACTTACGACCGTCGTTTCCAGTATCTCGCCAAGCTTCCACTTCTGATCATTGACGACTTTGGTCTAAAGCCGCTGCGTTCGCCAGACGATGAAGACTTCCACGACCTGATCGCCGAGCGTTATGAGCGCGCAGCAACGATTTTAACTTCGAATTTGGACTTTCCCGAATGGGGGGAAGCATTCCCAGGTAACAAGATGATCGGCGCGGCAACACTCGACCGCTTGCGTCATGGCGCTCACAAAATCGTCCTCGACGGCGAGAGCTATCGCGGACAAAACCGGGCGTCGAAACACTCAGAACCGAGCTTGCAAAAGGAGGCAAAATCAAGCAACCTTGATCCCCGTTCGAGCCCTCGAATTGCCCGTTTCCAGTGGCGTCATTACGGCGAAAATGCCCGGCGCCATTACGCCGAAAGGTGACACCTGGTACGTAAGACAGGCCACAAAGGTTAGCGCTGGGCTCGGGACATGAATTTAGCTAACATGGCAGCGAATATCTAAATCCAGTCAATCCGATTAAATGGCGCTTGCGCTCGCAGCCTCACTGGCAAACTTCGACGAAACCGGACTACGTGGTTCCGTGGTCGGTATGCGGGTGAACACTGCGGACCAGCGCAGCGAGGTGCCCGTGCACCGGCACCGCCAGGGACAGTTGGTCGTTGCGTTGAAGGGCGGCGTCACCTGCGAGGTATCCCGCGCCGTATGGATGGTTCCTCCCCGGTGCGCTGTGTGGATCCCCGGGGCAAATGCCGCACAGCGTTCGTGCCACCGCGAATGCGCGCATCTGTTATCTGTTTGTGCAGCCGGGCAGCGTGCAACTACCGGATCAATGCTGCACGCTGTCGATCTCACCCCTCGTACGGGAGCTCATTCTGGACATGGCCGACCACCGTTCGGCTTATGATCCCGATAGCCCGACCGGACGCAAAGCATTCGTGCTTCTCGAAGAACTGACGAAGATGCCGGTGGAATGGCTGTATGTGCCCACGTCGAGTGAGCCGCGGATGAGCAGGATCGCGAAGATGCTCCCCGATAATCCAGCGGACCGGAGGACGCTCGCGGAATGGGGCAAGCTCGTAGCGATGAGCGAACGTTCCGTCGCGCGGCTCGTTCAGCGGGAAACCGGCCTGACGTTCGGCCGTTGGCGCCAGCAACTGCACCTGATCGTAGCGATGAGCCAGCTTGCGGCAGGCCAACCGGTGCAGCGTGTTGCCGGACACCTGGGCTACGAATCCGTTACCGCCTTCATCATGATGTTCAAAAAGGCTGCTGGAACGCCTCCCGCACGCTATTTCGCCGAACTGACTCGTTCGGACGACTCGTAGATCTCCACTGTACCGGTTGCGCACCAGTCATTGCCCAATGCTTTCCATTTCGCCGGTTGCAATTCGGGATTCGCGAATTCGCGATAAATCGCACATCGATTCGGTTTTATTTCAAGCTTCTTCATTTTTAAAACCTGGTCTAACATTGCATACGGTCATTTCCCGATTAAGTTGGTATTACTGATTTATAAGAGGCCATGGAGGCGATGCAGGACCTGCGAAAGAAAGTCGCAGCGATCCGGGCAACGAAGACTGAGCGGCAGCCCGGGTCACGATGAAGCCCTGCGTTGCCGGCGCGAGTCGCCGCAGGGACGGCCGTACGCTGGCCACGCGTCTGGCGCCCGGCCATCTGGCCTACGGATCTACGTTCCACCGGGCACTGAAAGCGTCAGCAAAGGGTCGGCGTCGCGTTCGCGCGCAAGCCCGCAACGACCCACATCCACGGCGCACCGTGCGCGGCAGGTTCACGCGACAACTGCCTTCACAAACGCCAGGCAAAACAAATAATTATCGCGATAAAATGAATGTTATTCAACCGTATCTCCTGATAGTTTTATTAAAATAATAACGATGTATCGTAATTGGCGTTGGGCAACGTTTCAATTTACGAATTGGAGATAAAAATGTTTTCTGGAATCCGGATTGCCTCGCAGCGCGAATTCGATATTTCTGATCTGACCGACATGTACCGCTTTCGAGCCCAGGTTTTTCGCGAGCGAATGGGCTGGGAAGTATCGACAGTCAGCGATATGGAGGTCGATGGCTATGATGGCCTCTTGCCTTATTACATGCTCATTCGCGGTCAGGATTTGCAGGTCAGGGGATGCTGGCGTCTGTTGCCCACGCAAGGGCCGTATATGTTGAAAAATACGTTTCCTGAACTGCTATACGGACAGACCGCGCCTGAGGCACCCGACGTGTGGGAGTTAAGCCGCTTTGCCGTCGCGTCCGGCGGCGTGGAGCAGGGTTTTGGATTCACCAGTTTCGCGATGCAGGCGATACGCGAGATTATCGCGTTCGGCGAACGGCGCGGACTGAGCCGCTATGTGACGGTGACCACGACCGCGGTGGAACGTCTGCTCAGCCGCACAGGCATCGAAATTCACCGTATCGGGCCGCCGATGCGTATCGGCAAGGAAAACACGGTGGCCTTGACGGTCGTGCTGGGCGAGCAGACCCACAACGCGCTCTTCGGAGAGATGGAGATCGCCGCGTAGCGAGCATTTGAATGCGTACGAAATGACGACGGGCCAGGGCGGCAACGAGGCGACGGCAGAGACCCCGATGTTCGTTGATCCGCGGATAGCGTGCGTCTCACGCGCGCGGGCCGGCCAGCCGGACGCCGGGGCTCTTCATGCGCGATGCCGAATTGCAGACCGGCATCGCGCTCGACGCCGAAAGAAGACCGGCTCGATGGCAGGTCGCCACGCGGCATCGGGACGCGCGGGGACTCTGTGCATTTGTTGAAGTTCGTTAATTCCGCCAACCATGTCCACGGAGGCGCTAATGGATGTCCGCTATTTCCGCTAGCGCACCTGTCGACGCTCGGCGCGCACTCACTGTTCGGCACGGACGATGAAGCGCAGTGCGAGAGTGCGGTTTCGGACATCCACCTGCGGAATGTAGAAGACCGCCGAGCAACACCTAAAGTGCCCTACAGTACGCCGCTTTTCGTCTGCGCCCCGAGGCCAGCGGTATCGTATGATCGCAGGAACGACTGTTGATATTTACGCCCGCCGCGGCCTTACCCCTGCTCACCTGTTGCGTAGCTCGACATCCGCATTAGCGGAATCAAAGGACACGTTGAACGCGCTAGCAAAATTGGCGGACACGCAGCTGTTCGCCCGTTGCCGAAACGCAACGGCGGCAAAAACAGACATCCGCCCTTTCAGCCTTATTGGGAGCGGGCAGCGAGCTTCCTTTCGTTAGCGCAAGCTTTGAACATGGCTAGCAGAATTAACGAACATCAACAGTACCTGCGTGAGGGCCGCCGAACAGGTGCCGATATGTGACCGGCTCGTGTACGCCTCGGTCATTGCTGAAGCCCGCCCCCTCGCGGTATCAGGACATCGGGATTTCCAACGCTATGGTCGGTCTTCCTGAATTGATTTTGTCACGGAGCCTGGATACTCTTTCCGCTCGCCCACATCGCGTCTGACGCTAGGCCGGTGCGGTCTGTCTGGTCGAGAGACAACAGAGATGATGGCCAATCATGACGACACAACGCCTAACCGTTAGCGCGGCCGTCGGCACGCTGCACGTCATTGCCATATGGCAAAGTTTGCAGGAGTGCGCAGCTGAAGTTTGCGCATGGACTGCGGATGTTGACGCCCAGTGCGGCGCAGAGTCGCTCACGCTCGAGTTCGCCGACCTTTCCGCCGTGCGCCTTCAAAACGTCGTCGCCACGTTGAACGACTCGATGTTTCCGATGAAGGCGTCGATCACGCACACGCCCGAGGCGTGATCGGCCGTTGGCGGGATTGGTCTTCCAGATGTTTTCAGGACGCTGCCCAGCTTTCGGTATTTCGTGAGGACATGCGGCTGGATGTTTTCGAAAGATTTTCGGGTACGGTACGCTGCGGCGACCTCGGCGCGGCGTGTGTGTTCAGGCGGCCCGCGTGGCCGCCTCTTTTTTATTTCCCTACGCATGAACCAGTGCCGTTTGGCGCCGACGTCGCGAAGGCGGTCCGGAAATACAGGCCGGCGCATGCTGCGTCGGAACTACTGGCCAGCCAGTGAAAAAACTCGGCGAAGCACAGGCTCCGGCCATACCGGCAAGCAGGTCGATCAGGAACGGTCCAGCCGGTTTCCGTCAATCCGCACGCGGTCGCCCGGACGGAGATCGCCGGGTGAGGGCACGTCGAAGGAGCGTGACGATCCGTCATTGAGTTGAACAACGATTCGATACGCGCTCGGGGC
>NZ_VOSW01000015.1 GCF_009690905.1 Paraburkholderia madseniana
GTGGCCCCAAGACCCGCAAACCCGCACCCTATGTCGAAGGCGCGGTAGCCCGAGCCCATCACAGTACCGCCCGCCTGCTTAAACGCGCCAAAGGCGGGACATCTTGATCAAGACCTTGAAAGGGCTGACTTTAAGTGCCTCGCGTGTGATTGCGCACCCGACGGTGCCAACCCGATCGGACAACCGGAAGTCGATTCTACTTCCGTCGGCCGAAACTCTTGGCTCGAAATCAAGAACGTCCATGCCACACCCCGTAAATTCATGGGCAAACTTTTGGCTTGCTGCCGCCCCCTTCCAAATTTAACAGAACACGCCCCGCGGGCAATAGTCGGCGAGCACCGACAGTCAATTCAGGAAAACGCATGTGAAATGGCCCCCTCGCGTTATAGACGCTGTTTTGACGTTTGCGGGCTACGAGTTGGCCGTTGACGGTTAGTTTCATTCTGTTTTGAACAGAGACTTCCACTGGTGACAGATTACGTGAGACGAACGGCAATGGTTGGCAGCCACGGCGCAGTTTCGCCGTGTGCCGATCGATACAATCGAACATATGTCACACGTCCTGTTTTGCCTCTCCCCGAGCAGATCAAACCCCAATCCGGAACAGCACCGACTTCTCCTGCGTGTATTCATCCAGCCAGTTCTCACCGAATTCACGCCCAAGCCCGGATCGCTTATATCCGCCGAAGGGGGTATCCATCAACGAATACAGGCCGCCGTTGATCACCACGCCGCCAGTGCGCAAACGCAGCGCCATGTCATAAGCCTTCGCCGGGTCACGGGAATGAATTCCGCCATACAGGCCATATCGGCTGTCATTGGCAATCTGCACCGCTTCTTCGTCGTTATCGAAACCGATCACGCTGGCCACAGGGCCGAAAATCTCCTCCTGCGCGATCGACATATCGTTGGTCACGCCGTCGAAAATCGTTACGTCGTAGAAGAACCCCCGGTCCAGATGAGCTGGCCGCCGCCCGCCTGCCACGAGCCGCGCACCCTCGTCCTGCCCCTGCTGCACGAAGCGCTCGACCCGGCTGCGGGCCGCCTCGCGAATCAACGGTCCGACCACGGTGCCGGCGGCCGCCGGGTCGCCGACGCTCAACTGCGCCGCAATCGCACGCATGGTTTCGACATACGCGGGACGGATCGCGTTGTGCACGATATGACGTGTCGCCAACGCGCAGCCCTGGCCGCAATGGGTCGACACCTGGAACACGCCTTCCATCGCGGCTTTCTGCACGTCGGCATCTTCACGCACGATCAACGCCGACTTTCCGCCGAGTTCGAGCAGCGTCTTTTTGATGGTCGGCGCGCCTTGCGCCAGAATCGCCGCTCCCACCTGCTCCGAGCCGGTGAACGTCACCATGTCGACACGTGCATCCGCGGTCATCATCTGTGCGACGTCGGCATTGCCGGTCACGATATTCAGCACGCCGTCCGGCAATCCGGCTTCCTGCGCCGCCTCGCCGAACAGCAGCGCCGAAAACGGCGTATGCGGCGACGGTTTGAGCACGACCGTATTGCCGGCCAGCAAAGCCGGAAACAGCTTGGCCAGGTTGGTGAGAAACGGCGCGTTGAACGGCGTGATCGCCGACACTACGCCGATCGCCTCCCGCACCACGACGCCGCTGCCGATCAATTGCGCGCCGGCGGGATCGAATGGATTGAGCGCGGTCGTAATCGGCAGATGGCGCGCCGCCTGGTTGAGGGAGCGCTCGATCGCGGTTTCGACGATCTTCATCGGCGACGCGAACATCATGGTTTCGGCAAGTGCGCGCGTTGCGCCGGCTTCGACGATCTGCAACGCCTTGATGCGATCGGCACGCGCGAGCAACGCGGCATGCATGCGCCGCATAAAGCCGGCGCGCTCGGCCGGCGACATGCCCGGCCACGGCCCGCGATCGAATGCTTCGCGCGCAGCGGCGAGCGCGGCTTCGGCTTCTGCCAGCCCGCCAACCGGCGCTTCGCCGATCACTTCCTCGGTGGCCGGATTCAACACGGGCTGACGCTCACCGCTTTGCGGCGTGACCCACACGCCGCCGATAAAGAGCCGCGTCTGTTCGGTGAACTGCTTCGGCAGCGCCGCAAAATCGTTCATTCGATGTCTCCGTCCATGTCGTTGTCAGATGGCGATAGCGGTGGCAACAAGGCCACGCTCATTGCTCGCCGAGTATCAGTTCAGCCGCGCGCATGCCGATCGCCATGGCGGGCGCGTTGGTATTGCCCGCGATCAGCGTGGGCATGATCGACGTATCGACCACCCGCAGGCGCTCGACGCCGCGCACCCGCAGTTTGGTATCGACAGCAGCCGCATCGCTGTTGCCCATCTGGCAGGTACCGGACACGTGAAAGGCGGTCGAGCCGAATTTGAAGTACGCCTCGACCAGTTCCTCATCGGACGTGAACGCGGGACCCGGCGCGGTCTCCTCGGTGAAATGGCCACCCAGTGCCGGCTGACGCAGCATGCGGCGGATCAGCCGGATCAGCGCCACGCTGTTGCGGCGGTCCTGTTCGGTGTCGAGATAATTGGCGTCGATGGCGAGCGGCGCGGCGTGATCCGCCGACGTGATGCTCACGCTGCCGAGGCTCTGAGGATGCGTGAGATAGGCCACCCAGGTCATGCCGGGTTGCGTGTCGATCGCGATCTTGCCGTCTTTCACCGTCAACGAATACAGGCCGACGCCAATCTCCGCATTCGGGCGCGTCAGTTCCGGGTTCGTTTTAACGAAGGCGCAGACCTCGTGCGCCGCATGCGTCATCGGCCCCGCGCCACGCAACTGGTAGCGGAACATGTTGGCGACGAGCGGCCAGCCGCGAAATTGCCGGTTCAGACTGCCGCCCGTGACGCGCGCGCTTAGCATCACCGGCCGATGCTCGCGCAGGTTGCGGCCTACCGCGGGCACGTCGGCAACCACGTCGATGCCGAGCTCGCGCAATCGCTCGCCGTCGCCGACACCGGAGAGTTGAAGCAATTTCGGCGAGTTCAGCGCGCCCGCGCTCACCAGCACTTCACGCCGTGCATTGACGCTCAGGACGGCGCCCTCGGCCGTGCGCAGCAACACACCGGTGGCGCGCCTGCCGCTGAAGTTGATCCGCTCGACCTCGACACCCGTGCGGATGTCGAGATTCGCACGGCCGCGCACGGGATCGAGAAACGCCTTGGCCGCGCTCCAACGTCGCCCGCGCCAGATGGTTCGCGGCTGGTAGCCGATCGCCGCATCCGCAGCGGCATTGATGTCCCTAACTCGCGGCACGCCGCTCTGCCCTGCTGCTTCGATCACTGCCTCGCAAAGCGGATCGCCCGACGGATGCATCGACACTTTCAGCGGCCCCCCTGCGCCGCGCCACTGCGCCTCGCCGAGCTCGTGATCTTCCATGTCCTTGAAGCAACGGCCCATGTCAGCCCAGCCCCAGCCGGTGCAACCTGCTGCTTCCCAGTCGTCGTAGTCCTGCGGATGGCCACGCAAATACACCATACCGTTGACCGAACTCGAGCCGCCGAGCGTACGCCCTTTTAACCAGTATTCCGAGCCGCCGCCGCTGCGCTGGGTGGCGCGATAGCTCCATACGAGCGGACCACCCGGGCTCAGGATCTTGCCGATGCCGCGCGGCATGTGAATCAGCGCGCTGCGATCCGGCGGCCCGCTTTCGAGCAGCAGCACGGACACAGCCGAATCCGCCGACAAACGGTTGGCCAGCACACAGCCCGCCGACCCTGCTCCGACAATCACATAGTCGTAATGCTCACGAAAAGCCATCGATCGTTCCTGTGACAAGTTCAAGGTTTTGTCCGTCACCGGCGGCGCTGCCGTTTCGGCCTGCACGGCCAATTTCCGAATATTATGAACACATATCGGAAATATGTCTCTTATTTGACGATGCCTCCAGGGTATCTCTCGAGACGGGTGCTCAAGGAGCCCGGCGAGACCGGGTAACTCCTGATAGCGGATAATTTGAACAGGTTCGATTCTGGTGATCAATTTAAGAAATGCCGGCGAGCGGTCCGACCGGCCGGCGTTACCTCCCGACTGCCAAGCATGCAACCCCCACGCCTCATCACACGTCCTGCTGTCTATTTCCTGCGCCCACCCGTTGATGCCCTGCGCCGGGTTGCGCTCCATGCGGCCTCCCCACACTCGCATCCGACGCTGACCGTTGCCCGAAAGTCCTTTCCACATAAGGATCCGATCAAAAATACGAGGCCATTGACCTTGCCCGACGGCACACCTTTCCCCTGCGGAAATGGGCTGACTCCCGGTCTTCTGGCGTTACGCCACGCAGCATCCTTGCCCCATTAGCAGAATGGATATGAACAACTTCGTCAAATTTGTCTCGAATAGGGGAAAACGAGAGAGCCGGAGTCGAAATTCTATCTATAGAATTCAATTCCGAATCCAGGCGAATCTAACAAGTCCCGACGAGCAGACTGCACAGAGTTGAACACTGTGTGCAATTCCCTGGGCGGCAGCGTGGAAGCCACGAGGCCAGCAGCACCGTGCCGTCACCACCGTCAAACAAAAACCCGGCCCCGGCAGGGAGCTACGGAGACAAGGAGATGAAGGGAATGAGCAGCTGCGCCAGATTCGAAAAAAGCCGGATGAGCCTCGGTATCGCGATGGCTCTGGGATGCTGGGCCGCATCGGCCAACGCCGTGCAACTCAGTTCGAACCCCGATCTGAACATCAATTGGGACAACACGATCAGCTACAACCTGGGCATGCGTGCCCAGGGCATCAACGACTCGATCGGCAATAACCCGCTTTACAGTGAATCGGATTACAAGTTCAAGCACGCTGGCGACATTGTTACCAACCGCGTGTCCGATCTGAGCGAATTCGATGCGGTCTACCAGGACAAATTCGGTTTTCGGGTCAGCGCCTCGTTGTGGAAAGACTTCGCGTACGGCGGCGGTGTGAACAACAACCCCGGCGCCGCCTATCCCGGGGTGCCCTACTCGAGCCTCAACTCGTACACCGGCAACCACTACGGCAGTTACACCGAGCGCTACTACCAGCAGGGCGCGGATCTGCTGGATGCATTCGTGTTCTACAAGTTCGAGATCAATGGCCAGCCGAGCGCGATCAAGGTCGGCCGTCTCACCCAGTACTGGGGCAATGCGCTTATCTTCGGCAGCGAGGGCATTAACTACGGTCAAGGCGCGTCCGACAACATCAAGGGCGCAGCCTCGCCCGGGACGCAGGCAAAGGAACTGGCGATCCCGCGCGCCCAGGTGCTGTTCGAAACCCAGCTCACGCCGACCGTCTCACTGGCCGCGCAGTATTTCGCCGAATATATGCCGACCCGTCTGCCGGAAGGCGGCACCTACCTGGGCACGGTCGGCTTCGGCTTCCAGGGGCCGAACCTGTTGGAGGGGGCAATTCCGCGCGGCGCCGACGTGATGCCGAACAACGGTTTTCATAACGACTACGGCGCCAAGGTCACATGGGCGCCGCAATGGCTCGGTGGCACGTTCGGCTTCTATTACCGCAATCTGACGGAAACGCAGCCGTGGGTGCTGCTGGGCGTGAACCCGGCAACCGGTGCGACCAACTATCACCTTGCCTATGGCTCGAACGTGAAGCTGTACGGCATGAGTCTCGACCGGCAGATCGGCGACTTCAGCACGGGCTTCGAAGTGTCGTACCGGCATAACACCGCGCTGAACAGTGGCACCGGTCCGTTGGCGAGCGACCTGAGCGGCCAGCAAGGCGCGCGAGGCGACGTCGTCAATGTGATCGGAAACGTGCTGGCGGGCCTGTCGCGCACGCCATTCTGGAACACCGGCAGCGCGCTGGCTGAAATCGCTTTCACGCAGAAGGTCAAGACCACCAGCAACGGCGCGCTCTACAACGGCGTGGGCAACTCGACCGAATGTCCGACCGGCAGCAAATGGGCCGGCTGCTCGACCAACAATTCGGTGGCGCTGGCGGTGCAGTTCGATCCGCAATGGCTGCAGGTGTTTCCGGGTGTCGACATCGACGCGCCGATGTTCATCCAGTACGGCCTGTGGGGCAATACGCCGAGTCTGGGCGGCACCAACCAGGGTTCGATGATCTACACCTTCGGCCTGCACGCGCTAATCCAGAACAAATACAACGTCACGCTGCAATACAACGGCTATCACTCGCATACGGGCGGCCAGACAAACTTCGGTCTCGCCAACGGTTTGCCGAGCGGCGGGCCTTCGTATTACGCAACGGGCAACGGTCCGTCTTTCTACAACGACAAAGGTTGGGTTTCGCTCACGTTTTCTTCTTCATTCTGACGGGCGACGGTCGCGCCCGCTTTCTGTCACGGATGCCCTCACGAGCGCCGGATAAAAAGCTGTCGCGCACCGGCTGGGTTTTTCTGACACATATTCTGGAGACAAGCATGAAACTCGCAATGGTACTGGCAACGATGGCGACGGCAGTCGCCGCCAGTGGGCCTGTGCTCGCGGCGGTCAGCGCCGACGAAGCCAAAGAGCTCGGCGGCAAGCTCACCGAATTCGGCGCACAGAAAGCCGCCAACGCGGACGGTTCGATCCCTGCCTACACCGGCGGCGTGAAGGATCTGCCCATCCCCGCCGACTTCAAGCCCGGCAGCGGCCGCTATCCCGATCCGTTCAAGGACGACAAGCCGATCGAATCGATCACCAAGGCCAATCAGGCCAAGTACGGCGACGCGCTGACACCTGGCACCAAGGCGCTGCTCGACCGCTTCCCGGGTTTTCGCGTCGACGTCTACAAGACGCGGCGTACGATGACCTATCCGGACTGGGTGCTGAAGAACACGGTGAGCTGCGCAACCACGGCGAAGCTCGTCGGCAAGATCAAGGGCGATGGCGTGGAAGGCGCATTCGGCTGCATTCCGTTCCCGATCCCGAAAGACGGTTATGAAGTGATGTGGAATCAGAACATGCGCTACCAGGGCGTGCGCACCGATTTCCGCTTCCGCACGATCTTCGTTGACGAAGCCGGCCACAAGACGCTGATGGGCGACCAGGAGTCGAAGTTCATCTACCCGTTCTACGACCGCAACGCGACCAAACTGAACGACCCGTATTTCCGCCTGACCTACACCAACTTCTTCGGCCCGTCCTCGCAGGTCGGCCAGTTGTATCTGGCGAAATACAGCGTCAATAACGGCGACCAGGACGACACCACCTGGATCTACATGCCGGGTCAGCGACGTGTGCGCGTGGCGCCCGAACTGAAGTACGACACGCCGATGGCGGGTATCGGCGGCACGCTGCTGTTCGACGAAATCGGTGGTTTCCAGGGACGGATGGACCGCTTCGATTTCAAGCTGGCCGGCGAGAAAGAAATCATCGTGCCGTACAACAACTATCGCGCGTATCAGTCGCCGAATCTGGTGGGCGACAAGTTCGCCAATCCGGATGTCGTGCGCTGGGAGAAGCACCGGGTGTGGGTGGTCGAGGCGACCCTCAAGCCGGGTCAGCGTGATGTCTACAGCCATCGCACGTATTACATCGACGAAGACACGTGGCTGATCGTGGCGTACGACGCGTACGACCAAAGCAACGCGCTCTACCGTACCGCCTATACGCTGGACATCATCCCTTACGACAAGCCGCGCGTCGGCCAGCCCATCCAGGTGGTCTACGACCTGACCAAGGGCAACTACGCGGTCATCGCGGACCAGGGCGATCCGGTCACCCACATGATCCCGTACGACGAACTGCCGAACCAGGCGTATTACACGCCGCAAGCACTGCAAAGCGCGGGCGTGCGCTAAACGGCGCGGCGCGCGCCCGCCGGAACCGGGTATCGATCCGGCGAGCGCGCAGCCTGCATGGTCGAAGAATGGTCAATGCGTTGCCAATGAGTTCGCAACGTGTGTGTGCGGAGACTTACCCATGAATTTCCGGTCAGTGCAATGTCTGACGGCCATCGTCGCGGCGTTCGCGGGTGCTTCCGCACTCGCCGCGACGGCCAGCACGGAGCCGCCGGCGGCCCACGCGGCGCGCTTTGTCGATCCGCTCGACGCGCCCGCCGAAACCGCCGTCTCACCCGCCACCCGGCCGATGACCGCGGTGGCGAGCGCTGGTCAACGCCTCGTCGGCGTCGGCCAGCGGGGCGTGATCGTCGTGTCCGACGACCACGGGCATAGCTGGCGCCAGGTCCCCAGTCCGGTGCAGAGCGATCTGACGGCGGTGGCCTTCCCCACGCCGTCGCAAGGCTGGGCTGTCGGCCACGACGGCGTGATTCTGCATACCTCGAACGGCGGCACGAGCTGGAGCAAACAGCTCGACGGACGTATCTCCAACGAGCGCTTCGTCGCCTATTACCGGGACGCCGTGGCACGCGGCGACGCGAATGCCTCCACGTATCAGAAGCAGGAAGAAAACAACGCCAAAGCGGGCCCGTCGCTGCCTTATCTCGATGTCTGGTTCGACAACGCCACCGAAGGCTATGCGGTCGGCTCGTTCGGCTCGTTCGCCATGACGACCGATGGCGGCAAGACCTGGCGGCCCGGCCTCGAGCACATCGACAACCCCGACTTCCTGAATCTGAACGCGATTCGCGGAATTGGCGGCGAGGTGTATATCGCGGGCGAACGCGGCACCGTGTTCCGGCTCGATCGGGCGAGCGGCCAGTTCAAGCGCCTGCAATCGGGCTACAGCGGCAGCTTCTTCGGCATCGTCGGCAACGACCAAAGGCTCTTTGCCTTTGGCCTGCGCGGCACCGTTTATCAGAGCACCGACCAGGGCAACAGCTGGCAAAAAGCCGACACCGGTACCGATTCGACGTTGAACGGCGCCACCGTGCTTGGCGATGGCCGCATCGTGATCTGCGGCAGCCGCGCGATGCTGCTAGTCGCCGATCCGGTTAGTGGCGCCTTCCATCGCGTTTCGGCCGATACGCCGATGCTGTTCGCCGGCATCGCCGCGGACGGCGCGGATCGCGTCGCGCTCGGTGGTTCGAGCGGTATGAGCGTTGAGGCGATCGGCTTGCGGCGCTGAGCCGGACAGGCGCAATCAGCGCAGTAGGTGCAGTAAATGCAGCGGGCGCGAGACACGCCATTGAATTGCATCACTAGAGGTGTTCAGCATGGATAACCCACACGATCAGTCCGCAGCGAAGGATCAACCGCAACCGGCGCAGCCTTTCGACCGCCGTTCAGGCGGTCCGGTCGAGCGGCTGATTTTCAATCATCGCGCGCTCATCGTGATCGTCTGCGTGCTGTTGACGGCGCTGTTCGGCGCGCGCGCCACGCGTCTGGAAGTCAACGCGAACTTCCTGAACATGATTCCGCAGTCGCACCCGTTCGTGCGCCACTATCTCGACAACGCCGCGTCATTGCGTGCGCTCGGCAACTCGCTGCGGATTTCGGTGGAGAACACCAACGGTTCGATCTACGACGCCGACTATCTGCGCACGCTGCAGAAGATCAATGACAAAGTGTTCCTGATGCGCGGCGTGGACCGTGCCTACATGAAGTCGCTGTGGACGCCGTCGGTGCGCTGGACCGAAATCACCGAGGACGGCTTTCGCGGTGGCCCCGTGATGCCCGAAGCCTACGACGGTTCCACGAAAAGCCTCGACGAATTACGTCGCAATGTGGCACGCGCCGGCATCGGCGGCTCAGTGGTCGCCAACAACGAGCGTTCGAGCGTGGTGTTCGTGCCGCTGCTCGACAAGGATCCGGCCACCGGCACACCGTTGAACTACCGTGAGCTCTCGCACGATCTGGAAAAGCAGATCCGTTCGCTTGAAACCCCCAACGTCAAGATTCACATCGTCGGCTTCGCCAAGCTGGCGGGCGATCTGATCGGTGGTCTCGACGGTGTGCTGATCTACTTCGGCATTTCCGCGCTGATCGCCGCGTTCGCGCTCTATGCGTACACGCGCTGCCTGCGCAGCACCGGTCTGGTCGTGCTGTGTTCGGCCGCCGCGGTGATCTGGCAGCTCGGCATCGTGCAGTGGCTCGGTTTCTCGATCGACCCCTATTCGATCCTCGTGCCGTTCCTTGTCTTCGCGATCGGCGTCTCGCACGGCGCGCAGAAAATGAACGGCATTACCCGCGACGTCGCGCGCGGCGTGCATCGCTATGCGGCCGCCCGTCATACGTTCCGGCGCCTGTTCCTCGCCGGCCTGACCGCCCTCCTCGCCGACGTGGTCGGCTTCGCGGTGCTGATGATCATCGACGTGCCCGTGATCCGCAATCTCGCGCTCGCCGCCAGCATCGGCGTGGGTGTGCTGATCTTCACCAACCTCGTATTGCTGCCGGTGCTGCTGTCGTACACGGGCGTGAGCCGGTCCGCGGTGCGACGCGCGCGCCTGAGCGCCGATCCGCAAGCGAAGCGCGGCTTCGTGGTGCGCAGCTATCAGGCCTTCGACCGCTTCTCCACCCGCCGCTGGGCCATTGGCGCGATGATCGGCGCGCTGTTGCTGTTCATCGGCGGTATTGCGATCAGCACGCATCTGCAGGTGGGCGACCTCGATTCCGGCGCACCCGAACTGAAGACGAACTCGCGCTACAACCGCGATAACGCGTTCATCAACCAGCACTACAACCTGTCGAGCGATGTCTTCGCTGTGATCGTCAAGACACCGGCCGGTGGCGTGGAGAGCTTCCCGACGTTGACCGAGATGGACCGCCTCGAAGCAAAGCTGCGCGAGACCGAAGGGGTGCGCGGCACGGTGTCGGCAGCAAGCGTGGTGCGGCAGTACACGGCCGGCAACTTCGAAGGCTCGCCCAAGTGGCTGACGGTGAACCGCGATCCGTTCGTCTCCGGCGATGCGTTTTCCAACGTCGTGGTGGCCATGCCCGAGTTGACCAACGCTGACCGTACGGTCGCACCGCTGCTGGTCTTCCTGAGCGACCACAAGGCCGAGACGCTGACGCGCGTGGTGCACGTGGTGAACGATTTCGCCGCGGCGCACGACACGCCCGAACGGCATTTCCTGCTGGCCGCGGGTTCGGCCGGCATCGACGCGGCGACCAATATCGTTGTCGAGCAGGCCAATCGCGAGATGCTGCTGCTGGTCTACGCGTCGGTAGCGATCCTCTGCTTCATTACCTTCCGTACGTGGCGCGCGGTGGTTGTCGCGCTGATTCCGCTGATGCTCACCTCGGTGTTGTGCGAAGCGTTGATGGTGCTGCTCGGCATCGGCGTGAAGGTCGCCACGCTGCCGGTGATCGCACTCGGCGTCGGGATCGGCGTCGACTACGCGCTGTATCTCCTCTCGGTGCAACTCGCGCGGCAACGCGCCGGCGCCACGCTGCGCGAGGCCTACCGCGACGCATTGATGTTCACCGGCAAGGTGGTGATGCTGGTCGGCTTCACGCTCGCGGGCGGTGTCGTCACGTGGGTCTGGTCGCCGATCAAATTCCAGGCTGACATGGGCATCCTGCTCACCTTCATGTTCCTGTGGAACATGGTCGGCGCCCTCGTGCTGATTCCAGCGCTCTCCTATTTCCTGCTGCGGCCGAAAGCCGAGCGCCTGCGCGGCGGCTCCGGCACCGAGCCTGCCGAGGCCACGCAACCCGCAATCGCCGCCTCGGCCACCCGCCTGCGCGCCACGGCGCCGGCAGCCCGCCAGGCGTCCTGACAAGCCGTTCATCCAACACTTTTTGGAGATTCACCGATATGTTCGATCTGCTGATGACCGCCGACATGATGGTTCCGGACCCGGACGGGATGACCGAATTGCTGGTCAACAAGCTGGGGATTCACAAGCACCCGAATTGGCGCCAGGCGTTCGACAACCATCCGTACATCGCGCATTTTCTGCGCGTGCACAAGTCGCTGGCGGTGGCGCCGACGCGCGTCGAGCCGCAAGTGCATCTGGATCGCCCGAACCCCGGCGACCCATCGTTCCATCATTTCCTGCAAAGCCTCGAGGCATTTCAGGGCAAGCATCGGCCGATCCTCACGCACTCGATCGTGGTGGCCGCGCACGGCCCGAAGTTCGAGCAGACCGTGGAGCGTCTGATGCGCCGCCGCCTGCCGTTCCGGATGGCGCAGCGCACCCCGGAAATGCCGTTCGACCGCTTGTGGGTCGGCGTGACGCCTGAGCGCCCCGAGTACGAACCTTCCGTGGACGGCGGCCTGTGCATCGAGATCATGCCGATGGAGCCGCTGCAACTGCCGCCTGAAACGTTCGCGACGCCCGCACCGCAACCACGCGATCTTCAGCCGGGCCAGCTGGTGCGCGTGACCGCACGCGGTTTTCTCGTGCGCGATCTCGACGACACCCTGCGCCGTTGCTCGGCGAATCTCGACTGGGAACCGGTCGGCGCGGTGGAAACGCTGGTCGGCGAAGGCTACCGGCGCGCGCGAATGGGCTTCACGTTGCCCAATAGCGCGTCGCTCGACGTGCTCGAGGCGACCCGCTGGGACGGCGAGGCCGGCCGCTACCTGAACAGCTGGGGGCCGGGCCCGTATTTCGTGCGAATCGCGGTGAACGGCCTGCAAGTCAAGGCCGAAGAACTGAAGGCACGCGGCATCGGCTTCGACTGGGTCGAATCATCCGAAGCCGTGGGCGGCCGTTCGCTGATTCGCATCGACCCCGCCGAGCTCGACGGCCAGTTGTTCGAGTTCGAAGAATTTCAGGCGCCCCGCTAAATGCTGACTACCCACGAGGGGACCTCCACCATGAATGGGCTGACGATCAACCCCACCGTGCGCGTTGAGCGCAACGGGAAGACCGCGTGGATCGTGCTGAACCGGCCGGAGCAGATCAACGCGATCAATGACGAAATTCGCCGGGGCGTGCCGCAGGCGCTGCAGCTCCTCGACACCGATCCCGACGTTCACGTGATCGTGCTGCGCGGTGAAGGCGCGCGCGGCTTCTGTGCTGGCGCGGACATCAAGGAAAAGCGCGGGTCCGAATCGTCGCTGCAAGTGCGGCGGCGCATGGAACGCTCGCGCTGGATCGAGGCGCTCGATCAGGTCCAGAAACCTGTGCTCGCCGCGCTGCATGGTTTCTGCATGGGTGGCGGACTGGAGATCGCGCTCG
Organism: Paraburkholderia madseniana; assembly: GCF_009690905.1. Classification (GTDB taxonomy): domain Bacteria; phylum Pseudomonadota; class Gammaproteobacteria; order Burkholderiales; family Burkholderiaceae; genus Paraburkholderia; species Paraburkholderia madseniana. The sequence goes on from NZ_VOSW01000015.1 coordinate 12,969, forward strand.
CCTGCGATATCCGCTTCGCCTCGCCCGATACGGTGCTTGCACTGCCGGAAACCGGTCTCGGCCTGATTCCGGGTGGCGGCGGCACGCAACGTCTCGCGCGCGTGGTCGGCCATGGCCGCGCGCTCGACGTGCTCCTGACCGGCGACCGCATGAGCGCACAGCAAGCGAAGGAAATCGGCCTCGTCACGCGCATTTCGGCGACACCCGAGAGTCTGATCGCCGAAGTGCAGACGTTAGCGGACCGGCTCGCCGCGAAATCGCCGGCGGCCACGATCTACGTCAAGCAGGCAGCGCGCGCCGCGCTCGAACTCGATCTGCGCCGCGGCCTGGATCGCGAGCTCGACCTGTTCGCGCTGCTCGCCCCGAGCGACGACGTGAAGGAAGCCGCGCTGGCCTTCAAGGAAAAGCGCACCCCTGTTTTCACTGGAGACTGAGCAGATGACTAGCGGTATTGGCGGTAGTAGCATGACTGGCGCTACTCAAACGACGGCCGGCAAACTCGAAGGCAAGGTTGCGATCGTCACTGGCGCGGGTGGCGGACTCGGCGCGGCCTGCGCCCGTGGCCTCGCGGCGCAAGGCGCGCGCGTAGCCGTGGTGGATATCGACGGCGACGCGGCGGTGGCAGTGGCCGCTTCGATCGGCGAACGGGCACTGGGCCTGCGCACCGACGTCTCGTCCGAGGCCGAGGTCAAGGCGATGATCGCAGCGGTTCTGGAGCACTTTGGACGCATCGACATCCTGCACAACAATGCGGCCGTGCTCGACGCCGCGCAACGCAGAGGCGATCGCGATGTGTGCAACGTCGAAGTCGAAGCATGGGATCGCGCGATGGCGGTCAATCTGCGCGGCCCGATGCTGTGTTCGAAGCACGCGATTCCCGCGATGCTGAAGGTGGGCGGCGGCTCGATCATTCACGCATCGTCCGGTTTTGGCGCGCAGGGCGATTTCACCTTGAGTGCGTATGCAGCTTCGAAGGCCGGCTTGACGATCCTGAGCAAGTCGATTGCCGCGCAGTACGGCAAGCAGGGGATTCGCTCGAACACGATCCAGATCGGTCTCGTGGTCGCGGAGAACGGTGGCGCGCATCCGCTGCCCGACGATATCAAGGCGGTGATTCTCGACGGCCATCTGACGCCCTATCTCGGCGAGCCGAAGCACGTGGCGGACGTCGTGTGCTTTCTCGCGTCGGACGAAGCCGCGTTCATCACCGGCGCGACCCTCCCGGTCGACGGCGGCTTCACGAGTCATGCGCCGACGCTGGCGCCGATGCGTGCGCTGTTCGCCGCGCGCGGTAGAGAAGCATATTGAGCGCGCAGCCATCGTCTCAGGCGCGGCCGGACTTCGATACTTCAGTTGCAAAGCCGAAGTCCGCCGGCAAGCCGACTATCGTCCTGGTGCACGGTGGCCAGCATAGCGGTGCGTGCTGGCAACCCACCGTCGACGCATTGCGCGCGCGCGATCCTTCAGTGCGGGTACTCGCCGTCGATCTGCCCGGCCACGGTAACGAACCGGGTAATCTGGCGACGCTGACCATCGCGCAATGCGTCGAGAGCGTGACGGCGCAGATTCTCGCGACGCGGCCGGACAGGGTGATGCTGGTCGGCCATTCGATGGCGGGGATCACGTTACCCGGTGTGGCAGCGCGGCTCGGGTCAGCACACGTGCAACGAATGGTTTTCATCGCCTGCTGCATCCCGCCTGACGGTAAGACCGTGCTCGATACACTGCATGCGCCGATGAACGTGATCGCGTCGCGAGCGGCGCGGCGCACGGCTGTTAGCGCGCCGCTCCCCGCGTTCATCGCGCGCTGGGTATTTGCCAACGGCATGACGCGGGAGCAGAAGCAACGCGTCGTGGCGGGTCTGTGCGCCGAAAGCACCAGGGTCACGACCGAACCGGTCGATCGTTCGACATTCCCGCGCGTACCGATGAGCTGGGTACTCACTCAACGCGACCGCGCGTTGCGGCCGAAGGTGCAACACAAATTCATCGGCAACCTGGGCGGTGTGGACGAAGTGATCGAACTCGATACCTGCCACAACGCGATGATCAGCGAGCCGGTGAAGCTGGCGGAGATTCTGTTGAGCCGGTGCTGAGCATGACGGGAGGTGCTTGCTTCACGCAAGCGCATTTCAGCTTCATCACGTCACATGATGAGCCGCTCGTCTCACGGCTCCTTCGGCTGCTTCAGCGCACTTGCATAGCGCATAGTCCGGAAAGGAGCAGCCCCTTCATACTTCGGACGTGCCGCAACTCGCCATCGCCTGGACCAGGTTTGCCCTCATACGATGCAACAACCCTATCAGCACCTCGCGCTCGTGAGCATCGAAACCGGCTAAAGCTTCCTCCGCAACCCGGTCCCCGACATCCAAAACCTGGACAAGCGCTGCCCGTGCTTTCCGGGTCGCTTTCACGCAGTAAGCCCGCCGGTCGCTGACGTCCGCCACCCGCATCACCCAGCCGCCTTCGGTCATTCTGTCCAGCAGCCTCGTCAACGAGATCGGCGAAATCTCCAGCGTCTCGGCTAGCCTCGCCTGATTCGTCTCGCCATACCAGGACAGGTAAGCCAGCACGCGGCTCTGCGCACGCGTCAAGCCGAGGCGAGCCTTGGCCCGTTCATCGAAAAGCCGGCCGCACAACCGGCCCGCGTCCGTGATCAGAAAGCCCAAGCGGTTGTCGTAGCCTTTGTTCATGCCGGCGATTATACGAGTCAAATCCCTCAAATATGAACACTACTTCGATATATGACTCAATTACAATAAGTACGCTTATCAATCTTGCGTGCTATACGACAGGAACCTCAACGTTATGGCAGTCAATTCACCGGCCACGGCATCCGCTCAATCGCCGCAACCCGGCGCGGCGCTCAACCGGCCGCTGATCACCGTGTCGATCATGCTGGCCACGCTGATGCAATCGCTCGATAGCACGATCGCCAACGTTGCACTGCCGCATATGCAAGGCGCGCTCTCCGCGTCGCAGGACGAAATCACCTGGGTTCTCACCTCGTATATCGTGTCCGCCGCCATCGCCACGCCGCTCACCGGCTGGCTCGCCACCCGCTTCGGGGTCAAGCATCTGCTGGCTGCGTCGATCACGGGGTTCACGGTCGCTTCCGGCCTCTGCGGTCTGGCGGACTCGCTGCCGCAAATCATCATCGCGCGATTGCTGCAAGGGATCTTCGGCGCGTCGCTAGTGCCGCTGTCGCAATCCATCCTGCTCGATATCAATCCGCGCGAAAAGCAGGGCCAGGCAATGGCCGTCTGGGGCATGGGCGTGATGGTCGGGCCGATTCTCGGGCCCACGCTCGGTGGCTGGCTGACCGAAAGCTATAACTGGCGCTGGGTGTTCTTCATCAATCTGCCGGTCGGCGCGTTTGCGCTGTTCGGCACACTCGCCTATTTGCCGGAGAACCGCCGCAAGCTCGGCGAGCGGTTCGATTTTTTCGGCTTCGCCACACTGAGTCTGGCTGTCGGCGCGTTGCAGGCACTCCTCGATCGCGGCGAGCAGCTCGACTGGTTCAGTTCGATGGAAATTCGAGCCGAAGCGTTAGTGGCCGTCATCAGTTTCGCCTTCTTCATTGCGCACACGGCGACCGCTGGGCCGCGCTCTTTCTTCCGCTATCAGTTGTTGAAAGACCGCAATTTCGTGACGGGCGTCTTCTTCATCTTCGTGGTCGGCGCCGTAATGTACGCCACGCGTGCCCTGTTGCCGCCGATGTTGCAGTCGCTGATGAATTACGACGCAGCCACCGCTGGCCTCGTCAGTGCGCCGAGCGGCATCGGCACGATGATCGCCATGATGGTGGTGGGCCGGCTGATCGGCCGTTTCGACGTGCGCCTGCTGCTCGTTACCGGCTTTCTGATCTCGGCGTTCGCGCTGTGGCAGATGACGCACTACACGCTGGTGCTATCTCCATCGGACATTATCTGGCCGGGCGTGGTGCAGGGCTTCGGCCTGGGACTCGTGTTCGTGCCGCTCAGCTCCGTCACCTTCTCCACGCTTTCCAGCGAGCTGCGCAGCGACGGCACCGCGATCTACAGCCTGATGCGCAACATCGGCAGCAGTATCGGGATTTCAGTGGTCCAAACCTTCATCACGCGCAATACCCAGGTGGCGCATGCGTCGCTGGCCGCGCATGTGTCGGTGTACGACCCCGTGGTGCAAAACCAGGTCGATCTGCATTCCCCAAGCGCGCTCGCGCTGCTGAACATGCAGGTCACCCAGCAGGCCTCGATGATCGCGTATATCGACGACTTCAAGCTGATGTTCATCGCTACCCTGCTGGTGATTCCTTTGCTGGCCATCATCCGCCCGGCCCGTCACTCGCGCGCCTCGCCCGCCGACGCACATGTGGCGATGGACTAGCCCGCATGCGCCAGGAACTTTGACTCAGTTTATCTGTACATTTGTAGATATTCTGTTTAAATTATAAAAACCAGACACCACCCGGCGGGCGAACCATTGCTGGGCCCGACATGAGGAGACATATGCAGATCGACCTGAGCAGCAAGCGCGTGATCGTCACCGGCGCATCACGCGGCATCGGCCGCGCAATCGCGCGGGCCTTTGCCGCCGAAGGCGCGCGCGTCGCCATTTGTGCGCGCACCACCGCCGACCTTGAAACCGTTGCGGAAGACCTGAAAGCGCGCGGTGCGTCCGCCGTGATCGCGCACTCGGTCGACGTAACCGATACCGAAGGCGTCAAACAGTTTGTCGAACACGTGGCGCAAAGCTGGGCCGGCGTGGACGTGCTGATCAACAATGCCGGCCAGGGGCGTGGCGGCAACCTCGAAACGCTGACGCCCGAGCAGATCCTCGAGCATGCCAACATCCTGCAAATGGGGCATTTCCGCTTCGTGCAGGCGGTGGTGCCACATATGCGCAAGCAACGCTGGGGCCGCATCATCGAGATCAACGCACTTGCGGGCGTCGTGCCGACGCCGGACGGCATTCCGTCGGTTGTCAATCGCGCGGCCTGCGTGGCGATGTCGAAATCGCTCGGCATGTCGCTCGCGAAAGACAACATCCTCGTCAACACCCTGAACATGGGCTGGATCGACACGGGCCAGTGGGACCGCCACTATCGTGAGATGCCGGCCGGCTGCACGCGCGAGGAGTTCGACCAGATGGTGTTGAAGGTCGTGCCGATCGGCCGCTTCGGCAAACCGGAAGACGTCGCGGGCATGGCGCTGTTCCTGTCGAGCGATTACGCGAGTTTCATCAGCGCGGCATCGATCGATATCGCCGGCGGCATGGGCGGCCAGATCGCGTACTACCCGACACTCAAACGCGACTTCTACGAAGCAGTGAAGGCGCGCGGCGAGGCCGCGGTCGAGCAGTAAGCAGACGGGAATGCCATCACGCTGCGGCAGCGCCCTACTTTCGGCACGCGGTATGCCATGACGAGCGATACCGCCCGCCTCGCGCGGGCGGTCATCCATCTGCCTCGGGAGTCCTGTTTTGCCCACCGCCCTCACGCCCCGGACGCAGCAAAGCGCGCCCGCCTCAGCGACTGCCTCAGGGTCGACCTCTCCGATGGCGTCAGTGACTGCCTCATCATCCGCTTCGGTGACTGCCACGTCGGCTGGCACACTAGCCAGGTACCCATCGGCTCGTTACGCGTGGTACGTCATCGCCGTGCTATTCGCAGCCACTTTGCTGTCTCAGCTTGACCGTCAACTGCCCGCGCTGCTGGTACGTCCTTTGCGCAAAGAGTTCGGCATCTCGGATACGGCATTCAGTCTGCTGCAGGGCTACGCGTTCGCGATCTTTTACACGCTGGCCGGTTTGCCGCTTGGCCGCCTCGTGGACCGCGGCAACCGTCGCAATCTGATCTTCGTCGCTTTGCTATTCTGGGGTGCGGCCACCGCGCTCTTTGCGTTCGGCCAGAGCTATACGCACCTGCTGCTCGCGCGGATCGGGGTTGGAATCGGCGAAGCGGTGCTCGCGCCGGCCGCCTATTCGCTGATCGCCGACTGCTTCACGCCGACGCAGCGTGGCCGGGCGATCGCCATCTATTACGTCTCGATTGCGATCGGTTCGGGTGCCTCGTTACTGCTCGGCGGCTGGTTGCTGGCGGCAATTCCGCCGCACGGTCTGGCGATTGCGGGTATCGGCAGCGTGCCGGCATGGCGCCTCGCGTTTGTCGCGGCGGCGCTGCCCGCCGTGCCGCTCGCCTTGCTGTTGCTGGTGACGGTGCGCGAGCCGGCGCGTCAGGAAGTGGCGGTGGCAAGCGCTGGAATCGATGCAGACAAGAACGCTTCCTTCGGCGATTTCACGCGTTATCTGCGCCAGCATGCCGCCACGTTTTCCCGTGTACTGACTTACCCGGCGTTGCTGTCGATCATCGGCTATGGCGCGCTTGCCTGGGCACCCGCGTTATTCGAGCGCAACTTCGGTATGCAGCCGATGCGTTCCGGGCCAGTGCTCGGCCTGATCATTGCCATTGCAGGCGCGGGTGGCACTCTGGTGTGCGGTTTTCTCAGCGATGCGTGGACCGCGCGTGGCGTAACCGCAGCACGCTTTCGCATCGCGCTGCTGGGCTCAGCGGTATTCGCGCTGCCGTGCATGCTATGGCCTCTGATGCCGGACGCTCGTCTCGCATTCGCGCTGCTATTCGTCAGCGTGTTCGGCCTTGGTATTGCCCAGTCGGCGGCGCCCGCGGCGATTCAGGCGGTCGTGCCCAACCGCATGCGAGGCCAGGCCATCGCTGTGTATCTGCTGCTCGCGGGATTGCTGGGCATCGGGTTAGGGCCGACCGCGGTCGCGCTCGTCACCGATCACGTGTTTCATCGCGACAGCGCTTTGCGTTATGCAGTAGCGTGTACGGCGGCTCCCGCAGCGCTGTTTGGATTGTGGCTGATTGGCTCGGGCATCAAGCCCTATGCGCGAACGCTCGCCGCTTTGCACGATGCGCAACAGCGTCGGCAAATGAAAACGGCGGCTAAGCGTGAGTGCTCAGCCGCCGTGTGATTACGATGCTCCGCTTGCCTGTTGCACTTGCGTAGTGCGCTTGCCTGGTGCACTGATCAATCGCACTCGTCTATCCACCGCGCCCCAACCGGCCAATAGCACGCATCGGCGAGAGTACCCGCTTCGCTCCGATCCGGTTACGCAACACGCCGATGCGCTCGATCTGCGCTTCGATCACATCGCCCGGTTGCAGGAAGCGGCCGTCTTCGAGCCCTACCCCACATGTCGACCCGGTGAAGACCAGATCGCCCGGCCGTAGCGCGATGCGCGCATCGACATAGTTCAACAATTCGTCGACCGGGAAAATCATCTGGTCGGTCGTATCGTGCTGGCGCTCCTCGCCGTTGATACGCAAGCTCAGCGTCACACACGGCTGGCCAGGCCCGCCGAACTCATCGAGTGTGGTGATCCACGGACCGATCGGCGCGGTGCTGTCGAGCGCCTTCTGCGTGAACAGATCGAGCGAACCGAGCTGCTTGCCGGCATCGCGCGCGCTAATGTCGTTGCCCACCGTATAGCCGAGCAGACAGGCGCTCGCTTGCGGTTCGTCGCCGAACGCCCGCGCGACGACCGCCACCAGCTCGACTTCGTAGTCGAGCTGGTTCGTGACGGCGGGATACTGAATCTCTCCGCCCGGCGGCACGAGTGCCGATGCCGGCTTGATATAGGCAAGCGTATGCGGCGGCGCCTGCTTGCGCCCGAGCCGCACCAGGTGCGACAGATAGTTCAGACCGACGCCGAACACGCGCGCCCCGGGATTCACCGGCGGACACAACTGCAATTCGGCGAGCGGCAAACGGCGCGCATCGAGCTCGAGCGCCGCGTCGCCCTGATCCGCGACCACCGGCGCCCACACTTCGAATGGCGACCGAATGCGCTGCACCTCGCGTGCGTTTTCGTCGACCTGGGCCCAGAAACTCTCGCCCGCCGCGTCGCGGACCCTCGCAAGCTTCATGGCCGAGCCGGCCGCCGCCTGGCGGCGAGAATCGCGAGGCCCTCGGCATCCATCACTTCTTCCGGCGTGCGCACGCTCGGACCAAGGATCGGGCCGACCAGTTCGTGGCCCCACGTACTCAGCTTTTCCGGATTCAACTCGAAGCCGTCGCCGTGCCAAGGCTCGAGCTCGGTGATGATTTCGAACGCGAAACCGCCCGGCGAGAAGTGATAGAACGACACGTGCGGGTCTTGCGTGTGCTGGCCGAGCGTCATCATCATCGGCAGCTTGCGCTGCCTGACGATGTCGTAGGTCTCGCCCACGTCGCGCAGATTGTTCACGAAGAGCCCGATGTGCTGGATACCCATCTTGTTCGGCCCGAGTCCGTAAGCAATGTCGTGGCTCGTGCTGGTGTTCAGTTTCGAGCGATAGAACGCAGTCTTGCCCTTGCCTGCTCCCGCGCCGTAGTAGTGAAAACCCATCACCACAGTCAGGAAGTGTTCGAGTTCCGGCGGAAACTCCGGCGTGATCACCACGATATGACCGAGACCTCGCGCGCCGGCATTGAAGCCGCCGTGCGGACGGCCTGGGATGAACGAGCGCGGCATCCATTTCTGCGAGTAGAACAGTTCATGCTGATAGCCGACCGGATCGCGAAAACGCACGACATCGCGTACGCCACGCAGTTCCGCGTCGCCTTGCGTGACGTCGACACCCGCTTCACGCAACCGCGCGACAGCCGCCTGAAATTCGAGCTTGCCGCGCGCTTCCCAGCCGATATAGGCGAGCCGGTCGACCTTGCCGGGATGAAACGCAAAGCGGTGGCGCCGGTCGTCCATCCGGAAGTACAGCGAATCGCGATCCGCTTCCGGCGACGCACCGATTTGTAAGCCCAGCACTTCAGGGCCATAGGTGCGCCATTCATCCATGTTGGCCGTCTCGAAACCGAGGTAGCCGATGCCGATAATATCCACGACGTCTCCTGATAATGTGTTCTCTCAGGCATGCACGGCGCTGTTAGAGCGCGAGCATGCCGCCGTCCACGACGATGTCGGTGCCAGTGATGTACGAGGCCTCGTCCGATGCCACGAACAAAGCCGTGGCGACGATCTCTTCCGCTTCGCCCGCGCGTTCCATCGGAATGCCGGCTAGCAGCATGGAACGCGTGGCCGGGTTAGCGAGGAAAGGTTTGGTGCCGGGTGTGACAACCACGCCCGGGCTGATGCTCACTGCGCGAATCCGATGCTTGACGCCTTCCACCGCGAGTTGCCGTGTCAGGGCGATCACGCCGGCCTTGGCTGCCGAATGCGCGCCGATGCCGGTGGCCGCCGAGGCCCCCCACGCCGCCACCGACGAGATATTGACGATCACACCGCCTTGCGCTGCCAGATGACGCCAGGCAAAGCGCGTGGGATAGAACACGATGTCCAGTTCATTGCGCAACGTGTAACGCCAGTCGTCCACCGACATCTCGCCGATCGGAGCGAAGCGTGCCGCCGACGCGTTGTTGTACAGAATGTCGATGCGGCCATAGGTGGCGACCGCGTCTTCGATCCACGCCTGGGCGGCTTGCGGATCGCCCAGATCGACGCTGCCCGTGCCGGCCATGTCGAGGCCTTCGTCACGCAGCAGTGCGATCGTTTCGTGCTGCGCCGCCGCGTTCAAATCACAGCCGAACACCTTGGCGCCTTCGCGTGCGAAGCGCAGCGCGGCTGCTCTGCCCTGGCCGCCGCCGGTGCCGCTGATCAGCGCGACCTTTCCTTCGAGCCGTCCCATATGATGCATTCTCCCGTTGGCTCAGCCGGCGATCGCTTCGACGCTTAACGCCTCAGCGGGACAGGCGGCCGCGCCTTCGCGCGCGTCAGCCTCGAGTTCGGCGGGAATCGTCTCAGCTTCGAGATAAACGAGGCCGTTCTCGTCGAGCTTGTAGACCTGCGGACACAGTTGCGCGCACAGGCCATAACCGCAGCAGCGGCTCCGATCGGCACTCACGCGCAACACCACTGATGCTTTGATTTCCGAATTCATGTCTCCTCCTTTGGACGCGTAGCCATGCAAGGCCATTTGCTGGAAATTATATGCACAGATTATTCAAATGTGTTTATTTTATCGCCCGGGTTGACCCTGGCTGCAGGTGCTTGTGGAGGTATTTGGCCGTCGATGAACGAATCGCCTGTCGCGCCGGTTTGATCGGGTAAGCCACTATGAACAAAGGCTTTGCGCCGGGACTATTCTGGCTACAGAATATAATCACTGCCTGTAGAACGACTCCGGAGCAACTCCGGAACACCGTGAACACCCTTTGGCGCCGCGTTTCTTACGGGCGAGGATAGAAAATGAACGGCACGTGCCAGTGCCCGGACGGCAACCAAGAGACCGCCACCCATGACGACAAAGAAGAACACTGCTGCAAGTGAGTCCGTAGGAACCCGTGCGAGCGTGACGCGCCGCTCTGCTGATCAAACGCCGAAAAGCCGTGCCGCAACGAGCGCGGTAACGGTGAAGCCCGTTGCGAATGCAATCCGTATTTTGCGTTACCTCACCCAGACAGGTGCGCCGGAGCGAGCCGCTGACATCGCGCGGCATCTGTCGATCAATCCGAGTACTTGCTTCAATATTCTGCGCACACTCGTTGCTGAGGACGTGGTTGATTTCAATGCATTGTCGAAGACGTATTCGGCAGGCCTCGGCTTGGCACGGCTGGTGGAGCAGTTGGTCACGCAGGGGCAGCGGCTGCAACTGGCTACGCCGCTGATGCAGGATCTTGCCGCGGAGTTCGGCGTCACCGTGACCTTATGGCGTCGGCTCGGCGCGGACCGGATCGTGCTGGTGAGTTCCGAATCGAGTCCGACGGATTTGCACATCGATATGCCGGCCGGCCAGCGGCTGCCGATTCTGATGGGGGCCAGTGGACGCCTGTTCGCGGCGCGCCTCGGGCTTACCGATGAACAGTTGCGTGACGAGTTTGAACAGTTGCGCTGGGCGCGGCCCATCTCGCTCGAGACCTATGTGCGCGAGGTGAATCGCGCGCGGCGGCGCGGCTGGGCCAGTGACGACGGGTACTTCGCTACCGGTGTGATGGCGATTGCCGCTGCTGTCTGCGACAAGAGCGATAACATCGCCTTTACCGTCTCTACGGTCATGATTCGGGGTGATCGAGGGGACGCGCAAGTGGAGGCGCTTGGCGAGGCCGTTCGCGACCTGGCTCACCGGCTGGAGTCGGTACTGTTCTGATTTTTTCTTCTCATTCGGGCGCAGTGGCTGTGCGCCCGAAGCATCGGTGTTTTCGCGTTGCATTGCGTTCGGCGCGACGGCACGCCTCTGCATCGCCGGCGTTCGCTTGACGCATCGGCATCTCATTCGACGTATCAATCCGCATTCGCACGAAATGCAGGGGTTCGAGTCCCCTCCCTCGCACCGCCTTCGCCTCTGACGGCAGCCCACAGCGCGTAAATTTAAAGAAGCCCCACGCCGCGTAGCGTGCGGACAGCGCGTGCCGCTCGCAAAAATCCCCTCTTCCTCTCCCTGTAAACCCTAAAAACGCCGCATCAGACGCACTTAAATGAACATTATCGTTGATTGTGTTTAACTTGTTATCTACTATCTCTCTACCAACTCACTCCAAACCCGGCGCGCCGACTCGCAGGCGCGCCCCTTCACCACGGGGACCCCCAATGAAACTGGAAGACCTCATTCTCGTCAGCGTAGACGATCACGCGATCGAGCCGCCCAACGCTTTCACACGCCACATGCCCGCCAAATACAAGGGCCGCGAACCGAAAGTCGTGCAACGCAGCGGCCGCGATGTTTGGGAATTCGAAGAAAAAGCCACCGGCTATATGGGCCTCAATTCCGTCGTGGGCCGGCCGAAGGAAGAGTACGGCATGGAGCCGCTCGGCTACGAGCATATGCGCCGCGGCACCTGGGACATCAAAGCCCGCGTCGACGACATGAACGCCAACGGCGTCCTCGGCTCGCTGTGCTTCCCGACTTTCCCCGGCTTCGCCGGTCAGCGCTTTCAGGCCTATGCGGATCGCGGCGTGTCGCTCGCGGCCATCCAGGCGTACAACGACTGGCATCTGCACGATTGGTGCAATGCCGCGCCGGGACGCTTCATGCCGTTGATGATCGCGCCGTGGTGGGACCCGCAAGCGGCCGCTGCCGAAGTCGAACGGATGGCCAAACAGGGCGTGCACGCCCTGTCGCTCTCGGACAACCCTTCGCTGCACGGCTACCCGTCGATCCACAACGATCACTGGGATCCGGTCTACAAGGCGTGTGCCGACAACAACGTGGTGATCTGCTGCCATATCGGCACCGGTGCGAAGGCCGACCACGCTTCCGACGAATCACCGATCGATGCGTGGATCACCTCCATGCCGATCTCGATCGCGAATTCGGCCGCGGACTGGATCTGGGGGCCGATGTGGAAGAAATACCCGACGCTGCGCATGGCGCTCTCGGAAGGCGGCATCGGCTGGATTCCGTATCTGCTGGAGCGCGCTGATTTCACGCACCGTCACCATCACGCGTGGACCATGTCGAACTTCGGCGGCAAGATGCCAAGCGATATCTTCAACGAGCACATCATCACCTGCTTCATCGAAGATCAGTTCGGCCTGAAAAACCTCGATTCGATCAACCTCGACAAGGTCACGTGGGAATGCGACTACCCGCACTCCGACTGCACGTGGCCGAATTCCGCCGACGTGTTCTGGGAACAGGCACAAGCACAAAACGTATCCGATGAAGTGATCAACAAGATCACTCACCTGAATGCGATGCGCGAGTTCTCTTATGATCCGTTCCCGATCCTCGGCCGCGAGAACTGCACGGTCGGTGCGCTGCGCGCCAAAGCGAAGCATGTGAGCATCGAGCCCGCGCTTGGCATGGGCGGCGCCGCGCCGGTGCGCGATCCGAACAAGCCGGTGACCTCCGGCGACATCAATCGGATGTTCGCCGCCGCCGACGCACAGGCCGCGCTGTAAAGCGATCCACCCACGCCGCGGCAGCAGAGCGCCGCGGCCTGAGCAACACAGACCGGGCCGCGCGCCGTGCATCAGCTTCGTGGTTCAAGCGACCTACGCGGCCGGTGTAGCCTGGCGAATGTGATCGACATTCGAGGCCACGATCGGCGCGACCCGGTGCCCGCTCCCTGCGTCCCATCCGAACTATGTCCGCTACCGCCTTTCGCTATCACCGCATTCCCACCGACGCCGAGCCGCTGCGCGAGCAGGTACGCGCGTTCCTGGCCGAGACTTTGAAAACGCGCCCGCCGCTTAAACGCGCCGAATCGTGGATGGGCGCCGATCCCGCGTTCAGCCGCGAGCTCGGCCGGCGCGGCTGGCTCGGTATGGCGTTGCCCAAACGCTATGGCGGCAGCGAGGCCGGCCCGTTTGCGCGCTATGTCGTGATCGAAGAACTGCTCGCGGCGGGCGCGCCCGTGTCCGCACACTGGATCGCCGATCGCCAGAGCGGTCCGCTGCTTCTACGCTACGGCACCGAGGCGCAGCGCGAACGCTATCTGCCGGCGATCTGCCGTGGCGAAAGCTACTTCTGCATCGGCATGAGCGAGCCGAATTCAGGTTCGGACCTCGCGTCGATCCGTACTCGCGCCGAACGCAAAGGCGACGGCTGGGTGCTCAATGGCCACAAATTGTGGACCACCAACGCGCACTACTCGCACTACATGATCGCGCTCGTACGCACGGGTGAAAAATCCGGCGCGCGGCACGAAGGCATGTCGCAATTCATCATCGATCTGAAAGCGCCAGGTGTCACGATCCGCCCGATCCGCGACCTGGCCGGCGGCGAGCATTTCAACGAAGTGTTCTTCGACGACGTACAACTCGGCGCCGACGCGCTGGTTGGCACCGAGGGTCAGGGTTGGAACCAGGTCACCGCTGAACTCGCGTTTGAGCGCAGCGGACCCGAGCGCTTTCTAAGCAGCATCGCGTTGCTGCATACGTTGATCGATGCGATTGGCCGCCGTCCGGATGCCTTGCAGGCACGCGAGATCGGCCGGCTGACAGCGCGGCTCTTCACGCTGCGGCAGATGTCGCTCTCGGTCACGGCGGAACTTGCGGCCGGACAGAACCCCGCGTGGGCCGCGTCGTGCGTCAAGGATCTCGGCACGAGCTTCGAACAGGAGATTCCCGACGTCGCGCAACTGCTGCTCGACACGCTGCCCAGCACCGCCGGCGGCAGCGACCATGCACAAGTCCTCGCCTATCTGATGCAGATGGCGCCTTCCTTTTCCCTGCGCGGCGGCACGCGCGAAATCCTGCGCGGCATCATCGCCCGTGGACTTGGACTGCGGTAATCGGCATGAGAGAAATTTTCGAATCCACCATCGAGCGCCTGCTCGGCGACATCGTCACTCCCGAGGTACTACGCGACAGTGAAGCCGGCGCGTGGCCGGCGTCTTTGTGGAGTGCCATCGAAGAATCCGGTTTTGCCGTAGCGGCTGCTTCCGAAGCACAAGGTGGCGCTGGCGCGAGCTGGGCCGACCTGTTCGTCGTAGTGCGCGCGGCAGGCCGCCACAACCTGCCCTTACCGCTCGCCGAAACGCTGTTGGCCAATGCGCTGCTTGGCGAATGCGGGCTTGAAGCAATCAACGCACCGCTCGGCATCGCGGGTGGCGGCTCAGTGACGCTACAACAGGGACGCGTGAGCGGCACGCTGCTGGACGTGCCCTGGGGCCGTCACGTTGGCCACGTGGTTGCGATCACCGCGGGCAAGGAGCCGACCCTGGTGCTGCTCGACGCGGCCGATGCACAGGCGACATTGCGCCTGAACACGGCGGGCGAACCGCGCGACGATCTGCATTTCGAACGCGCCGCCTGCGTGAGCTGCGTGCCCTTGGCCGCCGATCTGCAAGCCGACGCGCTGCAGCTGGGCGCGGCGATGCTGCGCAGCGCGCAGATCGCGGGCGCCTTGCAGGCGGTGCTCGACCTGACGATTCTCTATGCCACCGAACGCGTGCAGTTCGGCAAGCCAATCGGCGCATTCCAGGCGCTGCAGCAGCAAATCGCGGTGCTTTCCGAGCATGCCGCGGCAGCAGCAGTAGCCGCCGAGTGCGCGCTCAGCGCATCGCTCGACGGTGCCGGTGGCTTCGCCGCGCTGCCGATCGCCGCAGCGAAAGTGTGCAGCGCCGAGGCGGCGAGCTTCGCGGCGGCAGCGGCACATACGGTGCATGGCGCGATCGGCTTCACCCATGAACATGCGCTGCATCACTCGACGCGGCGGCTGTGGTCATGGCGCAGCGAATTCGGCAACGCAACCGTGTGGGCGCAACGGCTGGGCGCCGCCGTGTGTACGGCCGGCTCGCCCGGATTGTGGCCGGCGCTGACCGCGGGGCGCCTCGCGCCGCTCGAGCGGCCCGCCGCGGCGGTGCAATGGCAGGGAGTCGCGGCATGAGCGAAACCTTTCTCAACCTCGAACGCGACGGCGCCGTCCTGACCGCGTGGCTGAACCGTCCTGAGACGCGCAACGCACTGTCCGAACCCGCGCAAATGGATGAGCTGGTCGATCTGTGCCAGCAGGTGCGCTGCAATCGCACGATCAAAGCACTCGTATTGACCGGCACCGGCAGCGCGTTTTGCGCCGGCGGCAACGTGAAAGACATGCGCGAGCGCGGCGGTATCTTCGCCGGTTCACCGCACGAAGTGCGCGACAGCTACCGCAATACGATCCAGCGCATCCCGCTCGCACTGTACGAGCTCGACGTGCCGGTGATCGCTGCCATCAACGGTCCGGCGATCGGCGCGGGGCTCGATCTTGCCTGCATGTGCGACATTCGCATCGCGTCGGACAAGGCGCTGTTCGCCGAGAGCTTCGTGAAAGTCGGCATCGTGCCGGGCGACGGCGGTGCATGGCTGCTGCCGCGCGTGATCGGCATGCAGCGCGCAAGCGTGATGTCGTTCACCGGCGACACGATCGATGCGGTCAAAGCGCTCGAATGGGGACTCGTAGCTGAGGTCGTCGCCGCTGACGACCTGCTCGCGCATTCCCAAACGATGGCACAACGCATCGCGGCCAACCCGTCGCATGCCCTGCGCTTGACCAAACGGCTCTTACGCGAGGGCCAGCATATGCGGCTCGACTCCTTGCTGGAGTTGTCCGCCGCCTATCAGGCGCTCGCGCACCACACCGAAGATCATCAGGAAGCGGTCAACGCGTTTCTCGACAAACGGCCACCGCGCTACATGGACAAATGAACACGTGGATAAGTCACGTGTAGTAGACCCAGCCCACTCCACCCAAACGCAGAGCGACAATCGCAGGACATGACCATGCGGACCGTTTTCAGGGAAGACCACGAATTATTTCGCGAGCAGGCCCGGCGCTTTATCGAAACCGAGATCGTGCCGAATCTGCACGCGTGGGAACAGGCCGGCATCGTGCCGAAATCGCTCTGGCGCAAAGCCGGCGAAATCGGTCTGCTGTGCTCGACCGTGCCCGAGGAGTATGGCGGCAGCGGCGGCGACTTCGGTCATTCCGCGGTGATGATCGAGGAACTGGCGCGCGTCAACGCCACGGCCATCGGTTTTACGACACACTCGGAAATCGTCGCGCCCTACCTCGTCGCATATGGCAGTGAAGAACAGAAACAACGCTGGCTGCCGCGCATGGCGAGCGGCGAACTGATCGGTGTGATTGCCATGAGCGAGCCGGGCATCGGCAGCGATCTGCGGTCGATGCGCACCGGCGCACGCCGGGAAGGCGACCACTACGTGATCAACGGACAGAAGACGTTCATCACCAACGGCGGCAACGCCGGCCTGATCGTCACGGCCACCAAGCTCGATCCGCAATCGCGCGATCTCACACTGATCTGCGTCGAAGAAGACACCGAAGGTTTTTCCAAAGGCAAGCTGCTGGAGAAGATCGGACTGAAAGGACAGGACACGTCGGAACTCTTTTTCGATAACGTGCGCGTGCCGGCCGGCAACCGGCTCGGTGAGGAAAACAAGGGCTTCGGCTACCTGACCCATCAGCTCGCATGGGAACGCACCATCATCGGGATTCGCGCGGCGACCTCGATCGAGGCCTTGCTCGAGGAAACCATCCAGTACACCCGCGACCGGCGCGTATTCGGCAAACCCGTGTTCGACTTTCAGAACACACGCTTCAAGCTGGCTGAAGTCAAGGCGCAAGCCACCATGCTGCGCGCCTTCGTCGACGATTGCCTCGGCCGCGCGATGCGCGGCGAACTGACCGCCGAAGTCGGCGCGATGTGCAAACTGGTCGGGTCCGAATTGCAAGGCAAGCTGCTCGACGAAATGCTGCAATTGCACGGCGGATACGGCTATATGAGCGAGTACCGGATCGGCAAGGCATGGGTGGATGCGCGGGTGGCGCGAATTTACGGTGGCACTTCGGAAATCATGAAGGAAATCATCAGCCGGTCGCTATAGGACTGCCATTCACGTTGCACACAGACCCGCGCGAATCGAAGACCGGCGCTTCAACCACGCTATACAGGAGACGACCATGCCCAAACTCTCATACATCACGCACGACGGCTCGCGCACCGACGTCGACACGGCCGTTGGCGCGACGGTGATGCAAAGCGCGCTCGAACGCAACATCGCCGGGATCAGCGGCGACTGTGGCGGCGCGTGCCAATGCTGCACCTGCCACGTGTTTGTCGAAGAAGCGTGGCAAGACAGATTGCCGCCTATCGACGATATGGAAGACGCGATGCTCGACAGCACGGCCGAGCCGCGCCGTGTCAATAGCCGGTTGTCATGCATGCTGACCATGACTCAGGAACTCGACGGTCTCGTCGTCCATCTTCCCGCCTCGCAGATCTGAGCGAAGATCGTTGTCGCAGTAAAAAGGCGACCTACGGGTCGCCTTTTTCAATCCGTCGCCAGGTTCGTTCCTCAATCCCAGATCACATGCAACGCGTGCGGCCCGCGCAATTGGGCGCCGACGATCTGCGGCTTCGGCATATCTGGATCGAGCCGCAGGTTCGGCAGCAGGTCGAGGATGGTATTCACCGCCACCGCGAGTTCGACCTTGGCGATGAACTGCCCGATGCACATATGCGGACCAAAGCCGAAGCCAAACGACGGCTTGAGCTTGCGATCGATATCGAAGCTCTCGCTGTTCTCGAACACCTCCTCATCGCGATTCGCCGACGAGACGATACATTGCACCATCGCGCCCTTCGGAATGCTGAAGCCGCCGATCTCCGTGTCCTGCGCCGCCTGGCGCACCTTGAACGTCGCAACCGGTTCGAAGCGCACGGCTTCGTCGATCGCTTTCGGCACAAGGCTGCGATCCGCACGCACCCGCTCCAGCAGTTCGGGCCGCTCCAGCAACGCCACCATCAGCGAGCCGAATGTGCGCGTGGTGGTCTCACCCGCCGCAGGCAGCAATGAGCGCACAAAAGTCGCCACCTCGTGATCATCCAGAGAACGCCCTTCGTACTCCGCGCGGATCAGCCGGCAAATCAGGTCGTCGCCTTGCGCGCCGTTCTTGCGCACTTCGGTCACTTCGAGCTTGACCGCGTCGTAGAGCGCCTGGGCGGCTTCCATCGCCGCTTTGCGCGCCTGGGCGGCTTTCTGGGCATCGACCTGCGGGCCCGCCAGAATCGCCAGCGCCCACGCAGCGTATTGCTCGATCTGTTCGGGACGGTTGTCGGGAAAACCGATCAGAGAATAGATCAAACGGATCGGGAAATGCAGGCCGAAGTTCATCAGATCGGCGCGGCGCTTCGGCACCAGTGGCTCGATATATTCGCTGCGCACGATCGGCGCCATCTTCGTCTCGCGCCAGCGATTCACCACATCCGGCATGAAGACCGGCTGCAACAGCGAACGCGCGCGGCGATGCGCTTCGCCGTCCATGCCGGTCAGGATCAGGCCGTCGAAGAACGCACCGAGTCCTTCGGCGATAAAGCCGCTCGTGAAGTGGGTGGCATCGCGCAACACCGACATCACGTCCTTGTACTTGAACAGCGTAAACGTCGGCCGGTTCGCATCGAGGCCGGCGATGTTCGGCACGCCCAGGCGCGCCATGAAGTCTTCCGCAATCACCGGCGAATTGCGGCGCATGTCACGGTAAATCGCGTGCAGATCGACGTCGCTACCTTTGTAGTTGTCCGCGACGCCGGCGAAGGCGCTCTCGAGCGAAGTTGCTGCGGCGGGTGTGCTCATGCCTGTCTCCATCGTTGATATTCGGCACGCGGACTTAGGGATCAGCCTGATAACCGTTTGACCCATGGTCAGCGCATTATGTTGAACAGATTTGTAGATTGTGATCCACTTAAGGAATGGAGGCAAGACAAAAGGCGCGCACTGCGATCGACGCAAACGCCCATGCACCCTGACAACAAAAAGGACGGAGACACATGGCAACAGAACAGACTTATGACGCGTTGATCGTCGGTGGCGGCCATAACGGGCTATCCGCGGGCTGCTATCTCGCCGAGGCCGGCAAGAAGGTGCTGGTGCTCGAAGCGCTCGACAAGGTGGGCGGCATGGCTTCGTCGGGCTATCTGCTGGAAGGCGCGCCACAGCACATGGTTCATCCGTGTGCGCTCGACATGATGTCGATGCGCGTGCATCCGCGCGTGCCCGCCGAATTGCAGCTCGAACGGCACGGCTTTCGCCAGATCGAACTGACGCCGGGTTACGTCTATTTGCATCCGGATGGCAGCTCGCTGGTGTTCTGGCGCGATCCGGAGAAGACCGCAGCCGAGATTCGCCGCTATAGCCCGAAAGACGCCGACGCATTTCTCGTCTTCATCAAGGTCGTCTTCGCCTTCATCGACATGGCCGTTCCGATGATGCGCGTCGACCCGGCAGATAAAAACCTCGGCGCGAAATTCGAGGCTTTCAAGGCGGCGCTGCGCAATCGCAAGCTGAAACCCGAACTGATGGCACTGCTCACCGGCTCGGCTTATCAGGCCGCACAGGAGCATTTCGAACACCCGGTGACGATCTCCGCGATGTGTTGCCTGACCGGCCTCGCCGGTCCCATCACCGCTGACGGCAGCGGCATCTATTACGCGCTGCTCGGCTTTTTGCATCGCTTCGGCGTGGGCCGTGTGATCGGCGGCATGCAGACGCTGTCCAACGCGATGGCCGCACGGCTGCGGGAACTGGGCGGTGAAGTGATGACCTCGGCAAGCGTCGCGGAGATCATCACGGACGACCACGCGGCGCGTGGCGTACGTCTCGCCGACGGCCGCACGTTCTACGCGCATGCCGTCATCGCGAGCTGTCATCCGAAGGTCGCGCTCGATCTGGTTACGCCCGGCCGGGTCGAAAAGCGCCTGTTGACGCGCATGGCGCATGCGCCGGCCAACGCGCACGGCGCGTCGCCGCTGAAGATCGACATGGCCCTGCGCGGCCAGATATCGCTCAAGCGCTTCGAGGCGAAACGCGGCGACGGTCTCGATCTGCGCAAGACCTGCTTGCTGATCGGCACCACCGAGGCCGTGCTGGAAAACTTCCGTGCTTCGGCGCGTGGAGAAGTTCCCACCTTGCCCTATCTGACGATCACCGCGCCGAGCGCGGTCGACCCGTCACAGGCGCCTGCTGGACAGGACACGGTGTATCTTTACCCGCCTGCCATGCCGACCCAGCCACGCGAAGGCTGGGATGCGATTCGCGAACGCGTGACGCAGCAGGTGGTCGACCAGGCGAGCGAGTATGTGGACGGTCTGAAAGAGTTCGAGATTGCGCGCCGCATGGAGGCGGCCCCCGACTTCACGCAGCGGCTGAACACCGTCAACGGTTGCGTGGTGCATATTGACACCAGCACGATGCGCTCGAACAAATTTCGGCCTGCGTACGGGCTGGGTGGCGCGACGTTGCCGGTACGCGGTTTGTACTTCGGGGGCGCCGGCATTCATCCGGGCGGCGGCGTGAACGGCATGCCGGGCCGCATCGCCGCGCAACGCGTCCAACGCTACCTCGGCAAAGCCGAGCGGCGCGGCACAACCCAATCAAGCTTCGTGATGGCGATTCTTGCCGCGTGGGGCGTCTGCTAAAGCCGTCAAAACCGGCCGCTTCAGCGATGGCCGGTCGCCGGCAAGTAACGTGGAAAGCACGAAGTCCACCGAGAATTCACGCCATGCTGCCGCGCCCGCAGCGGACGTCGTATCGAAACCCGCGACCGCGGACACGGTGTAGTGATTGGTGAAACCGCCGGTAGTCAGCAGCGCGCACGCGGCGTAGAACATACGCGCATCCACACCGTCACGGAATTCGCCGCTCGCGGCCCCGCGCTGCAGGATACGCTCCATCTGCGCGACCAGCGCGGGCGCCAGATCGACGAACCGGTTGCGTTCGACAGGATGCGTGTGGTGCTCGTGAAACCGCAGGCTCTCTTGCGCCAGGGAGCCAAGCGTCGGGTCGAGCCGGTATTGATCGATTGCGTGTTGCAGAAAAACCCGCAATGCCTCCACCGGCGGCAGGTGATCGAGTTCGAGCGCCAGCAGATCGGCGAGCACGTCTTGCGCGGACTCGTCGAGCACGCTGGCGAACAACTGTTCCTTGCTGCTGAAATAGTGATAGACGAGCTGCTTGGTCACGCCGGCTGCCCGCGCGATATCGTCCACCCGTGCGCCCGCGAGGCCCTTCTCCGAAAACGCCAGGCGTGCCTCTTTCAGCAGACGGCTGAGCGTGGCTCGCTTTCGCGAGGGCGACGCGAGTGCCGCGGACGTGGAAGGCGCGGCGGTATCGGTAAGCGTCAAGGGCATGGATAGGTGGCACACGATGCAGGGGAAAACGAAGCACCGCTGGTGCAATTGAATGCGCCCTTCTCGGCGCAGTCCGCAGCGGTGTTCGGCTAATGCATTGTAGTGCTGATCGCCAGCAAAAGGCGCCTCGTTCTGACACCGCCGATCATTCTCTGCTTCAGAAACTTTGCGAGAGCGGCCGCACGACGATCTCGTTGACTGCAACATGTTCCGGTTGCGCAATCGCATAGACGATAGCGTCGGCGATCACGGCCGGCGACATGGCGCCCTCGAACAGTTTTTGCGCGCGCTCGCGGAAAGCCGGCACTGTGATGCTGTCGGTGAGTTCGCTCGCGACGAGACCTGGGCAGATCGAGGTCACGCGCACCTTGCCCGCGCATTCCTGACGCAAACCCTCGCTGATCGCACGCACCGCGAATTTGGTCGCCGAATAGACAGAGCCGCCCGGCCCCACCGTCAATCCCGCCACCGACGAAATATTGATCACATGCCCCGAGCCCTGCTCCAGCATGCCGCCAAGCACCGCGTGAATGCCATACAGCACGCCCTTGATATTCACGTCGATCATGCGGTTCCAGTCGTCCACGCAGCCTTGCGCGATCATCGATACAGGCATGATGCCGGCATTGTTGACGAGCACGTCGACGCGGCCGAAGCGCTCGCGCGCCTTCTGCGCGAGTTGTTGCAGATCGGCTGATTGGGTGACGTCGGTCGCGGCCCACAGCACGTTGGCGTCGCCGCCGAGTTGCTCCGCCAGATGCTTCAGACGATCCGCGCGCCGTGCGGCCAGCACGAGTTTGGCGCCCTGCTGCGCCAGCCGTCTGGCAGTCGCTTCGCCGATGCCGCTGCTTGCACCGGTAATCATGATGACTTTGCCGTCTATCGAATTCATCGGTTTCATTCCTTCGTGTAAAGTTGATTGCGCAATCGCGGCGCGACCGCGCCTAGCCCGCCAGCGATTCCACCAGTCCAGGATCGGCCGTCTCTTCAGTGACCCATTTCACGGTGCGGCGGATCGGTTCGATCGCATCCTGACGATCGAGGTTGTGCTGCAACGTGGCGGCCGCGCCGAGCGACACCAGCCGTTGCGCGCCCTGATACGCGAGCCGGTCGCGCAACGTGTGTTTGAGTGCTTCTGGAAAAATGCCGATGGTCTGCGTATACGCGTTGACCGAGCGCACGGCTGTGTCGATCTCGTCGATCGGTACCAGATTGCCCACGCGGCAACCGAGAATGCGCGAAAAGCTGACCGGCGCGCCGTCGCGCGAGACGATCAACGCGCCTTCATTGCTTCTGCCGCCGAAGACCGTGTAGTCCTCCTCGATCATGCGGATGCCGTCGAGTTCTTCTTTCAGCTGCGGATCGAAAGCCTTGTGGGGTGTGGACAGGCTCTCGGGCAAGCTCTGCAGTGCCGCAAACGTGAGTTCGGCAAGCTTTGCGCACCGCGTAAGGCCGGCTTCATCGGTGCCCGACTGCACGTAGATCACGCGCGCGCTTACACAGGCCTCCTGGTTCTGCGCACCGACGTCGAGCGCGAGGCGCCTCGCCACGCTGGTCAGCGTCGTCTCATCGGCGAAGGCTTCGCGGCCGATGATCGTGCCGCTCAGTTTCGGATCGAGCGTGATCAGATCGAGACCAGGTTGCAGATAGCGCGTGATGTGCTTGACCGAATCGAAGCCGCCCCATGCAATCAGCTTCTCGACCTTGCGGGGATCGTAGATATGCCGCTCCACCGCTTCGTCGCCGCCTTTCCAGTAAGCGACGCTCAAATGTTTCGTCAACGGATGATCCGGCGCCATGTCGATCATCGTGCGCGCCAGCGCCATGGACGTCAGCGGATCGTTCGACGGCGCCTTGATGATCGCGTCGGAACGTGTGAGTGCGTTGCGAATCAGCGTCAACACCGCAACCACCGGCGCATTGCCCGCAATCACGTGCACGCAGCGCGCGCCGAATGCACGGGTGCGCGCAGTGACGCCCGGCAGACTGCCCGGTTGCTCCACCCAGCCCTCCAGATACTCGGCGCCAACCGAACGCGCGACGATGTTGTACAACTCGTCGCGTTGAAAGAGACGCGGCGTGCGTGTGTAGTGAAAGCGCAGAATGCTTTCCGACAAACCGGACGTGGCGCACGACAATTCGAAGGCCTGCTGCAAATGACGGTTGTCGGCAAAATTGAGGTGCTGGCCGAGTTCGACCAGATAGTCGACGATCTGCTCGAGACTCAGCGTGTACAGGTCGGCCATTTGCGACGGCGCGCGCAGGGTCAGTTCGTCGACATAGCGGCTCACGTCCGGCGCTGTAAAAGAAACGCCCCCGCGACGGCCGCCGAATGTCAGCGCATCGCCTTCGATGAGCTTGCCGCGAATGATCAGCGGCACATTGTAGGAAATGGTCATGATCGGCTTACTCGGAAAGTTCGGTCAGGAAGTTGAGTGCTTCGTCGTGCGCGGCCGGGGCACCGGCGCAAATCACTTTGTCGTCGCCGCCTTCCTTCTCGCTGTAGCGGCGGATCGCCGCCAGCAGATAGGGGCCGCTACGGCCGCACTGGCAGGGCTTCTCGTAACCGCGCAGCGTGATTTCGTCGCCGGTCACGAGGCCCGCCCAGTAGGTGCCCGGTAACAGATCGAGCGAAGCAAAGCGGCCTGTCAAACCGTCTTTGCGTGGCAGCGGCTTGCCGGTCGCCGGATCGAGCAGGAATGCGATGGTGGTAGGCGGTACGTGGTAGTGGCCTTCCTCGCAGCGCATGCAGAAACCCATCTGTTCACTGCAGCCGTAAAACTCGTAGAAGTTGTCGAAGCCGAGGAACTCAACCAGTTGCTCGCGCCAGTTGTCCGGCATGTTCTTGCCTTTCTTACCGCCGCCTGTATGCAATACGCTGCCGTTGCCAAATACCTGGCGGGCGCCTCGCGCAAGACCTTCGGCGGCAGTCTCGTACAGGATCGTCCAGACCGCGCCCATGTAGACGTCACGGCCGGCGAAACGGGTGATCGCTTCGGCAAAGAACTTACGCAATTGCTCTGGACGTTCGCGCTCCACTCGCACGAGTTCCTCGCGTTTGGCCAGCAAGGCTTCAGAGATATGCAAGGAACCGAGTTCACCCTGCGCTTCGGCTGCAGCGAGACGGCCCGATAGCGAGGCAACATCCGCGGAAAAACGCGCGTCGGGGTACATGAACAACGCGTTGTGCTCCCCGCCCGCGTACATCTCGACCTGATAACCGCTGCCGCGCGCGGCGGCGCTCGCGCCCTTGCGATAGGTCGGCGCAATCAAGGGGCGCGGGTTGGTAATCAGATCCGGGCCACTGCCCGGACCGCGCCAGTCACGAATGCGGCTCGCCGATAGCGTGATGTTCTGGCGCCACTCGCGATCGGTGCGCGGCAGAAAAGACAGCTTGCCTGTGGTGCCCGACGTATGGAACACGCGCAGATTCGTTTGTGCGTCGAGCAGATCGATCCAGTCGTCGATCAGCTTGATGCCGGATGCGTCGACGTGGCTCAGGTCTTCCGTGGTCAAACCGTTGAGCCAGCGCGTGAGCTTGTCGAACTGGCCGCGTTCGAGATACGACAGCGGGTACGACTTGTACACCGTGTGCGCGAACAGCAAAGGGGCGACGTCGTCGATGCTATTGATCGTGTCGATGCCCTGTTCTGCAGCGAGACGCTCCAGCACCGGAATCTTCGCGCGCATTTCACCGAACCGCCGGCGTGCGCCGCTCAGTTGTATGTCGTGGATCTGCTGCTGGGTGAGACGGAAGGCGTCGTCATAGCACGCGGTAACGAGTGCGGCGGGGTCGGCAAGGAGCTGCGTATACAGCGTGGACATGGTGTCTCCGTTCGGGCTGTCTGAACTATTCGGACCGCGCGCGGAATGATTCGCGGTGCGTATCTGAATGCTATGAAAACGAGCCGCCGAGCAGAATCGCTAGTTGCCGCGCTGCGCGGTCAAACTATCGCCGAACGGACATGTCGTGCTCAGGAGCCGTTCGCAAGCCCAGCAGATCGAGTCGATAGGCGCGCGGCGTACGGCCGGTGACCTTGCGAAACGCCGCGCCGAATGCCGCGGCGCTGGTGAAACCGCATTCGTATGCAACCGTTTTGATCAGCACGTCGGCATCGGCCAGCCGTCCCTTGGCCTGGCGGATGCGCGCGTCGGCGATAAACGCGCTCAACGTCACGCCGGTGCTGTTCCTGAAAGTGCGCGACAGGTGCCGGGCACTGATACGGCATGCCTGCGCCAGTTCGATCACACCGGGCGACGGTCCGTACGCGCCCTCGACGCGCTCGCGGATCAGGCGCAACTGCCACGGCGCAAGCTTGCTGCCCTCGCCCAGGTTCGCACGCGGATCGACGCGGCGAACATGCCGCGCGATATGCACGAGCATCGACATCAACAGATTTTCGGCGAGCGCCGCGCTGGCAAAGCCAGGACTAAGCGCTTCACTGGCCAGTTGCAGCATCGCGTCGCGTACCTGGATCACCCGCAAATCGCGGCACAGTTCGAGCCGGGCTGCGTCCCATTGCCAGTCGCGCAGTTGATCGAAACGCGCTGGCTCGAACATGCAGCAGACCACGCGCCGTTGCATCGAATCACAACGCACATGGAAGGTCTGACCGGGCGGCACCAGCACACTCTCGCCCAGCCGGCCAAATGCCGTTCCGTCGGCACCGCCACCGAAGATGCCCCCAGGCGTGCCGCGAAATGCGCCGCATGCGCCGCGTTCGCGCGAATCGAGTAACAGGTCCAGATAGCCCATCGATGGGCGGAATATGGCGTCGAGCGGGCCGTCGAGCGTAAATGTGCGGACATTGACCTCGAGCGATGGCGTGGTCAGATGCGCGTCTACCGACAAATGGGCTGGCGCCATGCGCTCGCGACGCACCAGCTTGCCGCCGCTAGCTACGGTGTAGAGATCTGAGACGTTCGGGTCCGCAGTTTGAGCGTACGACATCGCAGCCTATATATGAACATTTAGTAGAAATATGTCTATATAAGATGTTCGGACGGCCGCGCCTATAGCGATGAACCCGTATCGCGCCCAGTTTGACGGCGCGTCAAACGAACCCGGCGGACAGTGCGGCCATTGCTCGCTAAGCTGCACAGCAAGACGGACTCCGCGTCCGCTGACATGACCAGGCCCCATTGCCCGTTACCCCATTAATCAGGCTGCCGGGCCGGAAGAAGACCCATGAGGAGACACATGAACGCACCCACGCAGGAAGGCCTCACGCTCGATCTGGAGGCGGCCTATCACGCCGTCTCCGACACCTTCCGGGGTCCCGACCTCGATTTGCAGGCGCTGTGCCGCGAAATGCGCCATACGCAGCCCGTGATGCAGGGCGATTTCGTCGCCACAAGGCTCGGCGTGCCGACCAATGCGGGCGCCAAAGCGGCGCAGTGCGCGGTGACGCTCTTTAAGTATCAGGACGTGATGGCCGTGATGCGGGATGCCAAGACCTTCACCAGCGGCTTCATCGCCGAGGGTCTCGGCGCGTTCTTCGACGGCCTGATCGTGCTGGCGATGGACGGCGACGCTCACCGCCGCGCGCGCGGCCTGCTGCAGCCTGTCTTCATGCCGGAGACGGTGAACCGCTGGCGGCCCGAACTCGACCGTGTGATCCGTCAGGATTTTCTCGAGCCGCTGGTGCCGAAGAAGCAGGCCGAACTGATGGACTTCGGTCTGTACTTCCCGATTCGCGAGATGTACGCACTGATGGGTTTCCCGACCGACGACACCGCCCGCTTCAATCAATACGCAACGTGGGCGCTTTCGATGGTGGCCGGCAATCAGATCGACCCGGAGAAGATCAAGATTTACGGGCCGCTCGCGGGGGCCGCAGTCAAGCACCTCTATGACGCCGTGAAAGAAGTCGTGGTGCAACGACGCGCCGAAGGCGCCCACGGCGATGATCTGATCAGCCGCCTGATGCGCGCGGAGTACGAGGGCCACATGCTCGACGACCACGAAGTGACCACCTTCGTGCGTTCGCTGCTTCCTGCGGCAGGCGAGACCACTACGCGTACGTTTAGCTCGGTCATGGCACTGTTGCTCGAGCGTCCGGAACTGGTCGAGCGCGTGCGCAACGATCGCACGCTGATTCCACGTCTGATCGACGAAGCCGTGCGATTCGAACCGGTCGCGACCTTCAAGGTGCGGCAGGCGGCGCACGACGTCGAGATCGGTGGCGTGAAGGTGCCCCAGGGCGCGCTGGTGCAGTGCATGGTGATCTCCGCGAACCGCGACGAAGATGCGTTCGACAACCCCGACGCCTTCGACATCGACCGCAAACCCAAGCCCTCCTTCGGCTTCGGTTTCGGCACGCATATGTGCATCGGACAGTTCGTCGCCAAGGTCGAATTGCAGTGCGCAGTGAACGCGATTCTCGATCTGTTCCCGAACGTTCGGCTCGACCCCAGCAAACCGGCCCCGAAAATTGCCGGTGCCCAGTTGCGTGGAGCGAAGTCCGTGCCCGTCGTCTGGGACTGATACCGGAATTGACTTCGCGTTTTCTATCGGCGCGCTTGCACCTTGCGCATCCTGACAGCATGAATCTCCTCGAAAAAGACCATGAAGCACTTCAACACTCTTCCCGAGCGCGGCAATTTCACGTTCCAGACCCTGGTCGCGCCACACAAAGTGAGCGGCCGCGCGATGCACGACCTGCGCGGCTTTTACGGGCTGCAGCTGACCAAAGGCATGCCGTTCGGCTGCGTGCGTGATGAAGACGGCGAAATCTATGCATTCGTGCGCGCCGTCAACGAACCTGGCAGCACGCCGAATCCGACCAAATTCGTCTACCTGTCGACGCAAGTGGACGGCCAGCATCTACGCATCGACAAGTCGCGTATCGAGCCGCGCGCGATGACGCTATTCCCGCAACGCTGGCTCGACGGCGATACGGCCTGCTGGTCGAGCCTCGAAGGCGAACCTGGCGCAGCCTGGCGACTGACGGCTTCCGGCGAACGTCTGAGCTGGCAGGAAGACGGCTTGTTCGATCTGAGCGGCCCACTGCTCGGCCAGGGCATGCAGTGGTATCTGCCGGGTCCCGAATGGGGCACGTTTTACGTCTCGCAGATCTACGATATCGCCGGCACCTGCGATGGCCGCAAGGTCAAAGGCTTGATGTGTTTCGACCAGGCGTATATGGCCGAAGGCGGCGCGATCCACTTCAGGAAGGACCTGGTCGTCAACAACAAGATGCATGTGATCTGGTGGTCGTTCGCGACCGTCTATAAGGACGGCACGTGGGACGCGGGCTCCTTCATGGTCGGTCACGACAATCTCGGCTATGCGATCTTCCAGAATCACAAGGGCGAGATCCGCACCACCACCGATATCGAAGGCAGCGTCACACACAAGGACGGCAGCTACTTCGTCGAAAGCGCGCGTATCGTGCTCGACGGGCATGAAGAGTGGGAGTATCTGCCCTGCCCGAAAGGCGAGATGGTCGACTTTGTCGGCGGCTTTCCGATTACGGCGCAGCAGGAAGGCCGCTGGCGACGCATCGGCGATACCCGTGAGCCGGACCGCTGGCTCGGCTGGGGCGAATCCGATCGACGCAACGGCACCGCGCGCAACGTGCGCGGCGCGGTTCTTTGACGTGTCCCCGATGGGTCTTTGAAGCGCTTTTGAAGTGTTTTTGAAGCACGAAGATGCGTGCCTTTCCAACGAAGCGACCATGTCCACTACCGAAACCACCAAATTCATCGCGGCCTTCCTGCACGACCAGACCGAACACTGGAACGCCGGCGACAAGACTGCATTCTTCGATGCTTATCGACGCATCGCGCCCGCAGGACTCACGATCGAATACATCGGCCGGCCGCCGCAGGACGGTTGGCCCGTACTCGAGCATATGTGGGAGAACCAGCGGGCGAATATCCGCGCCGAACCGGTAGCGAAGATCATCAACGGCAATGAAGCTGCCTGCTACGTGCGTAACGTGGTGGTCGGCACCGCGCGAGTGATCGAAACGGTCGAGCTATTTCGCTTCGCAGCCGGCCACCTATTCGTGCGCTACTTCATCAAGCAGTAGTCCGGCGCCTGGCTGGGAGCACGCCGCACGCGATCGAGCAGAATCACGTACAGTGCAGAATAGAACTTTTTCATCTGTCTGCAACCAGAGGACTCGCAATGAGCACATCGATTTACGACATTCCAGTTAAGACTATCGAAGGCGCACCCGGCAACCTCGCGCCGTATCGCGGCAAAGTGCTGCTGGTCGTCAATGTAGCGTCGAAATGCGGGCTAACGCCGCAGTACGCGGGGCTGGAAAGCCTCTATCAGGACAAGCGCGCAGCCGGTCTTGAAGTGCTGGGTTTTCCGGCTAATAACTTCAAGGGCCAGGAGCCAGGCTCGGACGAAGAAATCAAATCGTTCTGTTCGACCAGCTACGACGTGCACTTCCCGCTGTTCTCGAAGATTTCGGTGAAGGGTGAAGACAAGCATCCGCTGTATACGGCACTGACAGGCGCGCAACCGTCCGCGATCGGCGACGGTCCGTTTCGTGAGCGCCTGAAAGGCTATGGCGTCGAATCGGGTGATCCGGTCGAAGTGCTATGGAATTTCGAAAAATTTCTGCTGAACCGCAATGGCGACGTGGTCGCGCGTTTTGCCCCCGACGTGGTGGCGGACGATCCGCGCCTCGTGGCGGCGATCGACGCGGAACTCGCGAAGTAACTGCCAGGGCGACTGATTCCAGTCGCTTATTTCAGTCGCTTTCTTCGGCCGCTTACTTCGGCCGCATGCAAAAACGGCGCGCTGTTTATAGCGCGCCGTTTGCTTTCCAGAACTTTCCTCGATATGCCGGCTCGCGCATCAGTCCAGTCGCTCGATAATCGTCGCCGTTCCGAGGCCGCCCGCGCAACAGATCGCCTGCAAGCCATAGCGCGCGCCACGCCGTTCCAGTTCATGCAACATCGAGGTCATGATGCGTGCTCCGCTCGCGCCCAGCGGATGACCGAGCGCGATCGCCCCGCCGTTCACGTTCAGCCTCGAATGTGGCACGCCGAGTTCTTTCATCCACACGAGCGGCACGGACGCAAAGGCCTCGTTGACTTCGAACAGATCGATATCCTCAATGCTGAGCCCCGCCTTCGCCAGTACTTCACGCGTCGCGGCAATGGGACCGGTGAGCATCAACGTCGGATCGGCGCCGACGGTGGCAACCGCCCGCACACGCGCCCGGGGCTTCACGCCGAGTGCCTTCGCTTTGGTGGCGGACATCAGCAGCAGGGCCGACGCGCCGTCCGATATCTGCGATGAATTGCCGGCCGTCAGCCGCCCAACGCTGCGAAAACTCGTCTTCAGCGTCGCGAGTTTATCGGCGTGAGTGCCGGGACGAATCGTTTCGTCCGCCGAAAAAAGCGCCGCTTCGCCTTCCTGCGATTTCTCGCGCAGACGCTGCACTGGCACCGGGACGATCTCGCGCGCAAACCAGCCTTCCGCAGCCGCGGCCGCCGCACGCCGATGGCTCTCGACCGCGAACGCATCGAGTTGTTCGCGCCCAAGCTCCCACTCGTCGCACAGACGCTCAGCTGCCTCGCCCTGGCTCGTCAGCTCGTACCTTTCGCTCGCCATCCAGCCGAACGCTTCGCCATGCAGATCGCGATTGCTGCCCATCGGCACGCGGCTCATGTTCTCCGCGCCGCCGGCCACCACCACCTCCGCCGCGCCGAATGCAATGAGCCCCGCGGCGACGTGCACGGCTTCTTCGCCCGAGCCGCATTTACGGTCGATCGTGAGACCGGGTATGCTGTCCGGCCAACCCGCGCCGAGCAAGGAGGTGCGTGCGATATTGGCCGACTGCTCCCCGATCTGGGTGACGCAGCCGAAGATCACGTCGTTGACGACCTCCGGCGCGAGCCCCACGCGTTTGACCAGTTCATCGATCACATGCGCGCCGAGATGATCGGCGCGCACACCGGCAAGCGAGCCGCGAAACTTGCCGATCGGGGTGCGCGCCGCACCCACGATCACGACATCGCGACTCATAGCGAACTCCCCTTCAGACCCGAGCCCGGCACCCGCTGACCGTCTTCGTAGCGATACACGCCATGGCCGGTCTTACGGCCGAGGCGCCCCGCCGCCACCATCTTGATGATCAGGGGACATGGGCGAAACTTGTCGCCGAGCGTCTGATGGAGATATCTCAGCACCGACAGGCGCGTGTCCCAGCCCGTGAGGTCACCAAGCTCGAGCGGTCCCATTGGATGATTGAAGCCGAGGCGCAGCGCGGTGTCGATATCCTCCGCGCTGGCCGCACCCTCCTGCAGCATCCACATCGCCTCGTTGCCGGCGAGCGCCGACATGCGGCTCGTCGTCAAACCGGGCGATTCGTTGACGATGATCGAAGTTTTGCCGATCGCATCTGAATACTCGCGCGTGAGCGCGACAGTTTCGTCGCTGGTGGCAAGGCCGCGCACCAGTTCGACCAGCTTCATCTTGTGCACGGGGTTGAAGAAATGCATGCCGATCACGCGTTCCGGATGCGCCACCGCTGTGGCGATCTCGGTCACGCTGAGTGCCGAGGTGTTGGTCGCGTACAGCGCGCCGTCGGCCATCACGTCTGCCGCATGCGCGACCACCGCCTGCTTGACCGCCAGTTTTTCCGACACCGTTTCGATCAGCAGATGCGCACCGTCCGCGGCGGCAGCGAGGTCGGTTTTGATGGCGAGCCGCGCCTTGGCGGCATCGGCTGCGGTGACCTGGAATTTACCAAGACGCACGCCGTCGTCGAGAATCTTGCCGATGCCTTTGTGCGCGCGTTCCAACGCATTTTCGTCCATGTCGACGAGTGTCGTGCTGAACCCCGAACTCGCGAACGCATGTGCGATGCCGGTGCCCATCAGACCCGCGCCGACCACGACCACCTTGTTGTTTTTTAAAGTCATACCACTGCCTCCCTTCATGCTGATTCGTTTGCCGATACGACGTTGCGCAATGTGCCGATGCCTTCGATCGAGGCTTCCACCACGTCGCCGGGATTCAGAAAGCGGCCCGTACCCTGACCGGTGCCCTCTGGCGAGCCGGTGAACAGCACATCTCCCGCTTCGAAACTCGAGCGCTCGTCAACGAAACGCACCAGCGCCGCCGCGTCCCACGTCATCTCTCCCGATGACGCATCCTGCCGCGTGTCGCCGTTCACTTTCAGCGTCATGCGCAACGCCGGACTGCCGGGCATGAATTCGTCGCGCGTAACGATCCAGGGGCCGAGGCCCGTCGACCGATCCTGGCTCTTCGCGGCGAACAGATCCATGCCGACACCCGGTGGCCCACTACGTTGCAGATCGCGCGCGCTGACGTCGTTGCCTACCGTGTAACCCAGCACGCTGCCGAGCGGATTGGCGCGGTCCACCTGCCGTGCGCCGATCACCACGACCAGTTCGACTTCGTGGTCGAGTTCTTTGGTGAGCGGCGGATAGCGAATCGGATCGCGCGCGCCGACCAGCGCGCCGTATGCCTTCAGGAACGCCACCGGCTGACTATGGCTTTTCATGCCGAAGTCGGCATTCAGGTGCTTCGCATAGTTGGCGCCGGCAACAACCACGCGATTGCCGCGCTCAACTGGCGGCAACAAGCGCAACTCGCCCAGCTTGCGCGGCGCACCTGCGAGCTTTAGCGCATCGAGGCCGTCCTCCGGTCTTGCCGTGAGTGCAGGCGCCCATTCGGCGAATGACCCGACGATCGGGGTCGCTTCGCCGCGTTCCGTATCCACTACGGCCCAGAACGGCACGCCACCGTCCGTGCAGCGCGCGAGCTTCATGCGCTCACCGCCTGCTTCGGCGCCGGCACGCCGATCTTCGCCGGGTCGAGATGCAGCAACTTGCAGGCGTTCTGCCAGCGGATCTTTTGCAGGTCTTCATCCGACAAACGCAGACCATCGGTCAGATCGTGACGCACCGCATCGCTGCCGCCGAAATTGCTGCCGTACAGAATGCGGTCCGCGCCGATAATGTCGATCAGCGCCTGGCGCATCGGCACTTCATGCAATTCGACGTCGAAATAGAAGTTCTTCAGATACTCGAGCACGGGCTTCTTGTTGTGCGCGAAGTCGAGATTGGCATTGCATTGCGCGAGACGGCCAAGCTGATACGGCACATAGCCGCCACCGTGCGTGATGTACACCTTGAGACCCGGAAAGCGGTCGAATACGCCGCCGCAGATCAGATTCCAGAAACAACGCGTTTCGTCGTACTGCATGCCGACGATGGCCGTGGTCTCGTAGCGGTCCTCATTGGCCTTCTTGCCCCACGTGACCGACTGGTTGTAGCCGTGGATGAACATCGGCAGGTCGAGGTCGCACAGCGCCTGCCAGACCGGATCGAGTTCCGGCGAATCGAATTCGAGGCCGCCGAAATTGGCGCCGCCCGCTACGAGCCCTTTCGCGCCGAGCTCACCGCAAGCGCGGCGGATTTCCTTCGCGGCCTCTTCCGGCACGTTGAGCGGCGCATGCGCCCAGAACATCAAACGATCGGGCGCGGCGGAACAGTATTCGGCGAGCGTGTCGTTGACCTTTTTCGCGTAGCGCACCGAGAAGTCCGCTTCCGCCCAGTACATGTAGCAGTGCGACGGCACCGACACCACCTGGGCATTCTGGCCGGCGGCGTCCATACCGGCCAGACGAACGTTCGGATTGGCCCAGCGTGCGAAGTACTCGTCGAGCTTCAGCCCTTTGCCGGACCGTACGGCTGCCTTACGCTCGGGTGAACCCAACGTCAGGATCCAGTCGCCCACCCGCAGCTTGACGTCACCATCCTCGTGCTGTTCGAAGAACGGGCCCCAGTGGGGGTGTTGGTTGTAGTAGCCCGGATGCGGAGCGTGGGCATGAAGGTCGATGAGCATGATGTCTCCTGGCGCTCGACGGCGCAGATGTGGGATAGACCTGTCTGCGGTTCACCGACATCCGGACGCACGAAAGCCAGATGCGCGAAGCAGATCAGACTGTTCGACATCATGCCAATATTAGTCACTTAATGCAATTGTGTTCAAATTAACGTTTACGCGGGTTCCTCCCGCTTGCCTCGGGTCTGCTTTCCGGGTCTGCTTTCCGGGTCTGCTTTCCGGGTCTGCTTTCCGGGTCTGCTTTCCGTCTCTGCTGCCGCCGGCATTCCTGCATGGCGACGCGCCGGCCCCGGCGCGAAAGCCGGTGGCAGGACGGTCGCCAGGAGCCACGGTGTGCGTGAACGTCATAGGTTCAGCGGCGCGCCCGCGTAACCCCGCCGAAGCGGATCGAATCGATGAGACGGCCGATACGGCGTTGCATCGCGCCTCGCTCAGACTCGCTCGACACGAGGTGTTCGCTCATGACGAAACGGATCAGCAGATCGCAGATCAGTTCGCGATCGAGTTTGACGCCCAGACGTTCGTCCCATGCGTCGAACACGGGTGACAGCAAATCCTGAAAGCGCACCACGGCGTCGTGAAAGATGCGTTTGAAAAAGCGCAACGCGAACTCCGGTGCAACCAGCAACATGCGCCGGGAATTGCCCGCGTCAAGGTAGTCCTGCAGGTAGTTGATGACCACGTCGAAGCGCTCGTCCGGGTCCTGATAGCGCACCAGTAGTTCAGCCAGCGATTTGTGGAAGTTCTCCCTCTTGTGGCGCGAAAACGCTTCGAGCAGTTCGTCCTGCGAGGCGAAATAGCGGTAGAACGTGCCCCGCGACACGCTCGCCGTTTCGCACACTTCAAGAATGGAAATACGGTCTGCACCCGACTCCAGCACAACCTTTTCCGTCGCGGCAAAGATGTTGTCGATGGTCTGCTCGGAGCGGCGATTGCTGCGCCGACGGCGCGGCGCCGCGGCAGGTGCGGCCGCAGCCGCGGCCACCGCGGGCGCGGCTGGCACGGCTGGCGCGAGGCTCTTGCGTGCCGTTGGCGCTGGCGCCACTGACTGCGCCGCGCTCTTGCCGCTTTTCTCGGCGACGGCGCGTTTCTTCGCCGGTTGTTTGACAGCAATCTTCGAGGTACCGGCTTTCGATGGAGTAGTCTGTTTAGCCATAAGTTGATCAGTTTTTATAAAAGTGTGCGGGTTTCCCCGCAGATCAGGATTGGAATACAAACACTAGAATTCAATTCTCGGGTTAGAATTTGTGGGCAAGTCGCCCGGTTCACGCCCAGTTCATTTTCTGAGAGGTTGATATGGCTGGTATGGGAAGAGCAGAGACTTGGTCGCTCGGTGAACAGGACACCGTTATCGCCGCACTCGAGCGCGCCGTCGTGGCGCATCCGGACCGGGTTCTGCTCGACTTTTCGGGTGCGCTCTATACCTATGCGGACGTCGACCGTCTTTCCACGCGCCTCGCCCATTCGCTGGCGTCGCTCGGCGTTCAGGCCGGGCAAACCGTGGTCACGATGCTCGACAACAACGTCGACGCCGTGATCTCGTGGCTCGCGGTCAACAAACTCTGCGCCGTCAGCGTGCCGATCAATACGGCATTGCGCGGTGAATTCCTGCGCCATCAGATCGCCGACGCCGGCTCGCCGCTTGTGATCTGCGAAGCCGACTATCTCGATCGGATCGGCGCGGTGGCGGCGCAACTGTCCGAAGTGAAGCAGGTTCTGTATCGCAGCGCCGATACGGGCGCGACCGCCGTCACCGCCGCCCGTTGCGGTCCCTTGCCGCTCGCGCCGCTTGACGCCCATCGCGGTCATGACGACACGCCCTTCGAGCGCAAGCCGGAGCCGCGGGACCTCGCCAGCCTGATCTATACATCCGGCACCACCGGCCCGTCCAAGGGCTGCATGATCAGCTACAACTTCATGTGCAACCTGGCGCGCCTGCAATTGCGCGCCGGCCCAGCAAGCCCCAACGACGTGACGATCACGCCACTGCCGCTGTTTCACATGAACGCGCTGGCGGTGGGCATCCTGTCGAATATTCTGGTGGGCGCGCGCGTGGCGATCATTCCGCGTTTCTCGGTGTCCAATTTCTGGCCCGAAGTCGAGCGCAGCGGCGCCACCATCGCGTCGATTCTCGGTGGCATGGGCGGCCTCCTCGCCAATGCGCCGGACAATGAGGCGGCAAAGCGCTGTTTCGGCCAGATTCATACGGTGCGTGGCAATCCGTTCACAGAAGAAAACAAGAAGGTCTGGCGCGAGCGCTTCGGTGCCAGACAGGTCGGCGGCAACGGCTACGGCCTCACGGAAGCATGCGTGATCACCTCGCTGCCGGGCGGGGAATACGCGGCGCCTGGTTCGTCCGGCA
Source organism: Paraburkholderia madseniana (assembly GCF_009690905.1). Taxonomy (GTDB): domain Bacteria; phylum Pseudomonadota; class Gammaproteobacteria; order Burkholderiales; family Burkholderiaceae; genus Paraburkholderia; species Paraburkholderia madseniana. Next base: position 49,804 of record NZ_VOSW01000015.1, read on the forward strand.
AGCGCATTGCCGACTTCGACGTGCGGATCGTCGACGATCTCGACCGCGAACTGCCGGCCAATACGCCGGGCGAAATAGTCTGCCGTCCGCTGCGACCGGACATCATGTTCATGGGCTACTGGCGCCGTCCCGAGGAGACGCTGAAGCTGATGCGCAACATGTGGTTCCATACCGGAGATATAGGCAAGTTCGACGACGATGGATTTTTCTATTTCGTAGACCGCAAAAAAGACTATTTGCGCCGCCGTGGCGAAAATATTTCCAGCTTCGAGATGGAATCGGCCTTTGCACGCCACCCCGATATCGCCGAGGTCGCGGTCCATGCCGTGCCATCGGACAAAGGCGAAGACGACGTCAAAGTCACCGCCATTCTGAACCCGGGTGCCGCGCTCACCGCCGAGGCCCTGTTCCACTGGGCTACCGACGCCGTTCCATATTACGCCCTGCCACGCTACATCGAGTTTCGTGAGACGCTGCCCAAGAACCCGCAAGGCCGCATTCTGAAGTATCAGCTGCGCGATGAGGGTAAGACGGCGTCCACCTGGGATATCGAGGCGACCGGCATCAAGGTGGCCAAACGCTGACCGTGTTCAGTTTCTTCAGTGACTAGCAGTAAAGGGGCCCGCGGGGCCCCTGTTGCTTTATATACGACCCGCTTTCGTACTCAGCCGCGTGCCCGGACCATTACTCAGTACTCGCGCACAGGCACATTGGCCGGCCGCGAGTTGTAGCCCGGCAGATGCAGACCGCCATCCACATGCAGCGTCTCACCGGTGATGAAGCGCGACATCTCCGAAGACAGGAACACCGCAGCCGGCCCAATATCTTCTTCCGGATCACCGCAGCGGCCGAGCGGACGCGCTGCGGCAGAACGTTCGGCAAAACCCGGGTTTTCTTCCGCCAGCTTGAAGAACGTCGCGCCCATTGCCGTCGGCGCAATTGCGTTCACCGTGATATTGAAGCGCCCCCATTCCGAGGCCGCGCTACGCGTCAAACCGACGATGCCCGACTTGGCGGTATTGTAATCGGCATGCAGCCACGCGCCGGTCTCGGTGTCGATCGAATAGAAGTTGACGATGCGGCCCCAGCGGCGCTCGCGCATATGCGGCATTACCGCACGCATGGCCCACCAGGTGGCCCACAGCGACGACGTCAGGGTTTGCTGCAACATCTCGTCCGTCTTGTCTTCGAACAGTACGTTGGGCGTGGGAATGAAGGCGTTGTTCACCAGAATGTCGATGCTGCCGAAGTGCGCCACCGTGCTCTGCACGGCTGCCTCTATCGAAGCCTTGCTCGTCACGTCGGTCTTGACGAACAGCGCACGGCCGCCGATCTCCTTGATTTCGCGCTCGACCTGCAAGCCGGTTTGCTCGTCGATCTCGGCAATCACCACGGCCGCGCCTTCTCGCGCGAATGCTCGCGCAACGCCGCGGCCGATGCCGCCGCCGGCGCCCGTGACGAAACCGACCCTCTCCTTAAGCAATGCCATGCCGACGCCTCTTGTTTATTGAACATAATTTGCGATATCGTACACTTTAAGAATAAAGGTGTCAGCATTTTGCAGCCCACAATCGGGCATCGCTACTGTTTTTACGCTGTTTTCGAGGGTTCTTTCATGTTCAGGCGCCGCATCGTCATCAGCAGCCACATCGGCACATCGCAGCGCGTGACGCGCGCGGCACTCGAAGACGACTTCCACCACTTTCGGGTCGAAGTCGCCAGCGCGCATGGACAAGCGACGCGCATTGACGCCGCGTCACCCCGCCGGCCCTATACGCTGTGTGCGCAAGCCGCCGGGCAATTGCAGGCGCTGGTCGGCATGACATTGACGCAAACAGCCCATGAAGTCACACGCGTGGCGGATGCCAGCGAGCAATGCACTCATCTATTCGAACTCTCTGGACTGGCGATCGCCGCGGCAGCGCGCGGTACATTGCGGCGTCAATACGACGTCGAAGTGCCGACGCGCGTAGATGATCGCACGCACCCGGCGCTCGCACGCGACGGCATTCCCTTGCTGGAATGGAAGGTTGTGGGCACGGTGATTCAGGGACCGCCGCCGTATGCGGGCATCGATCTGTATCACGGCATGGCGCGCTGGGCGCTCACTACGCTGCCGGGCGAAGAGGCCGAAGCGGCGCTGATTCTCAGGCGTGCGACCGGCATCGCCAAAGGACGTGGTATGAATCTCGACGAACAAGTACACGCACGTCCTAACGGCAACTGCTTTGCCCAACAGCCCGTGCGAGCCGAACAGGCGATTCGCATCGTGGGATCGACCCTGGACTTTGCCACGCGCCCCGCTGCCCTGTGCGCCGACGATCTGGCATGGCTGGCCTTCGCCGAATAAGCCACCAGGCATCGCCCGCCATAAAAAAAGCCCCCAGAAACAGGGGGCAACTTCCTTGGCTCGCGAAGCCTCGAGAAACGGTAACGCCTAGAGAAAGATCGCCAGATTCGGCGTGCCGAGTACCGCCTGATCGAGAATGATCTCGCGGCGCGCCAGCTTGAACGTGTCGCCGCTGCGGCGCAGCACGTCATGGCGCTCGCCGCTGATCAGATCCAGATCGTCAAAGTTGAAACGGCTGCGCGTCACCAGCAGATTGCTGCGCACCACGTATTCGCCGGCCGTATCGCCTTCGTACACCAGCACGTTAGTCACGAGCCGGTGCGTACGCGACGGCGGGTCTTCCGCCCACGCGCTTTTGGTACCCGTGAGGCGCATGATCCGGCCCATGATCGAGCGATAATTGTCGTGATAATGCTGCATCGTGCGGATGACCGACGACTCATGCTGCGCATACGGCCGTGTTTGCCGCAGCGGCGCCGCGTAGACGAGATCGGTGGCGAGCGTCGCGCCCCATTCTTCCAGGCGAATCTCGTCGAGCAGCACCGCCTCGTCGTACAGGAACTCGACCACCGCGTTATATACCGCTGAACCAAGCGGCACACGAGCACGTTGCGGCGTCGCGGCCTGTTGCACGGCTTCTTTTACTTCGCTCATCACACTGTCTCCTTGAGTGGCTTTGATTGGCGCGCGGCGCTCAACTTTCCGAGGTCATCAGTTCGCGCCAGTGCAGCCACCAGTGCCATTGCGTGTCGTCCTTCGTGAAGCCTTCGTTGACAATGCCCGGACCTGGCCAGCCTGCCGGTGCGCCGGTTTCGTAGATCGCCTGATACTTGAGCGTCTGCTTTTTGCCCTGCGCGCCCTTAGCGGCGAGCGTCATATGCGGCCATGTGTCGGAGTCGTCCTGCTCGACCATGCCCGACGTGCCGAACAACTGGATGGTCTGCTTGAGCATCTGCTCGCGCACCTCGGGCGGACAGTCCTTTTCCGCGAAGACCCAGTTGACGAACTCGAGCTTGTCCGGTCCGCGCGGAATATAGGCGTGTAGCGTGATCGAGCCGATCACCGAGCCATCGGCCTGGGGAATATAGAGGAAGCCGAACAGCACGTTAGGGAACATGCCGCCCACTTGCGGCGGCATCGAGGTCTGCACCTGCAATTGGCCTTCGTTCAGATTGCGCTTGAGCTGGCTGACCATTTCCTTTGTCATGCCCGCGGGCGGCAGCACCTCGAGCTTCTGTTCGACCGTCAGCTGATCCGGGTCGAGTCCGGTCAGACGGCGAATCTTGCGGCCGAGGTCGATGCAGCGCAGCGCGTGCCCGTGCGGCGAGCTGATTTCAACGCCGTACATTTCCGGGCTCAGATCGCCGCCCTTTTCGTCTTTCTTCGAATACGCACCTACTTCACCGAGCCAGCGGTGCAAGGTCAGCGTGTGATAGCCGTCGCCCGATGACTGTTCGCCGGCCGTCTTCCAGTTGGCGCGCACGATGAAGCGCTGCGGCGGCCCGAGCACTTCGATGCCCCTGTCGCTGCGTTTGAACAGCATGTCGTAATACCACTTCGCATCGCCAAGGAATTCCTCGAACGACGGGCCGTCCAGATTCCAGGTCGCAAAGATCAGGCCACCGTACAGCGTCATCCGCGCCTTTTTCAGCGATAGCTCGTCTTTGCTGCGAATCTTGCCGTGCATGCATTCCTTCTCGACCGGCGCGCCGAGGAACTGGCCGTTTGGACGAAACGCCCAGCCGTGATAAATGCAGGTGTGGATTTGCGTGTTACCGGCGTCCAGCGTGGAAACCCGCATGCCACGGTGCGAGCACACGTTCAGCATGACGTGGATCTCGCCGCTCTTGTCGCGCGTGACCAGCACCGAGTCCGACCCCATGTCACGGACCATGAAGTCGCCGGAGTTCGGAATTTCGCTTTCGTGGCCAAGCAGCAGCCACGTCTTGCCGAAAATCCGCTCCATCTCCAGTTCGTATAGTTCGGGGTCCGAGAGAGCGCGCATCTGCACCTCTCGCGTTTCGACGTTCACCAGATCAGCGACCTTGGTGCCGTCGGCCAGTGTGGGACTGGTCTGCGTCAACATGCTTGTCTCCTTGACTTACCCTTCGTGGGGTTAAGTTGTTAATATAAACACTTTTGCTATCTGTGTACATATTTTGAGTTTTTGATCCGGATAATCCCCTACGGGTGCGACGCGGGCACGTTCATACCTGGTCGCGCCCGGTCTTCGTCATGAGTCTGCCAGCGATGTCTTTATGTTCAGGAAGCGGTCCAGCCCTTCGGCACGCGTGCCCTGTCGATCTTCGCCAGATCGCAGATCGCGTCGGCAATGCCGGAAAAGTCGATGCGGCCATACTCGCTGGCCCGTGCGAGACTGAACGACTCGAACACGGCGGCCGCCACCGGCATCGGCACCTTCGCTGCGTGTGCGGCGCCGAGTACCAGCGCCATGTCCTTGTGCGCAAGATCGATCGTGAAGCCCGGCGTGGTATCGCCCGCGAGCACCTTGTTCGGGAAGTTCATCCGCAGTTGGCCATTGCTCGCCGAGGTGCCATAGAGCACCTGCAGGGTCTTCGTGATGTCGAGGCCGAAGCGCTGCGACAGCGCAAGCGCCTCCGCATTCACCTGACACAGCGTGACGGCGACATAGTTGTTGACCAGCTTGGTGCGGCCACCGGTGCCGACGGCCCCGCAGTGATAGACGGTGGTGCCCATCGCGTCGAGCAAGGGTTTGACGCGGGCGAAATCCGCATCGCTCGCTCCTACCATGAAGAGCGATTCCCCACGGTCCGCATGCTCGGCGAGACGGCCAACCGGTGCGTCCACTACCGAGAGACCATGTTCGCGCGCTCGCGCTTCCAGCCGGTCAGTGGCGAGCGGATCGATCGTGCTCATATCGAGCAGCACACTGCCGCGCGCGGCGTTGGCGAAGATGCCATCAGCGCCCAGCGCAACCTGCTCCACTTCCACCGAACTCGGCAGCATCGTCACGACAATCGAACAATCGCGCGCGATCTGCGCAACGCTTTCGCCGGCACGCGCACCCAGTTCCACCAGTTCCGCGACGGCCGCGCGGTTCAAATCCATCACGACCAGATCAAAGCCCTTCTTGCGCAGATTGGCCGCCATTGGCTTGCCCATGCGGCCGAGGCCGATAAATCCGATCTTTTCCATCACTCAGGTCCTGTTGTCGTCCAGCGTTATCAGAGAGGGCCGGCCGGTTCAGTAACCGACGTAGGCCGTTTTGCTGTTCGTGTAGAAATCCACCGCGTAAGTACCCTGCTCACGCTGACCGTAGCTCGACGCCCTAATGCCGCCGAACGGCACGTGATAGTCGAGGCCTGCAGTCGGCAGGTTGATCATCGCGAGACCGCTTCTGACGTGCTGGCGGAAGTGGCTCGCGTACTTGTGCGAGGTCGTGCAGATGCCCGCCGAGAGGCCGTATTCGGTGTCGTTGGCGAGCGCCAGTGCTTCGTCGTAGCCGGACGCGCGGATGACCGTCGCGAACGGGCCGAACACTTCCTCCCGGTTGATGCGCATGCTGTTCGACGTGGCGGTCATCAGCGCGGGCTGCATGAAGAAGCCGGGCGTACCGGGCTGCAACAACTGGCCGCCTTCGACCAGCACCGCGCCTTCATCACGTCCGGTCTGGATATAGCCTTGCACCATGTCCAGCTGGCGCTGATTGATGAGCGGGCCGATGTCCGTGCCGGCTGTCAGCGCGTGGCCGATCGTCAACGAGCGCATGCGGATGCGCAATGCGTCGACGAAACGGTCGTGGATCGCATCGGTCACGATCAGACGGCTCGATGCGGTGCAACGTTGTCCCGCCGAAAAGAACGAGCCGTTCAGTGCACATTCCACAGCGACACCCAGGTCCGCGTCGTCGAGAACGACGAGCGGATTCTTGCCGCCCATTTCCAGCTGGACCCGCACCATGTTGGCGATCGCGCTTTGCGCGAGACGCCGTCCGGTGCGCACGCTGCCGGTGAAACTCAGCGCGTCGATACCTTCAACAAGCGCCTCACCGGCATCCGCACCGCGTCCATTGATCAGATTCGCGACGCCGGCCGGCAAGCCATTGCGCTCCAGCACGCGAAACAGCTCCCACGCGACGCCGGGCGTTTCTTCCGAGGGCTTGAGCACAGCAGTGTTGCCGAACGCGAGCGCCGGTGCGAGTTTCCACGCGGCAATCGCAATGGGAAAATTCCATGGCGTAATCAATGCGACGACACCCACCGGTTCGCGGCTGATCTGGACGTTGATGTTGGGACGCACCGACGGCAGGTTCTCGCCGCCATAACGCACGGCTTCTCCGGCAAAGAACTGAAAGATCTGACTGGCTCGCACTACTTCGCCAATGCCTTCCGCGCGCGTCTTGCCTGCTTCACGCGAGACCAGTTCGCCGATTTCCTCCTTGCGGGCCGCGAGTTCGATCGACGTCTTCAGCAGAAGGTCGCTGCGCGCCTGGCTCGTCGTGGCGCTCCACGCGGGTTGCGCCGCGCGCGCCGCCGCGACTGCTTCGCGCATCTGCGTCGCGTCCGCGAGCGCGTAGTGCCCGATGCTTTCACGTCTATCCGACGGATTGATGCTCTCGATCGAGCTCGATCCTTCGCACCATTCCCCGCCGATGAGGTTGGGCTTCACTGTCATGTGGCTTGTCTCCGATATGCGCAGCATTCGCGTAAACGCTCGGCTGAACGCGATGGTGTGTTGGCAGGGAGTCATCTTAGAATTGCGTGCAATTCGCTGTCGAATGACAAAAACTGATCGCCGTATCACGCACTGACATGCGTGGCGGTCGATTGCATGCAGCGTATGTTTGAACTACCGGACTTGCTATGGACATTCGCCAGATCCGCACTTTCCTTGCGATCGCCGACACGGGCAGTGCGACGCGCGCCGCCGAGTTGCTGCATATCGTGCAACCCGCGGTGTCGCGGCAATTGAAGTTGCTCGAGGACGACGTAGGCGCACCGTTATTCGAGCGCGATCGCCGCGGCATGCAGTTGACCGAAGCCGGCCATATCCTGCTCGATCGCGCGCGGCGAGCCTTGCGTGAGTTGGAATCAGCGCAGCAGGAGATCCGGCCGACGCCGGGACTCGTGTCGGGCACGGTAAGTTTAGGTCTGCTTCCCAGTAGCTGCGAGTTGCTGACCGCACCGCTGGTCGGCGCCTTGCAGCGGGCGTTTCCACAGATACGGGTGTCGCTCTCGGTAGGCTATACCGATCATTTGCTGCGCTGGCTCGAAAGTGGCGAGATCGACGCCGCACTGCTGTACGACCCCGCGGCTTCGCCGGCGCTGGATGCCAGGCCGTTGGTCGAAGAGTCGCTGAGCCTTGTTGGCCTGGCTTCGATTGGCCTGAGCGACGACTATCCGGTTTCCGTCGCGGCACTTGGAGAAGCGCCGCTGGTTCTGCCAAGCGCACCGCACCGGCTGCGAAGCCTGGTCGAACATGCCTGCGCGGTAGCCGGAGTCGACATCACCTTTGCTGCCGAGACCAATGCTTTGAGCGTGCAGAAAGCGCTAGTTGCGCAGGGATACGGCGCGACGGTGATGCCTCGTGTTGCCGTTCAGCAGGAGATCGAGCGCGGCGTGTTCAGCGCTGCACGGATCGACGGCGAAGCCTTTTTAAGGCGAATTTATCTGGCAATCCCGACGACGAGACGGTCCTCCACAGCGGTTAGATGCGCCACCACCGTGCTGCAGAACTGCGTGAGGGATATCGCTTGCAGCGGCGAATGGGAAGGCGCCCGTTGGATCGAGCCTAGCCATACCCCGGACTGATCGAAGCATCAACTTTTGTGATTCGACATCCCGCCGATGCGGCTCCTAGAATCCCTTAGCCGCGGATGCGCCGCCAGGAGAAAAGACACCGCACGCGCTCATCTGCGTTATCCGCCCTTTGGCAAAGAGAACTCCAATGACCTCACTCGCCGATCAACTGGCCACCTGCAACACCCCGGGTCTTTTCGATGTCCTACGCATCCACGGCTTGCCCGTCCACGAATTGCCGCGCGACATCAAAGGCCTTGCACCCACAATGAAACTCGCCGGACCGGTGTTTACCGTCACCGGACGCGCCGACCCGACTATCTCGGTCAGCGAATCGCTGGAGCTCTTCATTTCCAGGGTTCTATCGGGCGCGCCGCGCGACCACGTCGTGGTGTGCCAGCCGCATGACCATGCGCGCTCGGCGATGGGCGATCTCGCCGCCGAGGCCCTCAAGCAGCGTGGCATCCGCGGGTATTACATCGATGGCGGTTCACGCGATGCGGACGAAATCGAAGCCATCGGTTTTCCTGTTTTCGCCCGCTATACCAGCCCGATCGACATTGTCGGCAGCTGGCGCCTGGAAGCCACCGATGTGCCGGTGGTCATCGGCGGCGTCACCGTGTCGGCTGGCGACTACCTGCTAGGCGATCGCGACGGCACGCTCCTGATCGAGCGCGAACATGCGGAGTTCGTCATTACCGAAACGGTCAAGACAATGAGCACGGATTCACGCATGCGCACGGCCATCCGCAGCGGTCGCGATCCGTATGACGCCTTCCTCGAGTTCGGCAAGCTGTAGAACACCCCAGGACATCCCATGAAAATCGCCCGCTATCAATTGCATGACGCCGTTCACTATGGTGTGCTCGAAGGCGAGCATCTGGAGCGGCTGGGCGGCTCGCCCTTCGACGGCATCATACCGGTCGGTCAGACAGATGCGTTGGCTGACGCGAAACTTCTCTGCCCGCTGCTCGCGCCGAGACTTTTCGCGGTTGGCATGAACTACGTCGGTCATATCGCCGAGGCTGGCGCGAAGACGCCTGAGATTCCGCAGTTCTTCATGATGCCGACGACAGCGGCCATCGGCCCAGATGAGGCCATCGTCCGGCCGCGCGAGGCCCAGGTGGTCCATCACGAGGCGGAGCTTGCCATCGTGTTCGGCAGAAAGGGCCGTCGTATCGATATCGCCCATGCGCTCGACTACGTTTTCGGCTACACCTGCGCGAACGATGTGAGCGAGCGTGTGATCCAGAACCGCGAAATGAGCTACGGGTGTTTGCTGGTCGGCAAGGCCTTCGATACCTTTTGCCCGCTCGGACCCGTCATCGCCACGGGACTCGATGCCGGCAATTTGCGCGTGCAGTCGAGCGTCAACGGCACCCAGCGCCAGGACGGCAACACGTCGGACCTGCTCTTCTCCGTGCCCTTCATCGTGTCTTATCTGAGTCAGGCGGTCACCCTGCTGCCCGGCGATGTGATCCTCACCGGCACGCCATCCGGCGTCGGGCCGCTTAACGGCGGCGACGTCTGCGACATCACGATCGAAGGCATCGGCACGCTGAGCAATCCGGTGATCGACGAAGCCGCTTGAGCGGGCTCGCCGCCGCGCCCTCCTTTGAAACAGGAATTAACATGCAACGCTATGTGCATTACATCGACGGCAAGGATACGCCGCCGCAAAGCCAACGCTGGTTCGAATCGCACAACCCGTACACCGGCGACGCCTGGGCGGAAATTGCCGAAGGCTCCCCCGCCGACGCCGATCTGGCAGTTCAGGCTGCGCACCGCGCCTTCACGAGCGGCGCATGGCCGCAGTTGACCGCAACGCAACGCGGCGCGCTGTTGCGACGGCTGGGCGACCTGATCGCACGCGACGCGCAAAAGCTTGCTGCCACCGAAGTGCGCGACAACGGCAAGCTGTTTGCCGAAATGGCCGGGCAGCTGAACTATATTCCGCAGTGGTTCTATTACTTCGGCGGTCTCGCGGACAAGATCGAAGGCAGCGTGATTCCGCTCGAAAAAAAGGGCTTCTTCAATTTCACGCGCCATGAGCCGCTCGGCGTGGTCGCGGCAATTACGCCCTGGAATTCGCCGTTGCTGCTCACCGCGTGGAAGATCGCGCCGGCGCTCGCTGCAGGTTGCACCGTCGTGATCAAGCCGTCGGAATTCACTTCGGCGTCCACGCTGGAATTCGTCAGGCTGATTGAGGAGGCCGGTTTTCCGCCGGGTGTGGTCAACGTCGTGACCGGATTCGGTCGCGATGTGGGGACGGCGCTCGTCGAACATCCTCTGGTGCGCAAAATCACCTTCACCGGCGCGGACAGCACCGGACGCGCGATCAACGAAGCCGCCGCGCGCCAGTTCAAGCACGTGAGTCTGGAGCTGGGCGGCAAATCGCCGAACATCGTGTTCGCCGATGCGAATCTCGACGACGCCGTCAACGGCGCGGTCGCCGGCATCTTTGCCGCGACTGGACAGACCTGTATTGCCGGTTCACGGCTGCTGCTGCAGGAGTCGATCTATGACGCGTTCGTCGAGCGATTGCTAGCGCTCGCACGCACGGCGCGGATGGGTGATCCGATGTCGGTGGATACACAGGTCGGCCCGATTACCACGCGTCCCCAATACGACAAGGTGCTGCACTACATCGATGCCGCACAGAGCGAGGGCGCCACGCTCCTGCTTGGCGGCAGCGCAGGGACACGGCCGGAATGCGGACGCGGCTGGTTCGTCGAACCGACTATTTTCGGCGACGTCGACAACAGCATGCGCATCGCCCAGGAAGAGGTGTTCGGCCCGGTGTTGTCGATCATTCGCTTCAGGGACGAAGACGACGCGCTGCGCATTGCCAACGACGTGCGCTTCGGACTCGGTTCGGGGGTCTGGACATCGGACATAGCTCGCGCGTTTCGCGTGTCGGAGCGGCTCCAGGCCGGCACCGTCTGGCTCAATGCCTATCGTGCGGTCAGTTTCATGTCGCCATTCGGCGGCTATAAGGATTCAGGTCTGGGCCGCGAAAACGGCGCCCAGGCGATCCACGCGTACCTGCAAACCAAGAGTGTGTGGGTCAACACGGGAGCGGGCAGCGCCAATCCGTTCGTGATGCGTTGAGGGCGCAAGGCGCTGCGCACGTCCATGCCAAAAGCTGATATCACCAGCAACCTTTGTTATTGGCGCTGCGTCCGTCTCTCGCCCTAGCATAGCGCTACACATTCACGGATTCACGAGGAGACATGAGCACAACCGAGTCGCCAGTATCGAACTGGCAGGAGAACATTTTCTCCATTCTGAAGGGCGGCGGCGTACGCCAGGTCGCCTACGTGCCGGATGCCGGCCACGCGCACGTGATCCGCCGCGTCCAGCAGGACCCGCAGATGCGCGACATCGTGCTCACCACCGAAGAGGAAGGCGTCGCGCTCACGAGCGGCGCATGGCTCGGCGGCCAGCGCGCGGTACTGCTGATGCAAAGCAGCGGCGTGGGCAATTGCGTGAACATGTTCTCGTTGTTGCAAAGCTGTCGCTTCCCGTTTCTCACCTTGGTGACGATGCGTGGCGAGTATGCCGAGTTCAACCCCTGGCAATGCCCGATGGGCCAGGCGACCCAGGCAGCGCTCGAATTGATGGGGATCACCGTATGGCGCGCCTCGACGCCTGACGAAGTCGAAGACATGGTGTCCGCCGGCCTCGACGCCGCCTTCGAAGGCGGTCAGCAGATTGCCGTGCTGCTGTCGCAGCGCCTCATTGGACGCAAAAAGTGGGAACGAAAATGAACACCGCCTCTTCCATCGCTTCTTCCGCGTCGATCGATCGTCGCGAATTCGTCGCGCGTCTGCTCGCGCTTTGCCCGAACGCGCTGGTGGTGACGGGCCTCGGTTCGCCGACCTACGACGTATTCGCCTCAGGCGACTCGGACCGCTACTTCTATCTCTGGGGCGCAATGGGCGGCTCGACCTCCGTCGCGCTCGGCCTCGCGCTCGCGCAACGCGATCGCCCCGTGCTGGCGATTACCGGTGACGGCGAACAGTTGATGGGCATCGGCAGCCTCGCAACCGCCGGCGCACAACAGCTGCCTAATCTGAGCGTGGTCGTGCTGGACAACGGCCACTTCGGCGAAACCGGCATGCAGCGCAGCCATAGCAGTCTTGGGACCCGGCTCGCGCAGGTGGCGCGGGCATGCGGCATCGAACAGGCTGCCGAAATTTACTCCCTCGACGGTGTCGAGGCGTTAGCCGCCCGGATCAACGCACGCGCAGGACTGAACTTCGCGCAGGTGCATGTCAAAGCGGACGAGTTACCGCGCGCGTTGCCCTCACGCGATGGTGTCTTTGTGAAGAATCGCTTCCGTCAGGCACTCGGGTTCGCTTCGTTGTGATCACGCCATGACTCTGTCCACCACGACTCCGCTGTCCGCCGAACTCGAAGCGCAATACAACATGCGCCTGCTGCGCCCCGATTTCGAGTCCAGCCTCCTGCAGGAATGGCTGGCACGTTCAGCCACATTCAGGCACTTGCCGGGCGCGCAACTGGATGTGGCGTACGGCCCGAGCGAACGGGATCGTCTGGACTACTTTCCCGCCGCGTCCGCCGATGCACCGCTGCTGATCTTCTTTCACGGCGGCTTCTGGCAACGCGGCGACAAGTCGGTGTACAGCTTCGTGGCCGAACCGTTCGCGGCCGCGGGCGTGTCGGTCGTGCTCGTGAATTACACGCTGTGTCCGGCGGTTTCGGTCGAAGGGATCGTCGCGCAATCGCAGCGGGCGCTGGCATGGCTGTGGCGTCACGCCGGCGAACTCGGGTGCTCGCGCAAGCGCTGGTTCGTTAGCGGCCATTCGGCGGGCGGTCACCTCGCCGCGCGGATGATGGCGACGCACTGGGATGCGCTCGGCGACGATTTGCCGAAACAGATGCTCAGCGGCGCGATCCTGATCTCGGCACTATTCGACCTGGAGCCGCTGTGCGGCACCTCGATCAACGAAGGTTTGCAGCTCGACCATGAGCAGGCGCGCGCCGCGAGTGCGTTGCGGCATCCTCCCGCGACCGACGCGCCGCAGCTGCTCGCGGTGGGTGGCGCCGAGACGGCAGCGTTTCATCAGCAGGCTCGCGCTTACGAAACAACATTCGGCAATGCGCAGCGTTTCATGCCGCATTACCGCATCGACGACTGCGACCATTTCGATGTGGTGCAGGCCTTTGCGAACTGTACGCATCCATTCTTCGAACTCTGCCGCGAGTTTATCCGCGCGCGTTAGCGAAGTGCACGGGCGTTATGCACGCCCGTCCTTCTCTCCAACGCCCGCTCTCGCGGGCTGTCAATCCACCATCCCGAGCAGCGCGCGGATGTCACGTCCTGGTTCGGCGTCCGATCCGTACGAGCAGTCACCGCGCGCCTGCCGTTGCACCAGTTGATCCATCAGAAAGCGATAGCGCGTACCCGGCGCATCGAAACGCGAATGCAGATCGAGGCGGTCGTCCGGTTCGAAATAGCGTTCGTTCTGCGGCCGGATCACCGAATTGTCCTGCGGCTGGATCACGAACGCGATTCGCGGCATCACATAGCGCAACGGAATCGGCGCGGCCGTCGTATTGAAGGTGACGTCGCAGCGCGAGCGATGGCGGCCCACCGGCACGAACGGCTGCAGGTTCGGCACGTCGTAGCCGGGCCTGAAACGCGGATAGGAAATGCATACGTTGCTGCGCAAATGCACGTGCAGCACCGCACGAAAATCTTGGTACTTCGCGCGCACGCCGCCTACCCAGCGCATGATCGGCGCCACCGACTTCTGCGTGACGATCCGGGTGCGCGTAACTGTCTCCGAAGTCCATTCCGTTTCAACGATGTCGGACTCGGACGCGCCGTCGCCGATCGTATTGGCGTGCAGAAAATCGGCATGCGTGAGATCGATCAGATTCTCGATCGAGAGCGCCGAGGTCGAGTCGAAGCGCACCGTGCGTTGCGTATAGCCGGGCAAACTGCCGTCGAGCGGCAAAAACGGAATGTGCGGCAGCAATTGCTCGTCGGCGTTATCCGGATTGCCGTACCACGCCCAGATATAGCCATAGCACTCCACCGCCGGATAGAAACCCGAGCCGCCAGTGAACGCGCTGGCCTGCGCACGGCGCTGGTCCAGTTGCTCGGGGCGGAACTCGGCGGCGAAAGGCTTACCCGCGTGGTCCCGCCACAGAAAATACGGCTGCGAATGGACGATGCGGCGAATCGGTTTCTCCGTCACATCGCGGCTATGCGAGACCGGGAACCAGGCGTCGTGCAGATCGTAGTTGAGCGGGGTCCAGTCGCGGCGCGCGGATCTGGACCGTGTGGCGGCCGAGTCGGCCGCGGCATCGGCCGAGTCGGTGGCGAGTGTTTCGGTGACGGCATTCATGATGCGGTGCTCCTTGTGAAAATGGGAAACAGCTCAGGCGGCCTCGCTTAAAGGCGCACGCCGCGCGGCGCGTGCCGCGGCCAGATCACGCGACGGCGCCACCAGCAACGCGGCCAGCACGGCGCCGTCGATCATTTGATGGATCTGGAACGGCGCGCGTGCGCGACGCCGGGCGAGATGCCAGCGCAGCGGCGCGCCGGCCACCCGCGTGTCGTGTCTGAAACCGCGCCAGCACAGGCTGGTAGTGCCGCGCCGATTGGCACTGGAAGCGATGCACAAAGTCACGAGTGGCGCCTCGTCCGCATCCAGCAACTCGACGCGTATCGTGCCGCCCTCGAGCGGCACCGCCGTGCGTACAATCAGCGGATGATCGATGACGAAGGCTGGCGGCAGCATCCGCGTCGTCCATACCGCGCCGCGATCGACCACGAGACGCCCTGCTTCCAACCGTGGATCGCCGAGGAAGAAATCGGTGATACGCACGCTGCCGAATTCGAGCAGGCATTCGGGACCGTCGAGCATCGCCGCGAGATACTCGTCGTGGGCGATATTGACCACGGCCGCGCCGCTGAACTCGGTGCCTTGCGGTTGATAGTCTGCACCTGGCAGCCGCGAGTCGTCGGGGCCGCCTTCGCCTAACCACACGTGTACGAAGCCGTTGCTTTCGGCAACCCGATAGGCACGCGCGCCGTAACGCGACGGCACGCGCTCGTCCTCACGCAGATTCGGAATCGTGGCGCACATCCCGGTCGTGCCATTGAAGGTCCAGCCGTGATAACCGCATTGCAGCCCCTTCGGCGTGACCGTCCCGAGCGCAAGCGGCACGCGCCGATGCGGACACCGATCCTCCAGCGCGCACAGCTCGCCTGCCGCATTGCGAAACAACACCAGCGCCTCACCATTGCACACGACGGCGAGCGGCTTCTCGCCGTTCACCGATTCGCGAAGCGCCGCCGCCCACCAGTTGCCTGTCGTCATATGCGTGTCTCCGTCTTTTTATCGAGTCTCGCCGGCACGGTGCCACCAGGCATCGCACCGGCTCGCGTTGCAGACTTCCTTGCGTGCTATGTTTTTGCGCGCGCTACTGCTTCAGGCGGCGACCTGCTCGCTGACGTCGAGCTTCAGCAGCTTGATGGCATTGCCGCTGCGGATCTTCTCGCGGTCCGTCTCCGACAGTCCGAGGCCTTCGGTCAAGTCGCCGTGCTCGTACGCGCCGCCGAAGTTCGTGCCGTATACCAGGTTATCCACGCCGACCACCTCCACCACGCCGCGGCGCAAGCCAGTTGCGTGCACATCGAGGTCGAAGTAGAAGTTCGGCAGATAATCCATCACCGGACGCTTGTTGCGCGAGTCCGGCGCCATCACGCGGTTGAGATCGTTCAGGCGTCCAAGCTGGAAAATCGCCATGCCGCCCGCGTGCGTGATGTAGGTCTTCAAGCCGGGGAACGTATCGAGCGCCCCGCCGTTGATCAGATTCCAGAAGAACAACGTTTCGTCGACGCAGTCGCCGACGATCGAGGTGGTTTCGAACCTGTCGTCGGTATGCTTTTCGCCCCAGTAGATCGACTGGTTGAAGCCGTGCACCATGATCGGCGCATCGAGCTTTTCAAGCTGCTCCCACACCGGGAACAGTTCTTCGCTATGCGCTTCCAGTCCATTGAAATTGGCGCCGCCCACGCACACGCCCCTGGCGCCGAGTTGCGTCACCGCACGTTCGATTTCGCGTGCAGCCTCGGCCGGATTGGCGAGGTTCGCATGCGCCCAGAACGCGAAATGTTCCGAGTCCTTTGCGCAGAAGGCGGAGAGTTCGTCGTTGCAGATGCGCGCGTATTCGTCGCCGAATTCGCCGGCCCAGTACATGAACGCATGCGACGGCGTGGACAGCACCAGCTTGTCGACACCGCGCTCGGTCATCAGCTTGCGGCGCGCGTCGTGCGTCATGCGCGCGAGCAGGTTGGCCTCGGCTTCGTCGTCATCGCGCGCTTTTGACGGTTGCGTCGTGCCGAGCGAAAAATGACCCACCGTCAGGCCTTTAGTCTTCATGAAGGGGCCCCAGAACTCGTGGCGCTTGAGCATCGCGGGGGTGAAAAGATGGGCGTGGACGTCGATCAGCATGGGTCTTTCTCCTGTATGGCGGGGTATGGCTTTGTGGGTCCGTGTATGGACGCCGGTCGCTACGCGAATGTCATGCGGGCGGCGGCGCGATGGTCGAAATGTCCGCGCATCGCATCAATGCGTGGCGCGCTCTGCTTCATTGGTTCGATCTATTCAGTCGGTTCGATCTGCTGCGCGAGGCATGCGGCCCATGAAACCCGGCGCGCGCTGATGAAACTGCCCGCTGCCAGATGCGCCCGCCACCGTCACGCCGGAATCGACGACCAGCGTGTGCGCGGTGACATGGCGCGCATCGTCGCTTGCCAGGTAGACGAGCGCGGCGGCGATTTCCTCGGGCATCAGCGGCGTACCGAGCGGCGATGCCGTAGCGGCTGCGTCGAGCGCCGCTTCGAGACTGCCGAGGCCCTGCACGATCATGTTGGTGACGGTCGTACCCGGGGCCACCGCGTTGACGCGCACGCCGTGAGGTGCGAGTTCCGAGGCCGCTGATCGCGTGAGTCCGATCACACCGTGTTTGGCTGCGGTGTACGCATGCGGCCCGAGACCGCCGATGACACCGGCAGTACTCGCCACCGACAGAATGCAGCCGCCCTTTCGCCGCACCATCGCGCGACCGGCGTGCTTGATACCGTAAAACACGCTATCGAGCAGCACAGCAAGGGTGGCGTGCCAGGCAGCGGCGTCGGTCTCGAGAATTGAGCCGAACGCACCCACCAATCCCGCGTTGTTCACCATACAGTCGAGCCGGCCATGCCGTTGCAATGCATGCTCGACCGCCTGAGCGACCTGGGCTTCAACGCTCACGTCGGTGCGCACGAACGATGCATTCGCCAGTTCGTGCGCCAGAGAAGCACCGGCGTCGACGTCGATATCGGCCAGCACCACCGTGGCGCCTTCCGCCGACATGCGCCGTGCCGTCGCCGCGCCTATGCCACTGGCGGCACCGGTGATCAGCGCGACCTGGCCTTGCAGACGTTCAGTCATCGCGTGCCCGCGCTCAAGGAATCATCAGACCGCCGTCTACCGCCAGCGTCTGTCCGGTGATTAAGTTCGCGCCGTCGCTGACGAGAAAGAGCAGCACGGGCGCCATCGCTGTGTCGGGATCGCCAAGGCGCCCGCCCAGCGGAATCTGCTGCGCCATGAAAACGTCGTGCGCGGCGAGTTGTTCGGCATCCAGCCGGGCGCGGAACTTCTCGTACATCGGGGTCCACATGGCGGGAGCCAATGCATTGACCGTGATGCGGTGCTTGCCCCACTCCTTCGCCGCCGTGCGAGTCCAGCCGAGCACCGCCGCCTTGGCCGCCGAATAATGCGCGAGCCCCGGCACGCCCATCACGCCCGCCGCCGACGCGAAATTGATAATGTGCCCGCCGTGTTCTTTCAGATGCGCGAAAGCGGCCTGATTGGTGTTGAGCGTGCCGCGCGCGTTGACGTCGAACATCAGGTCCCAATCTTCCTGGGTGATCGATTCCGCCGGCGATTTACGCTCAACGCCGGCGATATTCACGAGCGCATCGAGGCCGCCGATGCGCTCCACCGCCGCGCTGAAAGCGTCGTCGACTTGCGCGCGCTGGCTCACGTCGCAGCGGAAATAATGCGCGACGCCCGGCCCCTTTGCGGATGCATCTGCGGCGATCTTGCGGCCCGTGTCGTCGTTCAGATCGAGTGCCGCCACTTTCGCGCCCGCAGCAACCAGGGCCTTTACGGCACTCGCGCCGATACCGCTCGCTGAGCCCGTCACGATCACGCGTTTGTTCTGGATACCCATGTCTGTCTCCGTGTTTCTATTCTGTTCGTATCGAATACGCCATGCGCCACCGGGGGGACGTGCGTCACGCCAGTTGCACAATCAGATCTTTGGCCTGCCCGAGCAGGCGCACAGCCGACGCATGATGCTTGCTACCAAGTTCCGCCGATGACTTGCCCGCGCACGACCGCGCATAACTCCCCTCTAGCAGAATGCCGAGCTTGAAGCGCGCGAGCACGACATACCAATCGATCGCGGATAAATCACGATCGCTACGCTCGCGGTAGTAGCCGACGAGCTCGGTGGCACTCGGAAATCCGAGCCACGGTGTGACGCGTATCGTTCCCGCGCCCTGACCCTCGGCATTCGGCCAAGTCGCCACCAGCCAGCCGAGATCGAGCATGGGATCGCCGACAGTAGCCAGTTCCCAGTCGATGATCGCCGCGAGTTCGGCCGTGTCGTTGCGGAACATCACGTTAGCCAGATGAAAATCGCCATGCAGAATGCCGGTGCGCGACGGCGCGGGGCGAGTCGCTTCCAGCCACTGCGCGACCTCGACGACGCCCGGCAATGAGGCCGGACCGGGCCAGCCCGCATGCACCTGATAATGCTCCAGCTGACCGCGCCAACGCGAGACCTGCCGTTCGAGGAAGCCCTGCGGTTTGCCGAAGTCGCCAAGACCAACCGCCAATGGATCGACTTCGCCGAGCCGCAGCAGCGCATCGACCATCGAGTAGCCCATGCGTTGCTGCGCTCGCGGCTGCGCATGAAAATCCGGCAGCGCCGCCGCCGAAGCGTTGAAGCCTGTCACCGGCGCCATCAGATAGAACGGCGCGCCGAGCACGGCATCGTCGGTACAGGATCCAAACAACGCCGGATGCGGCACCGCGGTGCCTGCCAATGCGCCCAGCACGCGCGCTTCGCGAGCGATGGTCGCGCACACTTCCGGCCGTGCGTGCAAAGGCGGCCGGCGCAGGACGAATTCACGCGCCCCGCGTCTGAAGCGCAACAGGATGTTTTGCGTGCCGCCCGTGAGAGGCTGCGCGTCGGCAATCGGTCCGCTTTCGAGTGACTGCGCATCCATCCATTGCGTGAGCCGTTCGAGGTCCACGGCCGCTTGCCAGCCGGAATTCGTCATCACCTACTCCTGTGAGCAGTTAGCCAAGCGCCGCGCGGAATTTGCGCTCGGCTGCCGCGGCTGCGGTGGGCCGGTGGTAAGCAGGAAACAGGTCCTGGCACGGCGCGTAGTCACGCAGCAACTGTTTGGCGACGGTGACCTTGTGCACCTCGGTCGGACCGTCGGCGAGACCCATCTGGAAGGCACGCGAGATCATGCCGGCGAACGGCATCTCCGAAGAAGCGCCGATTGAACCATGCACATGCAGCGCGCGCGCCGCGATGTCATGCAGCACCTTCGGCATCGCGGCCTTCACCGCAGCGATGTCCTTGCGCACCTTCTGGTAGTCCTGATAGCGATCGATGCGCCACGCGGTGCGCATCACGAGCAGGCGGAACTGCTCCAGTTCGAGCCACGAGTCCGCGATCTTTTCCTGCACCATCTGTTTGTCGGCGAGCACACTGCCCTGCGTGTGACGTGACAGCGCCCGCTCGCACAAGGCATCGAGCGCTTTCTGCGCGAGACCGATCGTGCGCATCGCGTGATGCACGCGGCCGCCACCGAGCCGCACCTGGGCGACAACGAAGGCTTCGCCGGGTGCGCCGAGCATATGGTCGGCCTGCACGCGCACCTGGTCGAAGGCCAGATAGGCGTGCGTCGCTTCAGGCTCGTCGGCCATACCGACATTGCGCAGAATGCTTAGGCCCGGCGTGCCCGCCGGCACGATGAACATCGACATGCCCTTGTAGGCGGAGACATCCGGATCGGTGATCGCCATCACGATGAAAAAGTCCGCGAACCGCGCGTTCGACGCAAACCATTTCTGCCCACTGATCACCCAGTCGTCACCGTCGCGCACCGCACGGGTCGTGAAGACTTTGGGATCTGCGCCCCCTTGAGGTTCGGTCATCGCGAAACAGGAGACGATATCGCCTGCCAGCAAGGGCGCGAGATAACGCACCTTCTGCGCTTCAGTGCCGTAATGCGCCAGGATTTCCGCATTGCCGGAATCGGGCGCCTGACAGCCGAAGACGATCGGCGCGAACAGCGCGCGGCCCAGAATCTCATTGATTAGCGCGAGCTTGACCTGCCCATAGCCCGGTCCGCCGAGTTCGGGCCCGAGGTGGCACGCCCACAGCTTGCGATCCTTCACCTGCCGCTGCAACGGCTTCACGAGAATCTGAAACTTCGGGTCGTGGATATTCCACGGGCTGCCCAATACATGTTCGAGCGGTTCGACTTCGTCGCGCACGAACTGCCCGATCCAGTCGAGTTCGGCCTGAAAGTCAGGATCGGTTTCAAAGTCCCAGGACATGCGGTTCCTCTTCGAGGTAAACGTGCGAATAAGACTCAGGCGAGCAACATGCCGCCGTCGAGCAGCAAGGTCTGGCCGAGCATGTAAGCGGACAGCGGCGACGCGAGGAACAGTGCGCCGCCGGCCATGTCCGCGGGCGTGCCGAGGCGACCGAGCGGAATGCGCCGCAGCGCGCCTTCGAGCCGCTTCGGGTCGGCGGTCGTCACGCGCGTGAGCTTGGTTTCCACAAGCCCGGGCGCGATGCCGTTCACGCGGATGCCGTCGCGTGCCCACGCTTCGCCTAGCGTGCGTGTCAGACCGAAGGCGCCGGTTTTCGACGCGTTATACGCGGGATTGCCGCGCGTCGAATGAAAGGCTGCTGCCGAACTGACGATGATCATCGCGCCGCGTGCCGCCTTCAACGGTTCGAAGCAACGGTCCGCACAGGCCATCAGGCTGGTGAGGTTGATGTCGAGCACCTTTTTGAAGCCTGCCGTCTTGAACTCCTGACGGTCGTATAGCACCGTGCCTTGCGCCTGCACCAGCACGTCGAGACGATCGAACGGCAGTGCGCACCGTTCGATGTTCGCCGACTCCGAGACGTCCACCTGGGCATAGTGCAGCCCCGTCAGATTCGAATCGATCGAATCGGCGTAATCGGATACCGAAGCGCGCGTGCCCCACACATGTACCGTCGCGCCGCGTTGCAGAAACGCCTGGGCAATACCGTTACCGATACCGCTCGAGCCGCCCACCACCAGCACGTTCTTGCCGGTGAAATCCAGTTCGTTCATTGTCCTTGTCTCCGTGGCGCTCAAATACGCGTGATGCCCTGATTGACCAGCTGTTCGATGTGTTGCGCGTCGAAACCCAGCATCTCCAGCACCTCGCGGCTGTGCTCGCCGAGCGCGGGCGGCGCCCGTTCGATGACGAGCGGTAAATCGTCGAAGTCCCACAGCGCGCCGATCTGCTGCAGCGAGCCGTAGACGGCGTGGCCGTACGTAGCGTGCAGCCCGGCGGCGGCATGGTCGGCGCTGTCGAGAAACGCGTCGCTTTGCGATTCCAATGCAGGCTCGGCGGGTACGCCCGCTGCGTGCAATGTGGTCAGCGCCGCCGTGACGTCGAGCACACCAAGCGCGGCTTCGGGCTCCTTGCCGGCGACACGCATGAAGGCGTCGCCTTCCGCTACGCTCAGCGCGGCCACGGCGATCCAGCCATCCTTGCAGCGATAGAGGCGATGCGTCGGCGCGATGCCGTGCTGGCCCGCGTCGAGATGCGCCATCGGCGTCAAGGCGCGCTCCCGATCGATCACAACGGCTTCGCTCGCGGTCATCGTCATCGCACCGAGCAGCGACGAGGCGACGGCCTGTCCCTGGCCGGTCCGCATGCGCGCGAGATGCGCGAGCAACACCGCGAACACCGACGACAAAGCCGCCAGATGATCGCCGACGCCAAAGCGCAGCCAGCTCGGCGGATTGCCCTCGCCGCCCGACTCCGCTTCCCAACCGACCGCCGCCTGCATCAACTGATCGAAACCGGGCCAATCGGCACGGGGACCTTGCGGACCATACGAGCTGACGTGTGCGCAGACGAGCGCCGGTTTGATGGCCCGCAACTGCTCGGGCGCAATGCCGAGCTTGCGCGCGGCAGGCAGGCGCACGTTGTGATGAACGATGTCAGCCCAGTTCGCAAGAGCTTCGACAACCGGTTTGCTGCCTTCGGCGCCGAGCTTCAGTGCAAGCCCGCGCTTGCCGCGCTGCGTGCCGGCGAAGGCGCGCTCGAGCCGTCGCATTGCGTCGCCCGCGGGTGGCTCGACCTTGATGACGTCGGCACCGAGATCGGCGAGCACCATGCAGGCAAACGGACCGGCGAGATAAGCGCCGAGGTCCAATACCTTGAGACCGTCGAGCGGCGGACGGGATGCCGGAGACGCGGCGCCTGACGCGCGAGCGCCATTAGCGACGCCGGAATCCGCGCGAGCGGTGGCGCCAAAGCGATTCTTGTCCGACCAGTCGATATCGCGTGCTGCCGTCGGTGCTTGCAAAGGTCCGCGCACACGTGCTGGTGGATTGACGTGATAAGCCGGTCCGGGTTGGGACGTCCTGCCGAGCACCGGATCGTCCACGCCGACCACATAACCGTTGAGCCGCGCCTGCTCGTCGGCGTAAATCTCGCCGAACGGCGCGGCGATCTGCGCAGCGACGTCGTGCGCCCAGAAATGTTCGACCCAGTCCTGCGCATTGCGCGTGGCGATGATTTCGCGGTTCGCGCCGAAGTTGGGCGCGACATGGCTCGGCGGCCATTGCGCATTGGCGCGCGCTACCTCGTTCGGGCCCATCGCGGCGAGCGCTTCGGCCATCCACGGCGCGGCGTCGGGCGAGTAATGCACGTGAATCCAGCGGCCGTCGGCGCAGCGATGCAGCGGAATCGGCACGCTCTTGTCGAGCCCCTTGACAAACACCGGTGTGGGCTGCGCGGCGCGCGACCAGTGCATCGTCATCGGCACGAGCGCGGCTTGCGCGAGGCTCGTGTGCGCGATGCCGCCCTGCCCGTCGCGTTCACGCGCGATTAGCCGCGCCATAACGCCGACCGCGCTCAGCCAGCTGGCGATCCAGCTCGCGAACGGCATGCGGATAAATACCGGACCAGGCCGATGCCCGGGTTGTTCGTCAAGAATGCCTAGACGCGCCAGCACCAGCGTCTCGCGCACCGGAGCGTCGGCGAGCGCATGACGGCGCGGCCAGCCGCCCACGCTCGCGATGACCAGCGCCGGATAGCGTTGCCGCAATTGCGCGTCGTCCAGCGACCATCTGGATGCTTCGGCGGGCGTGAGGTCGTGGACCAGCACGTCGGCATCCGGCAGCAAGCTATCGAGCAGGTCGCGCTGCGCGGCAAGGTCGCCATCGGTCACGCGGCGCTTGCCGCGATCGAGCACATGAAAGAGTGCCTCGTCGCGCTCGGCCTCATGGCGTGGGCGTTCGATTTTTACGACGTCCGCGCCGGCTTCGGCGAGATACAACGCGGTGGCGCTGCCTGCGAGGCCCGTGGCAAAGTCGATTACTTTCAGACCGGCTAACAGCGCTGGCTTCGTGCTTTGCGCCCGTTGCGCGGCGTCGGCTTGAGCGGCACTCATGCTTCGACCTCCTGCACCACCGGCCGCACGATCCTGCTGCGCAACACGCCGATGCCCTCCACCTCCAGTTCGACCACATCGTCCGGCTTCAGATAGCGGAGCTGTTCAAGTCCGCAGCCGTTGCCGACCGTACCTGAACCCAGAAACTCGCCCGGATGCAACGTCTCGGAGCGCGAGATATGCGCGATCACGTCCTCGAATTGCCAGCGCATGTCGCGCGTGTTGCCGCGGCCCCATTCCTCGCCATTGACACGCGCAATCATCGTCAGATCGTACGGGTCGCCCAGTTCGTCGGCGGTGACGAGGCACGGGCCCATCACGTTGGCCGTATCGAAGTCCTTGCCTTTGGCTGGCCCGAGCATGCCGCCCATTTCGGTGGCCTGGGCGTCGCGCGCGCTGATGTCATTGAAGATCGTGTAGCCGTAGATGTGCGCGCGCGCATTCTCGCGCGAGACATCTTTCGCGCGCTGGCCGATGTAGCAGCCAAACTCCAGTTCGAAGTCGAGCAGCTTGCTATAGGCAGGCCAGATCACGTCGTCGTCGGGGCCGATCACCGCGAAGCGGTTGCACTTGTAGTAGATCGGCTGACGGTTGAAGGTGTCGATCACGCGATCGTCGGCGCGCGTGTTCATCGCCTTCAGCGTCGCCTCCGGGTCGGGCGTACGCAAGGCGCGCGCACGACGCGCCGCGGCGAAGCTCTGCCGCAAGTGCAGTTCGAAGCACGAGCAGTCGCGCATCTGCGTGGGCGGTTGAATCGGCGCGAGCAGCTTCACGGCACTGCGTTCGTGCACCGCGTCGGCGGGCGCGCGGGCCTGCAGCGCGCGGGCTTCTTCGAGCAACGGCTCGCCGCCTGTCAGCAACGCCTGCACGCTCGCCAACGCGATACTGTCGCCGCCACGCACGATGCGGCTCGCCTCGCGTAAATCGAGTACCGCCTGATCATTGTCGAACAGTGCGCCGGAGCGCTGCACGCCGTCTGCCAATTGGAAAGTGACGAGTCTCATCGAGTGGTTCCGGCTTGAAGGGATGAATCGGACGCAGGGGCGGCGCTGCCCGGCATGGCGCGTCGCAGGACCACCGGCAGGCCGCCATGGGTACGTTTGCTCATCCAGTGGGACAAGGCCGCGTCCATGTAATCGGCGTGGCCGGGAAACCAGCCGGCGAGCGCCTCCGCGAGTTCTCGCGCGACCTGACAGGCGGCGCCGTCGCGCAGCATCTGTGCAACTTCGCGCACCGAGCGCAGAACCGCCGCGTGTTCGTCCGCGTGACACTGGGCGGCGGGAAAGCTCGTGTCCTGCATCCATTGCTCTTCCTGCTCGAAATGAGCGACCGCATGCTTTTCGAAAGCCGCGAGCGTCCTCGGCACCGCTGCCTCGTCGCATTGCTGCAAGGCAGCCACACAGTCGACGAACTCACGATGCGTCTCGTCCATCTGCGCAAAGCCAAGCAGGAAGCCGTCATGCCAGCTCAGCGCGGCGGCCGGCTGCGGCATTGCGTTCAGGTCATGAGAAAGTGCGGTCGCCATCACGCGCGCCCCGCTACCGGCAGGCACGCGCCGGTCATCGCGCTGGCATCGTCAGACAACAGGAAGGCGATCACCGCGGCGAGCTTGTCCGCCGCGACCCAGCGCGACGTATCGGCGTCCGGCATATCCGCGCGATTCGCGGGCGTATCGATGATGCTCGGCAGCACCGCGTTGACGGTGACGTTGCGGTCTTTCAGTTCTTCCGCGAGCGCTTCGGTGAGCCGCGCGACGCCCGCCTTCGACGCCGCGTACGCGCCCATGCCCGCACCGGCCTTCAGGGCGGCCAATGCGCCGACATTCACGATGCGTGCGCTCTGCTCGCGCAGCAGATAAGGCAGGACTTCATGCGAAGCGATCGCCGCCGTGCGCACGTTCATCGCGTAAAGACGATCCCACGTTTCGATGCTGCCCGACTCCAGCGTTTCCCACGCAAAGCCACCCGCGATGTTGACCAGCGCGTCTATCCCGCCGAGCCGCCCGGCGATCTGCTCGAACGCGCTCGAGGTGCAGGCCGCATCGCCCAGATCGACACCGCCGAATACCGCTTCCACGCCGTCGGTCGCCACGCTCGCAGCGCGATCCACCAGCGCGACACGTGCGCCGCGCGCGCTCAGTTCGGCGCCGACCTGGCGCCCTAACGCGCCAAGACCGCCCGTGACGATGACTCTGCGATGGATGAGTTGATTGGTCGGCATAAGAACGCCTGTCTCCTGTGTTTGACCGGGCTTCTGGGTGATTTCCCTGGCGGGAAAACCCTGCACCGTTCTCGCTAATTTAATACATTTTTCGCGTTTCTGTTCATATATTATGGCGACATCAACAGACGGTCAACTGCCAGGCAATACGAAATCAACCGCATCCATGCCGAGAAAACTTCCTCTTCTGACTGCTGAAACCGCGCCGTTCTGGCAAGGCGGTGAACATGGTCTGCTCAACATTTACCACTGCGATGCGTGCCGCTATCTGTTTCATCCGCCCGCGCCGCTCTGCCCACGCTGCATGTCGTCGCACGTCGGCGCGAAGCCGGTCTCGGGACGCGGCAAGGTGGTGAGTTTCACGATCAATCATCAGGCATGGCTGCCCGACCTTCCGGTGCCGTATGTCGTCGCGATCGTCGAACTCGCGGAGCGCGAAGGCCTGCGTTTCGTCACGAATATCGTCGGCGGTGCGGTCACGGACGTGCATATCGGCATGCCGGTGCGCGTGAAATTTGAACAGCAGGAAGACGTGTGGCTGCCACTCTTCGAAGCCGATCCCGAACGGAGCGCGGCATGAGCGAGAACCTGTTCGAGAAGAACGTGGCGATCAGCGGCATCGGTCAATCGGAAGTGGGCCGTCCTTCGAACCGCACGGCGATGCAGTTGAGCGTGGACGCCGCGCTCGAAGCGATCGCCGATGCCGGCCTCACCCGCGAAGATATCGACGGGATTGCATGCTGGCCGGGCGACAACGACAATGGCAACCCGTTCTCGCCGGTGGGTCCGAATGCGCTGATGAATGTACTCGGCCTGAAGGTGAACTGGTATGGCGCAGGCTACGAAGGACCTGGCCCGCTCACGGGTCTGGTGAACGGCGCGATGGCGATCGCTGCCGGTTTGTGCAGACACGTCTTGGTGTTTCGCACCATTACCGAGGCAAGCGCGCGCCTCAAAGACAAGACCGCCAGCGCGCTCACCAACAAGACGGTGGGCCGCGACGGCAGCTATTTCTGGCAGTGGTACACGCCTTTCAATGTCGTCTCCGGCATCAACCTGATGGCGCTGTATGCGCAACGTCACTTTCACGAGTACGGCACTACGGCCGAGCAACTTGCTCAGATTCCGCTGACCTGTCGTGCCAACGCGATGCTCAATCCGAAAGCGGTGTTTCGCAATGCAATGACGATGGACGACTACCTGGCATCCCGCATGATCTCCTCGCCGCTGCGCATGTTCGATTGCGATGTGCATTGCGACGCGTCCACGGCCATCGTGCTGTCACGCGCCGACCTCGCGTGCAACGGGCCGAACGCACCGATCCGGCTCGAAGCCATCGGCTCCGCGCTGCATCAGCCGTGGTCGTGGGATCAGATTTCGTTAACGGAGATCGCCTGCTTCGACGTCGGACGCATGCTGTGGTCGCGCACCGATCTGAAGCCGAAGGACGTCGGGAGTGCGCAGCTCTACGACGGCTTTTCGATCCTGACCATGCTATGGATGGAAGGACTCGGACTCTGCCCGCGCGGCGAGAGCGGCGCGTTTGTCGAAGGCGGCCAGCGCATTGCGCGCGGCGGCCACTTGCCGTTGAACACCAACGGTGGCCAGCTGTCCGGTGGACGTACACATGGCCTCGGCTATGTGCACGAGGCCTGCACGCAGTTGTGGGGCCGAGGCGGCGAACGCCAGGTCGCGCCACATGAGGTGGCGATTGCAGCGGCAGGCGGTGGTCCGCTCGGCGCCAGCGTGCTGCTGGTCAAGCAATGACGCGGCTCACTTTAGACCGATGACGCAACCAATCGCGTCTCCTCCCAGGGCATCTACCGAGTTATCCGCATCAATCTATATGTAGAATTGTTTTCTGTATGTGGAATACCACACCCGTAGCGAACTGCTTTCCAGGCGCGTTTTGTGCGCACAGTGGTCGCTTGCCGATCCGCAAAGGAACCGCCGATGCCCCCCTCTGACTCGTCTCAATCCGCCGCCATCGACCTCACCGAATTCCGCGCCGGCTGGCGCTCCGTGCTGATGGCGATGCTCGGGCTTGGCGTGGCCGCCAATGCTTCTCTGCTGTATGCGTTCGGTTCGCTGGTGATTCCGCTGCAACATGCGTTCGGCTGGAGCCGCGGTGAACTGCAACCGGCGATCAGCTTTCTGTTCGGCGGTGCTGTGATCGGCGCGCAAATTGTCGGCTGGCTCAATGACCGCTATGGGATGCGGCATGTGACGATCGCGTCGCTGATCGGACTCGCCGTCGTCTATGCGCTGATGTCGCTGATGCAGGCGATGGGCCACTCGATCGGGTGGCTCTATCTGATGTGCACGCTGCTGCCGATCGCCGGCATGGGCACGATGCACATCACGTGGACGCATCTGGTCAACCTGTGGTTCGAGCGCAATCGCGGCCTGGCACTTGCCGTGATGCTCTCAGGCACGGGCCTCTCGGCAATTCTGATCCCGTCGGCAGTGACGTGGGTGATCGGCCGCTGGAACTGGCAAGCCGCGTTTCTTTTGCTGGCGGCGCTGCCGTTGATTCTGGTGTTGCCGCTCGTGCTGATGTGGTTGCAGACACCGGCCGCGCAAGACGCATCTGCGGGCCGTGGCGAGCGTGCCGCCGGCCATCGTGCGGCGCCGCCGGTGCGGGCGCATACGGGGCTCGCGTTCCGTGACGCGATGGGTTCGGCGCGCTTCTGGACGCTCAATATCGCTCTCTCGCTCGTGGTGGCCGCAACGGTCTCGATGGTCAGCAACACCGTGCCGCTCCTGCGCGACAAAGGGCTCTCGGCGGTCGAAGCCAGTCATATATTCGGCAGCTTCGGACTCTCGCTGATTGGTGGCCGATTGCTGGTCGGCTATCTGATCGACCGCCTGTGGGCACCCGCGGTCGCTGCGGTCGCGCTCGCCATGCCCGCCCTGGGTTGTCTGCTGCTCTCCACCACCAGCGCCGATCACGCCGCCACGCTCGCGGTTGCGACGCTGTTGATCGGCCTCGGCGCCGGCGCTGAATTCGACATTGCCGCGTATCTGATTGCGCGTTACTTCGGCATGCGCAATTACGGGCGCCTGTTCGGCATGCACGTCGCGCTGATCACCATCGCAGCCGCATTGGCGCCGTGGCTGTTCGGCCGGATCTATACCGTGACCGGCTCGTACACGACGATGCTGTCGATCTGCGGCGCCGCCTTTCTGCTTGGCGCGATCACGCTGCTGCCGCTCGGCCGTTACCCGAAATTCGATTCACTGAATCTGGCCTGATTACTCGACTCGTACTCTCGATCCCTCTCATGTCATTGAATAACGTTGTCATTGTCGGTGCGGGCCAGGCCGGATATCAGACTGCGGCTTCGCTGCGGCAGGAAGGTTTTGAAGGACACATCACGCTGATCGGCGACGAGCCAGGTGTGCCATATCAGCGTCCGCCGTTATCGAAGGCTTACCTGCTCGGCAAGATCGGCACCACGGCGCTGCGCTTTCGCACTCACGAATGGTTCGAGCAACAGCGTCTCGAACGGGCCGAGGCGCGGGTCACGCGGATCGATCGCGAGGCGCAGTGCGTGGAACTGGCGAGCGGCGAGCGCGTGCCGTACGACCACCTGGTGCTCGCCACGGGTGCGCGCAACCGCGTGCCGCCCATTGAGGGAATCGAACTCGACGGCGTATTCGGCATCCGCACGCTGGAACATGCCGACGCGCTCGCGCCGCGCGTGGCGGCCGCGCGCGACGTGGTCGTGATCGGCGCCGGCTTCATCGGCCTCGAATTCGCGGCCGTAGCGGCGGCCAAAGGCCTGTCAGTCCACGTGATCGAACTCGGAACGCGGCCGATGGCGCGCGCCCTCTCCACGCATATGTCGACGCTGTTCAGCGCTGCGCATACCGGCTGGGGCGTGAAGTTCGACTTTGGGCAAACCGTCGCGCGGCTGGTCGGCGACAACGGCCAGGTGGTGGCCGTGGAAACGGGCGACAACCGCCGTCTGCCAGCGCAACTGGTCGTGTACGGGATCGGCGTGTTACCCAACACCGACCTCGCCGCCGACGCGGGCCTCGCCGTGCAAAACGGCATCTGCGTCGACACGCAGTTGCTGACCAACGATCCTTCAATTTCAGCCATCGGCGACGCCGTCAGTTTTCCGTCTGCCTGGAGCGGCGCGCCGATCCGCCTGGAGTCGGTGCAAAATGCTGTCGACCAGGCCCGCAATGTCGCGGCACGCCTGACTGGCAAACCTGTGGCTTACACCGCGTTGCCGTGGTTCTGGAGCGACCAGGGCGATCTGAAATTGCAGATCGCAGGGCTCTCCGATGGCCACGATGAAACGGTCCTGCTCGGCTCTGGTGAGAACCGGCAATTGAGCGTGTTGTGCTTCCGCTCCGGCCGCCTGATCGCAGTGGAATCGTGTAACCGGCCGGGCGACCATATGGCGTCGCGCAAACTGCTGGCCCGCGCCGCGTTGCCGACCATCGCGCAAGCGGCCCAGCCGGGGTTCGACCTGAAGGAATTCGAAGCTGCCACACGTGAGCCGGGCTGAACTGATCCGGAGCTGATTTGAATGAGACCGCTGCGGGCGCGCAGCGGCATCGTGGTTCAGCGTCATATACGGGAGCGTCGATGAGAGCACTCAAATGGGCCATGGCGGCGTGGTGTCTGCTCATGGTGCTCGCACATGCCGCCCCACCCGCAGTCAGCGGCCCCGCATCGCCTCAGGCCACCCGTTGTACCGCCGGCGATGCGGGCCGCTACGAAGTCAGCGAGTTTGTCGACCGAATCGCGCTCGTGAGCGATGGCCATCTGGTCAAGCGTATCGACGTGCCCCAGGCCAGCTGTTATCCCTCGTGCCGGCGCGAACAGGCGGATAACCATCTATACCGGATCGAAGATCCTGCCGGTGACGAGTTCATGCACCCGTTGCTGCATGACGATGATCCGACGGACCCGGCACGCGTGTCGTCAGCCGCGCTGCAGCAGAGCGATGCCGCCGCGCTGCAACTGGCGGTTCGGACCCGAGGCCGTGCGCACGCCTGGATCGTCGAGGCTGACAAAGTCAAACGCATTGTGACGTCGACGAAAGAAACGACGGCCAGCGGCAGTCTGACGTATAACGATCCGTTTTTTGTCGTGTTCAACCATGCATCGCTGCCCACGCTGACCATCACGGCGGCGGATGCGACTCTTGAGTTGGGCCCGAGCGAATTGGACCTGAATCGTTTTCCTTCGTGGCTGGTCGAGCCGATCGCGCCACAGCAGTTGGGCGCGTCGACGGTTTATACGCTGAAGATCGTCGGCGGCCCGGGTTGCGCAACAGGCAACTGAACACCCGTCGGGGACAAACTCGGAGCGCGCCTTTTTCAGGGCCTGCTGCAGGTCTGCTTTGGCACTTTCGGTATCGAACAAATCGAACGGTCCGTTGCTGAACGACGTAATCAACATCGTTTTCTCCAGATTGATTTCCGCTTTTTGCCACACCGGATCAACCGAGCTTCTCTTCATTCAGAGTACGGAACATGGCCATGCATTTCGATCTGGTTGATCTTCGTCTCATCACATGTATTGCTGAGACGGATAGCCTGACGCGTGGTGCCGAGCGGTTTCATATGTCGGTACCCGCGGCAAGCACCCGGATCAAGAATCTGGAAGAAAGCATGGGGACCAAGCTGCTGTATCGGACCAGCCAGGGCGTTACGCTCACGCCGCCGGGCCAGGCATTCCTTCACCACGCCCGCTTGGTCCTGTCGCAACTCGAGCAGCTGCGCGGCGACATGCAGGAGTACGCGCGCGGCATCAAAGGTCATGTGCGGATCTTTGCGAACACTACCGCTACAACTGAATTCCTACCTAACGACCTGCGGGACTTTCTCGCGGAACATCCTGACGTGAACGTCGAGCTTCGCGAACGGTTGAGCCATGACGTGGTGCGCGCGGTCAGTGAAGGCACGGCGGACGTCGGGATAGTCGCCGGCAATGTCAGGCCCGAATCGCTACAAGTCCTGCCATACCGCTCAGACCGGCTCATATTGGCGGTCTCGAATGCGCATCCCCTCGCCGGAAAGACCTCCATTCCATTTGAAGAGGCAAGCGAGTTTGATTTCGTCGGAATGCCCGAAGCTAGCGCGATTCATACCTTTCTGAACCGCGTAGCAAGCGACATGCACAAGAAACTTCAGGTGCGCATTGAAGTAGGTAACTTCGAAGCGCTGTGCCGAATGATCGAGGCCAACGTCGGGATCGGCGTGTTGCCTTGCTCTTCAGCGTTACGCTACGTGAAAACCATGAACATCCAGCTCGTTGAAATCGAGGACGACTGGGCGACGCGCAATCTGCTGATCTGCGTGCGCAACCTTGACCTGTTGCCGTCTTTCGCGCGGGAACTGGTCGACCTCCTCACGCAGAAGTGCAAAAGCGAGCGCGAGTCCCAGCCGGCCTGAACGTCAGCAGTTAGTCTGCGTTTAAAGCCCTCTTCTCCAGACACAAATTGTAGTCAGCAGGCGGGTGCGTCAATCTAGCGTGAACGACGCTATCCGACGCCCCCATGACTGCTGAACTCAACTACCTGCGCACCTGGATCGGCCGTACACAGGTCGAGCGCGAATTCGTCTCGCCACGTCTTGCGCAACAACTCGCTGCGACGCTGGACTATGAGGACGTCCCGCGTGCCGGTTCTCAGTTGCCTCCGCTGTGGCACTGGGCGTTTTTTCCTCACATCGTTTCGCAGTCGCAGGTCAGTGTGGACGGACATCCGACACGCGGTGGATTCCTGCCGCCAGTGCCACTGCCCAGACGCATGTGGGCGGGCAGCCGCGTCCGGTTCGAACGTCCGCTCGTGGTCGGCAGCGAAGTCACCAGGACGTCGCAGATTCTTGACGTCGCCGCCAAGGAAGGGCGTACCGGAAAGCTCGTTTTTGTACGTCTGCGTCACGAACTGGAAGACCTCGAAGGTCCACTGATTTCCGAAGAACAGGACGTTGTGTACCGCGAGTCCGCGACGACGGCGTACACCGCGGCAACCGGCCCGACCGCGCCGGCGGCTTTCACCTGGAAGCGAGAGATCGTGCCCGACCCGGTCCTGCTCTTTCGCTACTCCGCCGATACCTTTAACGGGCATCGCATTCACTATGACCGCAACTATGCCCAGGAACAGGAAGGCTATCCGGCGCTGGTCGTCCACGGGCCACTGACTGCGACGTTGCTGATCGATCTCGTCCGGCGCAGTGTTCCCGGTGAATCGATCGCTTCTTTCTCGTTCAAAGCGGTCAACCCGCTGTTTGACTGCGCCCCCTTTTTTATCTACGCGGCCCGTGCCCCCGGATCGACCGAAGTGAAGCTCTGGGCAGCCAATTCCAATGGCGTGTTGTGCGTCGATGCCGAGGCGACGCTAACGGCACCCGCGTATATTTTTCAGAAATGAACTCAGAGGAGTAGAGACAAGTGCTGGCTAACATTGACCCCTATCAGGACATTCGCGAAGCGGTTCGCGATCTGTGTTCCAACTTCCCCGCCGAGTATTTCCGCAAGATCGACGAGGAACGCGCCTACCCTGAAACCTTTGTACAAGCCCTAACCGACGCCGGTTGGCTCGCAGCCCTTATTCCACAGGAATTTGGCGGCTCAGGGCTCGGACTGACCGAAGCTTCGGTGATCATGGAAGAGATCAACCGCAGCGGCGGCAATTCCGGTGCGTGTCACGGGCAGATGTACAACATGGGGACACTGCTCAGGCACGGCTCGGCAGAGCAAAAGGCCAAATATCTTCCGGAAATCGCAAGCGGAAAGTTGCGGCTTCAGTCGATGGGCGTGACCGAGCCGACGACCGGCAGCGACACCACCAAGCTCAAGACAACCGCCGTGCGCAAAGGTGACCGATACGTCGTCAACGGTCAGAAGGTGTGGATCTCCCGGATCCAGCATTCCGATCTCATGATTCTGCTCGCGCGGACCACGCCGATCGATCAGGTCGCAAAGAAATCCGAGGGCATGTCGATATTTCTGGTCGACCTGCATCAGGCAGTCGGCAAGGGCATGACCGTGCGTCCCATTCCGAACATGGTGAATCACGAGACCAACGAGCTATTTTTCGACAACCTCGAGATTCCCGCCGAGAACCTGATCGGCGAAGAAGGCAAAGGCTTCAAATACATCCTCGATGGCCTGAATGCCGAGCGAACGCTGATCGCCGCTGAATGTATCGGCGATGGCTACTGGTTCCTCGACAAGGTCTGCAAGTACGTCAAGGAACGCGTCGTCTTCGGCCGCCCGATCGGACAGAACCAGGGCGTGCAGTTTCCGATCGCCCGCGCGCACGTCAACGTCGAAGCGGCAAGCTTGATGCGCTACAAGGCCTGCGAGCTTTTCGACGCCAGGCAGCCCGCCGGCGCGCAAGCCAATATGGCCAAGCTGCTTGCGGCTGACGCCTCCTGGGAGGCGGCCAATGCGTGCCTGCAGTTCCATGGCGGCTTCGGTTTTGCGAACGAATACGACGTCGAACGCAAATTCCGCGAGACACGGCTCTATCAGGTCGCGCCGATCTCGACCAATCTCATTCTTTCGTATGTAGCCGAGCATCTGCTCGGACTGCCGCGCTCTTTCTGAGGAGACGGACATGAAACCGCTGGACGGCGTGAAGGTCATCACCCTCGAACACGCGATTGCAGCACCGTTTTGCACCCGTCAGCTTGCGGATCTTGGCGCACGCGTGATCAAGATCGAACGCCCAGGCGTCGGCGACTTCGCGCGTGCCTACGATGAGCGCGTGCACGGCATGGCCTCGCACTTTGTATGGTGCAACCGCTCGAAGGAGAGCCTCACGCTCGACGTCAAGGCCCCGCAGGCGCAGAGTATTTTCGAGCGCCTGCTTGAGGACACCGACGTGCTAGTGCAGAACCTGGCGCCCGGCGCCGCGGCGCGACTGGGGCTGTCGTATGAAGCGTTGCATGAGAAGTATCCCCGCCTGACTGTCTGCAACATCTCCGGTTACGGATCCGATGGTCCCTATCGGGACAAGAAGGCATACGATCTGATGATCCAAAGTGAGTCCGGGTTCCTGTCGATTACCGGCGCTCCGGACTCACCGGCCAAAGCTGGCTGCTCCATTGCTGACATCGCCGCAGGGATGTATGCCTACACGAACATTCTCTCCGCGCTTCTGCAACGATCGAAGACCGGCTTGGGACGGGAAATCGACGTCTCGATGCTCGAGAGTATGGTGGAGTGGATGTCGTATCCCCTTTACTACGCGTTCGATGGCGCATCCCCGCCACCTCGTGCCGGCGCCGCTCACGCGACCATCTACCCCTATGGCCCCTTCCCCGCCGGCGATGCAAAGACAGTCATGCTGGGATTGCAGAACGAGCGTGAATGGGGTGTCTTCTGCTCGCAGGTTCTGCTGGAACCCGAACTCGCCATCGATCCTCGTTTCAGTTCCAATTCGAAGCGGGTAGCAGCACGCGAGGAACTGCGCGAAATCATTGTCACCGCATTCAGAAAACTGACTTCGGAAGAGGTCATCAGTCGGCTGGATAGCGCGCAAATCGCTAACGCGCGAATGAATGATATGCCCGACGTGTGGTCGCATCCGCAGCTTAAGGAACGCAATCGCTGGGTGAACATCGACTCACCTGCCGGTCCCATTCCCGCCCTGCTGCCGCCAGGCATCAGTACAGCATCCGATGTTCGACTGGACGCCGTGCCCGCGTTAGGCCAGCACACCGAAGCCCTTTTGAATGAACTGGGTTTTTCGACCCATGCCATCCGCGAGCTTCGTGAAGCGGCCGTGATCTAACTCCCCCAGTTAAGGTAAGCCTGTTATGAGCAATACCCAGATTCTTGCTTCGTTTGCGGCCAATCTCAAGTTTGAACAGATCCCCAAAGACGTGGTGGCACGCACGGAAGACCTCTTCCTTGACTGGTTCGGATCAGCACTGGCTGGCCGCGAGGCGCGTCCTGTCGAGACGATCCAGAAGTACGCATTCGAATTCGGGCCGCAGTCTGGTCTCTGCGAAGTACTGATCTCCCGCCGAACCACCAGCGCGCTCTTCGCGGCAATGATCAACGCCGCCGCATCGCACTTCGCTGAACAGGACGACCTTCACAACAGTTCGGTTCTGCACCCGGCAACCGTCGTGTTCCCCGCAGCGTGGGCCGCTGCGCAAGCGCTTGGTAGAAGTGGCAAAGAGTTCATCGCAGCGTCTGTCGCAGGCTATGAAGTGGGCATCCGTGTCGGTGAATTCCTCGGTCGGTCGCACTACAAGATTTTTCATACTACCGGCACGGTCGGGACGATCGCGGCTGCAGCAGCAGTCGGTAATCTTTTGCGATTGAGCGACGAGCAGATGGTGAACGCGTTTGGCTCCGCCGGCACCCAGGCAGCCGGACTCTGGGAATTTCTGAAAGACGCCGCGGACTCCAAGCAACTGCATACGGCCAAGGCTGCGGCGAACGGTCTTCTCGCAGCCTACCTGGCGGCCGACGGCTTCACCGGCGCGAAGGACATCTTCGAGGGCGCGAAAGGCATGGGCGCGGGCATGTCCACGCAAACGCATCCGGACAAACTCGCCGAAGCGCTCGGCGAGCGCTGGGCGCTGATCG
The DNA here is from genome assembly GCF_009690905.1 of Paraburkholderia madseniana. GTDB lineage: Bacteria > Pseudomonadota > Gammaproteobacteria > Burkholderiales > Burkholderiaceae > Paraburkholderia > Paraburkholderia madseniana. The sequence continues at coordinate 86,513 of NZ_VOSW01000015.1, forward strand.
AAACGTCCTTCAAGTATCACGCTTCCTGCCGGCACACTCATCCGGCGGCCGATGCTCTGATGCAGGTTCTTCAGCGTGAGAAGCTCGCGCCGGATGACATCGAGACGGTGGTGACTCATGTTCACCAGGCTGCAATTGACGTCCTCGGCCCGGTAACCGACCCAAAGACTGTTCATCAGGCGAAGTTCTCCATGGGCACCGTGCTCGCTTTGGTAGCGGAATTCGGCCACGCCGGTGTGCGTGAGTTCGACGGCTATTACAAGGAAAGCAGGATCGCGCACTTCTGCAAAAAGGTCTCGATGGTGCTCGACCCTGAAGTCGATACGGCCTATCCGTCACGCTGGATCGGGAAGGTCATCGTTCAGACGAAGGACGGCCGCACGTTCGAGGGCCGCGTGGACGACCCCAAGGGTGATCCAGGCAACACGCTCACGCGCGCTGAACTCGAACACAAAACGATCACGCTGGGCTTGTATGGCAATGCGGCCACCGAAGACGAACTCAAGCGCTCAATCAAGTCGGCATGGACGATTACCGATGCAACCGTCGTACCCAAACTGCTCCCTGAATCGAAACTGGAGACTCAACGTGGCTGACCTTGCACCCCGGTCTTATCTCTTCGTTCCCGGCAACCGGCCGGACAGGTTTGCCAAGGCGGCTGCGTCGGGCGTCGATGTTGTCGTTATCGATCTGGAAGATGCAGTGCCTCCCACCGAGAAGAAGATCGCGCGGGCTGCCCTCGCCGAGTGGCTGTCGACAAACAGTACGCCGGTGGCGGTCCGTGTGAATGATGTGAACAGCGAATGGTTTCGCGACGACATCGCTCTATGCCGTGCGCCATCCGTCGCAGCCGTCATGCTGCCCAAGACGGAACGCATCGACGATATCTTCCTCTGCGAGTTCGCGGGCAAGCCGACCGACATCCTGCCGATGATCGAAACCGCCCAAGGTTTTCGGAATGTCGTCGCTATCGCCCAGCACCGGCTGACCACCCGACTCGTATTCGGTAATGTGGATTTCCAGCTCGACCTCGGCATTGACGGCGACGATGAGCAGCTTCTGTACTTCCGCTCACAGATCGTCTTCGCCTCTCGCATCGGCAACCTGCTGCCGCCGGTGGACGGGGTCAGCACCACGCTCGACGATCCCGAGCAGATCACGCGCGACACGATTCGTGCAAAGCGGCTCGGCTTCGGCGCCAAGCTCTGTATACATCCAAGGCAAGTTGCTGCGGTCAATGCTGCGTTCGTCCCCAGCGAGAAAGATGTCGAATGGGCCCACCGGGTTGTCGAAGGCGCTGCTGCATCCCACGGCGCGGCCGTGGCTGTCGACGGCCGCATGGTCGACCGGCCGGTCATTCTGAAGGCGCAGGAAATCCTGGCAGAGTCCCAGCGACGTCTGCCCCGCGGCGCTTGCGCCAGCAGCTCCGCCTGACGCATCTCCCTTCGGCAACATGGGTTTTGGAACATCGAGAAAAAAAACCACAGCGTTGCCGACCCTCACAGTGCCGGCCTGCCCCTGCCTCAAGGCAAACCTCAAGCATTAGCGATGCACGAAGATCCCTTATGTCGGTTCCAAGATTGCTCGCGAAAGCGATACGCGTTGCGACGCACGCGTCCCGCAACCGACCGTGTCATGCTCGCCGATTGAGACTTTGAGAAGACTGTCGCACCACGGTGGATATATGTGTGGGTTAGTGCAATTGGCAATGTGCACTTTTTATCCTTCGCCGAAGGGCGCTTGAGCCACAAACCGAGGCGGTAATGAGGGGCGCGTCGGACAACTCCGTTTCCTGGCAAATCCTGCGCTTGCCATTCCACTCCTGAGCTATCGCCGTCCGGCAAGGGTCACCCTGTGGCGCTGAAGGCTGAGGTGCTAATGACGGTCGCGAACATCAACAGCTTTCGATGAAGAGCCCAACGGTCCACCGGCGGACGAGCCAACCCGGTCCGACAATCAGTATGACGATGCAAAGTGCGATCTGCACCGTTCGCCTGATGCGTGATGCAGGCGGGTATCGGGCGGGATGGAGAGCCTCCGGTCGCCAACGTCGTATCGATCAAATTATTTCCGGTTGGTGCAATTATTCCAGGCGCTACAATTGTGTCAGGTGATTTATTTCTGCGGATGAAATGGAGACACATGGATGAACACCGAAAGAAGACTGCGCCGTTCGCCAGAGGGCGGCTACGCGCGCGGCGATCGGACGCGCCACCGGATCATCGAGGCGGCGATCGAACTGTTTGGCGAACACGGTTTTGGGGGCGCGTCGACGCGCGACATCGCGGCTCGCGCCGGCGTCAACGCGCCCGCGCTGCAGTACTACTTCGAGAACAAGGAAGGTGTGTATCGCGCGTGCCTCGAAGCGCTCGCCGACGATGCATGGAAGGCATTCGGGCCGGTCGTCAAGCACGCGAAGGAAGCGCTCCGTGAAAATGCCGACGTCGCAGCGTTGATTGATGCCTTCATGCGCATTCAGGAAGCAATCGCTGACACCGTCCTCGCGAAAACCAACATTCCCGGCAGGCGGCTTTTCTTCGCGCGCGAGCAGGCCGGACACGAACCCGAAAGTGCAACGCAGATTCTCACCGGCCGGATCCGCGAGCCGCTAAATGATGCGAGCACTGCGCTTGTGGCGCGAATTTCTGGACGCGCCGCCGATGATCCGGTCACGCTGATCCGCACGTTCAGCCTGCATGGGCAACTGGTGATTTTTCATGTCGCGCACCGCTCGACGCTGACGGTCTTTGGCTGGAATAGGATCGATGCAGAGAAAGCCGAACAGATCAAGTCGACTATACGCGAACAGACGCGCACGCTACTTGAACAATGGAGCCGGGAACGTGATGAGGGGCGCACACCCGCTGTGCAAACGGCTTTGTCAACTTGTCGAGGCTGAGGAGAAAAGACGACGGGAAAGAGCGTCCTCAGAAGGCGGAGGACGGATTTTGGGCGACTTCGGTGATGTTGCACCACGCAGCGAATCGCGCCGCGAGTTGTTTGCGATAGAGAGAAGCGCGCAGTAGATGCCGTTTCAGTGCGAAGAGCTGACGGATCGGACCGAAGCTCGAAAGGAAAGCCTGTGTGCGTTTCGGGTCGCGAAAGCCTCACATGCGACGCTCGCGTTCGCGCGTCAGTTGATGACTGTTCTCTGCGCGGTTGATCAGTCGGGCCGCAGCCTTGACGAACACGTGTTTCACGTTCGCAAGTTCCGGGATCAGGGCTTTTGTTGCCGGATAGCTGCACAACTGATCGGTGACGATCTTGCTCGGCAACGGGCTCGAACGCAGCGCACACTTGAAGAAGCGTTTGGCAGCGGCTTTCGTGCTGCTTTTGCAGCAGGATGTCGAGTTCGCCGCCATGCTCGTCGACCGCACGCCACAGCAGGTACGGTTCGCCACGCATCGTGACGAACATCTCGTCGAGGTGCCACGTAGTACCCGGCTTGCGTCGCACCGCTTTCGCTCGATGAGCAAAGCCCTTACCAAACTTGTCACACCAGCATCGGATCGTCTCGTATGTCACGATCACGCCGCGTTCGAGAAGCAGTTCCTCGATGTCGCGCAAGCTCAACTGGAAGCGAAATTACCATCGAACAGCACAGCTGATGACACTAGCCGGGAAACGGTGACCGTGATAGAGCGATTTCGATTTCTTCATCGCGCCATCTTATCCCACGGGGCACGCAACCTGACAATGCCCTTCAAGTGCCTCGCGCGTGATCGCACACTCGGCGAAGCCCGTCTGTTCGGACAACCGGAAGTCGATTCTGCTGCCGTCGGCCGACGCGCTTGGCGCGAAGTCAAGTACGTCCATGAAATACCTCGTAAATTCATCGGGTCACTTTTGGCTTGCTGTCGCTCGCTTCCAAATTTAACAGAACACGCCTGGCGGCCCACTGCAACGACGAGGACAGACTGCGGATTTAGGCACGCGCATGCGCATGTAAGGCTGGGACCCCTTATAGACTTGGTTTTAGCGTTTGTGGGGTGCAAGTTTGTCGACGACAGTGGGTTGCGATATTTTGACCTATAAACAGCTTGCAGCGGTGAGCTATTACGGGAACCGAAAGCAAACATCTGACAACCGTGTCGCAGTTAATCCGTCGCCCACAGCCAGCAAAAGTGGTTATGCGAGATCAAACTGCCACAGCGCTAGTCGATGACAGAAGTCAACGCGATCCCATCGGCAACAGACGTTGCTGTGAACGGCCGCTGTCGAGACAAAGTCGAACGCGTTTTTACCGACCTGAAGGAGACTTGCAACAGATCTCAAGGGGCATTCCTTAACCGACCGGCACTGGCCCTTGCGCACGGCACGACGCCATGCTTCTTAGCAACACCATTCAGTTCTCGCCGCCGCAACTCAGACAACAGAAATAGTGACTGCGAACTCTGCTGGCGGCAATAGACGGCAGCTAGGCCGCCGCTTCCCGGTACCTCGCGAACTTCGACGTCTGTCCGATCCCCGGGTTGAAGCAGTTGCAGGGATCGAGTTGCTCATAGAACGCCGCGAGCTGGGGCTTCGCACGGTACAGGTGACCGACGTTGTGTTCGGCCGGATACTCGGCGCCGCGGCGGTCCAGCAGCGTCCACATCTTGTGTTCGACTTCGAGGCAGTCGTTGCCCTTCTTGACGATGTAATCCTGGTGGAACACGTGGCACAGGAAGTGGCCGTAATACAACTTGGTGGAGATCGCCTCTTCGATGTCAGGCGGCAGCGTCTCGATCCAGTCGCGATCGTTACGGCGCAGCGCAACGTCGAGCGCGACGATGTTTTCCACTTCCCGGCTGTGCACGGTGCGATAGCGGACTGCGGCGCCGGCGGCGGCAAAGCGATGCAGGAACGCTTTCCTGCCTTCTTCGTCGGTGCATTCGAAATAGCCGCCGGTGGCGTTTTCGAAATAGCTCGAGAGGAAGGCACGCGTTTCTTCGACACTTTCGGCCGTCACCTTCAGCATTAGATGATGCTCGTACTTGTCACGATACTGTTTCATTCGCGGCGGCAGGTGACTTGGGAACAACCGGCTCGCGGCCTGCATGACGCGGTCGGTGATATGCGAAGGGAAAAACCCGAGGCGATCGAACAATGCATCGAAACGGCTTTTCAGTCCGAACAGCGCGGGCAGCCGGGACGTGCCGAGATAGTTGATCGCGAGGAAGCTGTCCTTACCGTACTCCTCAGCGACGTCGAAGGCGTCCCGATGCAGGTATTCGCCCGAGATCGGCAGGTGTTTGAAGTCGTGGAGCGCATGACGGCGGATATCAGTGAGCTCGTCCGGCCGGTTCGTGCCGATATAGAACACTTTTGCGTTTCGCTCAATCGGAAACGTGTCGAGCCGTACCGCGAACACCATCAGCTTGCCGGCCGAGCCTGACGCCTCATGGAGGCGCTGTGGATCGGCGTTGAAGCGCGCCGGCGTATCGGCATCGATCTTACGAACATGAGTCGCGTAGCCGTGGTCCGAGCCGGCGCCCGCGTCGTGCCGGACATCGGAATCCGAGAACCCGCCACGCTCAAGCCTGCCAAGGATGTCGTCGGGCGTTTCGCCCAGCTCGATTCCCAGATGGTTCACGAGGCTCAGTCGGCCTGTCGCATCGACCCGTGCGAATGCCGCCATTTCCGAGTACGCCGGGCCGCGCTGCACCAGCGCACCGCCCGAGTTGTTGCACACGCCGCCAAACACCGACGCGCCGATGCAGCTCGAGCCGATCACCGAATGAGGCTCGCGCCCAAGCGGCTTCAGCATTTTTTCAAGCTGGTCGAGTGTGGCCCCCGGAAGGCAAACGACCTGCTTGCCATCGTTGATCACGTACACCTTCTTCATGCGGCTCGTGCTGACGATCACGATGTCGCGATCATAGTCGTTGCCATCGGGTGTCGAGCCGCCAGTGAGGCCCGTATTCGACGCCTGTGTAATGACAATCACGTTCGCTGCGATGCACGCCTGCAGCACCTTCCACTGTTCGACAATCGTGCCGGGGCGTACTACCGCGAGCGCCTTGCCTGCACCAAAACGAAAGCCCGTGCTATAGCGGCGGGTCGCGCCGTCATCCGTCAGGGTGTGCTTCTTGCCAACGATGTTGCACAGGTCCGCAATCAACGTGTGGGCCGCGTTGGCCGGAAGCGTGGCTAGTGACGCACGCGCTGCTGACATCAAATTCTCCCGAGGAAACATTGGGCGTGACGCGCATCGACTTCGTTCAGCTGTTTTGGCTGCGGCCTCGGAGCGCATCGGATTGACCCAAAGGTTAAAATCAGGCCGGCCATTAGTCCAATATCTCAAAGCCACATTTTGGAGACGAAAAAGATATGGAATTTCGTCAGCTACGCTACTTCCTCGCCGTCGCCGACCATCTGCATTTCACGGAGGCCGCGACGCACCTCGGCATCGCCCAACCGCCTTTGAGCCAGCAGATCCTGAAACTCGAGCGGGAAATCGGCACGCCGTTGTTCATCCGGCATCCGCGCCGCGTCGAATTGACCGAAGCGGGACGGCTTTTTCGCGAGCGCGCGCTACGCATCGTCGAGGACGCGCAGCAGGCGCTCGTCGAAGTACAGAACGCGGGACGCGGAGAGACGGGACGGCTTTCGCTTGGCTTCGCGGGTTCGACCGTGTTTCATCCAACCGTCGCGACGATAATGCAACGGTATCGGCATGCGTATGAGCGCGTGTCGATCAGTTGCGAGGAAAGCAACAGCTCGCAGCTGCTCGACAAAGTCGCCGAGCGGCAACTCGATGCCGCTCTGGTGCGCATGCCGCTGAATTGCCTGGATCTGATCGTCGAGCCGCTGGTCGACGAAGACATGTTGGCGGTGCTGCCGGCGAGCCATCGCCTGAACCGACGACGGCGTGTCGATCTGGCAGACCTTGCGCACGATTCGTTCATCCTCTTCCCGCGGCCAATCGGCCCTGATCTCTACGACTCGATCATCAGCGCCTGCCGCGAAGCCGGCTTCGCGCCCGCCATCAGCATGGAGTCGCCACAGATCTCATCGGCGGCGAACCTCGTGGCAGCTGGATTCGGGGTTGCGGTGGTGCCTGCATCGATCCGGCAGATCCAGGTCGAAGGCGTCTCGTATCACGAACTGCGGAGCAAGCCGCTCTCGACCGGTATCGCGTTAGTCCATCGGCAGCGCGAAAAGTCGCCGACGGTGCTGAACTTTGTCAGGATTTTGCGGCAGCAGCGAGTGGCCGCACGATGAACGAGCTGAACATCGACACGTGGTGTGCGAACAGCAGTTCGGCCTAGGGGCTGCGTCGAGCGCGCGCACCTGACCCTGCAGGACCGGGTGGTGAAGGAACTGCGGCTGCGCGGCATCAGCACGATTGACGCCTCGAATGCGCATGCGCCCGCCTTCATCGCGTCCTACAATGCGCGCTTTGCGAAACCGCCGAAGAGCGCGTTCGATGCACACCGGCCGCTGCGTGACGATGAGGATCTGGACGCCATCCTGACCTAGCGCGAGCCGCGGCGCGTGACGAAGTTGCTGACGGCGCAGTACGACCGCGTGATCAACCAGCTCGAGGACACGCCGGCGAACCGGAAACTGGTTCACCGCTATATCGACGTCTGGGAGTATCCGGACGGGCGGATTGAGGTCAGGGCGGATGGCACTGCCCCTCCCTACGTGCCCTATGCCCGGCTGTCGGAGATCGACCACGACGCGGTGATCGGGCACAAGCGGCTCGGTCACGCGCTGCAGGTCGCGCAGGCGCTGCAGCCGCAGCACGATAACCGGCGCGCATCGGGTTCACCGTCACGCACGAATCGTGACAACGGGGTTGAGCCGGACCTGCGCCCACCGGGCACGAAAAAGCACCGCGAGCTCACCCAGGCCGATGTTGATGACGTGATCATGCAACTGGCGCTGCAGCATGTGCAGACACACAAACTACCGCGCAAACCTCGCCAGCGGCCTGCAGGATCTCGCTGAACGGACGTAGGCGCCCTGCCCGCTCACGCGCTGCCCTCCAACGCTACGTGAGATTCAAACCGTTAAAGACTGAGTCAAAACCGATGTCAAAACCCGACATCTATCTGGCCATCGGCACAACATTTAAGAAGGGCCTCGACATGCACATTCGTTCCTTTTACTCGATTAATGGCGATCGAACGTAGTGCCGGACAGCTCCGGAGATCTGAACTGTGCCCGGATTGAGCCGAGGCCACCTACCGCTTTGTGACGAAGTCATCACTTGTAAGTTGCACGGGCTGGTCCGGCCGAGCCCGCATCTTCCTTTCCGCAATTGCGGCAATCCGATTTCGACCATCGGCGAACGTCTTCAGCATGCGACTTTCATCGGCACCCGGTGAGAGCCAGAAATGCGCTTCAAGTGCCTTGCGTGTGATTGCACACTCTTCGGAGCCGATCCGTTCGGGCAATCGAAACGTAATTTTGCTTCCGTCTGATGAAACGCTTGGGACGAAATCAAGAACGTCCATGACACACCTCGTAAATTCATCGGCAAATTGTTAACTTGCTGTCGCTCGCTTTCAAATTTACCAGAACGGTCGAGATTATATCTAATCTATACATATCTCGATCAAAAGCACCGCTCAGCATGAGAACAGGGCATCACTGTCTGCATGCGTACTATGCATCGCGACATCCGATACATATTTCTCGCCTACAATCGTGGGACAAATTTTAATTTTGCGAATCCTTTGAATGAGTCCCATCGTCAAGCGACTGTAGCCATCGAAGTTTTTCAGCAATCCTTATCTCAAGTCCGCGCGGGACTGGTTTGTACCATTGAGCTTCTGGCATACCGTCGGGAAAATACCGTTCGCCCGCTGCATAAGCATCCGGTTCGTCATGCGCATACCTGTAGCCCTTGTGATATCCAAGCTCAGACATCAGTTTCGTTGGCGCATTCCGGAGATGCATTGGCACCGGCCGGGAGCCGTCAGCTTGAACAAAGGCCCGGGTCTCATTCCATGCAGCGTAGACCGCGTTCGACTTTGCCGCCATCGCGATATATGTAGCGGCCTGAGCCAAGGCCAGGTCTCCCTCAGGCGAACCTAGACGTTCGTACGCCTCCGCAGCGTTAATGGCCACGTGGAGAGCTCGAGGGTCGACATTTCCCACTTCCTCACTGGCCATCCGAATCAATCGACGAGCAACGTAACGAGCATCTGCGCCGCCATCTAGCATTCGCGCGAGCCAATATAGCGCGGCATTTGGTTGCGAGCCGCGAATGGACTTATGCAGGGCTGAAATCTGGTCGTAAAACTCATCACCGCCTTTATCAAATTTACGTAGCGAGGGACTGCTTGCTGACAGCACAAAATCGGCGGTCATCATGCTAACGCCAGCGCCAGATGCAGCGGTAGACACTTGCTCGACCAAGTTCAAAAACCTACGCGCGTCCCCGTCGGCGAACCCCACCAATACCGATATCGCATTTTCGTCAAAACTGACATCGTTTAGATGCAGGAGCGCCCGGAGATAAAGCTGGCGAAAATCGGCTTCATTCAACGGCTGCAAAACATAAACCTGAGCCCTCGAGAGAAGCGCGCTATTTAATTCGAAAGACGGATTTTCAGTCGTGCTGCCGACAAGAATAAATAGACCACTTTCGATATGCGGTAATAGTGCGTCCTGTTGCGCCTTATTGAATCTGTGTATTTCATCAACAAAAAGAACCGTTGACTTACCTTGAACGTCAAGTGCATTTTGAGCGACGTCAATCGCGGCCCTGATTTCTCTCACACCCGCCAAAACGGCCGAAATGCTCACAAACTCGCTATTGGCAACATTCGCGGCAAGACGCCCCAACGTGGTTTTGCCCACACCGGGGGGGGGCCATAAAATGAATGAATGCAGTTTTTCTGCGTCGAAGGCCAGCCTGAGTGGTTTTCCTTGACCTAGGAGGTGCTGCTGCCCAACCACCTCATCGACTGACCGGGGCCGCATTTTCTCGGCCAAGGGTTGAATAGGGACTTTCGAAAACAAATCAGTCATTCAATTGCCACCAAGGTGAAATACTTAAAATCGGCTCAAACAAAAGAGAAATAGGTCACCCCCTCGGCAGACTGATTTATGCAACAACGCCATCGCGAGATGGCAAAGGAATGGCCGGGACGAGCCGTGTAAAGCGAGAGGCTTACGCGCGGCTATATGAGCGGCTGGCGGTGAAATTCCACCGATCGACCCGCTTGAATGCCTGCTACTCAAGGCTCAATTTGTTTTGAATCGCCTCCCAACAGGGGTTGGCGGTCAATCGCCGCGTCCAGAAATCTGAGCTTTCACCGATCGGGATTCGTCCATCAAAAATCCACGCCTACCGAGGCTCTCGGACAAATTCAGCGCCAACCGAAAACCAGCACCCAGTTGCCTGTCGTAGCGACAGGCCTCACGCATCGTTGAATTCAGACGTCCAGCACAATAGAAAGCGCACAAGGGATATCTATTGCTGCGCGGCTATCCTCTTAGACACCGCGCAGTTTTTTATGACCTTGTGCTCGTAGCTCCTCAGACCTCGATCATCGTCTGTTTCGCCGCTCGCTCAGTCGCGGCAATGAAACCATCAACCTCGTCCTCGGTCATGACAGTCGAGAGGAATGCCTTGCCCGTCTTGGCGATATGATAGCCCTCAAGTACCAGATTTCGTTGCAGCTTGGTCACCCACTTCATCTCCTCCTTGCTCGAATAACCGGATCGGTAGTCGTGAATCTCGCGCTGATGACCAAACACCATGAACATCGATGAAAAGCCGGTGGCCTGACCCGGGAAGCCGGCATTGGCGAACGCCTGGGTCACGCCCGCGCGCAAACGGTCCCCCAGCACGTCCATGCGATCGGACTCGGCCTGAGTGTACAAGTCCAGAGCGATTTTGCCTGCAGTCATGGTAATCGGGTTAGCGGTGAAGGTACCGCTCCATGGCAATAGCGGCTTGCCCTCACGGTGATCGAACACTTGCATGAACTTGCGCGAACCTGCCACGGCCCCCACAGGAAAGCCACCGCCGATGATTTTTGCGAGCACGGTAAGATCGGGCTTGATATTGAAACGCGTCTGCGCCCCGCCGCTGTGTACGCGGAAGGTGATGACCTCATCGAGAATAAACACTGCGCCGATTTCAGTTGATACACGGCGGATCATTTCAATAAAGGCTTGCGACACCGGGACGAAACCGAAGTAACTCGGCGCTGGATCGATAAGGATCGCAGCAATGGAATCGCGGTTCGCCAGGATGATCCGCTCTGCCGCTTCGACGTTGTTGTACGGGATCACCACGACGTCGTTCTTGACGCCTTCGGGCGTACCGTTCGAATACCCGACGGACTTGGGATCATCACCCCAGTTTTCCGGCGAAGAGTCCAGGCTGACTTCGGCATAATCGTAGGAGCCGTGATAGACGCCTTCGGCTTTGACGATTTTGGAGCGGCCAGTGATCGCGCGTGCAGCCTTGATCGCGCACATCACCGCTTCGGAGCCGGAGTTGGAGAATCGGATCCACTCGAAGCCTTCAGCGCGTGCACAAATGGTCTCGGCCAGCGCCACCTCAGGCTCGGTCGGCAGAGTAAACGCAGTGCCCTTGGTGACCTGCTCCTGAATAGCCGCGACGATCGCCGGGTGAGCGTGGCCATGGATGAGTGAGGCGAAGTTGTTCAGCAGGTCCAGCCGGCGCGTTCCGTCGACGTCCGTGACATAGGCGCCAGAGCCGCTCCCCGCGTAGACGGGGAAAGGTTCTTGCCATGGCAAGATGCGGGTAATTCCTCCCGGCATGACTTTACTGGCGCGGTCGTACAGGGCTTTGGACTGGCTATGGGTTTCTGGCCATTTTGCAGCGGACATAGGTGTTTCCTTCAAAGGCAGTAGGCTTGATCAGAAGTGGCGTTTGAACCATTCAACGGCCGCGGCGCTGGAGGCCTCGAACTGGCCCAGGTAGGGGTCGAAATGCCCGCAATCGAGTGGCACCAGATGCTCGGGTTGCAACGTCCGCTCGTAGGACTTGAGCGCAAAGTCCGAAACGGTGACGGTGTCTTTCTGCACAACGATGATTTGAAGTGGCGTAGGGCCGATGCGGTCGATGGCGTACGCGGATTCGTACTCGCGACTGCCGTAAAACCATGCGCCACGACAATGGCAGCGTGGTGAACGGTTGCATCGCCCGTGAGACAGAGCCAGCCCTTCAATGTCAGGTCATCGGTTGTCTTGAAGCTGATATCGCTGCGCATGAGCATCCTGTCGTGCCGTGGCTATGGTCTTTTCGCAGATGTTGAATGCTCGCAATTTGTACGCACAGGTTCGTGGTGGCCAAACTTCTGCGATTGTCGGCCAACCGAACTACTGGCCGTGAACGTGCAGTTATTTGGCCTTCGGCGTGAGCCGGACGCCGTCGATGCGCAGCGGGAGGATTGAGCGCACGCCCTGCTTGTATTCGAAGCCCCGTGGGGCGCGACCGGGCGGGTACCCTTATTCGATGGCCTGCAATTCGAGCTGCACCGGCAGCCTGCGTAGCCCGCTGCGCGTCCCGAACTTTCGCCGCGCACCCGTCGGCGCAGTTGTGGTCTTCACCACCGTGTTCCCGGCCGCTAAGGGTGGTGCATTAGCGATCGGGCGATCAGTCTCTGATATTTGACGCGGTGCGGCGCCTGAACCGTTCGATGGCCGGCTATCCGACGCCGCAGACAGCGCCTGCGCGAGCCCGCTGCACGCATGGTCAGCACCGTCACGCACCGCGATCCACCCGCCGGAGCGGGATTCGATATCAATTGTCTGTCGGCAGAACGGGCAGTGCATGGGATTTTCTCGGCAAATTTCGGCGGCCCCCAGATGATGCCTGTTTCCTGACCGTGTTGCCGGTTTGCCGCGTAGGCGAACGGCATGGCAGGGGCCGCCTGAGGAAACTGGAGTCTGCCTGCCGCTGTTCGTCGAAGGGTAGTGGCGACGAACCGATCGGGACCTGACTGGCCTGTGGTTGCACTACTCCTGAGCAGTGCATTAGATATTGATAAAAGCGGTTACCAATAGTAGTGTCTCGACCTATTGGTGAGTGGATTCGGGAACAACAAGTGGCACAACTGTCGATCAAAGGGGCTGCCAGGCGAAATGAGTTTGCTGATGCAACATGAAGTGGAGACGGGACGACTCTGTCGTTCATTGACACTGCGCGCCAGCGAGGACGGCAGGAGCGTGCAGCTGGTGGAATGCGACGAGCGAAAGGCTGGAACCCAGCGCGAATACCGGTTCGAGATCACTACGGGCGAACTGATCACCCTGATTCGCTCGCACGGCAAAGAGGTGCCCGGAGAAAATCAGGGCAATCCTGCATATTCCGGGTCCATCCCGGTAATCACACAGGCGAAAACATGAGCGAGCTTCTTCAAAGCGCCCGAGCGTTACTTCGACGCGGACGGGTAGAGCGCGAAAGCCTGTCACACAGGTGATGGATTGCAAAGACGCGATTTAGCTAAAGTCAGCGCGCGTTCTGCCGAAAACGTCATCATGAACACACCGAAACCCTCCGACGCTGCGATCATCCATGCCGCGGTACAAACCCTGGAAACTCCTCTGCGGGATTCGCGGGATGGAGCCAGACGATCTCGACGATGCGGTGGTCGACAAGTTTCTCTGGAGTTCGTTCGAAGAGTATCTCAGCAGCGGCTCGATTGTCGCCGATACGGCTTTCGCCAGGCGGCCCTAACGGAGGCTTACCGCACGGCTGATAGTGCGTATCCAGTTCCTGTAGCCTCACGTCAGCCTCGCCAACCCGCTGGTTGTCAATCCCATCTGGTGTCGCGCGACGCATCCCAAGCAGATAGGCGATGGCGCTCGCGCGCGTCAAGAAAGAACGTTGCATCCTGGCTGAATCCTCACTTCTGAGGGCAGCATGGTACTGGATGCCCCTGCTCATGTCGAAAGATCGGACCGGACGGGAACGCATCCCACGATGCCAATGTTGGCCGACGCAACCGGTTTCCCTAGCGTTGTCACATTAACGTGATCGCGGCGCAGAAGTGCGATGGACGGAGCTTTCCTTAAAAGCAGGGCGGATTTTGGGTAAGCTCGGTGAAACGATGCCACGCGTCAAAGCGGTGAGTGAGTTGTTTGCGGTAGAGAGACGCGCGCAGCAAATGTCGCTTGAGAGCGAAGTGCTGCCGGATCGGTCCGAAGCTCGAGAGAAACGCCTGGGTGCGCTTGGGGTCGCGAAATCCGCGCAGGCACCGCTCACGTTCACGCGTAGGTTGATGGCTATTTTCGGCCCGGTTGTTCACCCGGGCCGCAGCCTTGACGAACACGTGTTTGACGTTTGCCAGTTTGGGAATCCTGGACTTCGCGGCCGGATAACTGCGCAGCTGGTCAGTGACGATCTTGCGCGGCACTGGGCACGAACGAAGCACGCGCTTGAAGAATCGTTCGGCTGCGGCCGTGTCGCGCCGCTTCTGCAGCAGGATATCGAGTTCGGCGCCGTGCTCGTCGACGGCTCGCCACAGCACATAAGGTGTATTAGCCTAGACCGGACCTGACAGGTAGTCGGAGAAGCGAGATAAGGAAGCAGATCTAGTGAGGGATCAGTTTCTCCCTGGCAAGCTCAACTGAAACCGAAAGTACCAGCGAACGGCACAACTGATCACCACCGCCGGAAAGCGATGACCATGATAGAGCGATCTAGATTTATTCATCTCCCGATTCTACGCGACCACCTTGGCAACGTGACAAAGCCCCCGTCGGCAATCTTCTCCGCCACCATGAGTGTCGGCGCGTTCGTGTTGGCACCCGGAACAACCGGAAAAATGGAAGCGTCCACGACTCGCAATCCCTGCACACCACGCACCCGCGCAAACTCATCCGTCACGGCCAGCGGATCGTCGGCCGCACCGGTTGTACCAATGCCGGTGTTCCGGACCGGGGCGGCGATCCGTCAGTACGGCAACGCAGATCTAGCGCCGGCACTCGATCTGCGACGCGAGACCGCGACAACAACGAACGCTAAGGCGTCAGGACACGTTCCGGGCAAACGCAAGGGACGTGAATCAATCGCCCCGGCTTTGACGCAACCAGATAGTTTTGGCGAACCGATGGCAACAGATCAAAAGACCCTTTTGTGAAGCAAGGACCACATCCCGGATTACCGGCATGGGACCAATCGAAAGATGAACGTCGGCCTCGACGTTTAGATTGGTCCCCGATGCTTCGGCCCATCCTGGCGGACAAGCTTCAACATGCCGCGCTCGTAGACACTGGTCCAGCAGTGCTGTACGCGGGAATGCCCCGCGCGTACGAGGATGCCGATATGCCACACCAGAAGAGCGCTACGCTCCTCCCTCAGATTCGACCTGAAGTGTCTCGCCTTTCTTTTGCCACGAAAGCGTGGCGAGTTGAGCCAACTCGAGCGCCTTAACGCCGTCATCGATCGTCGTACGCACAGGCGTGCCTGTGGTCAGCGCCTGGACGAAGTTCCCCATCTCCGCAGCGTAGGCCTGCCGATAGCGCTCGAGAAAGAACGGCTCCGGCACGTCGATCGACACAGCATTTGCCGACCAGCCGGTCACTTCGGTCGGCCGCACATTGCCCGCCTGCAGCATGCCCTTGCTGCCGAGCACTTCGAAGCGCTGATCGTAGCCATAGGCTGCCCGCCGCGACGTATTGATCTGGCACAGGAGCCCGCGCCGGGTGCGGATCGTCACCGCGGTTGAATCGATATCGCCCGCGTCCTGAACAGCCGGATCGGTCAGGCAACTGCCAGTCGCGTGAAGCGTTTGTGCCTCGTCGTCCAGGATCCAGCGAAACACATCCAGATCGTGGATCAGCATGTCCTTGAAAATACCACCCGAACTCTTGATGTATTCGACGGGCGGCGCCCCTGGATCGCGGCTCGTGATGATCAGCATTTCCGGATTACCGATCTCGCCGCGCTCGATACGCGCCTTGAGCGCCGCAAACGTGGGATCGAAACGGCGTTGGAAACCGATCATGCAGGTCACACCATTGCGCGCAACCGCCGCTGCACTCTCACGCGAACGTTCGACGGTCAGGTCCACCGGCTTTTCGCAAAACACCGCTTTCCCTGCATTCGCCGCCTGGATAATCAGACCCGCGTGGGTATTCGTGCTCGACGCGATGACAACTGCGCCAATCGAAGGATCACCCAGCGCGCCATCGACGTCCGTCACCTTCGCGCCGTACATCTGCGCGAGCGCCTGTGCCGAGGGCGCGTGCATGTCGACCACATACTTGAGCCGCACGCCCGCCTGACGTACAAGGTTCGATGCATGAATCTTGCCGATGCGGCCGGCTCCGAACAAAGCAATGTCAATCATCGTATTCTCCGTTTTATGGGTATCGTCAAAATGAAGCTCTTGCCCGTGGGCAAGAGCGGTAAATAGCGCCTGGCATCAACACACTTTGTTAGAACGAGTGGTTGATGCCGATATAACCACCGGTCTGCGAACGCCCCGGCAACGGGTTGTCGAGATTGTCGTTATTCAAACCGGGGTTGTTGTTCACCACAGAAAAATTCGACCCGCTTGCGTTACGCACATGCGCAACCGTCGCGTACAGGAGCGTGCGCTTCGACAGGCTGTACGTTGCACCCGTCGTGAACATCGTTGCGTGGCCGGACGGATCGTGTGTCGCGTCTCCAGCACCAGACCCGACATGGATGTAATACACAGCACCGCTGAGCGTCAGCGCCGGCGTCGGCCGATATTGCCCGCCGAACCAGTAATGATCCGCGCTGCGCGCAAGACCGGCAGGCGTGTCCGGCGCGCTGAGATGCGTGTAGGCGGTCTGTAGCGTGAGTGCATCCAGATACAGGTTGGCGCCAACAAAGAATTCCCGTGAACTGGTGAAGACGTTACTCATGCGCCCGTTCGGGTCACGTAATTCGTCGTACATGCCCCGCAGCATGAACAACGCATTCCGGTAGGTCAGTTGCACCCCATCACTGCGACCGGCCTCGTCGGCGGCTCCGCTGTTAAATGCGCCGGCCTGATTGCCGAGTGCGTACTGAAGATGCGCACTGAAGCCGTAAATGGAAGGCGACTGATATTCGATGTTGTTGCTTGTGATCGGTACGTTGCGGCTTCGAACGAGTGCAGTGGATGAATAGGCTTGCTGCACCATCGGGTCAGCATCCCACTGATCATTCGCAATGAACAGATTGCGTCCCATCTGAAGCTTCCCGTACTGTTCGCTGCTGAACCCGACTAACGCCTTCCGGTTGAAGAGACGCCCGCCGCTACTGCCGGCATCTCCCGACATCAGGTTCGTACCCGATTCGAGATTGAAAATGACGGCCAGCCCCCCGCCCAGATCCTCCTTGCCAAGCAACCCGAACCGGCTCGCTCCAAAGTCGCTACTTTCAGCGCGCAGGCGCGAAGCGGTCGTGCCGGTACCCGTCTGCACCTGGCTGAGAAAATCGAACCCCGCGTCCGCTACGCCGTAAAGCGTCACAGAGCTTTGTGCCTGCGCTGTTGCAACGGTGAATGAACATGCACCGATCAGTACACTAAAAAATGCCTTTTTCATTCTGTCTCCATAACCATTGTTGTTTGTTATATAAAAACGCCACTCGCACCGTCGTATGCCGCGATGCTTCGTTTGTTCAATCGGGGGGGACGTTTGGACCTACATCGTCGGCATTGCAAACTCGGCGCCCTGCGCGCGACCGCCTAGCCAGCGTTGCGTAACGGCCTTTTGCCGCGTGTAAAAACGCACTGCCTCCGGACCGTGCGCATGGTGATCGCCGAGAAGACTCTTCTTCCAGCCGCCAAAGCTGTGGAACGCCATCGGCACAGGAATGGGTACATTGACGCCAACCATGCCGGCCTGCACCAGATGACTGAACTCGCGTGCCGCCTCGCCATCGCGGGTAAAAATCGCGGCGCCGTTGCCGTATTCGTGTTCATCGACGAGCGCCAACGCCGTAGCGAAATCCGGCGCACGCACGATGCAGACCACCGGGCCGAATATTTCTTCGCGGTAGATCTTCATGTCGGGTGTGACATGGTCGAACAGTGTGCCGCCAAGGAAGAATCCCCGCTCATGACCGGGTACCACCCGCTCGCGTCCATCGACGACAAGCTGCGCGCCCTCGGCTACGCCCGCTTCGATATAGCCGACGATCTTTTCGCGATGCTGCGCGGTAACGACCGGCCCCATTTCGCTCGCGGCCACCGTCCCAGGTCCAACGCGCAATTCGCGTACGCGCGCCGCAAGCTTGTCGACCAGCGCATCACCGATCGAACCCACCGCGACGGCCACCGAAATCGCCATGCAACGCTCGCCCGCCGCGCCGTAGCCGGCGCCCATCAACGCATCTACGGTGCGGTCCAGATCAGCGTCCGGCATCACGACCATGTGATTCTTCGCGCCGCCGAACGCCTGCACTCGCTTGCCGTTCGAGCAACCGCGCGAGTAGATATATTCGGCGATCGGGGTCGAACCGACGAAACTCACCGCCTTGACTTTCGGATGGTCCAGCAGCGCATCGACGGCTGACTTGTCGCCCTGTACAACGTTGAACACACCGTCCGGCAGTCCTGCTTCCTGCAACAGTTCGGCAAGCAGCACGCTGGTCGTCGGGTCACGTTCGGAGGGCTTCAGGACGAAGGTATTGCCGCACGCAATGGCCATCGGAAACATCCACATAGGCACCATCGCGGGAAAGTTGAAAGGCGTGATACCCACGCAGACGCCGAGAGGCTGCCTCATCGTCCATCCGTCGATGCCTTTGGCGATCTGCTCCGTATAATCGCCCTTCAGAAGTTCGGTGATGCCGCACGCGTACTCCACCACTTCGAGGCCACGAATCACTTCGCCTTTCGCATCGGGCAGAACCTTGCCGTGTTCTGCTGTTATCGTCGCAGCGAGCCGGTCCAGGTTGCGTTCGATCAGCTCCTTGAAACGGAACATGATGCGGGCACGCTTGAGAGGGGGCGTTGCCGCCCAAGCCGGGAATGCCGACGCGGCCGCTGTCACTGCGGCGTCGACGTCGCTTTGTGAAGCAAGTGCGACGTGCGAAGCAACGTCACCAGTCGCGGGGTTATAAACGGGAGCCTGGCGTTCACTTGAGCCGGATCTATGCTTGCCGCCAAAAAAATGCGTGGTGAGTGTCACACCAACTTGAAAAGACGTACTGACTCCTGCCGCTTCCATAAGGCATCCTTATCATAGATAATAGAAAAACTACCACGGAAATCGCGACTCAAGACTATCGCGACAACATCCACTCGTGAGCAGGATCGTTCTTGAAGTGCCAAGCGCGCTTCGGCCCAGCCATCACATTCAGGTAGTAGCCGTCGTAGCCATGCGGCATCACCACCGGGTGATAGCCGCGCGGCACCATGACCACATCATGATTCTCGACCGCCAGCGCCTCGTCGATGTCTCTCGTGTCGGTATAGACACGCTGAAAGGCGAAGCCTTGCGGCGGATTGAGGCGGTGGTAATAGGTTTCTTCCAGGTAGCTTTCCACCGGTATATCGTCGACATCGTGCTTGTGAGGCGGATAGCTCGATGCGTGCCCTGCGGGCGTCAGCACTTCGACTACCAGCAGTGACTCCGCAGGCTCGGTTTGAGGAAGGATGTCGCAGACATACCGCGTATTCGATCCCCTGCCGCGCACCGAACGGGCAATCGTATCCGGCTCGATCAGGCGAGCTTCGTACTGACCTTCGGCCGGCGCGCTAGCCAGTGCGATTTCGGCGTCATCGTGAGCGTGGATCGACACTGCGGTGCGGGGCGGCACGTAGACCGCATAGGGCGAGCACGCCTCGAAGACGCTGCGTCGCGCGCCGATCTCGCCCCATTTCTGCTCTGGCGTGCCAACGCTGACCACGCCCGTGAGTACAACCACACAGACCTCGGTCGCGCCGGTATTGAACGTCACGTGCTCGCTACGCGTGAGGCGTTGAGCGGCAAAACCAACGTGACGCCATCCGGCGCTATCAGGCGTAACCGTGACAATCTCGCGTCCCGCGGGCTTTCCTTTAACGAGCAGGCTCATGCGGCCTCCAGTTGTGCGGTTGCGCGATCGACCAGTGCACGCAGATGCCGATAGCCGCTTTGAGCGTAGGCAAGGCTCGGCGCCACCGCCGGGTCCTGCTCGGCTTCGACGACAAGCCAGCCGCGATAGCCATCGTCACCCAGTTGCCGGATCAAAGGCGCGAAATCGATCGCCCCGTCGCCTGGCACCGTGAAGGCGCCGTTGATTACAGCATCGAGAAAACTCCATTGACGGTTGCGTGCAATCTCGACGATCTCAGGCCGAACGTCCTTGAAATGAACATGGCAAACGCGTGCGATATGCCGGGTGAGCATATCCATGGGCGTAGCGCTGCTGTATGTCGTCTTGCTACCGCCGAATGCTGCATGACCGCTATCGAACAGCAAGCCGACGTCGTCGCAAGTGAGCGACATCAGACGGTCGACATCTTCCGATGTTTCCACATAGGCGCCCATGTGGTGGTGATACGCGAGGCGTACACCGTGCGAGAGCGTGTACCGCGCCACTGTGTTCAACCGCTCGGCGTAGCGCCGCCATTGCTCGTCGGTATAAAAACGAGGTCGTTTGAAGAGCGCGACATTGCGTTCGCCCTGGATCGAGCCGGCAACCTCCCCATAGACCATCACCTTCGCGCCGCCTTGCGCCAGCAGCGCGAGATGCGGACCGAGCGCCGCGATTTCCTCATCGGCGGAACGCTCGGCAAGGCGCCCCGAATACCAGCCCGACACCAGTTCCAGGTGATGACGCGACAGCACCTCGCGCAGCGCGCGCGGTTCGCGTGGAAACTTGTTGCCGAGTTCGAAACCCTGATACCCGATCTCCCGGCCCTCGGTAAGCGCAGTCTCAAGCGGCGTCTCGCGACCGAGCGAAGGCAGATCGTCGTTGAACCACGAGATCGGGTTGATGCCAATTTTTACGTCGAAGGAGTTCGTCATAGCGGGCTCTTTTGCTGTTGCTTGTTCTGTTCATAATCCGCGCGCGCCGCACGCACCTCTTCGCGGGCCGACACTTCGGGTACCGCAACTTCCCACCAGCAGCCGCCTTCAGCCGTTGTGCGAGCGGGGTCCGTGTCGATACAAATCACATAGGTACGATCAGAATCGCGTGCACGCTCGAGTGCGGGTTCGAGTTCGGCAAGGTTCGCCACGTGTTCGGCGCGTGCGCCGAGGGACGCGGCATGGGCAGCGAAGTCGATCCGTGGCGCGCCGAGCGGCCCCTGAACGCAGTCGTCCAGAAGATTGTTGAACGGTGCGCTGCCGCACGCCTGTTGCAGACGATTGATACAACCATAGCCGCGGTTATCGAGTACGACGATGATGAGCTTCGCGCCGAGCATCACCGACGTGGCGATTTCGCTGTTCATCATCAGATAGCTGCCGTCGCCGACCATCACGATCACGTCGCGATCCGGCTGTGCCAGCTTGACACCCAGACCGCCCGCGATCTCGTAGCCCATGCACGAGTAGCCATACTCCATGTGATACCCGCCCGGCCGCGCCGTGCGCCAGAGCTTGTGCAACTCCGCAGGCAACGTGCCCGCCGCGCAAACGACGATATCGTGCGACGGCGAATCCGCATGCGAACGCTGTACCGCGCCGATCACATTGCCGTCGTACGGCAATTGGTCCGGCACGAGTTCACGCCGGCCGGTGATCTCGCTGACCGTTGCGCGCCAGCTATCGGCGGCTGTGCGCGCTCTGTCCTGCCACGCCACGCTGCTTCGCCACGCGTCTTTCGCTTCAGGCGTTGCGGCGGACAATCCGCGTGACAGCGCATCGAGCGCGAGTCGCGCATCCGCAAGCAGTTCTACATCGCGCGCCTTGCCCGCATCGAACGCATTGACGTTGATCGTCACGACGCGCGCTTGCCCGAACAGCGAATGCGACCCCGTGGTGAAGTCCTGCAAGCGCGTACCGATGGCGATCACGACGTCCGCTTCCCGAGCGAGCGTATTGGCGGCCGGCGAGCCAGTGACGCCGACCGAGCCCAGTTGCAACGGGTGATCCCAGCGCAACGCGCCTTTTCCGGCTTGCGTTTCACACACGGGCACGCCGTGCCGCTCACAAAACGCGCGCAGCGCGGCACTGGCCCGGCCGTACAGCACGCCCCCGCCGGCCACGATCAACGGACGCTGCGCGGTGCGTATCGCCGCGGCAGCCGTGGCCAGTTGATCCTGCTCTGGCGATGGCGCACGAAAACTCACCATGGCAGGCCCGAAGAATTCGACCGGATAGTCGTACGCATGCGTCTGCACGTCCTGCGGCAGCGCCAGCGTGACCGGACCACACAAGGCCAGATCGGTCAGCACGCGCACCGCACGTGGTAGCGCACTCAGCAACTGCTCCGGCGCGACAATCCGGTCAAAATAGCGCGACACGGGTTTCAGGCAGTCATTGGCGGAGACGGTTCCGTCGTGAAAGTCTTCGATTTGCTGCAGCACCGGATCAGGCGCGCGTGAAACAAAGGTATCGCCGGGCAACAGCAATACCGGCAACCGGTTCACGTGGGCAAGCGCTGCAGCGGTAACCAGATTGGTGGCGCCAGGACCAATCGACGACGTACAGGCCATCATCCGACGTCGCATGTGGGCCTTCGCGTAGGCGATCGCGGCGTGAGCCATGGCCTGCTCGTTGTGCGCGCGCAGGGTGGGCAACGTGTCCCGCTGCTGATACAGCGCTTCGCCGAGTCCAGCAACGTTGCCATGTCCGAAGATCGCAAATACCCCGCCAAACAGCGGCACCGGCGCGGTGCGCTCATCATCGGCTGGGGCACGCAATGCGGCCAGATACTTGACGAGCGCCTGAGCGGTAGTCAGTCGAACGGTGCGCGTCATGCCGCTTGCTCCTCGCGCGCGGCGTGCGCGACAGGGTTGCGGGATGACCGCCACAGGTAGATCAACGTCTCGAAGTTGCTGCGCACTTGATCGATCAGCATCCGATCGTCGATCTCGCCAGCGAGCCATGCCCGGCCCGGTTCATGAAAAATCGTGCGGCCCACGGTAAACCCGCGGCACGTCGTGCTCGAGCGTGCCGCCTCGAATCCTTCAGCCAGCTTCGCAAGCGGCGCATTCAAGCCTAATAGCACGACGCCACGGCAATATGGATCGCGCTCCTCGATCAGCGCATCGATGTCGCGCCACGCGTCTGCGCTCATCGGCTCGAGCTTCCACCAGTCGGGATAAATGCCAAGGTTATAGAGGCGCTTGAGTGCCCGATGCACAGTGTCCTGCGCCTGTGGACGATCCTTCGGCGGAATGACTTCGAGCAGCAGTTCGTGACCGCTTGCCTGCGTCGCGTCATAGAGCGCACGGAGCTGGTTTTCCTGCTCCAGCCGATGCAGCGGCTCATCGTCCGGATGATATTGAACCAGGCATTTGACGATATGTTCGCTGGGCCAGCTTGCGAGCGCCGTACCGATCGAGCGCCCATGTTCGAATTCCAGCGGATTCGATCCGGGCAACTCGACGGGGCGGCCGACCCACCAGCCGCGACCCGTTGCCGCGTTCAAGGCATCCTGTCCATAGCGATCGTCGATCAGCACCGCGATCCTGCCGGTGTAGCGACTGGCCACTTCAGTTTCTGCGACCGCTTGCACGAAAAGCTGCTTGAGGGTCGCAATGCGCGCTTCATCGGCGCCCGCCTGCTGCGCCATCTCGAAGAACTGGTTGCGATGATCGAACGCGAAACCGAGCACTTCATCCGAGCGCTTGCGCGGCACGCTCACCCGATGTAGACGCGCAAGGGCCGCGTCCTGGTCGGGACGGCGCAAACGGGCGGCATTGGCGAGGAAATAATCCAGTTCGGCGGGCGTCGGCATGGCCGGTGCGCACGCATGGCGCGATACGACGAGCGCGCCACAGGCGTTCGCATAGGCGCAGCACGTTGCGTAATCAGCGCCGGTCAACCATCCTTTGAGAAAGCCGGAGATAAACGCATCACCCGCGCCGAGTACATTAAGGACTTCGACTTCAATGCCCCGAAAATGCCGGTCGCCATCCAGGTCAGCCGGAATCTCGCCGTCGATCACCGTGCAGCCCAACGGTCCGCGCTTGACAACCAGGGTTGCCGTGCTCACGGCGCGCACGGACCGCAGTGCCTGCAGCAGATCTTCGGCACCGCCGGCAATGCAAAACTCCTCTTCCGTGCCGACGATCAGATCAAACCTCGGCAAGATGCCACGCAGATGCGCGCTTACGCTGCCGTCGGCGGTAAAGCGGGTCTCGCCATCCGCCTTGCCCGTCAGCCCCCACAACACCGGCCGATAGTCGATGTCGAGCACAGTGCGCACACCGTTGCGCCGGGCGTAGCCGAGCGCCGTCATGCTCGCGCGATGCACGCCTTCAGTCGAGAAGTGTGTGCCGGTAATCAGTAGCGCCTTGCTGGAAGCGATGAACGCTTCGTCGAAATCCATCTCATCAAGCGCCATGTCCGCGCAGTTTTCACGGTGAAACACGAGCGGGAACGTACTGCGATCTTTCAAACCGAGCAGCACGAGTGCGGTCAGCCGCTCCATGTCGGTCTTCACGTGGCCGACGTCGCAGCCTTCCTGGGCCAGCGCGTCGACGAGGAAGCGGCCCATGTGGTCGTTACCGACGCGCGAGAGCATGGCCGACTTCAAGCCGAGGCGGGCGCAGCCGAACGCGATGTTGGCCGACGAGCCACCCAGATACCGCGAAAAGCTGGTGACGTCTTCAAGCCGGGCACCGATTTGTTGCGCATAGAGGTCGACAGCAAGGCGGCCCAGACAGATGATGTCCAGCGACCGGTCTGCAGCAAAAAAGGCGGATTGAGTCATATGCGATTGCACCGAAATAGATGGCGGATGGATAGCGTTGCTTAGCGGGCGCGCCGCTTGCGGTATTGGTCGGCGATCACGGCGGCGACGATGATCATTCCCTTGACGATTTCCTGGATGTACGAGTCGATCCCGAGAAAGGTGAAACCGCTCGAAATCACGCCAAGGATCAATGCGCCGATCACCGCGCCGGTGATCCGACCCACGCCGCCGGCGAGACTGGTGCCGCCGATCACGGCCGCGGCAATTGCGTCGAGTTCATACGACATGCCCATGCCGGACTGGCTTGTCTGTGCACGCGCCGAGACGACCACGCCGGCCAGCCCCGTCAGCAGCCCGGCAATCGTGTAGACGGCCACCAGATTGCGCCCGACGCTAATGCCCGACACGCGCGCCGCCTGCACATTGCCGCCGATCGCATACAGGCATTTACCGAAACGCGTATAGCGCAGCACGATGTGGAAGACGAGCGCAGCCAGCAGAAAGATCGCCACCGGCTTCGCCCCGCTGCCGATTGCCGAGTAAGCATCAGTGAACATGCTGATGGGCTGGCCGTGCGTGTAGTAGCGCGCGAGTCCACGCGCCGACACCATCATGCCGAGCGTGACGATAAAAGGCGGCACGCCGGTGCGCACGATCAGCGTGCCGTTGATCAGGCCGCAAATGCCGCCGGTCAGCACACCCACCGCAACCGGCACGAGCACCGGCAGATCGACGAGTCCGGGAAACACCGTGCGCCCGAAACCCGAGGTCTGCGCGAGGCTGCCCGCAATCATTGCGGACAGCGCAACCACCGATCCGGAAGACAAATCGATGCCACCTGCAATGATGATCATCGTGACGCCGACGGCGATCAGGCCAATTTCGGACACCCGCAGCACCATGATCAGCAGGCCCTGCGGGTTATAGAGGAACGACTGGCCGCGCTCGATCCAGCCGAGCGCTTCGAAGACCAGCGCGATGCCGAGCAGCACGAGCAGAATGCTGGTCTCCTGCGGTAAGCGCCAGTTACGTGGAGCAGGACGCTGGATTTCCGGGGTGAGGGTTGCTGAATTACGCATAGTTGTCTCCTGTGTCGATCGGAGTTAGCGCTTCAGCGCTTGCCCCGGTCCCATGCAAGATGGTTGTTTCCGTTACCGCTAAATCAGGCTGCTCGCCGGAAGCGAGCGCCATGATGCTTTCCTGCGTGGCGCTCGCACGGGGCAGAACACCGCTGACGGTGCGCTCGTGCATCACCACGATCCGGTCGCTCATGCCCATCACTTCGGGCAGTTCAGACGAGATCATGATGATCGCGACCCCCTCCCTTGCGAGCTGCGTGATCAGCGTATGGATCTCCGCCTTCGCGCCGACGTCGACGCCGCGCGTCGGTTCATCGAGGATCAGGATCCTGGGTTTGTTCAGCAGCCAACGCGCGAGCAACACTTTCTGCTGGTTGCCGCCGCTCAGGTTCTCGATGATTTCGTGCAGTCCGGGCGTCTTGACCTTGAGTTGACGGCACATATCGGCGCATGCGGCATTGACGCGCTTCTGCCGAACGAAACCCAGCGCGCAATTGCGGCGCAACGCCGAGATCTCCATGTTTTCGCCGACGGAAAGCTGCAGGAAAAGACCGGTGCTTTTGCGATCCTCAGTGAGAAACGCGATGCCCGCAGCGATCGCCTGTTGCGGAGAGCGAATCGTCCGGCGTTTGCCGTCGAACAGCAATTCGCCTTCGTCCGCCGGATAGATGCCGAAGACCGACTCCATCACCTCCGTGCGCCCGGAACCCATCAGACCGGCCACGCCGAGAATCTCGCCGTAGCGAAGGTCGAAGCTGACATTCGAGAACGCGCCGCGGCGCCCGAGGTTGCGCACGGTCAGCGCTACCTCGCCGATCGCGACCTCCATCTTGGGAAAGACCTGTGTGAGTTCACGGCCTACCATCGCTGCAATCAGCGATTGCTTATCGAACTCTTTCGCCGTGCGCGTCACGATATGGTGGCCGTCGCGGAAGATCGAAATATCGTCGGCGATCTGAAACACCTCGTCCATCTTGTGCGTGATGTAGATGATCGCCTTGCCTTGCGCCTTCAGTTCGCCGATGATCCGGAACAGATGTTCGACTTCCTTGTCGGTGATCGCCGAGGTCGGTTCGTCCATGATCAGCAGATCGGAGTCGAAGGACACCGCCTTGGCGATTTCCACCATCTGGCGGTTCGCAATACTCAGCTCACCGAGTAACACCTGCGGATCGATCTCGATGCCGAGTTGCGCGAACAGTTCGCCAGTGCGCCGGTTCAGCGCGCGATGGTCGATCAGGCCCAGCAGATTGCGCGGCTCGCGGCCGATCCAGATGTTCTCCGCCACCGTCATGTAGGGCAGCAGATTCAGCTCCTGGTGAATCATCGCGATACCGCGGTCGAGCGCGTCGCGCGGTGACTTCAACGCAATCGGTTTGCCTTTGAAATGCAGCGAACCGCCGTCGGGAAAATAGACGCCCGCAATGATTTTCATCATCGTCGACTTGCCCGCGCCGTTTTCGCCCATCAGCGCATGCACCCGGCCGGCGTGGATGTCGATCGACACGTCGTCGAGCGCGATCACACCGGGAAAGGCTTTGCGAATCTTGCGCGCGGCGAAGATCGGCTCGTGCGCCGCCGACGCAGCGACGTGTTGCGGCCGAGCGGCCTGCGCGCTCATGAAGAGATCTGACATAGTGGCACTCCCTCTGTGGATGAAGCGGGGCGCGCGCGGTGCCGCCCCGAGGTCATGCAGGCTATTTGTTCAGAAAGCTCTTGTAGTTGTCCGGTGTGACGAGTTGATAAGGGATCCAGTCTTCTTTGGGAACGCTCTTGTCGCCGCCTGCCACCTTGATCGCGGTATCGACCGCGGCCTTGCCCTGCCCTCGCGCGTCCTGGAACACGGTGACGGCGAGATCGCCCTTGGCCATCGCGTTCAAGGCTTCTTTGGTCGCATCCACTCCGCCGACCAGCACGCTCTTCGGCGAGACGCCAGCCTGCTTCATCGCAATCAATGCACCGAGCGCCATCTCGTCGTTATTCGCGGCGATCGCGTCGAACTTCTTGCCCGAGCTCAGCCACTGGCTCATCAGGTTGATGCCCTGGCTACGGTCGAAGTTCGCTGTCTGCTCCTCAGCGATCTTGATGCCAGGATTCTTTGCGACGATATCCTTCACGCCGCGTGTACGGTCCCGCGTTGCGTCGGTCGACAGTTCGCCGAGCATGATGGCGATATTACCTTTGCCCTTGAGTTGTTTCGCGAGGTAGTCCATTTGCAGGTGCCCGGCCACGAGACTGTCCGAGCCGACGAAATAGGCGCCGTTGCCCATTGGCTCATCCGGCTTGCGATTGACGTAGACGATCGGGATACCGGCCTTGCGTGCGGTGTCGGTCATTCGTTTGGTTGCCGCCGCGTCGGCAGGATTGACGACGATCGCCGCCACCCGCTGCGACACGAAGCTCTCGACCTGGCTGACCTGCCGCCCTACGTCGCCTTGCGCATCCTCGAAGTCAAGGTTGATGTCTTTGTGGGCTTTACCTTCGGTCGCCATTGCGTCACGCACCGAGGTCAGGAAGTTATCGTCGAAGTGCGCCATCGAGACGCCAATCGTCGTACTTGCCATTGCGGAAATCGGCAGCACCGCCGCGAACGACAACGCGACCGCGGATCGGGTGAAGAATTTCATTGACATGTCTCCTATCAGTTGATGGAACCCGCGCGGCCTATCGGTCTGATGCCAAGGTCCGCGCGGCAAACTTTCATGCGGCGTTCACGTTCTCTATCTATTTCTATGCGTGACCTGAAAGCGGTGGCTACGCGGCCTTGCGCACCTGAGCCGACTCGACGCTCGCGCGGATATAAGCGATGCTGTCGCGCAAGCGGCGCTCGATGTCGTCAGCGCCGGCGATTTCCTCGGCGAACGGCTCGAACGATACGTGGCCGCGGTAGCCACGCGCAAACAGCTCGTTCAGCTGACGGATGTTGCCGAGCCGATCGTCCGCGCCGACCAGCACACGGTGCCCGTCGCGCATCTGGTCAACGGGCAGGCCGCCATCCTCGACGCCCGAAACGTGGATCAGACCCGTGAGGTCCGGAAAGAAAATGTCTTCGCCCGACAGGTGGTGATGAAACGTGTCGTGTACTAGCCGGAAATGGCGCTCGCCTGCCGCGTCGTAAACGGCCTTGACCGCATCGGATTTACGCCGCACCGCGCATTCCTCGAAGCCGAGCGGTTCGATCAGACCGAGCAGTCCGTGATCGTCGAGGATCGGCTTAAGTTGCCTAAGCGCATTAACCAGATCGGCGTGACGCTCGCTTGCCGTGCGTTGATCCTGCCGGCTGTTGGTCGGGCACAGGACAATCGCGCGAGCGCCGCAGTCAGCGGCATAGCGCGACAATGCCAGTGCTTCCTTCGCGCGAGTCGCATCGAAGCGATCAAAGCGCTGCAGCGCATTGATCGACAGGATCGTCAGACCCGCTGCCAGGCTAAGCGCCTTGATATCACCGGCAGGCGTGCCGTCGTTGATCTCGACGCCTTCGAGGTCGTTGCGGATCTCGATCGCATCAACCGCGAGCCGCTGGCAAAGCGCGGCATATTCGGCGAACGCCAGCCGCGGTGCACTCATGCGATTCAGGGAAAATTGCAGCGCGTCGTCACTCGTCAATGTCATCTGTGTCTCCAGTTATAGCGAACGAATGGGTTCTCTTTCAGGTTCATGCCGTTATGGCGGTCTGTCCGGCGGTCTGCTCCAGCCATGTGTTGCGCAGCCATGCTGCGCATGCAACGTTATTCTCGAAGATCGAATACCCCGTACCGCCGCCGTAGTCGGCAAACGGGATGAACTCGCAGCTGATGTGCCGCGGTGTGAAAAATCCACCTTGTGCGCGTGCGTTGAGCAGATGCCGTACGGCGTTCTTCCACGGCAGGAGCGCGGCCTCATCCCAGCTACCGTCCCATTGATCCGCAGCGGGACGTACGAACGGATATTGAATGCCGCGGCCAGGTCTGCCGTCGGGACGACGCATGCTGGAATTGCGCGGATTGTTCGGTATGACACTGCGCGCGTGGGCGTGATGAACCCAGCCGCGCGCGATCCACTGTTTGAAGATCGCGTCAGGTGAATCGGGATCGAGCACGATCTCTCCGGCCTCGACCAACGCACGGATCTTCGATGCATCGAGTTCTTCGTCATTGCCGATCTTGAAGATCAGATGCGAATGATCGAGCGTTAGGTGCAGTGCGATGCCGTCGCGCGCCAACAGTTCGCCAACCCGGCTAACCCGGCCGAAATCTTCGTTCCACATATCAACGTGCACTTCGAGGCTCGGCAGACAGCCAACCGGGACGGCCCACTCGCATGCGTCGACGTAGAAACTCGCGACCTCGGCATCGGTGAGACGATGTCCGTCGGCATGATTCGCGTAGAGCTGGCAATTCAGCACCTTCGAGCCGAAGCGCGGCGCCCACTCGATCACGTGCCGCAGATGCGCTTCATCGCGGCCCGCACAAAAGATGCCGCCGATTACGCGAACCGGCAACGCGTAGCGCTCACTCAACTCCACGTAGCGCGCGAGTGCGACGCCTGCGGGCGGATTCATCTCGACATAATCGAACACGCCCGCGTCGGCGATCATCCGGAATTGCGTTTCGGCGTCGACGCGCGGCAAGTCATCGCGGTGCAGTACACCGTCGATATTCACGCCGATGTGAAGAGTGGGATTCATGGTTTCTTTGTAATGGAGCGACGAGTCCTGATCAAACCGCCTCGGCGACAAGCAGCGACTTGAGCTTCACTGTCGGATCCGCGAGATCTTCCGCGGAGAGTCGCGCACTACGGCCGATCAGCATTTGCGCAATCCGGATATCGCGGCCGACCGCCCGGCCCACCCCGCTTGCCGCGATCAACGATCCGTCCGCAGACAGATGAAACAGCAACAGCGCGTCGGCCGTTTCGCGCACGACGGTCTCACAACCGAATGCGGGAAGCCCTGCGATCTGAATCGACAACTCATACTGATCGGACCAGAACCACGGCACTTCGCGGTAACGAAGGCTTTCGCCGAGCATGTTGCGCGCGGCAACGCGGCCTTGATCCTCAGCGTTCTTCCAGCATTCCAGGCGAACACGGCAGCCATATAAAGGATGCGGAAACGAGCAGGCATCGCCCGCGGCAAAGATGCCGGGATCGCTGGTGCACAGATGGTCGTCGACCACGATACCGTCCGTAACGCCGAGTCCCGCTGCCTGCGCTAACGCCGTACGGGGCGCGGCGCCGATGCCGACTACAACCGTGTCGCAACGGATGACTTCTCCGTCGGCGAGACGGATCTCTTCAGCGGCACCCGCCCCCGCGATGGCCGTCAACTGCGCCTCAAAGCGGAACTGCACACCCGCGTCGCGGTGCCGCGCCTCGATACGTGCAGCGATTTCCTGCGGCACCGCACGCATCAGCAGACGCTGACCCGCTTCGATGACCGTGACACTGCATCCGGCAGCGACAGCACTGGCCGCCACTTCGAGCCCGATAAAGCCTCCGCCGATGATCGCAACACGTTGTCCGTGATGGAGCCGCGTGGCGAGATCGCGGGCATCGTCGACCGTGCGCAGTGTGACCACGCCGGGCAAGTCCGACCCAGGTACGCTCAACATTCTGGGCGACGCGCCAGTCGCGATCAGCAGCCGGCTATAGCCAATGCGCTCGCCGTTATCGAGGAGAACTTTGCGGGCCGCACGATCGATTTCGACCGCACTGGCTGCAAGCCTCAGGTCAATCGCATGATCGGCGAAGAAGGTCTCGCCGAAGAGCGCGCAATCATCGGGCGATTTTTCCTTGAGCAGCACCGCCTTGGAAAGCGGCGGCCGGTCGTAGGGCGCATGCGGTTCGCCGGCGATGAGCGTAATCGGCCCATCAAAACCCGCCTCGCGCAATTCGGCGCTGGCGCGGGCGCCAGCCAGGCCGGCTCCGACGATGACCATGTGTGCGTCGCTTGCCATGATCACTCCGCCGTCGGCACGCCGATCAGGACCGCATCGCCCTCGATACGTACCGGATGCGTTTTCAGCTGCTGACAGACCGGCGCGCAAAGCGGCTTGCCGCTTGCAATATCAAAGCGCCCCTGATGCCGCGGACATTCAATCGCATTACCCAAGACGAAGCCGTCCGCAAGATGGGCTTTCTCATGCGTACACCAGCCGTCCGAGGCGTAGAACTTGCCGTCGACTCGATAGACGGCGAAGGTCGCATCGCCGTGATCGAAACGCACGACGTCTTCTTCATCGATGTCGCCGGTCTGGCAGGCGACGACCCATTCGCGTTGATCTACCATTTCAGATACTCCCTGTTCCGGACGTTTATCAGGTTGCCGAGCGCATCGGCTCACGATGCGGGACGTGGCGACGAATAAAGTGAGCGCGATCGCGTCTCTGACGGATCAAGGTCGGAATCATCTCCTTGTAGACCGACCAGAGGCCCGGATACGCGGGTGGCGTCTCCGCCTTGATCGCTTCGTGCAGTTTCGGCAGCGCGTGATACGGCACCATCGGTAGCAGGTGATGTTCAATGTGGTACTGCATGTTCATGTAGAGGAACGCGAACACGGGATTGATGTAGACGGTGCGCGTGTTGAGCCGATGGTCGGCAACATTCATGGCCATGCCGGCGTGTTGCGTGAGGCCGAGCGTCTGGTGAAACCAGCCGCAGTAAAAACGCGGCGTCCACACGAACATCAGCGGCAGAACGCTTTGAATCACAAAGCACCAGCCGATTACCACCGCGATGACGATGACGTAGAAACGGCTGATCCAGATCATCTTGCCGCGCTCCATCGCTGGTACGAAATCGGCGACTTCAGGGCTGATCGATCCGCATGCATGGCGCACGGTCTTGACGATCTCGGTGGTGCCGCCAATCAGATAGAAGAAATCCAGCAGGATCGTGACGAGTTGCGGCGGACGGCATACCTGAATCTCGGGGTCGCGCCCGACCATGATCGTATGCGTGTGATGCCGCGCGTGACTCCAGCGCCAGAGCGTCGCCTCGCGGATCGTCATGAAAGAACAGAGCTGGTAGAAAACCTGATTCAGCCATGGCGTCTTGAACGGCGTGCCGTGTGCGAGTTCATGCCAGCGCGCGTCGCTCGAACAGTAGATGGTGCCGTAGACGAAAAACGCCGGAATCGCCCACCACGTGCCCCACGCATAGAAGGCCGCCGCGCCCGATGCGAGCAGCAACGCGATCCACAGGCCGAAATTCTTCAGGCCTTCTGCGTCGCTGCGCTTCATCAGTTGCTTGAGTGTCTGGCGTGGAATGTCGGGGCGATACCAGTTCTCTTCGGTATGCGCGGCGGATGCGTCACGCCCGACAACACCGGCGTTTGCGAGGCTGCCCGTGCATGGCATATTCAAAGGTGAGTTCGACACCTGTGTCTCCTTTCTTTTTCAGATCCACGTCTCCCGGCTGTCCCGAAGGTCACGAGCGCGGCGAAGCGATGACTGAAAGATAAGGGACCGCCCTACGCCTCTCAACGAAAAGATTGACGTTTTTTCGTCAATCCCCTAGCGTTAAAAAAGGCACAAAATAATGCTGCACTGCGCCATCGACGCGAGCGCCAGACAGAACAAACAGACAAGCAAACCGGAGACCACGACATGACCGACGCCACCCCACCGTCACGGCGCAAGCGCACGGCGCGCTTTATCGAAATCGCCGAGGCGGCAGGCGTGAGTCCGGCAACCGTCGACCGGGTGCTCAATGAACGCGGCAGCGTGTCGGCTGCGACCCGCGCGCGTGTGGTGGCAGCGGCCCGGCAACTCGCCGTGCCACGCGTCCTGCCGGATACGCGACACGGACTGATGCATGTGGACGTGCTTCTGCCGCAAAACAGCACGCCTTTCTTTGGTCGCCTGAATCTCGCCCTGCAACGCTCGATGCAGATGCTGGACAAGCGGGTCGTGATGCACCGGTCGGTCCTTCCTGAAGCCGACGACGACGTGATTACCGCCGCCATTCTTCATCCGCGCTACAAGCGATCGGGTTTGATCGTGACGACTCACGACACGCCGCGCGTGCGCGATGCGTTGCGCACCGTGATCGAACGCGGCGAACCGGTCGTCACGATGGTCACCGACGTCCGCGATGTGGCACGCCTGCACTACGCGGGCATCGACAACCTGTGCGCCGGGCGCACTGCGGGCTACTTTGTCGGCCGGCTTGCAAGACGGCCTGGACGGGTGCTGCTGCTGTGCAGCCGCAAGGACTACCGCGCGCATATCGACCGGATTGGCGGTTGCCGGGCACAGCTTGCTGAATCCTTTCCGGAACTCGTCTGCGACGGTGCGGAGGTGGAAACCGAAGATGACCCGGACAGGTGTTATCGCGCCGTCGTCAGCGCACTGAAGCGGGGCGACCTGGTCGGCATCTACAGCAGCGGGTATGGCTCACCGGGCATCGAAGCAGCGTTGCGAAAATTCGGTGCCACCGGGCAGGTCGTATGGGTGAGCCATGAAATGCTGGATTTGCATCGCCAATACATCGAGGAACACTCGATGGACGTCGCCATCGACCAGGACCCCGATGGACAGGTGATATCCGCACTCCAGCATGTGCTGCACGCGTGCGGGGTGGTCGAGGATGCGCCCCCGCCAGGACCGGTGGAATTCCGGATATTCTGTCCGGCGAATGTGAGGCGCAGCGCTTATCTTCCTTCAGTCGACTGAAATCCTGTGCGTGAAAAAGGGCCGCGAATTTGGGTACTGATAATCATATAGCCGGCCTCCCCTCCGTTCGGGTCGAACGGCTGGCGTAGAGTCGAGGTGCGAACAGCGACGTGACGCACAGGAGGCCGGCATGAACAAGTTTAGTGGAATCGATCTGCACTCG
>NZ_VOSW01000160.1:0-10424 GCF_009690905.1 Paraburkholderia madseniana
TGAAGCCCCAAGGGGCTTCTTGCGCCCGCGGATGTTTGATTAGCGCAAGCGAGACGCATCTAACTTTATCGACCGACCGGCAACCTCGCCCTCAGAGCCAAAACTGAGTTTCCACACAGGCTCGGCCGGCTACCGCCCCACAGGTTTTATATATGCCGGCGCACAGGAGGCGCCCGACTTCGAGGCAGCGAAGCCTCCTGCTCGCGATATGCTGCACGTCAATATTCGCCGGCTGATTTCCCCCTCACCCCGGGGATCTCCTTCGCATGTCCTGTTCGGGAGGGTGCTCAGGTGTTGCCCTGGTTTTGAGCTGCCTTCTCGATGGTGCGACAATCGAATAAGGACAAGCCACTCCTCAACACTGCACACCGTTGGTCCGTTCAATCTGAAAGGATAAGAACATGCGTCGATACATCTATCTCGCGGCATTGCCTGCCACCTTCGTTGCCGGCATGTTTGCATCTCATCTGGGCACACTGGCGTGGGCCCAGGCGTCAGACGTACCGCTAACGGCGCAGATCGTTGACCTGGCAGCCTTAACCGATGCCGATCTTGGTCCACAGATTCCGAACATGGGCACCTTGCGTTCGAAGGGTCTGGTCGTCACGCCGAGCGGGACCGTCGCAGTGCAGACCGGTAACGTACCCAGGCATACGCATAGAGGTTCTGACGAAATCCAGTATGTGATTTCGGGAAGCGGCACTTTCTGGCTAGGTAACGAACAGCGTCAGATCCACGCCGGCGACTTGATCACTATCCCGAAGGGAACCGTGCATGCGGGGTCCGAGCCGACCAGCGGCGAATTCAAGGTCATTTCTATCAAGCTGCCGCCGCAAGCTCCAGGCGACATGCAGATGGTTCCCTGACGTGCCGTCGATATCCGGCGCTCCCTGATCGACGCAAGACAAACACTCGCGCGATCGTCAGGATTGTGTGCACGGACACGCTCGAAATAATCGAGCGCGCGTTGCCGCCGGCCCGCGCACGCCTCGGCGAGGCCAAGCTGTCGATACGCGGCAACCTGTCATTCGCACGATCATGCCTTGACGTTGCTACGCTCAGAGAACGGCCGCTTACGAGAAAAGCGTGAGGCGGGACCCGACCCGGAGCGGTCTCCCGACTGGCTAGATAGCGGTCGTTCGACGGGCATGTTGGAAGCGATAGTAATACCCATGGACAGTCTGATCAGAGCCGTACTTCGAAGCAGCGTACGGCGCCAGCAATGCTGGCCTCCAGATGTTGACACGGTCAAAATGCTTTTTGCCGGTGCAACACCTCAGGCGCCGATGGCGTCTCTCACCGAGATTGCTCCGTTCTGCACCGCTTTGACTTCTTCGGGTCCAAGGCGGACCATTCCGCACTGGCCACGCAATTGCATCTTGCGGAAGCCCCCGCGTGCAATCTTCTGGCAGCGTGCCTTCGCGGACATCACGTACCCTTAACCCTTAGCATTGGACTGCTCTCAAAGCGACGTTGCAGTCGATTTTACACACGTCTATGGAACCGTTTGAAGGGCTGCAACGTCGCTTCAGAAGAATCAATTAAGACGTTTCAGTTCACCATCGTCCGCATACCAGTCGATGGTTTTGCCGCTTATATTGATCGTCACCGCACGCGGTTCGCTGAACTGATCGAACGATTCGACGCCCGTCTCGCGCCCCACGCCGCTGTTCTTGAAACCGCCCCACGGCGACGCCGGGTCGAGCCGGTGGTGATCGTTGACCCAGACCATGCCGAATTCGAGTTTGCTTGCGACGCGATGCGCGCGCGCGACGTCCTGCGTCCACACGGAAGCGGCGAGGCCGAACTGCGTGTCGTTGGCGATACGGATCGCGTCCGCCTCGTCGTCGAAGGGCATCACGACGGTGATTGGCCCGAACACTTCATCCTGACCGATTTCCGAACGCGGATCGACGTCATACAGCACGGTCGGCTCGATGAAAAAGCCCTGCTTCAGGTTGGACGGCACGCCGCCGCCCGTCAGCACCTTTGCACCCGCCGCCTTCGCGCGCTCCAGCATCGCGAGAACGCGCTGGCGCGAGCGGTCCGAAATCACCGGGCCGAGTTGGGTCTTCACATCGGCAGGATCGCCTACGCGAATACCCATCGTCTTCGCGCGGAAACGTTCGAGAAACGCCACATAGATCGACTTCTGCACCAGAATCCGCGCGCCGCACACGCAGGTCTGCCCCGCGCCAATGAAGGCCGCGAACGCCGCGCCGTTGACCGCGCGCTCCATGTCGAAATCGTCGAATAGCATCACCGCGCCCTTGCCGCCGAGTTCGAGCGTCGTCAACGCGAAGGTGCGTGCCGCCGCTTCGCCAATCGAGCGGCCGACTTCCGTGCCGCCCGTGAATACGACCTTGCGGATCAGCGGATGCTGCGCGAGCGCCGCGCCTGCCTCGCGTCCTTCGCCGTTCACGACGTTCACGACACCCTTCGGTACGCCTGCTTCATCCAGCAGACGCACAAGGCGCACAGTGGTCAGCGGCGTCTGCTCGGACGCCTTGATGACGACGCTATTGCCCGTGGCGAGCGCGGGCGCAAGACTCTTCGACAGAATCATCAGCGGATGATTGAACGACGTCATCAACGCGACGACGCCGAGCGGCACGCGCTGCGTGTAGCAGAGGTACGGCCCTTCGATCGGAATCACGTCGCTGCGGCGCGTCAGCGCAAGCGCCGCGAAATAGCGGTAGAACTGCGGCAGACGCGAAATCTGCGCGCGCGTCTCCGAGATCGGCCGGCCGTTGTTCAGCGTTTCGAGTTTGTAAAACTGTTCTAGATCCGCTTCGAACAGATCGGCGAAACGGTTTAGCACGCGCGCGCGTTGCTGGATCGGCATGTCGCGCCACGCGCCGCTTTCGAACGCGCGATGGCCCGCGCGCACCGCGCGGTCCACATCCTGTTGAGACGCGGCCGCGAGCGCGCCGATTACTTCACCCGTCGCCGGGTTGACGATGTCGAGCCTACGGCCGGTGTCGGCGTCTGTCCATGCGCCGTCGATGAAAAGCTGCGCATCGAGATGTGTCTGGTTCACTGTGTCCATAGAGATCAATTCCAGGTGGTTCACTTGAGAGGCGATGCATGCGCGTCAGTGCGCATCGCATCGCTTGCCTGTAGGTCGGCGGGCTGCAGGTCTTCGAGGCGCTGGCCGGTCGGCTCGACGCCGAGCCACGCAACCACGACGATCTGAATGACGAGCAGGCCGATCATTAGCGTCAGCACACCGACGATACCGTGCTGCGCATACAGCGCGACGACGATAAACGGCGTGACGATTGTCGCGCCGCGACCCAGCGTGTTGCAGATGCCCGAGGCGCGCAGCCGGACTTCGGTCGGGAAGAGTTCGGGTACGTAAATCGCGAACAGCAGCGCGACAAGCACGTAGATCGGAATAGTCAGCAACAGGCCGACAAGGGGCAGCAGCAGCGGATCCGAGACGAACGGATAGATCGCGCCGAACACGATTGCCGCGAGCGACGCACCGATGATGGTCGGCTTGCGGCCCCACGAGTCCGCCGTCAATGCGCCGATTGCTGAGCCGATTGGCGCGCCGAGCGACATGACGAGCGCGAAGCCGAACGACCTCGCGATGCTGAAGCCCTGATGCACGAAAAAGGTCGGCAGCCAGGTGACGAAGCCGTACAGCAACGTATTGATCACAACGAGCGTCACGCAGCCCACGATCATCCGTTGCAGCATCGTGCCGCTGAAAAGCGATCCGAACGACAGCAACGTTGCCGCTTGCCCCGACGTCTTCGCGACAAAAGGCGGCGGCAGCGGCTCGCCGCCGCGCGCTTCGGTGACTTCGCTTTCGATGCGATTCAGGATCGCGCCGGCTTCCTCATGGCGACCAACCGAGTCGAGCCAACGCGGCGACTCGGGCAGCGACTTGCGCGCATACCAGACACCCAGCGCGCCGAAGCCGCCCAGCACAAACATTGCGCGCCAGCCGAATGCTGGAATCAGCAGCAATCCGATCAGCCCGGCGACCGGCAACCCGGACACGACGAACACGGCCATCAATCCTTGCAGCTTACCGCGCTTTTGCGGCGGCACGAATTCGGTCAGTGTCGAATAGCCGACGACATTTTCCGCGCCGAGTCCGAGGCCCATCACGAAGCGGCACGCGATCAGCACGCTCATGTTCGGCGCGAGCGCCGCACCGAGCGACGCGAGTCCGAACACCGCAAGATTTGCCTGATACGTGAAACGGCGGCCGAAACGGTCGCCGAGAAAACCGGTGCCAAGCGAACCGAGCATCATGCCTAGAAACGTTAGCGACACGAATAGCGCATTCTGGCCGAGTGTCGAGAAGCCG
This sequence comes from Paraburkholderia madseniana, assembly GCF_009690905.1. GTDB lineage: Bacteria > Pseudomonadota > Gammaproteobacteria > Burkholderiales > Burkholderiaceae > Paraburkholderia > Paraburkholderia madseniana. The sequence continues at coordinate 4,325 of NZ_VOSW01000160.1, forward strand.
GTTTTGAGCGTTGCACCGAGCACGGTCGACGCGACATAGATGTCGAAGCCGTCGAAGAACATGCCGATGCCAATCAACCACATGATGCGCCGATGAAATCCCGACATCGGCAAACGGTCGAGCCGTGGCCCTGCGTTGACGTTCATGTCTGTCTCCTGTTGACCAGAGTTGGCGCTTTGGCACTGACTCCGGTCCCATGCAAGATGCTTGCTGCCGGCGTGCTGAAGAAACGCGAGCCTTCCCAGGATAAGTTCGCGCGCGCCATGTGCGGACTTCGATGGGTGAGCTTGCGCTCAGCGGCCCTGCATCAGTCGCAGGCTCGTGACGGTCAGCATGTCGGTCGCGCTGCGGAAGTTCTGCTCGATCGGGCTTTCCTCCGCCGACTGAAAGAACGCCTTGCACTGGCGCACGCCTGCATCGTCGAGCGCGAGGATGCGATCGGTGAGGGCGTCGGCGTCGCCGCGCAGCGCAGCAGCCTCGCAGACCTGCGTGATCAGCCCCGCCTGCAGCGCGGCGGCAGGCGTCAACGTGTCGCCGAACAGCACCATTGGAAACAGCGTCTTCGGCAAAGCGTAGCGGCCCAGATAGGCCATGATCGCGGCGGGCGGCAAGCCTTTGCGCATCTCGGGAAACGCGAGCGTCGCGCGTGACGACACTAGCGTGAAGTCACACAGAATCGCGAGTCCGAAGCCGAAGCCATGCGCATCGCCATGCACTTCCGCTATCGAAATCATCGACGTACCGCGCACGAGGCGCTTCAGTTCGATCAGCCGCGCGACTTCCGAACGGATCGACACTGCGTCGCGGCCGGCGCGCTCGCGTCCGGTACAAAACATGTTGCCGCTCCCGCGGATGCGCAGCACACGCGCGCTCGGCTCTGCGGCCTCGCTGCGTAACGCCGCCGTCATTGCCTCGAACATCAGGCTGGAAACCTCGTTGCCCGCGTCCGGGCGATTCAGCCTAAAACTCAGCACGTTGCCCGTTCGCTCAATCAAAACTGGCTGCGGGAATGGACTGCGATCCATAACTTCTCCTGTGTCGACCGGCGTTGACGCTTCAGCGCTTACTCCAGTGCCGTGCAAGTAATTGCGGGTGTATAATCTGTATACAGCGTATTCACAGAACCATGAGGTGTCAATGCCTTCCAGTAAAACTGCAATGAAAACTGCCGAAGCCGCCGCACCGAAGCACGCGAAAGGTGCGCATGCAGGCACACATTCGCTTGACAAGATCGCGAGCAAATATCACTCGCGCATGCGCACGGTCGATGCATCTAGCGACTCATTGAGCGAAGGCGTGGTGGTACCCGCGTTGCGCGAGGCGATCGTCGAGGGCGTGCTTGCGCCGGGCAGCCGCCTTTCAGAAGTTCAGGTCGCGAAGCAGTTGAATGTAAGCCGCACGCCGATGCGCGAGGCGTTCGCGCAACTCGAACGCGAGGGACTGGTGACGGTGCTGCCGCGTGTCGGCGCGTACGTGCGCGCCGTGACGCTGCGCGATGTCGAGGAGATTTACACGGTCCGCGCCGCGCTTGAATGTCTTGCCGTACAGCTTGCGTTGGAGCGCATCACGACACTCGGCATCGCGCAACTTGACGACGTGATCGAGGCGATGCAGGTGAGCGTCGATGCTGGCGATCCGGTGGGTTACGTAGAAGCGCTAGACCGCTTCTACACAATCGTGATGACGATCGCCGACAACCGCACGCTGCAGGACAGTCACGCTGGATTGATCGGACCTGTGCGCCGCCTGCGGCGCATAGCGATGGCGCGCGGCGGCCGTATGCAGGCGTCGTTCAGTCAAGCGGTCAAAATTCGCGATGCCATTGTGAACCGCTCGTCGAACGTGCAGGATTTGATGCGTGAACAACTGGCCGGCGCGTGTCGTGCTGCGCTGGACGTGCTGAACGACGCGAGCGAATAGTCAAGGAAACGAGTCATGCTCAATACGCAAACCACCCGCATTCTTTCCCGCTATAAAACCTGGGCGGACAACGTGCTGTTCGATTGCATCGAAGCATTGCCGCCCGGTGAAGCCGTCAAAACGCGGCAGACCTTGTTCAAGTCGATGATCGGCACGCTGAATCACATTTACGTGGTCGATCTGATCTGGAAGGCGCACCTCGAACGCAAGGAGCACGGCTTCACGACACGCAACGTGGTCGTGCATGCCGATCTACACGACCTGCGTGGCGCGCAACAGGACATGAACACGTGGTTCGAACGCTGGGCGGATGAACAGACTGACGCGTCGCTGGCTGAGACGTTGTCGTTCGCGTTCATATCCAGCGAGCGTTCGGCTATGTCGCGCGGCGCGATGTTCATGCATCTCGTGAACCACGCTTCGTATCATCGCGGCTGGGTTTGCGAAATGTTCTTCGACGTTCCCGCCAGGCCGCCCGCTACCGACCTGCCTGTTTTTCTTACAACCCACCCGGAGGCCAGTTTTCCGCCCCCTTCGCACGCGTCGCACGATCAGGTGAACGCATAGCACGAGGTGGGATGGGAAATCGACCGGATGAACGCTTGTAAAAGCGAGCGTGCGCAGGAGAGGGTGTGCTTGGGTTGACGGAGCGCGACTAGAACTGATGCCGGATTCCGATACGAGCGACCGCTTGATGACGATTCGAAGAAGGCGACAAATCGGCAATGTTCGCGACCGCCGCGTGGCCGGTCGAGTCGTCTCCGCTCGCCGTCTGCCATGCACCTGAAATATAGACATCGGTGCGCTTGGACAGCTTGTGATTCACACCGGCGGAGAGCTGATTGTATTTGGCGCCCCCAATGGTTTGAGTCACAGCGTTCCCTTTCAGGAAGTTGTAGGCCGCTCCAACCGACCAATCCGGGGCAATCAGGTACTGCAGGCTGACTTCCGCGTCGTTGAAATCCGCACTGCTTTCACTAAGCGTGGCAATGTTCGAGTAGCGAATGTTCGAATAGGTCGCGCCCACGACCACGTGTCCGAACGCATATGAACCGCCGGCCGCTACGACCTGGTACGTTCTTGCCGACGCATAGCCGCTGTAGATCGGGCTCGCGGTCAGCCCGTTCGACGTCGCGGTATCGGTTGGGTTGCTCCCGAACAAGGACGCCGCCGGATTGTTGACGTGTGAATATGCCACGGACATACCAAGCGGGCCTCTCGCAAAATGGGCTCCGAAAGAGTAGGCCTGATTGGTTGCAAGCGAGCCTGGCACACCGCCGAAGCTATAGAGACTTTCGAATCTCAAACCGCCGTAGTCGAGGCTCTGGTACTTGACTGAATTGTTCTGGCGACGTGTGAAGTTGAAATTGTCGAGGTCGCCGGGATGTGCCGCGTGATCCGAGCCAAGATTTGAATCACCGAACTCGTATATTCCGACGTAGTCGATGATGGGATCGTATTGCCGCCCGAGCGTCACAGTGCCATACCGGTCGCTCGACAAACCGACAAAGGCCTGTCGGCCAAATTCATCACCTCCTTGCGCGAGATTTCCGGTGTTGAGTTCGAAGCCGTTCTCGAGCGTGAAGACCGCCTTGAGGCCGCCGCCGAGATCTTCGGATCCTTTGAGTCCCCAACGGGACCCATTCAGACCGTTGTTGGCATCGAGTCGAAACAGTCTGCCGCCGCTTTTGCTGCCGGCAACAGGCACATTGCTGATTGCTTCGAAGCCCTCATCAATGATGCCGTACAACGTAATGCTGCTTTGCGCATGCGCGGCAGGAACAGACACAACAAGAGCGCATGTCACCAGGATTCTTTTCATTGGCAAACTCGCAGGATGCCGGCGTCGCCCGCAGCGCGTGGAGAGCGCAAGCAGGTCCGACATTGCCGAAGCGGAAGAAAGAAAAATAAAAGGCAATGGACGAAACGAGCGCCGGCTCAATTTATTCCGCAGATTCTTCAGAAAGCGAGTCCGTGACGGTTCAATCAGGACGTCAGCTTCCCGGCTCGACCCGTATCAGCCGTTCGTGCTTGTCCAGATGCAATGGCTGCTTGCAGACGTTGACTCAAAAAAAAACTTTGCAGTGAACGGAATGTTTGCACTGGGACTGTGTTTGCACCTTCGTACACCAGAATCCAGCGCCCGCTTGCAGTCGTAAGCATCGACCGGATGATTGGCTGGGTATGTTTCGTCTTTCGACTCGTCATTGCGGCTGAGCGAAATTCGCGAATCTCATCCTTCACATATCTCGGAGAAGTCTCATGAAGTTGAATTCGTTTGTCCTCGCCGGTTTCGCCTGCGCCACGCTGCTGAGCGCAACGACGTCATTCGCACAGGACAGCACCGCAGCTCCGTCCGCACCGATCAAGAACGTCGTGCTGGTTCACGGGTTGTTTGCAGATGGTTCGAGCTGGGGGAAAGTGATTCCGCTACTGCAGGCAAAGGGCCTGCACGTGACGGCGGTGCAGAATCCGACGACCTCGCTCGACGCGGACGTGGACGCGGTCAAGCGCGCACTTGCGCAACAGGATGGCCCGACGCTGCTAGTCGCGCACTCGTACGGCGGGATGGTGATCAGCCAGGCTGGCGATGATCCGAAAGTGGCCGGCCTCGTGTACATTGCCGCGCGTGCGCCGGATGCCGGCGAGGACTATCCGGCACTGACGAAGAAATTTCCAGCCGCGCCCGCATCGGCGGGGCTTCAGTGGTCGGCCGACGGCTACGGCCAGCTATCCGAGCAGGCATTTTTGAAAGACTTTGCCGGCGATCTGCCGAGGGCTGAAGCAGAGAAGTATTATGCGGTTCAGCAGCCCATTGGCAAGGCGATCACGATGGCGAAGACGACCGTCGCCGCGTGGCACGACAAGCCGACCTGGTATGCGGTGTCGACTGAAGATCGGACCATCAACACCGATCTGGAGCGCTTCATGGCGAACCGGATGCACGCGCATACGATCGAGCTTAAGTCGAGCCACGTGTCGCTGCTGTCGCATCCGACTGAAGTGGCAAATCTGATCCTCGAAGCGACCGGAGAGCAGAAGTAGAGTGGCGCTTGCATCAATCAACGGTGAATGAATCTGCTAGCGGCTTCCTGATCAGCCGCCAGCTTCGCCGGCATGGTATCCCTCAGATAGTCCACCCAGCTGCGAATCTTTGCGTCCACGTATTGTCGCGATAGATACATCGCGTAAAGTCCCATCTCCTGCGAACTGTATTCGGGTAGAACCCACGCAAGTTCGCCGTTGCGCAATCCGCTGATCGCCGAATAAATCGGAATCAGGCCGATTCCTAGTCCTTCCCGTACTCCAGTGACAAGAGCCTCTGGTGTATTGACTTCCAGCAAGGCTGGCCGGAGTCGAATGGACTCCTCTCCGTTTGGCCCCTCGAAGGACCACAAGTTCATTGGAGATTCGGGTGTGTTCAGGTGGATGCACGAATGCGCTTCGAGATCGTCTGGCTTGTGCGGGACACCATGGGTCTCGATGTAAGTACGTGATGCGCAAACAATGCTGAATGCACTACCGATTTTCTGTGAAATGAGCTCTGAATCCGATAATGCCAGTGCCCCGACAATTGCAACGTCGCAGCCGTCTTCGATGAAATCCGGCGTGCCATTGGCGAGCGTCAGCCGGACTTTCACTTCAGGATATAGCTGTTGATATGCACCGATCGCCTTGATGAGGTAGTGCTGTCCAAACCCGACCGGAGTGCGAACCCTCAGTTTCCCACACGGACGCGCATGTGCGTCACCAGCCTCCGCCTCAGCCTGTTCGATCAGTGCCAGAATCTGCATGCAATGATCGTAATATCGCTCACCAGCTTCAGTCATCGCGATGCGTCGTGTGGTCCTGTTGAGCAGTCGGGTTCGAAGGTGTGCTTCCAGATCCGAAACGGCGCGTGAGGTCTGGCCAGGAGTGGCGTCCATGCTGTTCGCCGCCGCGGTGAAGCTCCCGGCTTCGACGACGCGCACAAAGACGCGCATGTCTTGAAGTATGTCCATGCAGAGCTCCCGATACGAGTCCAACCGGCGCTTACGTTAAATTATCTCGATGGCCATGGCGGTGGGGTCGCCACCGCCGACGCAGAGGCTTGTAAATTCGCGCTTTCCGCCCGCCGATCTGTGGGGCCCGAGCAAGGGGAGCCGAAAGCGTGCGTCGGGCGCGGGCGGAGGGTGGCGCG
>NZ_VOSW01000160.1:10434-15878 GCF_009690905.1 Paraburkholderia madseniana
CCGAGCCCCCGGTTCGGCTCCCCCCCTGCCTTTCCTTAAAATTTCCCCGTTGCCCGGGGGGTTGGCCTCCCCCCCGCCGATGCAGAGGCTTGCAATTCCGCGCTTTCCGCCCGTCGATCTGAGGGCCGCAAGCAAGGTGACCAGAATGCGTGCTCCGGACGCGCCGATAGGGTGACCGATGGCACAGGCGCCGCCGTGTATGTTGACCTTGTCGTGATCGAGCGTCATGTCCTGCATGGCAGCCATCACGGCGACCGCGAATGCCTCGTTGATTTCCCACAAATCTACGCTGGACGTCCCCCATCCAATCCTGGACAGTAGTTTCTTAATCGCGCCCGCGGGAGCGGTGGTAAACAGTCTCGGCTCCTGAGCGTGGGTGGCGTGCCCGGCGATAGCGGCCAGAGGCTTGATCCCAAGTCTCTCGGCACTTGAGAGGCGCATCAGCACCAGCGCGGCGGCACCATCGGAAATCGAACTGGAGTTAGCCGCAGTTACTGTGCCATCGGTCTTGAAAGCGGGTTTCAGGCTGGTGATCCTGTCCAGTTTGGTTTTGCCCGGCTGCTCATCGTGCTGTACCAGAACTTCACCTTTTTTGCCGGAGGTCATCACTGGGATGACCTCCCACGCGAACGCACCGGACCGAATAGCGGCTTGGGCTCGTGTGGTTGACTTTATTGCGTAGGCATCCTGATCCTCCCGGGAGAATCCGTAAGACTCGGCGCACTCTTCAGCGAAGGTGCCCATTTGACGGCCACGGTCGAAATAAGCATCTTCCAGACCGTCGAAGGACATATGGTCGAGAATCTGTCCGTGACCAAGGCGGAAGCCCCCTCGTGCCTTCGGGATGAAGTAAGGAGCGTTTGTCATGGACTCCATGCCTCCCGCAACAATGACCTCGTTGCTGCTCGCCATCAGGAGATCATGGGCTAGCATGGCGGCTTTCATGCCGGAACCGCACACTTTGTTAACAGTGGAGCAGACCACCGAGAGGGGTAGCCCGGCGCCGATGGCCGCCTGGCGCGCAGGGGCCTGGCCGAGTCCCGCAGGCAGCACACAACCCAGGATGAGTTCCTGCACCTGCTCGGCGCTAATGCCGGCTCGCTGGATAGCGGCCTGTACGGCAACGGCACCGAGCTGCGGCGCCGTGCGATCGGAGAGACTCCCCTGGAAGCTGCCAATAGGGGTGCGGGCGGCTGAGACGATAACGACGGGATCTTTGGACATGATTCGTTCACTGAAAAGATGGATGCGGTTTATTTGGCGGCCATACGAATGGCGCCGTCGAGGCGGACGACCTCGCCGTTCAGGTATTCATTCAAGAGGATGTGCTCCACCAGAGCGGCGTATTCGGCTGGCTTGCCCATCCGGGCTGGGAACGGCACCGTTTTACCCAGCGCCACCTGTACTTCAGCGGGCATGCCAAGCAGCATCGGCGTTTCCATGATGCCTGGAGCCACTGTCATAACCCGGATGCCGCAGCGCGAGAGTTCCCGCGCGAGTGGCAAGGTCATCGCCACAACGCCGCCTTTGGAAGCGGCGTAGGCTGCCTGCCCCACCTGTCCTTCAAACGCGGCCACGGAGGCTGTGCAGATGATGACGCCACGTTCGCCGGAGGGCACTGGCGGACAGGCGCTCATCATCTCCGCCGCATTGCGGGTCATGTTGAAAGTACCAACCAGGTTGATATTGATCGTCCGGGCGAACGCTTCCAGCTTGTGGGTTCCTTCACGGCCGATGACCTTTTCGGCGGGAGCAACGCCTGCGCAATTGATGAGTCCCCTGAGGTGTCCCATTTCCATGGCCGCCGCAAAAGCTGCCCGGGCGCTGTGTTCGCTGGCGACGTCGGTGGCAACGAATCGGGCATTCGGCCCTAGCTGTGCGGCGATGGCCTCACCAGATTCGGGGTTAAGGTCCGCCAGGACCACCTTGCCGCCCCGCTCGACGATCATCTTCGCCGTGGCCGCCCCCAACCCGGAACCGGCACCGGTCACTACAAATACGTTGTCTCTTATCTGCATGTCTGTTTTCCTTTCATGTGACGCTGCGCTGATGCATTCGTTACGTGGGTCGCTGACTGGTGTCTGGATTCGCTCCCGATGCACGCTGCTAATCCGAATAAAACGTTGTAAACGAGCCGACCTCCGCTCTTTCCGTGACGAGGGTGTTCTCGATGCGCGAGGCATCCGCAAATCCGAGACTCATGCCGACAACAAACCTCTCACCTGTCTCCAATCGAAGTTGATCGGCAATGACCTTGTGGTACTTCATAAATGCTGCTTGAGGGCATGTGCTCAAGCCATGAGCACGGGCAGCGATCATGATGTTCTGCAGGAACATGCCGTAGTCGAGCAGGCTACCCTGCTGCATGACGCGGTCGATTGTGAAAAACAGGCCGACGGGCGCGTCAAAGAATTGATAGTTGCGGCTGTGCTGGGCCAGCATCCGTTCCTTGTCGCCCTTTTCGATTCCAAGCAACCCATATAGCTTCCAACCCACAGTCCGTTTTCTTTCAAGGTATGGAGATATCCACTCGCGCGGGTAATAGTCCCACTCGTCCGTGCATGTCTCGTCTAGTGCCGAGTCGTCATTAACCCGTTGGATCGCGGCACAGATACGGTCTTTGGCGTGCCCCGTGACGACGTGTACGCGCCAGGGCTGAATGTTGACTCCCGTGGCAGCGAAGCGCGCTACGTCCAATATCGATTCCACCGTCTCCCGAGGAACCGACGTGGGCAGAAACGCCCTGACGCTGCGACGCGACAGGATCGCCCATTCGATGGCCTTGCGCAGCGCATCGGCGTCCATCGCCGGTGGTGTCTCACTTCTCTTCATCTGTCACTCCATCTGTCTTCAACGTCAGCAAACTCAAGCAACTTCCCTTCACGGCAGCATTGCCTTGCGAGCAAGATTAGCCAGGGGGAACAGGGCGTGTTGTCTCGAACATGACAATTGGCATCCAGCAACCCGTCGTCCCCTACGAACCCAAGGAGTGTCCTGTTCGAGACAGTTCCATTCCGGCGCAACGGTTAGATTTGATGCGACATCGCAAGGTTTGAGCGATCCGATTCAGAGGTTGCACCTACGCACCACCAATGCCCGGAACACTTTCACATTCATGTGAGGAGACACGACATGGCCACTAAAATCTACGAGCGCGGCCTCGATCGAAACGAAGCCAACTACGTGCCGCTGACACCGCTGCATTCATTGGATCGATGCGCCGATCTGTTTCCGGAGCGTATCGCCATCGTGCATGGCGAGATGCGTCAGACCTGGGCGGCGACGCGCAGCCGCTGCCGCCGGCTCGCCAGTGCGCTCGTCCGGCGAGGTGTCAAGCGCGGCGACACCGTATCGATCATTGCGCCTAATACGCCCGCGTTGGTGGAGGCGCATTTCGGGGTGCCGCTCAGCGGAGCTGTTCTCAACACGATCAACTGCAGGCTGGATGCCGACGGCATTCGGTTCATCCTGCTTCACGGGGAATGCAAGGTCCTTTTTGTGGATCGCGAGTTTGCCGCCCTTGCTGCGAACGCACTCGAGCATGTTCCAGACAGGCCACTCGTGATTGACATTGCGGATCTCGAAGCGCCGCCGGGGGCATCGATAGGTGAGCTCGACTATGAGCAGTTGCTCGGAGAGGGAAATCCGGACTTCGAAGGCGTATGGCCCGCGGATGAAAGGGACGCTATCGCATTGAACTATACGTCTGGCACGACCTCCGACCCGAAAGGGGTCGTGGTCAGTCACCGTGGGGTTCACCTGATGAGCATGCTCCAGTTGATTGACTGGGGCATGCCGCGCGGGCCGGTGTATCTCTGGACCCTCCCAATGTTCCACGCCAACGGATGGTGCTTCGCCTGGGCAGTCACAGCAGCGGGTGGCACCCATGTCTGTCTGCGCAAAGTCAATGCCGCAGGAATATTTCGAGCCATCCGCGAGTACGGCGCCGATCATTTTTGTGCAGCGCCAATCGTCCTGGCCGCACTGGCAGACGCGCCCGCCAGCGAGCGTAGCCCGTTACCTCGCGTCGTTCGCGTCCGCACGGCGGGGTCGCCACCTCCGGCAACCGTATTGAAATCGGTAAGCGAGTTGGGATTCGAGGTTGAGCACGTATACGGCATCACCGAATCCTCCGGCACACCGGTCAGTTGCTTCATCCAGGCAGACTGGCACGCATCGACAAACGAGGAGCAGGCGCGCCTGAAGGCGCGGCAAGGTCAGCGGGCCGCCGGACTCGAAGCCATGCAAGTCGCAAATCCCGCCACGCTTGAGCCCGTTCCCGCGGACGGGAAGAGCGAGGGAGAGATATTGCTGCGCGGCAATGTCATGATGAAGGGCTATCTGAAGAACGAGGAAGCGACCCGAAACGCCTTCGAGGGTGGCTGGTTCCACACCGGAGATATTGCCGTGGTGCACCCGGACGGATACATTCAGATCACGGATCGATCCAAAGACGTCATCATTTCGGGTGGCGAAAATATTTCATCGATCGAGGTCGAGGATGTATTGCACCAACACCCAGCAGTACTCATCGCGGCGGTGGTCGCGCAGCCCGATGTCAGGTGGGGGGAAGTGCCTTGCGCATTTGTCGAGTTGAGACAGGGTGTCAATTCACCTTCTGAACGAGAGCTGATTACGTTCTGTCGGGAACGGCTCGCACACTACAAGTGTCCTGTGAGGATCGTATACGGCGCGTTGCCAAAGACAGGCACAGGAAAAATTCAGAAATTTCGGCTTCGCGCGCAGGCTGGCAGCCGGGAAGCCATTACGAAGCTGTCTGGCGCGTAGTCACGAATGCGGCCCAATCAATCTTCGGAATGCGCAAAATCTCGAAGCCCTGTTAGGTCAAGAATTCGGACTGACCCATATTCGATCGTTAAAAGCCTCGCATCAGCGAGCTCGTGAAGCGCCCGGTTGGTGTTCTGCCTGGAAAGGCCGGACAAACGTCCAATTTCTTCTTGCGAAAGACCCAGCATCAGATCAGCGACGCCAAAGAGTTGCGGATTGAACATTTCAGCGAGACAGAAAGCGACTCTTGCAGACGCTTTCTGCAAACGGAGGTTTGCAACCAGACCGACGTAGTAGCCGCACCGGGCGTTGAGTTGATTGATGACAAATCGACTGAACGAGTGGCTATTGTCAAGCAGCCACTCAAATGTGCTGCACGGTATAAACCCGACTTCGCTGTCACGCAGCGCTACCACCGAGTATGGGCGAGGCTCATCCTTTAGTAGGGCTCCCTCCCCGAACCAGGAACCCGCCGGCACGCCGGCGAAGGTTGTAGCCCGCCCACCTTTAGAGACCGTATCGACTTTGACTAGAGCGTGTTAGGCACCTTGTGTGAGACCTGGTATCCTGGCGGGATGAAAAGAGCAGACCGCAAAGGGTATCCGACCGATGTGTCGGACGAAGAATGGAGCTTCGCGGCACCCTATCTGACGCTG
>NZ_VOSW01000161.1 GCF_009690905.1 Paraburkholderia madseniana
GCGTAGACCGGAGCCGGCGCCACGTAGACCGGCGCGGGAATGCCGATGTTGACACCAATGTTGAGCCCGCCGGCCATTGCAGCACCCGACGCAGCCAACCCGAGAACCCCGATCAGAAGTGGAACAAGACGTGCGGACTTCATTGATCACCCTTTTGAAGAATGTGTGTTGTTGGCCGAAATATAGCGCACGGCAGCCATCCGCGTATTTCAACTTTGTAATAACTGATGCACAAGATCGCATGGGTGCTCGCCTCGTTACGTCTCGTTACATTGGACGAAGGTTTGGTGAAAAAGTAGTGGCGGCGTAATCGAGCCGCCTTGTTGTTAGTCGCCCATCTGTCGGCAAGTTGCTCATCTTTCACCGCCCTCGCCGCGGCAGGGCGACTCTGGCCGCCGCTTTCGCACGCACCTGGTAATCCGGTCGCCGGCTTCACGATCCGCCTTGTGGCTGCGGGAATGGCGGCGCACTCAAATCAGTAGGATGTCGAAGCATTCTTGCGGCACGTAGCGGGCCTAACCTGACTGCAAAAACCGTCCGCTCCATTCGCCTCAATCGCCACTGCCTTCCCGTGCGTTCGCGCTGCGCCAGCAGGTGATTCATATCGGATCGCAAGAAGACAACGCGGCGCTGCCAAGCGTCGCCTCTCATCTCAGCAACCTCGCCACCTCTCCGCCGCGATAACCGCAGATCAACCACGCTCATTCGCATCGGCCGCCAAAACGAACATCGAATGTTCGAAAGAACATTCAAATAATATCCAGAAGTCACCGGTCGTCCGACCTCATCACCTTAAAAGCATGGTGCAAAGGCCAAATTCAATAGATATTTCAAGCAACTCAACCACTTAATCCATGGTTTTCCCTAGTATCCGGCCTCGCTACCAGTGATACGATGACTGACACTAAACGAAGATAAATGTTCGAATTCGCGCATGCCTGCCGTCCAGCGGCCAGTCAGCGGACACATTGGGTACGGAGACAGATTTTGAAAACAATCATTGGTTTGCGCTGGTGGATCATCGCGCTCGTATGCGTCGGGACGATCGTCAACTATCTGTCGCGCAACGCCCTCGGTGTGATGGCGCCTCAGTTGACGCAGTTGCTGCACATGAGCACCAAGCAGTACTCGTACGTAGTCGGTGCGTTCCAGGTCGGCTACACGATCATGCAGCCGGTATGCGGCCTGATCACCGACCTGATCGGCCTGAGGCTCGGCTTTGCGCTGTTCGCCTGCCTCTGGTCGCTGACGGGCGTGCTGCACGGTTTCGCGACTGGCTGGCTTTCGCTCGCAGCCTTGCGCGGACTCATGGGGTTGACTGAGGCCGTCGCCATCCCGGCAGGCATGAAGGTGGTCGCCGAATGGTTTCCCAATCGCGAGAAGTCCGTGGCCGTGGGCTACTTCAATGCAGGCACGTCGCTCGGTTCGCTGCTCGCCCCGCCGCTCGTCGTCTTCCTGTCGCTGAGATATGGCTGGCAAAGCGCGTTTGCGGTGACCGGTGCGCTCGGCTTCGTGTGGGCCGCCGCCTGGTATGTGCTGTATCGCTCGCCGGCCGATCACGCGCGCATCAGCGCGGCCGAGCGCGAGACAATCGTCAGCGGACAAACCCCTGGTGCGCCACAACGGCGCAGCATCCGCGAAGTGCTCCGCACGCGCCGCTTCTGGGCGATCGCACAAGCGCGCTTCTTCGCCGAGCCGGCGTGGCAAACGTTCAGCTTCTGGATTCCGCTTTACCTCGCAACGCAACGTCACATGGATCTGAAGCAGATCGCGCTGTTTGCGTGGCTGCCGTTTCTTGCCGCCGACCTCGGCGGCCTCTTCGGCGGCTACCTGTCACCGTTCCTGATGAAGCACTTGCGCATCCCGCTGATCGGCTCGCGCATCGCAGGTGTCGTGCTCGGCGCTTTCATGATGCTCGGACCGGCCTGTATCGGCCTCGTCGCGTCACCGTATCAGGCGATCGCGCTCTTCTGCGTGGGCGGCTTCGCGCATCAGATGATCTCGGCGCTCGTCAATACTCTTGCGGCCGACGTATTCGACCCCAGCGAAGTCGGCACCGTCGCCGGATTTGCCGGGATGTCCGCGTGGATCGGCGGCCTGGGCTTTTCGCTGCTTGTCGGCGCGCTGGCCGATACGATCGGCTACACGCCGCTCTTCGGCGCCCTCGGCGCGTTCGATCTCATCGGCGCCACGCTGCTGATCATTCTGATGCGCGGCGTCAAACGCGACGCACGTCCGCATCAAGTCGACAACAACGCCAGCCCTGCTGCGTGACCTCACTCGAAGACCCATCATGCGTTCACTGACGAATCTGAAGCACCCGCCGCTTTTTTCACTGTCTTCCCATGCCGGCAACCACGTCGTTCTTGCCGCGCAGGAAAACTGCCGGATCGAACTGTTCGTTCTCGCCGACGACATCATCCGCGTACTCGTGCTGCCGGACGGCGAAACGCGCGGTCCGCGTACCTGGTCTCTCGCGCCGGGCGCTGACGACGTTCCGCTCGAAGGCCGCGATCGCCGTGACATGAGCGGCTTTACGCCACCACCGTTCACGCTTTCAAGCGACGCCGGGCACGTCGTGGTCGAAACAGCGCGCATCCGTTTGACGGTCACGCTGGATGGCGGATTCTGCGCGTGGGACATCCTGCACGACTCGGCCTGGCATCGCGTGATGAGCGATCGGAAGACGCAGGCGTATAACTTCGGCTGGTGGGACGAGCGCGTGTACCACTACATCGAGCGTCGCAAGGACGAAATGTATGTGGGCCTGGGCGAGCGCGCCGGTTCGCTGAATCGCGCGGACCAGTCCTACGAAATGCGCAATATCGACGCGATGGGTTATAGCGCACGCACGACCGATCCGCTCTACAAGCACATCCCCTTCTACGTGACCTGGCAGCCGGAAAGCGCCACAGGATTCGGCCTGTTCTACGACACGCTCGCCGACTGCCGCTTCGATATGGGCCGCGAGCTCGACAACTATCACGGGCACTACCGGCACTTTGTCGCCGAGCATGGCGATCTCGACTATTACTTCATCGCATCGACGGGCACGCCCTTGCATGCAGTGCGCCGCTTTACGTGGCTGACCGGGCGTCCGGCCTGGATGCCGAAATGGGGACTCGGCTACTCCGGCTCGACGATGAGCTACACCGACGCGCCCGACGCGCAGCAGCGCATGGGCGAATTCATCGATCGATGCAGCGAGCACGACGTGCTGTGCGATTCGTTCCACTTGTCGTCGGGCTATACCTCGATCGGTCCGAAGCGCTACGTGTTCAACTGGAACCACGAGAAGTTTCCGGACATCGACGGCTTCGTGCGTGGCTATCTCGGGCATGGCGTGCGTCTGTGCGCGAATATCAAACCGTGCCTGTTGCAGGATCATCCGGCCTTCGACGAAGTGGCGCGCGCCGGTTTGCTGATCGCGTCGAGTGACGGCGATCCGGCGTGGGTACAGTTCTGGGACGAAGTCGGCGCATATCTGGACTTCACGAATCCCGCCACCATCGACTGGTGGAAAGCCCGCGTGAAAGACAGCCTGTTGAAACACGGTATCGCCGCAACCTGGAACGACAACAACGAATTCGAAATCTGGTCGCCCGACGCGATTGCCCAGGGCTTCGGCCAACCGTCTCCCGCACGCGAGGCGAAGGTGCTGCAAACGCAGTTGATGATGCGCGCGTCGCACGACGCACAGCGCGAATACGCGCCGGACCGCCGGCCATTTCTCGTGTCCCGCTCAGGCGGCGTCGGTATGCAACGCTATGTGCAAACCTGGTCCGGCGACAACTACGCCTCGTGGGAAACGCTGCGTTTCAATCTGAAGATGGGCCTCGGACTCGCGATGTCCGGCGTGTCGAACAGCGGCCACGATATCGGCGGATTCTCGGGTCCGGCGCCGGGTCCGGAGTTGTTCGTCCGCTGGGTCGCCTTCGGCATCTTCCTGCCGCGCTTCAGCATTCATTCCTGGAACGACGACGGCACGGTCAATGAGCCGTGGATGTATCCCGAAGTCACGCAGCAGGTCGCGGCGCTGATCAAACTGCGCTACCGGCTGATTCCCTACCTGTACGAGTTGCTATGGCAATCGCACAGCGCGTACGAACCGGTATTGCGTCCGATGTTCGCGGAGTTTCCGCACGATCCGCGTTGCCTCGCGGATGGCGACGACATGATGCTGGGCTCGTCGATGCTGGTTGCACCGGTGGTGGAGGCGGGCCAGTCGACGCGCGACATCTATCTGCCGACCGGTGCACGTTGGGCGTCGTACTGGAGCGGCGAGGTGTTCGAAGGCGGCCAGACGGTGACGCTGCCTGCCCCATTCGAGCAGCCCGTGACCTTGCTTCGCGAGGGCAGCGTAATTCCGCTGAACATCGCTGAACAACACTTCGGCCGTCCCGCCGACGAACGTGCGTTCATTGCCGTGCCACACGTCGGCACAGGCATCGCTCGCGGCGGCTGCGTCGAAGACGACGGCGAAAGCGAAGCCTGGCGCACAGGCGCGCAAGGCCACTGGCAGGTCACGATTACAAGCGATGCGAGCACGCTGCGCATTTCGATCGTGCGGGAAGGCTGGGTCCAGCAGCCGCAGCAGGAAATTCGACTGTTCGTGCCGGCCAGCGAGGTGCGCGCGGTCGTCTGCCTCGACGGCGCGCTGGTGGCCGACCACACCGCCGACGGCTGGCGATGCCTGTCGATTGCCATCGCCCCCTAACCCAGCATGCATCACCGACCTGAAGACCAACGACCACCTATCCAATCCGGAGACCCGTTAGCCATGAACTCATTGAAGCGCGCGCGTACACGCGCACTCGTCCTCTCGTGCCTGCCGTTTGCGGGCATCGTGCTGTCAAGCGGCGCGTCGGCGCAAAGCAGCGTGACGCTGTACGGCGTCGTCGACAACGCGTTCACCTATGTCAGCAACCAGAAGGGACACTCCAACTTCTACATGAGCCAGGGCAACCTGCAGGCGAGCAAGTTCGGCCTGCTCGGTGCTGAAGACATTGGCGGCGGCACGAAGGTGATTTTCAGGCTTGAAAGCGGCTTTAACTCGCTGACCGGCGCACAGAGTAGCGCAGGCTTCATTTTCAATCGGCAAGCGTACGTCGGGCTCAACAACGACCGATACGGAACGGTGACACTCGGCCGCCAGTACACGCCCTACTTCCAGATGGTCGGCGCACTAGGGCCGACAGGCGTATTGACGGGCGCGACAGGTGCGCATCCGGGCGACCTCGACGCGCTCGACACCACGTTACGCCTCAACAATTCGGTTACCTATCTTTCGCCGAACCTCGCCGGTTTGCAATTCAGCGCGCAGTACGGCCTGGGCGGTGTGCCGGGCAGCGTGGCCAACGGCAGCCAATTCAGCGCGGCGGCCCGCTACGACTACCAGCCGATTGCGATCGCGGTGGGCTACGTGAAACTGAAAGACATCGCGACGAGCCAGGCGCTCGGCACCTACGCGGTCAACTCACCGGTCAACAGCGGCTATGCGACGGCACGCAGCGCGCAGTTGTTCGCCGCAGCGGCTCGCTACACCCACCAGGGCCTGATGGTCGGCGTGAACTATTCGAACGTACAGTACGCGCCTGGCTCCGGTTCGCTGTTCACCGGCGAAGGCGTGTTCAATACGTACGGCGTGATTTCCACATACCGGATCACGCCGGCCGTGACGGTCGGCGCCGGCTACAGCTACACGCAAGCGAGCAAAGCGAATGGCATCAGCGATGCAGCGCGCTATCAGCAGGTCTCGCTCGAGCAGACGTACAACCTCTCCGCCCGCACGACGCTATACGCACTGGAGGCCTATCAGCATGCGAGAGGCAAGACGCTGGTCGCGTCGGGCAGCACGGGCACGAGTATTACTGACGCAGTGGCTGTGGTCGGCGACTCGCAGAATACGACGCCGTCGTCAGAGCCGTCACAATTCGTCGGCATGGTGGGGTTGCGGCACGCGTTTTGATGCGGTCAGCGTGTTGCCTCACGCAAACCACGCACACGGTAGGCGGAAACCGGCTCAGTCTGCCCGTTCCCCCAGCTATGCCGGATGTACGTAACGACGTCAGCGACTTCCTGGTCACTGAGTGTCCCACGATAGGCAGGCATCGGATACGGCGCCGGCACCCCCTGAATCTTCAACGCACCGGTTCCGTTCAGGACGACGTTGATCAGCGAAGACGGATCCTTCTCCAGTGCGTTCGGATTGCCAGCCAGTGGCGCCAGCAGCGGAGCATAGCCTCGTCCCGTCACTCCGTGACAGTGCAGGCAGTAGGTCGCGTACGTCGCCGCCCCAAGCTGGCCTCCGGCCATCGCATGCGCCATTGCTCCCGTCGTACTGCCGTCGTAAGGTGCGCCATCACCAGAGCTGCGCGTTGGCCCAAGCGACTTCAGATAGTGCGCCATCGCGGCCCGATCCGCATCGCTCAGATACTGCGTGCTGTGATTGATCACATCGGTCATTGGACCAAATGCAGTCGCATGCCGGTTGGCACCGGTCCTCAGGAACAAGGCCACGTCTTCCTCGCTCCAGCGGCCAAGCCCGGTGTTGCTGTCGCCCGTCAGGTTCGACGCGAACCACCCGTCGAGCGCAGCACCGCCAAGGAATGCCGTACCGCGCTCATTGAGCGCCTTCTCCTGGAACGCGATCCCACGCGCGGTATGGCATGCACCGCAGTGGCCGAGCGTCTGGACGAGATAAGCCCCACGATTCCACTGCGCATCCTTGCCGGGGACTTCCTGATAGGGCGCATCGTCGACGAACAGCAGATTCCAGAACTTCAGCGGCCAGCGCGCATTCAGCGGCCACGGAATATCCGGCTTGCGGTTCGGTTGACTCACCGGCTGCACGCCGCGCATGAAATACGCGTACAGCGCATGGATGTCGGCGTCGCTCGTCCTCGCGTACGACGGGTACGGCATCGCCGGATAGAGATTGTGACCGTCCTTTGCGACACCCTTGCGCATCGCAGCGGCAAAATCCGCTTCCGAATAACGGGCGATGCCGGTCTCGGCGTCCGGTGTGATGTTGGTCGAATAGATCCGCCCCATCGGCGTGTTCATCGGCAGGCCGCCCGAGAACGGCTTGCCGCGTGCCGCGGTGTGGCAGGCAATGCAGTCGCCGGCCTTCGCGAGATACGCACCGCGCGCGATCAGATCGGCGTCGGCGGCTGGAGCCGCACTGGCCGAAACGGATAGCGCCAGCAGCGCGGCCCCTACCGCGATGGAGGCAAGACGGGACACACCCGTAGCAGGAATCGAACGCTTCACGATCATGCCCCTCATGCCGCGTTGAGCTGGTTGCCGACCGGCAGCGTACGCAGACGCTTGCCGGTCGCCGCGAAAATCGCATTGGTCACCGCCGGTGCCACCACCGCGGTACCCGGCTCGCCGATACCGCCCGACGCTTCGGTACTTTTCACGATGTGCACCTCGATCTTCGGTGCCTCGTGTATCCGCAGCATCCGGTAGTCGTTGAAGTTCCCCTGCTCGACCCGCCCGTCCTTGAGGGTGATCTCACCATGCAGCGCCGCGGTGATCCCGAAGATCAGACCGCCCTGCATCTGCGCCTCGATTGTGTCGGGGTTGATCACCTGTCCGCAGTCGACCACGCAGACCACACGATCGACGCCGACCTTGCCGTCGATCACGGTGACCTCCGCCACCGCGCAGAAAAAGCTGCCGAATGCGCTCATCACCGACACGCCCCGCCCAGCGTGAGTGCCCAGCGGCCGACCCCAGCCCGACACCCGTTGCGCCACCTCCAGCACGTTCTTCGTGCGTGGAGACTTGCCGAGCAGCGCGAGCCGATAGGCGACAGGGTCCACCTTCGCCAGCCCCGCCAGTTCGTCGATGAAACTTTCGGTCACGAACGTGCTGCGCATCGGGCCGACACCACGCCAGAAACCGGTCTGTACACCGCGCGGCTCCTGCCGCACGTAGTCCACCTTCTGATTCGGCAGGTCGTACGGAAGGTCCGACGCGACTTCAATCGCGTCGAAATCCAGGTTGTTCCTGAAGAGCGGCGGAGCGAAGCGCGCAACGACCGACGAGCCGACCACACGATGCGTCCATGCCACGGGTTTCCCATGACCGTCCAGGCCGGCCGAGATCCGGTCGTAGTAGCACGGCCGGTACAGGTCGTGCTGGATGTCCTGTACGCGTGTCCACGTCATCTTGACCGGTGCGTCGACGTGCCGGCCGATGAGCAGTGCCTGCGCGATCGTATCCGGTTCAAGCCGGCGCCCGAAGCCACCTCCGAGCAGATGGTTGTGCAGTGTGATCTTCTCCGCCGGCAGGCCGGTGACGGCCATCGCCGCACCCATCGCCCGCGTCGGGCTCTGGGTGCCGACCCAGATATCGCATGCGTCAGCGCGCACGTGAACCGTGCAGTTCATCGGCTCCATCGGCGCATGCGCAAGGAACGGTTGCCGGTAGACGGCATCCAGCTTCTTTGCCGCGCCACGAAACGCCTGTTCGACGTCACCCTGATGGCGCGCAACCGCGCCGTCGCGATGCGACGCGCGCTCAAGGTCATCGAACAGCATTTGCGACGACAGGTCTGCATTTGCGCCCTCGTTCCATTCAATCTCAAGCGCGGCCGCACCGCGCATCGCCGCCCACGTATGATCGCCAATTACCGCTACCGCATTGTCGAGTTGCACCACCTCGCGCACACCGGACATGCGACGGGTGGCCGCGTCATCGACATGAGCGACCTTGCCGCCAACAACTGGACAGTTCACGACTGCGGCATACAGCATCCCCGGCACCTGGACGTCAATGCCGAACTTCGCCGTACCGTTGGTCTTCTCAACAGAATCCAGCCGATGCGCCCTCGTCCCGATGAGTCTGAAATCCTGAGGTTTTTTCAGCGTGACACCCGACACCAGTGCGTCGGTCACCGGCTCCTTCGCTGCCGCGTCGACGAGCGCACCATAGGCGAGCCGGCGACCGCTTGCAGGGTGGATGACCATACCCGCTTCTGCACGACACGACGCCGGGTCCACGCTCCATTGCCGCGCCGCCGCGTTGACCAGCAGCGTGCGCGCGACCGCGCCAGCCCGGCGCATGCGCTCCGAACTTGAGCGCACCGACATCGACAGACCAGTGGTCTGTTCGTGCATCAGCGGATCGGTATAGAGATCGGGATTGGCTGGTGCATGTTCGAGCGTGACCTGTGACAGCGGCACCTCCAGCTCTTCCGCGATCAGCATCGGAAACGCGGTGTAGATGCCCTGCCCCATCTCCACCTTCATCATCACGAGCCGGACCTGGCCTGCCTGGTCGATACGCACGAAGGCGTTCGGCGTGAATCCGCTGTCGTGCGGCACCCGTTGCACGGCCTTGCCCGCTCGCCGCTCCTCGCCATGGCCGCTCACGCTGAAGCCGAGCAGCAGCCCGCCCCCGGCAACCGCACTCACGGCAAGGCCCAGCTTCAGGAACTGGCGGCGTGCCAGCGGATCCCTGTCCCGTAGCGCCGGTTGCAGGCGCTCGTCCAATGATTGACGCGTCATCTCATACCTCCCGCGCCGCGCGATGGATTGCTGCACGAACCCGCACGTAGGTGCCACAGCGACAGACGTTACCTGCCATCGCAGCGTCGATGTCGCCATCGGTCGGATTCGGGTTCGCCGCGATCAGCGCCGCCGCGGCCATCACCTGGCCCGACTGGCAGTAGCCGCACTGCACGACGTCAAGATCCACCCATGCCTGCTGGACCTTCCGGCCCGCCGACGTTGCGCCGATCGCCTCGATTGTCGTGACGCGGCGGGTGCCCACCTGGGCCACCGGCGTCACACACGCGCGCGCCGGCTCACCGTCGAGATGCACCGTGCACGCGCCGCACTGCGCGATCCCGCAGCCAAACTTCGTTCCAGTCAAGCCGACGGTATCCCGTAGCACCCACAGCAGTGGCATGTCCGGGGGAGCGTCGACCATGTGATCCTGTCCATTGATATTGAGCGTGATCATCTGTCGATTCTTGTTGGAAAATCAGGTGTGGGGAATTCGCTGCGGGGAGCAGCGGTACGGGCATACGAGCCAAAACAGGGGCTGCAAACCAGCCGGCCGCGGCGTGTAAAGCCGGGCGTTCATCGGGACTGAAACACCATTCGCAGTCCTGAGCCAGACGACCCGCCGGTTCTACCGACGGGCCATCCTCAAACGATCAACCGTTGAGCTTCGGCGAAAGCAGGTCCTGCAGACCGATCGCGTAGTACATCTCGCGGCGCATCCGGTCCGCCACGCCATTGACGATCTCCGCGCCGTCCTGCGACGGATCCACGTGCACGCGGAACGGCCGCTTGCCGAACGGCAAACCCACTACGCGAACGATCTCCGCGGCGACCTCCGCCGGATCCGCATCCGCCGGCTCCAGGCTTGCCAGCCCCTTCAGCGCCTGATCCGTCACGCCAGCATACGGGCCGTTTTCGTATTCGGCCGCGACATGCGCATCGGCCGGCTTGCCCGAGTGCGCGAAGTGGTTCGTGCCCTTGGTGAACGCGCCCGGCACCATGATCGTCGTCTCGATGCCCCAGCGCGCCAGCTCCGTCGAGTACGACACCGCAAGCGCATCCATCGCCGCCTTCGCCGCGAAATACGGTGCGAGGAACGGCGGCGTGCCGCCGCGCGTGGACGACGAGCCGACCCACACCAGCAGCCCCTTGCCCTGCTTGCGCAGATACGGCAGCGCCGCACGGTTCACCCGCTGCGCGCCGAGCACGTTGACGTCGTACTGCTGGATCATTTGCTCGGGCGTAAACGCCTCGGCCGGGCCGAACACCATGTGACCGGCGTTGTGCACGATCACATCGAGACGACCGGAGTCCTTCAGGATGTGCGCAATGGCGTCGGCAACCGACGCCTCGGACTGCACATCCAGTTCGGCCGTGCGCAAATCGAGCGATTTTTCCTTCGACCACTGTGCGATTTCCGCGACGCGAGGCGCGTTGCGGCCCTGCGTTTCGCGCATCGACGCGTAGACGGTATGGCCCGCTTCGGCCAGCGCACGGGCCGTCATTAAACCGAAACCGGATGATGCGCCAGTCACGAGAATGGTGTACGTCATGAGTTATCTCCTGGATTTAATGTCCGACTACGGGTTGCGAAGGCTGGACCACCCGGACCCGGCCTGTTCCGGTGCGATCGCCGAAAATCGACCGGTAGAGGTCAATCCCGCTATCCAGATGTGTGCGGAATCCGAACTGCTGATCCAGCATTGCCAACATGTCGGCACGCTCAATGCGCATCACATAGCTGTGCTCGTTCGTCACAAACACACACGATTCGCCGTGCGCCTCAGCAGCACTGAACCACTTGCCCGGGTCCGCATGGTCACTTCTTACGGTGCGTCCGGCATGCTCGACCTGCCAACCACCGTCGAGCAGGATCCAGTACGGCGCATCCGGCTCGACACCGTGATCGCACGTTGCGATCACGGCACCGGCATCCGCTTCCCACTCGCGTGAGTGGTCGATCACCCACCGGAGCTGCGCCGTAGACAGTGCAGTGAAAAACGGCGTATGTCGCAGAAGGTGCAAATACGTAACAGAGGGTCTCATCGTCATCTTCTGTGCAGCGTCCGGCTCCCGCTTTCCGCCGCATGATGCCAATCCCAATACTGCGATCAGCGTCAGGATGGAGGTGGAGAGACGCAGGCGCCAACGCGCCGCGCCTCCCGGAGCCTGAAAGGTCACCATGTCAGGTTCCACTATCGGCTCGCCGGTACGTCAGGCAATGCCGCCGTTGGCACGCAGCACCTGGCCGTTCACCCATGCACCATCCGGGCCGGCAAGGAACGCCACCGCGTTCGCGATGTCTTCCGGTTGGCCCAGACGTTCGAGCGGCGGCATCTTCGAGAACTGTGCGATCTGCTCGTCGGTCTTGCCGTTCAGGAACAGGTCCGTTGCCACCGGACCCGGCGCCACGCAGTTCACCGTAATGCGACGGCCGCGCAGTTCCTTCGCGAACACGCGCGAGAACGCTTCCACCGCCGCCTTCGTGCCGTTGTAAATCGAGTAGCCCGGCAGGTTCAGCGCGAGCGTCGTGCTCGACAGATTGATGATCCGCCCACCATCGTTCAGGCGCGTCGCTGCCTCGCGCAGCATGTTGAACACGCCGCCAACGTTGATCGCAAACGTCTGCGCGAACACCTCGTCGGTGGTCTGCGCGAGCGGCACCGTCTTCAGGATGCCGGCGTTGTTCACCACCACGTCGATCTTGCCGAGTTGCTGCTCGACCGTTTCGAACAGACGGCGCACGTCTTCGACCTTCGAGACGTCGCCCTGAACCGCCACCGCCTTGCCACCGGCCTGTGCCAGCTCGGCGACGAGCTTGTCCGCCTCGGCGGAGCTCGACGCATAGTTGACCGCGACCGCGAAACCGTCACGGACGAGGCGACGCGCGATGGTTGCGCCGATGCCACGGGAAGCGCCGGTCACGATCGCGACGCCGGATTGATTTGCTGCACTCATCGAAAATCTCCTATTCAGGTTGAAACCTGAGCAGGATATTGACCGACATCGCGACAAAGATAATTAGCTATGTTTTGCCATCACTGTTTCATTTGCTTTAACTATTGACAAAGGAATCGTACCGGTAAACACCGATACAAAAAACCCGTATTTTGATAATAATTGACAGTATGTGATTGTCCGATTAGCACAATTAGAGAAATATAGAATGACGCACTTCGTTACCGTCTCCACGGCGACGATCCCACCCGAAGGGCAGGCAGCCGAATGGGCTCGCACAATTAGTGAGCGCTTCAGCGAATGCTTCGATAAACAGCGTCGCCGTACCGCCAGCGGCGAACCCTTTACCGGCAGGATCGGTTACGCACGTATTGGACAGATCCAGTTATGCCGACTTGCCGCGCAAGGACATCAGGTAGAAAACGCGCCGCGAAGCAGCAGTATTCACGCCAGCCACTACAAGATCACCCTCCAGCTTGAGGGTCACTCTGACTTTGAGCAGGATGGGTTGAGGGCGAGACTGTCCCCCGGACAGTGGGCCATCTACGATACGGCGAGACCGTATCTGATGAGCGCGCCACATTCCATTCACGTGGCCATCGCAACCATTCCGAAGGAACTCGTTCGCCTCACGCTCGCCGAGCGTTGTGCGCTCGTGCAGCCCCTGACTTCCCTTAGCGGCGCAGGCCGTCAACTTCGACAGTACATCGTTGATCGCCTGGACGAACTCGAAATCTCGGCGGGATGTGACGCGGTCGAAACCGCCCCGTCAATTGAATGGGAACTGGCAAGCCAGATCAAGGTTGCCCTGCAGGACCAGATTGCCGAAACGAGAAGGAACCTGCACCCGAGGATGCTACGGGCTCGCATCGTGGAATACATCGAACAGAACCTGTCCGATCCGGAACTCACCGTTGACCGGATCGCACACGACCTGCACTGTTCGAAACGTTATCTGCACACGGTATTCGATACCGCGGACAACACGCTCGGGCGCTACATTCTGCAACTGCGACTCACGAACGTCTGTCGTGCCTTCAGCAATCCATCGCTGCAACAGTGCTCGATCACCGAGCTTGCGATGAAGTGGGGCTTCGTCAGCCCCGGCCATTTCAGCCGAACCTTCAAGGAAACGTTCGGCATCACGCCCCGCGACTACAGGGCGAGCGTGGCTCAGTCGATACCCGCCTGCTGACACAGGATATGTGCCGCCATCCCGCCGTCGCACGGGATGTTCACCCCGCGTATCCAGCGACTCCCCTCGCCGCAAAGAAACACCACGAGAGGAGCAATATCCTCCGCTTGTCCCGCGCGCTCCAGGAGCCGCATATCCTCCTCGGCACGCTCGCCGAGTGTCTGCAGGAAAT
Source organism: Paraburkholderia madseniana (assembly GCF_009690905.1). Classification (GTDB taxonomy): domain Bacteria; phylum Pseudomonadota; class Gammaproteobacteria; order Burkholderiales; family Burkholderiaceae; genus Paraburkholderia; species Paraburkholderia madseniana. The sequence continues at coordinate 13,844 of NZ_VOSW01000161.1, forward strand.
CCTGGTGAATCGGCGTTTCCACCGGCCCGGGGCTGACGGCATTCATGCGGATCCCACGCGCGCGCCACTGCCAGCGCCTCTGCAGCGTCCACGTGATCAAGGCTTCCTTCGACAGGAAATATGCGCGCGCATCGTCGACCCCGTGCTGCGTGCAGAACGTCGCGACATCGTCGAGGCTGTCGACGTCGAGCAAGGCGCGCACCTGGTCGACCTGCTCGGCCCAGCCGAAACCGGCCAGTGAGCCCAGATTGACGATCGACGCGCCGTCGTTGAGCTTCGGCAGCAGCGACAGCGTCAAACGACGCAGGCCGACGAAATTCACCTGCAACACCAGCGCGCCGCCCCTGGTCGGCGGCAGACCCGCGATATTGCACAGTGCGTCCACGCCGCCCTGAATTTCTCCCGCGACCGCATCGATCGAATCCGCGCGCGAGAGATCGGCGCGGATGAACTGATCACACAAACCTGCCGTCGGTTCGTTGCGATCGACCGCGATCACTTTCGCACCCAACGACTTCGCTTCTGCGGCGCACGCTGCGCCAATTCCCGAAGCTGCCCCAGTTATCACTATGGTTTTACCTTGCAACGACATGCTCGTCATCTCCTTGAGTTGTCTGAGATATGCTCGGATCTGGTGTACGGGGGAGTTGAGGCGGGAGATTGAAGGCGGTGGAGGTTTTAGCTGAGAATCTGATTGTCGAAGTCGGAAACCAGCAAACAACAAACCATCCACCATGAACAAG
>NZ_VOSW01000162.1 GCF_009690905.1 Paraburkholderia madseniana
CGTCGAATGTGCAAGAGCCAGCATATGCGTTGGAGTCGCGTGGGGGCACACAGTGTCGTGCAATTGCGCGTCGCGTTGTTGAACAAGGAATTCCACGAACTCGCACAACGACAGTTTCCGTGGATTGGACAGCGACGTGTTACATAGCTCTGGCAGAAAACATCCCAGGGTTTTTAACGGCTTCGTGTGAAGGTCCGTACGCGTTATGCAGCCCCCTCTGGTCAATCAGCTGAAGCTTCTTAAATGGCGAATCATTTCCGAGGGAGCTGTTTGATCCCTTATCCGGAAAAGCAGCGTTGCCGAGGCGATTAACAATATCCGTCCGCTGAATATCGTCAAGGTCGAGCAGCGACCTTGACGCCCTCCTCTGCCTTGTTCGACCGGCACCCACGGTCTCGTTTACTTACGGTCCGCAGGTGAAGCGCTCACCGGCGACGGCGCGCTAACCGGATGTTTCGGCGCGGCACGCTGACTTGCGTCCGCGCAACTCCATGCGATTCTGATTTGCCTTCGCGCAGCATTACTCGCGGGGCCCAGCGGCCGGATGGCATCCCTGCGATCCCACCCGGCTGAGGAACAACCATGACCAGATGGGGTAACTCAATGCGCAACAACGATTCGAACGGATTCGTCGCAGCAGGGAACGCGGTCGCGTTGGCCTGTGCCTTCGCAGGCCCGGTGGACACATCTTCATGTCCCTTTAATAAGCCCGATCCGATGGAGGAAGGTCGTCGATCAGTGAGTATCCTGGCGCGAGACGATGGGTCGACCGCAGCGAAGCATCACGACCCGCGCGCCCCGATGGCCACGCAGGATGAAACGGATACCGCGAGTCCAGGCATCAGCCGCACGGTCAGCAAGGACGGCGGAATCGTGAGCCGCCAGCGTGGATACATGTTCGCGATGGGCTCAGGTGCCTATCTGTCGATCACGGGAACGACAGGGTCGTTGGACCTTGCCGAGAGAACAATGCCGCAGCTCCCGGCAACGCTCGCCCTTTTACCGGCAGGTTCGCTCGTCGCTTCCATGACGCATCCGTGAGCAGCCCGCTTCCGTCTCGAAACCCGGGCCATTCCGGTGCACCCACGTACAAAAGGACAACCCTATGTGCAACCCCCAAAAGAACCTCTGGCAAGTCTTCGTCGACGAATGCCGTCAGTGCCTCGTCGACTATTTCACGCCATTCATCGCCGTCGCACGCTATATACGCCGCCGTCTCCGCAAGTGAAACGTAAAAGGAAGAGGCACGGAGGTCCCAGATGGAAACCATACGCTTTACCGCAGCCAATGGCTGTGAGGTCATCAAGGTCGTCACCGATTCGGGTGTCACCGGCTATATCGACGCCAGTATTCCGCCCGGAGCGATTGAAGCCTGGCACCGGCGCCTGAGTGCCGAGCTCAGGCGCCCGATCGCACGCTCGCGGCGCATGCTGCGCCAGAACCAGCGTCGCGTGACCAGGCCGATGCGCAAACGTCCGCAGCGTTGGAAACCGAGCCCGCGTCAGTGGTTGCCCAGACGAGGTCGCCCGCTCATCGTGCTTCGCTAGCGCATTCCGACTTGCGTTCCCGTCGAACCATGGAAGCCTGGATCTGTCCGCGCGCGACGTCTGTCACGACGGGGCCGACAGATCCAGCACCACCTAAACGGAGTTCCACATGCACAACGCTCAACAGCAAACGTCATTCTTCAGCTTCATCCACCCGGACCACGCGTGCCTTCCCCGTCCCGTCAGGGCGTTCTGGAACACCGCAGCCGTACTGATGTTCTTCGGCCCAGTCTTCATGGCCTGCACCTCGTGTCTTGGAGTCGTGCTGGGACTCGCCAGTCTGCAGGAGGCCTACCCAGCGCTGGCCGAGGGTATCGCCCTCGGGGTGATCGCCACGGTCAAGGGCATCGCCGTTGGGTTCACGGGCCTTTTCGTCACGGTGGCTATATACGAACGTGAGCAATTTGCGCAGTTCGTCCGCGACGACCTGTACAACCTGATCGAGGACGAGGTCATGCCTCTGTATCGCTAGGCACTCCGCGTATCTCAACGCGCGGATTGAGTCGCTTCGCCATCGCCCCTTGTTTGTACGGAGAACTTTCATGAAGGACGCCATCGCATTCACGGCCCGCCTGTTCCCTCCGATCCTGACCGGCACCCTGGCGGGTGCAGGCGTCGGGTCAGTTCTTCACCTCAATGACATGCATCGGCTGCTCGCGATGCTGATCTGCACCGGCCTGGCGCTTGTACTCCACAGCTATGTCCGTCTCGCCCGCTGGCTGATGGCGACTGGAACCGTCGTCATGCTGCTGCTTTCGCTCGGTCGGACTTCACTAATGGCTGCAATCCTGCTCGGCATCGGAATCGTCCTTTGGTTGGGATTGCGTGCCGTGCACGGTTACCGCAAGACCAGACAACCCGCTTTGCGGCCCGTACAACCGCCCGCCCCACGCTCAACTGCGCAAAATGCACCGGGTCAACCAACACCCCAGCAGACGTACTCCCTGGACGACCGTGTACTGCGCGCCCGCTTCTCCTTTGACGCCATCACGGGCATGGCTGAGACAAAGAACCAGATGCTCAGTGCGGCACGCGACATCATCGCCAACCCCGCACAGGCGAGAAACGGCATCCTGCTCTCCGGCGAACCGGGTAATGGAAAAACCATGTTTGCAGAAGCACTCGCTGGCGAGTTACGGATTCCGTTCTTCTCCATTTCCTATCAGGATGTTGCCTCGAAGTGGGTCAACGAAACACCTGAGCGCGTAAGGGCGGCATTTGCGCAGGCCACCCGGCTAGCCGAGGCTGTTTTCCTGATTGACGAGGCGGACAGTTTTGTCCAATCGAGACAACACTCTCACCATATGGCAAGGGATTTAACAAACACCATCCTCACAGAGGTCGTCCGCCTTCGCGGAACCCGTGTTGTGCTGATCGCGACCACGAACGATCTCGATTGGCTCGACGGCGCCGCCGTGCGCGAGGGTCGTTTCGACTTCAAGGTCGAGGTGCCGCCGCCAGACGCGCCAGCACGTGAAGCGCTGCTTTCCCGTACCGTCTTCCAAGCGCTCGGACCGAAGGCGCTCAGCGTGCCTGTCCTCAGGAGTCTCGCGGCCCGCTGGGAAGGGTTCAGTGCTGCGCGTCTGATGGCCATCGGACCTCAACTTGCCGACATGCGGCGCGAAGGCTTGTTCAGGAACGAACCCGTTTCGTTCGATATTGCCATGCAGGCCATGCGTCGCATCCAGGGATCGAGGGGGCACCTGCCGGAGAAGGTCAAGACGGTAGAGGAAATCATCATGCCCGAGGGCTCGCGTGATGAACTCAAACGACTTGCGCTGCGCATGCGCCATGTTCACCGCATGGAACAGCTCGGCGGCGCGGTTCCCCGCGGCGTACTGTTCTATGGCCCACCGGGCACCGGCAAAACGCAGGCCGCAATGGCCATCGCAAAGTCCAGCGGATGGGCGGTCCTCAAGACAACGGGCGCGGAGCTCCTCGCCAGCCACTCCGCATGGAGCCAGCTTTACCGTCAGGCAAAGGACCTAAGACCGTGTGTAATCCTAATAGATGAGGCGACCGATGCGCTCAGAAATCGTGTCTCTTCTCCCGCCGCATCCGTGACCAACCGGATCCTTGCCTCGATCGACGGCGCCGATGGCCGTGTGCCTGACGTACTGGTGATTGCGGCTACCAACCATCCGGAAGCGCTGGATCCGGCGGTGCTGCGAGGCGGCCGCCTTGAGCAGAAGATCCGCTTCGACGTGCCGTCACGCGAGTCGCTCGCTGCTTATATCCGCTCCCAGCTGAAGCTCAAGGCGAGAGACAACTTTGCGATTTCGCGGCACACGGTGGAGTACGTGATCACAGCGCTCGAAGGCCGCTCAATCGCGGATACCGACGCCGCCTTGCAGCGGCTTATAGACGAGGCCGCGACGCGGCACATCGAATCGGGAGCCTCCACCATTACGGCTGCCGATGTTCGCGCAGCGCTCTCGACAATGGATGCTTCCATCGGTTGACGCTTCTGCGGCACATTCGCCATGGGACGGTGAGCTTTAACGGACGGACCGCGGCGCATACACAGTTGCAAAGCACCTACAGGTCACAGTCTCAAGCCAGGAGTAATCACGATTCCAGAGGGGAGTCATGACAGACTGACATCGAAACGGGTACCGGGGTTCCCAATCGGTGAAGGTTCTCTCTCAACTCCCCTGACACACGGCTGTTCGGCCGCTATCAATGACCGCTCGAAGAACACTGCAGCCGCATTTTGCTCTCGGGTTGAAATTCTCGCCACGGCCGATAGGCCATCGCGCTTGAGGATTTGTGCCCATGGTCAAAGAAATTCTCCCGATGAAGGAAATGGGTGCTTCGCTTGACAGCTGACGCGATTGGGGGTTCGCACGGTAGTTTCGAGCAGAACCCCAGTGATTGGCAGACAGCGGGAGCGTCATGGCTATACGCGCAGAAATCATCCAGTACGACCACGTACCCGTCGACGGCGTTGTCGGCGAAGGCGTATTTGTGCCGGCTGACGGCAGCACAATCATCAGCCCACCGGACGGCGGGTGCGGTACGCCGCGATGCGGTTGCTTCAGGGGGCACTGTATTCAACGTCTTTTCCCTTGCGATGCAGCAGGCACTGTCTTCGGGTATTTCGTTGAATTCGACTCCCGTGAGGAACTTGAGTCGGTGAGTGCGGGACAGATCGCGCGCGCGGCACAGAACGAGATGCACTGACGCGTCGAAGTTCCAGAAGGAACTGCCCTGTAGCGCCCAACTCCGCCGAACCCTTTGGAAACGGGGTTGTCGCTGCGTAGCAGCGGTGGGGTTGGGAAGAATCTCAGACTGTTAGTTGCGGTTTGTCAATCGAACTCTGCAGCATAGAACAACGGCATCCCTGGTCTTATCGGGCACCGTCAGATGAGCCCAGTCCCCGTGACGGTGCTTCTCTGCCCCGCTGGGCGCAAAAGACAAGCTTCAATTACCCCTTTTGCATATAAATAGCAAGTCCTCCATTTCATGCGACTCGAGGCTTCACATTGGTCCTGCCAGTTCGTGGCGTTCAGTCACGCCGCGAGACATGTCAGACTCGAGTGCGCGCGCAGCCGCACACATGCCAGCGTGAAGAGACTTTGCTCGAACTGTGCAACGCTACTGCGGGCACCGCCCCGTCGGCCGGCAGCGCGCCGCAATTTGCAGCCAGCGAAGCAAGCGCACTGGCCATAGGCCAGATCGCCGCTGCTCTCTCGGCATGCGACCCGAGCGACGTGTCGATCGGCGACAAGGCCATCATTCACGCCGCGATCGAGCGCCTTCGCACGGACGCAACGCGGGCGGACTGTGAAGCGTTGATTGCGGCGGCATAAGTGGCCGTGCGTGACGCACTGGATGCCGTCGAGGTCCATCCCTGCGACACGCACAACGATGAGGTTCGCGCGCGCGGATATGATCAATCAGAGAGCGGCAGTGTGCCACCACGGTTCGCGAAATCCCGGCCAAGCCGAGACGGCTCACGCCACGCGCGCTGCCAGCACAGACAGTCGCACGTGCAACCGGTGCGCGTGCCCTACCCGACTCAGAACCGGACGGAGGCGACGTCAGGCAAAATCAGGCGGCGGCGCCGGAAGCGAACACGTCCAGACCGCTCGCAGGCTCCAACAGCGGGCGGCGCGCGAGTCTCACGATGAGACGGATTCCATCGGTCCGGCCTTTGATTTGTAAAGAGAAAAGCCGACTGGATTTACGCTAAACAGCCCTTTCGCTGAATAAATCCGTTCGGAAATGGGTGCGACACTCGCCGGTGGATCCGATCGTCCATCGCAGACCGACCGGAGCCGGACTGCCCGCCGCGCGCCGCCAGGATAGGCTTATCGGAAAAGGTCCTCAAAGCCGAACCGGCAGACCATGAGCACATCGACAGGGTCAAGCTTCCGGTCAGTCGGGATGGTCACGGCTTCCCGGATGATATCGTTCACGTCCGAGAACAATTCTTTGACGCTGTCGCGAATGCTTTGCTGCTGTTTTGGGTGCAGCGTGCCTTCGAGTCCTGTCCAGATTGGAGCGAGGTCGCCCTCGATCGACCCGTTGAATTTGTACATGGCGTCGTAGATGTACAGGACGTCCTGGGCGCGTTTTTGAGGCGTCCGTTTTTCACGGATCAGAAGCTTCTGGACCATGAAGCTCACCGGATTTGGCACGCGAAGATCGACCACCGGCTCACCCAGCCCCGATTCTTCCGCCGGGATCGTCACAAGCCACGGTTCATGCAAAAGGACTTCAAGGTGATGCAGCTTCTGCGCGACGACACCGGCGTTCGCCTCGGTAGCGTCCGGTTCGAACTCCCCCGGTTGAGCGATGCGCCCTCCCACAGTTCGTGCAGCAGGCCGACTGCATTGCGCCGTTCGCGCGATTCGCCTGACGATGGCGCGCCCGGCACGCTCGGCGCGCGCTCGTCGGCCCGCACAGAAAGCGGCACCTCGACCTTGATATCCGTTGAGCCGTCGTCGCGGTCGACGATCGCGACCTTCGCGTAGCTTCCGCGCCCCGAAGAGTCAGGCGAAAGCTTATGGAAGAAGCACGTCTTCTTGTCGTTGCAATGAGACTCGCCCTCGAGCGGCCAGACCGCCAGATGGAAGAGCCCGTCCCGAAGCCGGATCTGGAGTTTCAACCGGCGCCCGGGCATGCACAGGCATTCTGCGTGGCCGGCTTCGGCTCGCGCCCGCTCGAACCAATGGGCAAACTTTGCGGGTTCCGCCTGCAGCTCATCGAGGAAGAACTCGCGCCCGCTCATTACCACTTTCGTCGTCATCACCACCCCCGTATCGACGATCGTCACACGTAGACACAGACGCAACCGGACGGTCGCGTTCTGCGCTGCACATTTGCCCGACGTCGGATAACACGGCGGCGCGGGTGAGTGTCGCCACCCGCCCATCAGGAAGACTGACGCGTCCTACTCTTTCTTTGGCTTGTAGCGCCGAATAAAGTGGACAGCCTTGACCTGGTCCGTTGCAGCTTGCTCACCGATCCTGAGATCCTCCGCGATCTTTTCGGTGCTGGCATTTGGCTCGCGGTCGAGCAATTGCTCAACAGCAATCCGCGTTTGAGGACCCCGGTGTTCCTGGTCGGTTGGACCGTGACAGTCGATAGGGAGGTCGCGGAGATGGGGCTCAGTGTCAAACCAGTCAACGAGCGCCGCGGAGTCAACCGTCGCGAACGATCCAGCGAGTGTTCTCGCCGCGCCGACCGAGATCATTTCCTTCGCGCCCACCGGATACACCTCATCATCCAGCCCCAACTCGCTGATTTTCCCCAGCAAGCCGTCCTTGCAATCGAAGCCGAGCGGCCGCGCCATGTCGTCGAGAGACAACGATGCATCGGTCCCCCCGGTGACAACATAAATCTCAAACTGGCCGAACTTCAACCGCCGGACGGGCATGGACTATCACTTCCTTTTTTCAATGGAAAGCCTCAACTTCAAGGCCGGTGGGTGGATCTTGCCTATGTGTTTTGTATTATCGCGACGAAATGCGACCGTTTCTACAACCCCAATCTATTAACAACAGGCGGACGAGCATCCACCCATTATTCTCTCAGTATTGTTTGGAGAATGTAAGCTCATGCGGTGGTGCCAGAATCTAAGCGTTGTCGGGAATACACGGGATATCCCCGACAACCCTCCTCCGGCCGGTTACTTTTTGCCGCGCGTCAGTTTCGCGGTGAGACGATCCTTCAGCGGCAAACGCAACTGGCGCTCATCGATGGCCGGACGTTTTGCGGAGGCCAACTGACGCTTGCGCTCGCCGTCGCCGGCGGCGAGCGACACGTCACCTGCCACTGTGCGTTTGGCTTGCTTGGTTTCCAGCTCGTCCGGATGTTTCCGGCCAGCGGGTGCGTTTTTGTAGTACCCGCCAAAGAACTCACGCCCCTGAGGTTCCGCGATTGTCGTCACCTTATCATCGCCCGTGGATTGCGTGGTTCCCCCCGCAGCCCGCGCCCCATCAACCATCGGTGCCGTCGATTCCGGCTTGTCGCCCGGCACGCTTTCCGTCGAAACGTCATGCATGGCGCGTTCTTCGGCGTCCACCCGCTTCGCGTCGGGCAGTGAGCCCTTCGCACCATTCGAGTTCACCACCGGCTGATCGTGAGGCTCAGCCAGCGCCGATTTTTCCGCCGCTTCGCGTTTAGCCGCTGCCTCCTTAGCGTTCGCAGCCGTCGAACCGCAGTAACTGGCCGTGACCCGCGTACGGTGGTGACCGAGGCGCTCGCTCACGCGTTTGTGCTTAATCCTCAACTCCTCAGGCGACATCTCGTCTCCGGTGCCGCCCAGCGTCGCAGGAGTGAAGCCTTCGAGCAGCGCACAGTTTTCCGCATACTCGGCCCGCAGCCCGTGCCCACATACCGAACAGTTCTCCTTCGAGATCCCGAGCTTCGCCATGTAGTAGTCGTAGCGGTCGATGTTGTTCTCGAGCGTCGCGTTCTTGCCGCGGATTGTTTTTTTCCACCCGAGGCAATCGCGCTTGCCAATCTGTTGCTTAACCTGATCCAGCACCCATACCTGGAACTCGAACTCGATGGGAAGGATCCGCTGTTTTCCTCCCTTCGCCCCGTCGTACACAATGAAAACGCTTTTGCCAAGGTCACGCTGATCGGATACCCACGGCCGGAGACGAATCGCCTCCCGGCGCCGCAGACCGAACGCAAGTTGCATCGCGATCATCATCCCAAACCGGTCATCGATCGCGAGCGCCTCCTGGAGTTTCCGTTCGACGTCGATCCCGTTTGCGCTCCACGACTTCGTAACCTTTGCTGTCGCGCTAACAGTCAAGCGCTCCGGGCTCGCGTCGGGCAAGTATTCCTCGAGCTTCTTCACGAGGTTGGGCTTGCCAATCCACCGGCAAAACTTGCGGAGCACCGACAGATCGTTACGCATGGTCGCCGCTGCCCTGCCTTCCTCGTACCAGTAGCGCGCAAGCGTCCGGATGTGCCGCTCTGCAATGTTGCGAGGGAGCGGGGTCAGTCCGAGTTTGTAGTGCATCGTCTTGAATGCGACGAAGAGCACCGTCGCATTGTGCTCCATCGTGCGATTCGACGCGACCCGGCCGTTCACCCGCTTATGAACGTTCGCATCGATGATTTCCTGCAACTGAGCCTTCCATCCTTTCGTCTCTGTCGCTCCCTTTTCACCCGCGTCGTTCGTACGATCGTCAATACCGCGCGCATCCTTGGCCATGTTCCACCCTTCCATAATGTGAAATGCGGCGCCTGTGCTGGTGTGGCACTGGCGGGCGTCTCCTAGCGTTCGCCGTGAGACCCTGCATTGAAAACTTGCCACTTTCCACGCACCGATCTCGCTGTCGGTCGTAGTTCGGCGCGCATATCGCTGCGCACCTGGGAGAAGGCAAGCAAACTCCCGCATATCACATCGTGAAACAGCCGCATGGTCTTTAAAAAGTGCGATTCCGAGTGGAAAGGTGACCTAACACTAACCACTCAGCCCGGCCCTTACGGGTACCGGGTTACCTAGCATGTGACCGTAGCGAGGTGTGGGCCCTTAAGGTGAGCCAACCTGTGCGCGCCCATCCTCGCAGTGAGGACGGTCTATGAGATAGCGCACATATCTCCGGGTGTTAACTCTCTCGCCCTGGCAGGCGAGCGAAGCCTCCCACGATCCCGCTAACGCGATGAATACGTGGTCCGTCTACGTCGCAACGTGACGACTCGGCTTCCGTTGTAGATGGTTTAGGCCGGGATATTCGGCAGCACGTATGTGTACGTTCTGGCGCCGAAACCTTCCCGCTCGGCCGCACTCGTCAAGGGTTTTAGCCTTGCCTCTGTGCCGAACTGTCACCTAATTCCGCTGGACTTAAAAAAAACGCCGCGAGGGCGTTTGGGTGCAGAAAACTTCGTTCGCGCGGATGGCTCCGCGGAATCTTTGAGGGGTGTCCCGTGCGAGTACGAGACTTACAGCTGCCGCATCGGCGGCCCGTGTGAATCTTGGTTGCCCCTCGGTTCAACAACGCGGCGAGGCAGTTGCGTCGAAGTAGAACACAGTCCATCGGCTTACGCAACCCCATGCCGTCCACGATCAAACCGCCTGCGCACGAACGGTACTGTCAGAGCAGCCTCCGCCAGCAGAGCTTAGTGATCCTTATTGCACTGTGCGCGTTGTACCTTCGCTGCGGCGAACTCGCTTGCACGCAACCCCAGTATCGCACGTCCGTCACCCGTCTGGCACCCTGCCGTCGCCATCCGTCACCCGTCCGTCAACTTGCCGTCGCCGTCCGTCACCCTTCCGTCAGCTTACCGTCGCCGTCTGTCACCCGAACGTCCCACTACAGTCGCGCCGCTTTAACGTGCAGATCCCATGGTGAAGAGCGCGCATCGCAGTCGCTCTTCCGCTGCAGACCCATCGAGCACGCACTAACGTGCACTGAAGTCACATCTCCGTCATTCGCCCGACACCTTTCTGTCGCCATATCGCCCGCCGGCCGTTAGCCCTTTGTCGCGTCACCGGTCACCGCTTCACTGCCGCTGGTTGTCGTGAATGCATCGTGACCACTCCACCGGAGGGAACCCAACACTCCGACGTCGCACTGCAGTCGCATCCCTGCCGCCGGGTCGTCGCACCGTCGTCGCACCGTCCTCACCCGACCGTCACTCACCGTCGCAATCCTGTCGCACCTTCATCGCACTTCCGTCACCCCTTCGTCGCACCGTGAACGTGAATGTCGCCCGATATTCCCTTTCTTTCACGCCTTAACCGCCCGCAATCAGCGTGATACTCGGTTCCAGAACTAACGCGCGAGATTCAACGCAACCAGAGCCCCAACCGGAAATGGACATTGATGAATTCCTGAAGAGCGAGATGGAACGACGGGGCCACAAGTGCGCACCTAACGACCAACTCATCCGGGAACTTAGGACGAGGGGCGTGAGTTACCGGGCGATCGCCCGCTATCTTGCGTCGCGTGGTGTAACGGTCTCTTCCCAATCGATCCACAAGTACGTGAAGCGCCGTGAACAGCCCTCGTCCGCGCTTACCTCGACCGACTCACAGCCCGTACCGGCAAATTCACCGACTCCGCGCTCTGCGCTCGAGAAGGACGAGATCCGCGCAGAAGCCCGTGTCAATCCTGATGTGCTGTCACCGACAGCACCGCCTGAATCGGGCGAACTCGCACAGCCGTCTGGCGCCGCTTCACCGGGAGAGGTGGCATCCGCGCCTACTCTGGCGGAACCCTTCAACGGTCGGGATGTTCAGGTTGTCACGCCTTCCGTACCGGCTACTACTAGCGCCACTGAAGAATGTAGACCCACGCAGAAAGACCGCGAACGGCCGCAGCTTCCGGCAGGGATTTTCGGCAACCCAGAGCAACTGCAAACTCGCTGGGACCCGTACAAATCAAGGAAATCCAACTCCCCGCAATCCCATGAATGACAGATGCGAGGCGCAGTGTCCCATTTACCAACAGTTTTCCGTCACAAAAGGAACTCTTCTCATGGCAACGCCAGCAACCACTGAAGCCAAATCGCCGACGCCGACCGGGATCACGAAAGCGCCTGTCGTTGAGCCGCTGCGCATTCTTGTCGCATCCACGCTCAACAACATTGGCAAGAGCACGCTGAGTGCGACCTTGCTTCACCCGAAGGTTGGCGGGAAGTTCTATTCGGTGGAAGGTCACAACATGGACGCATCGTGGATCGGAATTCCGATGACGCGCTTCGATGCAAGTGAGGCAGTCGATCTCCGCCTTGACATGCTTACGAACCCTTCGAATGCAGTGGTCGATGTCGGCGCGTCCCAGTGGGCGTTGTTTCTCAAGCAGATGGTGATCTACCAGCTCGCGAAGAGGTTCACTTACGCGGTAGTGGTCGCGGTCCCTGGCGAGAAGCGTCCTGAAGAGGCCATCAACTCGATCGAAGATCTCGTCAAGGCGGGTGTGCCCCGCGACCGGATCCGCATCCTCCTGAACATGGTGGATATCAATAAGTCGGTCCGGAAACAGTTCGGTCATCTCTATTCGTACCTGAACGACAACCCCGGAATGCACTTTAACGAAAAGGCCGTAATCCCGGATCTGGAACTCTTCGCACGGATGCGAGACAGTGAGATGAAGTGGGCCGACGCCCTCGCGAACGATGTTGATTACGCCGCCGAGGTCCTCAAGCACCACGCCGCTAACAATCATGCCGCCGCAGAAAGCGCCGCTAAGCGAGCTTTGGTGCAAGAGCTGGCAGGAGCGGCGACCATGTTTATCGAGGACGCGTTTGCTGCGCTGAAAATCGATATCCCCACGAGCAATGGATGAAGACCGCCTCTCCTCGAGCCTGCCTCCAATGACCCTGGAGGCGGCCCGCTATACCAGGCAACTCCGGGATCTCCAACGGTTCGAGGATCGTCTGCGCCACATAAATGACACCTTGGACGCGAAGGGTAGCGGCCTCGAGGGAGTCGTCGTAGGTGCCGTCGAAGAATTGCGCGGGATTCTTCGCGCGAACATTGACCATGCGCAATCGTCTTCCCGGGCCTATCAGGAACTCATTGATGCGATCCGCGCGGCGAGCGTTACGTTCCGGGGCGACATCGAAGATGTCATGAAAGGTGCGCGCCTTGATGAATTTCTTGACAAGGTGGGCGAAGCAGTCCACATCAACGGCTACGCCGCACTGGACCTGCTGGTTAAGGACGAGTTGAAAGCGTCTAACGAGCTGCAAGACAAGAGGTGGACCCTCGCAAAAAAAGAGATGACCACTATGGTCGTGGAATCAGAAAAGCGGATCTCGAAGGCATGCGCTGACCTTGCTCAGGCCATGCAAGTCAACATCCACAATATCGAGGCCATTGCCGCCGGCAAACCCACCCTTCCAGTATCCCTGCCCGGGGTCAGCTTCGCACAACGCCTGCGCACGGCAGTGCTAACACCGATCGTTCTCTTCCGCCGCTGGTGTATGGACGCCATGGCGCCGGCCGTCGTCCTCGCCTGCTTCACGATTTTTATTTACGTGGCCTTCGCTTTGCGACATCTAATGCAGTAGCGCAGTCGCACCGTATCTCCCCTTCCCCGCAAGATCCCCTACCCGGCATCGCGGGCTCCGCCGAGCCCGTCACTCCCGCTGATAAGTGTCGCTCTAGCATCACGAATGTAATTCGGTGCGCGACTTCCAAAACTGAATGCTATACTCCATCCGAGTTCATTTGATGTTGGTCTCTGACAGCGAGTGAGCTTCGCCTTCGAGCTTCTCGGGGGCAAACGCACCGCCGAGCGTTCGGCACGAAGTCCCTCAGGATCTTTCGCGATCCGCCATTATCGACGTCGCCACCTCCTTGCAGGAATCGGCACGTCCAGCAACCCCCGTTCATATTCGCGTGCTGTCATACGCTCGCGCCCCGTAGGGACACTTCGCGCCTGGCCGTTTGTCTCACCGTGAGACGAAATCGCACCTCTTCGCCATTGATTTAAAACGAAAAAGGTCGAACGGAATTGCGCAACATGCGAGTTTCTGTGCGTAAATCGTTCCCGATTCGGGACTGTGAACGGCGGTGAGAAACCGACATTAGACGGCGGCGTCGATCAGGAATGCGGAGGATTCTTTTTGCGTGATACGACTTCGCAAGGAGAGGTACGGAATTTGATGAGCAGTATCGGAAGGAGCCCATTGGGCGAGTGCAGATGCACCGTTTCTGTCGCAGTAAGGAAAATCGGTCAAACAACGGCGATATGCGTAGGATGGCTTATGAAACCAACGAGTAAAATTGCTGGGCGGCAGACAGCAGAGTTTTGCCCGAACCTGTCATCTGCCCTTTCTCGATCATGTGTATCAATTCGATGCCACTCAGAATCACGCGCGCGCAGTTGAAATCCTTGAACCCGAGCATCGGTCGGGTTCGGCGTTTGATGGCCCGATGGTCCTGGTCGGGTAGCAGCAGCGCATTGCTGCGCTGCTGCCCCCTAAGAACCGTACGTGCGCCTTTAGGAGCATACGGCTCAAGCCTCTACAAAGGCATCTATCTACAC
>NZ_VOSW01000163.1 GCF_009690905.1 Paraburkholderia madseniana
AGCACGACACAGCCAAAGAAGGAGAGAAAGAAGACCCAGACACCCACCGAATAACCCGCAAAGCTGGTCCAACGGGTGGGTCAGAATTCAATGCAAATCGTGGGTCAGGATTCCGTGCAAATCAACAGAGCCGCGGCAGGGCGTCAAAGCAACCGTTCCGTCAATTGAAGCGATACGGCGCATTGCACGCCAGCTTGAAAAAGCAGGGCTGCTGCGCTGCGAATCGACCGAAAAAAATCTTGTTTTTCGAACGCTTCTCGCTGAAACGGATTCATGCGTCCAGAAAAAAGCCGACAGGAAGCCGACAGGTCAAGCCGACACCATGAAACCCCCGCCAGCAAAAGCTCAGCGTCGCGAAGCCGACAGAGTGCAGTCGGCAAAAGCCGACACACACCCGGTATCCGGAGAAGCTCTTACTAATACCTCCTCCGCCACTACACACGCTAGTAGGGCACACGAAGCGACGGAGGGCGGTGGCGGTGGCGATGCATTGATCTGGCCTGAAAACCTCGAAGCCACCAGACGGGCAGCTATGGCCACCCTGATGGGTAGCCTAGCGCCAGACCTTAAGCAGCAGGTTCTGGACGAATGGCAGGGCGCTATGCAGGCGGGCGGCATCCGTTATCCGGCGAAATTCTTCGCCAGCATGATCAATGACGCAAGGAGCGGAGTTTTCATGCCCGAACATGCAGGGCGCGTGAGCGCGGGGCGTGAAGCCAGAAAAAAGCAGCTTGCAGAAATGGCGCGTCGTGATGCGGCGTTTTCCGCACAGGTTGCGGAATCGGCGCGATCGCTTCCACCGGGCGGGTCGATCAAGGCGATGCTCAGCAGCGCCATGAAGCGGACGAAGGAACGACCGTCGGCAGTGCAGTGAGCCCGCGGGTACGATCCGATGCACATTGATTGGGAGAATTGACATGCCGCGCTAGTACGTCACGCCCGATGGTCCTTTTGAAGTTGCGCCACTCACGAGAGCCGGCACCTGTCGGGTAACGTTCTGACGCGAGAAAACAGCATGCGAACGGGCAGAAGTCCGCTCGCTAAGGTAGATCAGAGCCGGGGGCGGCTCCCTTAGGCGGAATCGGAGGCCGAGATGATGAGAATGCAAATCGATTGTCCGTGCTGCGGTGGCGAGATTGATGCGCGGCATACAGAAAGCATGTCGCAAACGATGCGGCGAATGTACTTCGTCTGCGACGACTGCGGATACAGGACACCAGCGGGGTTCGAAATTCTTTTTTCGCTGTCTGCGTCCGCACGGCCGCGGGATGGCGTCTGCCTTGAAGTGCGACCTTCGACAATGCTGCGTGGTGCGGTCAACGCACGCACTGCGATCACCCGGGCGAACATGGCATGAGGTTCACCATCGCCTGCCCGCATTGTGGCGCACGTGGCATTGCTCGCGCGATGGAAAAGGAATCTGACACGCTTTGGATGATCGATTTCCAGTGCGACGACGTGACGTGCGGTCACACGTACCGGACGCGGCTCGAAATGTTTCCTCCAGAGACACCAATCCCGAGACGCGAAGGGGGAGTGTCCCGGCAATTTCAATTTCTAGTCTGACGAGCGGACAATTCGAATAAGGTCGATCGAAAGCAATTGTCGAGGCGTGGTCCCCTGGGAGCATAGACGCCCGACCATGGGGAGTCGGGCTCGCAAAACTGAGGAGTTTGATCGAGGCACCTCGTGGCAGCCCCAATCTCACTGCGACAGAACGTTCAAATGCGACGCAGGCCAGAGGATTACCGATCTTGCTAGACGGCAGCAACTGCTGCCGCGGCGGGTGCCGGTAGAGGCGCCCGGAAACCGCCTAGATACACTAACAAGACATCAACCATGACAGTCGATAGCACCTTAAGGAGTGCCGCACTATTAAGTACTTGGTCCGGGTCAGGAAATTGCGTGGCCGCGGTCGGGTGAGCGATTTGATTGCGCTCTTCCATTATTGCGTTCAATCGGTTTTGTACCTCAGCGGTTGTCTCGCGGTCGTTTTGTTTTTCGAGATGTAGCTTTACTTGAGCCTGCTTCCCGATTTCGCTCCAAAAACTTTCCATTCCGACACGCTTCATTAGATCGGCAATCACTCGGTCTTTCATGTTCGATTCGGTGATCGATAGGACCTCCGCATTTATCGTAAGTGGCGCGACTGCACCGCGTTGATTGTTGACGAGGCTCTCTAGCAATGCCGCGGCTTCTGCTTCGTCAAAACCATAGCGCCTCGGTTGCTGAGCCACTTCAAGTGTCCTTACGCGCAACTCGTTCCGGATCGAATCAGGCAATGCAACATAAGAGGCGACCTTTGATGCGATATCCTCAGCTGCCGATTGGATAACTTGCCGCACAAAATACTCGAAGCGCCCTGCGAGGTACAAGACTAGAGAGCCAGATAGGACCGGTAAGTCTGTACGCCGATTACGCGACTCCTCTAGTAGGACCATCGCCTCTGGCCAGGGCAAATGTGCTTCAGCAACCTGTGCAGGTGCGGCGCTTCCGCCGAACTCTCGAAACCGCTTTATAAAGTTGAGCAAATGTTCAGCGCGTTCAACATCGACGCGAAACTGTCGAAGAATCTCTGGCAGATCACTCATCATTCACGCCCGCGCTTGGAGAATTTCGGCCGCAAGGTCGACTCGCTCGCGTACCGACTCAATCGTATTGCCGCGCCCCACCAACACGTCGTACCGACGCGGATCACGCAACGCGTCCATGAGCGCATTTCGGATGGGGCCAGCGTTGCTTTCAATGTCTAGGTTTGGCGCGACGCTAAGTGCAATCATCAGCGCGTCGTAGAGCGGCCTGCTCGGTCGTCTCGTTGTTGGAAGGCGAAATGGAGTGCCATCGAAAAGCGCGACTAGCCTGCCAAGCAAGCTCAGAAATTCGCCTTCAAACGCCGTGGTAACTGCTTCCGGAACACGTGCATTCTCGTCCATATAACGGTCAAGAATACGACGGAGTGAGCCTTGGCGGTGATTCACATAGGCATCGCGAAGTGCGAAAAAGCGCAAAACCAGTTCGGCGTCCGCCAAAGACGCGAATAGTGCGTTCTTGAGCAGCTCCTCTGACGGCTCATTTTCCTCGTTCGGCACGTATGGTGGAATGTTCCAGGCAGTAGTGAAGGGCGTGGAACGGGCCAACTTTATGAGCAAGGCGTTGAGCGACCCAGGATAAAGCGCGTTGCGCAGTTCTTGCGGGTTAAGCCGAATGCCGCCTGTGTTCAGGCGGTCAAACAAAACCCGACGAACGTCGAGATCGTCTTCGGTTGAATCACGCGTTTCTGCAAGCAGGACAACGGCGGGTAGACCTCGACGCAGCAGACCCTTTTGCAAGACGTTGGGGAGGTCGTTGAAGCGCTTGCGGTCAAGCTCCGGCCAGTATTCAAGACCCGTCAGGGCGAAGTTGTTTGCCAGGAAGTCGCGGATCGTCTCCAATCGCTGCCGTCCGTCAATTACCTCATATTCGTTGTAGTCATGCTCGAACAGAAATATTGGCGGTACAGGAATGTTTAGGAGGAACGACTCTATGAGTAGTGAGCGCTTCTTCGTTGTCCACCGGAGGCGCCGTTGATAAGTTGGAGATGTGTCAATTAATTCGCGTCCAGGCTGTAGCGCGTGCCGTAGATAGTCAAGCTGGTAATCCTTGGTCTCGCGCACAACCCGCAGTTGACTCCGGGCGTACTTCTCCGCGGCATCGAGTGCGACCGTACCCGCAACCGGAGCCTCGTCTTCTTCCTCGAACCAATTGCTAACTTCGTCGGCGCTTATGTCGTTATTCGTGCTCATTCTCTATCCCAAGTCCGATCTGACCACACAATAGTTAACCGGCTAAAAACGGCCCACAAGCAGGCAAAATGCCGGCGTTCCTTCGCTTCCCCGTACATCTTCCCGCGCATTAGGCCGACATATTACACAAATCCGTAGGCGTGCCCTGGCGTTCAATGCTGAAGCCGCGGTGACTGCTGCCCTCGAAGCTACTGTGGAACAATTGCCGCGGGTCTTGGCCCGACTTGCTTGTGTCTATGACGGGGCCGGCATGGCGGCTAGACGATCGCTGCTCCCCCTCTGCGTGTTCCTTTGACCCTGCGACGCTCATGCATTGGATCGACCCTTATCTCCTCGTCTAGAAACTCGCGCTGATCCCCCGAAATCGGGGCCTGCTCGCCAGAGGGAATTGATGGCTTTCTCGTTGCACCTCGATGCTGCTGCTGTATCAGGCGCTGAGATAAATGCTCAATATCTTCCCACTGCGTAGCATCCTCACTGCGCGCTCTTGATCGGTAATTAATGGTCAAATCATAATAGTGCTTAAACCAATAATAGAATGAATGCCAAACTAGTTGAGAATCAATTGCCCCCCCCCCCGCTTCTCCAGCAGGGCAATATTCTCAAAAAAATCCAAGAGAGTATTTACATTAGAGTCAAAAATACAATCATCATGAATAAGCGCAAGAGCGGCGCCTGCCCTTGCTCTCTTTAATTCGTCACTCTCAAATTCCTTATTGAGATTGGCCAATATGCCGATTCCCATCGAATGACGGTTATGTTTGAGATTTAAAATAAGCGCAATTATGGAGACAACAACCGCCAACAAGGGGGCGGTGCTGGACATAAATTTCAAAGAATCCTGGCTTGGAGATTTTATGTAATACCAATAAAGCGAAGAAATAGAAAATCCGACCAAAACGGCGCAGGCAATCGCCACAAAAATTGATCTTGATAGAAAATTTATGAAATTTGAAAATTCAATTGCTATGATTTTATCCCAGGCTGGCGAATATTTAATCGACTGAAACGCCCATTCATTTGATGTCAGCCTTTCGAGGACAAAGTAGCGCCCTAAGCTTACATTCAAGCGTATGTCGCCCGACGGACCATGAATCGTACGCGGATTTTGATCGTCGTCGAAGAGATACACTCGCGCCCGCGCTCCCGCGTCTGTCCTGTACCGGATAACAACCGAGGAGGCATTCGCGGGCAAACCTGTGATAGGAATAGTCACCTTCTCGGCCATTTCTTGTTCTCCTGCTTGAGCCTCTACCCTTTATAGAACAAACACCCTCGCTGCGCTTGGGAGATTCGCGAGGAATAGCAAACAAAGGACGCCAGCAGACGAGATGCTATGCACCTATCTATTCGGCATGAGCCTGTGAACTGTCACGCGTGCGCTGCCTGTTCCAGTATTTCCTCGCCCCATTGGTTGATGCTCTTGCCGGCAGCAGCAACGCCGCCAGCAACATGCGCTTCGATACGGATCCGCACCATCAATTTGATCGAGGCAAGCCATGCGGATTACCTGTTCTTTCGACGTTATCATGCGATAGGCGCTATAACCATTGAGGGCGAATTTAAGGGTGACTGCTTGCGCTGAGCCCCGCAACGCCGACTAGATCCGGGAGAAGTTCAAAAACATGACACAAGCCGAAGCCTGGGAGTTCTTCAAGCAGTTCGTTCTGACCGGCGGTGGTGCAGCCGCTATTGCATACGGACTATTCAAGTGGCTCGGCCAAAAGTGGATCGAAGACAAGTTCTCTCAGCGTCTAGAGCACCTTCGGCAAACAAATGCTAAGGAGTTGGCCGAGTTGAAGGTCAAATGGGACACCGACCTTCAAGGCAAACTCAAGTACCAAGAGCGCGAATTCACTGTCATCCCCGATGCATGGGAGAAGCTTTCCGATGCGTTCGGACTTGTGAGCTGGCTCACCAGCCGGTCACAGCAGTATGCGGACGTCGAGGCAATGAATGATCCGGAGCTTGAGCAGTTTTTGAAAGACAGCGAGCTTCTCGAGACGCAAAAGCAGCAGTTGCGGCAGCGCACAGGGCGTGACCGGGCGGAGTTCTACCAGCACACGATTTTCTTCCACCGCTACCAGCGCACCGAAACCGCCGTTCGTCAGTTCTCTGTCTACGCCAACCGCAACTTCCTATTTATGCCAGACACGCTATTCGTGAAGCTCGGAACCTTGTCGGACCATTTATATAGCGCGCTAACAACTGTTCGCATCGGCCACGAGAGTCATCACGGGCCAATGATCGGGGAAGCCGCAGAAATTACGGCCGCGAAAATTCGCCCTCTGGTTGACGAAGTGCAAAGCGACATCCGCCAGTTGATGATCGCACACCGCAGGGAACAGGAGCAGCCACGGACCCCACCGCAAGGCCGGAATTGAGCACGGGCCGATGAATCGCGTCGAAGACTGCCTGCGCGCATCACATCGCATCACACGGACGGCTTTGAGGCGGTCCCGAATCTAGCGCAGACTGCCACTGCAGCGGTCAGCTGCATACTGCATCAAAACCAGCCACCCAAGAGAAGGGCAGGCGGGGAGGGGGACTGCGATCTTGCATCTAGGGGGGCTGTCTAGGGCAAGATGACGGCACGGCGGCGCTTAGCTGCTGCCAACCGGTTTGAAGCTAGGAAAACTCGCCAGAGGCTGATCGTCGCAAAGCCTTTAATCCAACATTGAAGTGCGTACGCTGCCGTGCGGGACCCAAAGCCCTAGGAGGCAGAGCGGCGGCATCCATCGCCGTTTCGAGACGAGGCAGTAGAAAGGGCGAGCAGTGAACGGCTATTGAACAGTAGATGGCCCCGCAACGTCCCTTTTACTCCGCAAGCCCGTGAACACACCCAATTTGATGAATTGCAGTACGAATGCCCGTTACTTTTAGCGTTGGCGAACGCCCGTCCGTGAGAGAATCGCGAACATTGAACTCATCTGGCCCTATGCCAAGCGATGATTACCTCGTTCCACATACAGAATTTCAGAACCTGTCGCGACGTCACCCTGTCGGGCACAACCCACGCCACGCTGTTGATCGGCAGGAATGGGGCCGGGAAAACGAATATTCTTTCGGCTCTCGAGTGGGTGGCAAGTGTCGCCGTCGACGCGAGCGTGCCGTCGATTGCTCCGTTCTTGGAGGGGGCCGCGGTTTCGTTGACATTGAAGTTTGGCGAGCGCACTTTCCTCTATTCTTTGAGTACGCACGGCTTCTCATCCAAAGATACGCAGCCGGGTTTAACGCTGTTGTACAACGACAAGCTGTTGGAAATAGGAGCCCGTGGCCGAGAGAAGCTGATTTTCGAGCGAGTCGGCGACGCCATAATTATTGCGGACGGCCGTCGCCGCAAGACGGTCGCGGTTCCTCCGGGTCTCGTGCGTACGTTCGACTTAGCACTCAGTATTGCCGCCGGTACGAGCGAGTGGCAACACATTAAAGACGTTCATGATTTTCTGACGGGAATTCGTTACTACGCTCTTGACGATCTACGTGCTAGGACGTTTTATGTTAGGCAGGACCAATACACGAGTTGGCTGCAAGACGAGGATGACGAGATATCGGGCGGTGACGCCGTGATATATCGATTGATTCGTTTGCATCAAGAGAAGAAAGAGATTTTCGACGAGATAGTTGATATTCTGGGGGAAAATGAGCTTAATATTATTAAAGATATAAAAATAGGAATATCAAACCCTTCTGCTGCGGCTAAAAGAAAGTCTAGTGGCAGCCAGGTGGAGCACGTCGCACCGAATGCACTTAACTCGTTTTATACGGTACATTTTTTTGTGCCCAGCGCAGAGTCTACTGTGCTTACCTACCAAGGATTATCTTTTGGTACAAGGCGAATTCTTCAGTTAATCGTTGCTCTGCTATATGACCGCTCCACGGTCATGCTGGTCGAACAACCTGAGGACGGCATACATCCGGGTTTGTTGGGAAAGCTGATGCGGGTGCTTCACAGCTACGCGTCTCCGACTCAGTTTTTTATGACGAGCCATTCGCCGTCGGTGGTGAACAGCGTTCCGGCTACCGATTTGCGAATCGTGATGAACGTTAAGGGAAAGACCAGATGCAGGTCCCTAACGACAGCGGAACTTGAGGACGCGAAGAAGTTCATTAACGAAGAAGGGCAACTTGCAGAATACGTAAGACTCCTGGAGCAATGAATGTATATTGTGATCGCAGAAGACGAAACTGACTATGAGGCGGTCAAAGTGTTCATTGAGCGTATCGCGCCAAAGAAGGTTAGCGTTGACGGATGCGGATTCGATGGGTGCGGGGACTTGGTCAATCAGGGGGCGCGTGTATTGAACACGCTCGCAAAAAAAGAAGTTAACAAATTCGTTATCGTTCACGACTGTGATGGTCATGCGGCGGATAATAGACGTCAGCTTGTTATAGACAAGATTGTAAAAAGAGTTACCGCCAAAGGGAATTTCTGCCTGTTGATCCCGAAAGAAGAATTGGAAGCATGGTTTTTCGCCGATATTTCTTGCGTGACAAAGATCTGGTCGGGGTGGCGCGTAGACAAGGATATCGATAAGAAATATCCGAGCCCAGAGAACGTGATAAAGCCGAAGGAGTTGATAAAAAAATTAAGCGTTGATCAGTCTCTAAAGCCACGGTTCAGTACGAATAAGAATAAGCTTTTGGCGCAGCATGTCGATCTTGGCAAAATTGAAAAAAAATGCCCCTCGTTTCTTCCACTCAAGCGATTTGTAGTGGAGGGTCTGTCGAATTATCCAGAGGACATCGGGGCGGCGGCGTAGGGCTATTCCCGCTTGGCCCGACGGGCAGATGACCGGGCACACCCCTTCGCGTTCGATAGATACTGAGTCGGAGCGGTCGCTTGGTTAGTGCGAATTGGAACCGTCGGTTGTTACTCAGGCTGCGACACCCGCCCGCTTGATACTGTAAGGATTGAACCGCACGACCTCGTCGCCGATCCACTCGTTGAGTTGCGTAAAACGACGTTGGAGCGGTTCGATTTCGTTTGCACCGAATACCTCGGCCGCCGTGTCTGCGGCCCCAAACCCGCCCGTATTGCTCGGCACCACGCCGATAAGCTGTGGCGGCACGCGATGCGCGGCAAGCAAGTCGTCGCGCGTCACATTCTTGATGTTGAAAAACTCGTCTTTCGCTGTGACCTCGGACACCGGGATTAGCTGAATCCCTTCCTTTTTCCCGTTCGGCGCATACATGAACAGGTTGCGGAAATTCCCCGGCCCCTTGCTGTTTTTCAACGCCTCGCGCAACGCGTCGACGTCTTCCTGTTTCTGAGCTGCGTCCGTCATGTAGAGGATGAACCCTGCATGCGATCCGTTCTCATAGTAGCGACGACGAAACAGCGTCGCGGACTCGTTCAACCATGCCGCATGCAGCGCACGGAGATATTCGGGTAGGCCGTACACTTCCTGATTAATATCCGGTTCCATCAAGTTAAAGATCACGCCCGGTTCGAATTCGTGTTTTTCCTGTATGCCGTTGACCTGAAAGAAGCGCTGCAAATCCGTCGCGCGGCGCATGTACTTCGCGGGCGCCCGCTTGAGTGCGAGCGTGCCGCCTAGCCGGTTCTGTTGCCTCTCAATCGGGCCATTGCCGAATACCAGGAAATCAAGCGCCCACTTGTCGAATTCCTCGCGAGTGAGCAACTTGTGGGGGATGAACGTGGACGACAACACGTTGCGCTTGAAGTAAATCGCGGAGCTGTGATGTACGCCGGCCCGAAATGACTTCGCGAGGCCGGCGAACGACACTGGCGGCTCAAACCATTCGCCGGCTGACCAGCTCTCGACGTACTCCAGAATCTCGGCCCGATCCATAACTGGCATCGGGTCGCCAAACGTGAAGGCCTCGGCCCGGGCTGGCGGTGCTGCAGCCGGCGCTGGTGCTGCGGCGTGCGTGTGGTTGTGTCTGCGCTTGCTCAATTTGAAAACTCCATAAAGCCTGTGTTGTTGGCGGTAATGCCCTCTAGCGGTTCATTACCGAGCGCGTGCAGGCAAGCCCATGCAAGATCGGCGTGTCCGGTTTCCTCGCTGCGGCTCGCCTCATAGGTGACATGCTTTCCGCTCGCGGTCATGGTTTTTCGGATAGCCATGAAGGATTGCGCCAGGTCCGTCCATCCCGCATCGAACTCGAGTCGGCCCTTACCGATCACCGACAGGCCTTTGAGTACGAGCCGCCCTTTAACCTCTGGCGAGTAGTTGAGCGCGACCGCGTTCGGGTAGAACTGGCGAACGAGCTGGTACACGCCCTGGCCGATGCCGGTCGTATCGATCGCCATGTACTCGACGTTGAAATCCTGAGTGATGCGCCTGATCGCATCGGCCTGGGCTTCGAAGTCCATCCCGCGCCATTGCTCCTTGTGCAACACGCGGAATTTGCCCCCCGGCACCGCAGGCGGCGCCACCACGATCAAGCCGGCCGAGTCGCCGGACAGGGCAGGGTCATAGCCGACCCATACAGGCCGGTAAGCGAAAGGACGGGGCGCCAGTGGTTTGAAGTCTTCCCAGAGTTCCCACGAATCCACCATGCAGCGCTGCAAGTCGGCGAGCGGGAAAATCGATGCAGTGTCATCAATGAAGTGACACATCAACAGGTTCAGATATTCCTCGGGGCTGTATTCAAGCCCCAACTCGGCGAGGTCGAACAGATTGCAACCGCCGGCCCCCGGCGCAGCAGAGGCCGCGATCAAGGGGCTGTCAACGGGGAGTGGAGAAGCACTCGACAAGGCATTGAGCGCGGCCAAAGACATATCGTCTGGCAACGGCGAAGCGGTCGCCGGCGTCGTTTCGTACATTCTCGAAAAATCGGGCGGCGCATGACAAACCAAATCGCCGCGATCGCGCGCCGGCAACCGCAGGCCGACTACCGCATCACGCTCGATGGCCGCGATCTGTCGCGCCTGATCGCGCCGAGCCTCATCAGCCTGTCGCTTAAGGAGTCACGCAGCGACGAAGCCGATACGATCGACCTCGTCATAGACGACTCGAAAAACACGTTCGCCATCCCGAAGCGCGGGGCGAACATCAAGGTAGCGATCGGATGGGTCGGCGAGCCGCTAGTCGATAAGGGGACGTTTTCCGTCGACGAAGTCGAGCATAGCGGCACGCCCGATATCCTGACGATCCGCGCGCGGTCGGCGTCGATGACAAACCAGATGCACGAGCGGCGCGAACAGAGCTGGCACGCGCAGACTATCGGCTCGATCGTGCGCGCCATTGCCGGCCGCCACTCCCTCAAGGCAGCGATCGCCGACGCACTCGCTACGGTTGCGATCGCGCACATCGACCAGACGCACGAAAGCGACATGTCTTTTCTGACGCGGCTCGCCAGGCGGTACGACGCCGTGATGAACGTCAAGGATTTGAACCTGCTGTTCATGCCCATAGGCTCTGGCAAGACAGCGAGCGGGAAGGCGCTGACCATGTTGAACCTGACGCGTGCAGACGGTGACACGCACCGCTACCACGTCGCGCAGCGTGAAAGCTATTCGGCCGTGCGGGCTCACTACCATTCAAACACCAAGGGAAAGCGCAAGTCGGTCGTCGTCGGTGGCGAAAACAACAGGAATGTGAAAGTGCTGCCGGAGGACTATGCGACCGAAGCCGAAGCGCGGGCGGCCGCCGAAGGCGAGTTTGCACGCACGCAGCGTAGTCAGGCGACGTTCTCTTACCAGCTCGCGCTCGGCCGGCCCGAGGTTTTCCCCGAACTGCCGGTGAACGTCGCCGGGTTCAAGCCAGAGATCAACGAAACGCCGTGGCTCGTGAAGGAGGCAACGCATTCGCTCAACGGCGATGGCGGGCTTACCACGTCGCTCGAAATGGAAGTTCGCGACGACCCGATCACTGACCGCCATCGCTCACATTTTCGGAAAGGCGGGCAGTGAATCCTCTGGTAAATTGACGGCCACAAAACAGCAAAGCGAGGCCGTTTATGCCTGTTGCATGCACTTTTCAGCTAAACGCCAAACCAACGTCTGTCCTGCAATGTGCAGGCATTGGCAATTTTGTTGCCTTCTCCGGCCGTGATAGCGGCAGGGACAACCCTGCAGCCGTCGAAAAAGAAATGATTGGACCGCTCCCGCCCGGGCGCTATTACATCGTCGATCGGCAATCCGGCGGCCACCTTGGCTGGCTTTACGACGTTGTACGGAAATATGGCTACGGCACTGACCGCGATCAATGGTTTGCTCTCTGGCGAGAAAAGACTGGCGATACGACCATCATTAATGGCGTCCACCGCGGCCAGTTCCGTTTGCACCCGATTGGTCCACAGGGCTTAAGCGAGGGATGCATCACGCTGACCAGCCCGCACAGCTTTGCGCAGTTTGCGACGTACCTGAGGAAGCAGGGTGCTACGTGGCCGGTCCCGGGCAGCTCTCTTAAGGCATACGGCTGGGTGGACGTGCAATGAAAAAGTTCGCGCGCATTGCTCTCTATCTTGTGGCAACCGTTGTTCTCGGTGATCTGTTAGCCCGTTACATCGCCGGGTTGCCCTACGAGATGTCACCGCTTACCGATTCCATTCAGTTTGTCTTGCGAGCGGTCGGACTTCAGCGGCTCGACAATGTGGATGACATGGAAACGTTGACGCTTGTCTTCATATTGCTTGCATCGATCGTTGCCACCGGGCTGATCCTTTGGCTTGCAATACGCGGTGGCCGCGCATTGCTGGCCCGCGTAGGGAAGTAGATTTTGGCCCGCATGGATGACCGATTTGAGCAATCTTGACGACGAAGCCCGCGCGGAACTGCTCTGCTACCTGGTGGTAGGGCAACTGGTCGCGCGAGCGCGTTCAGGCGATTGGCTGCGAACTGACCACACGGTTGAGTTGCTTGACATTTGGGTAAAAGGCAACGGGGCCCAAGCCAACTGGCTGGACCGTGTGCATCTTGGTGCTCTATCGGAAAAGGTAGCGCTGGATTTTGCTGAGTTGCCGTGGGCTGCGGATTCGGATTCGCTTGCGCAACTGTTCACCGATGGCTGGCGTATGGACTACCGGTCGCCGATTGTCCGCACGATCTATGCAGCCTGCGAAGTCAAGTTGAAGCCGGGCTAGGGCCGTTTAATCTCAGCCAAACCGCCTGAGCAGCAACCCCGCCAAGTGCCCTCCAAAACTGCAATGCTTAAGCCACGATAGGCGGCGGCCGGCCGAGCCTGTGTGAAAACGCACTCATCGCCTAAACTGAATCAACTCATTGAGACCGGGTGACTCATGAAGCGATTCGTTGAAGGCGATGACCGCAAGCAGGTCGCACTACTTCCCGAATGCGTCGATGACTACATCGGCCAGGACAACCCGGTCAGAATCGTCGACGTGTTCGTAGACGAACTGGACCTCACGACGCTCGGCTTCAACGGCACCACGCCCGCAATCACCGGCCGCCCGTCCTACCACCCTGGCGTGATGCTCAAGATCTATATCTACGGGTATCTGAACCGGGTACCCTCAAGCCGGCGTCTTGAGCGCGAATGCCAGCGCAATGTCGAGATGATGTGGCTGACGGGGCGTCTGGCACCGGACTTCAAGACGATCGCCGACTTTCGCCGCGACAACGGACCGGCCATCCGCAACGTATGCCGTCGTTTCGTCGAACTATGTCGCGGACTGAAGCTGTTATCCAGCGACATGGTGGCCATCGACGGCAGCAAGTTCAAGGCGGTGAACAGCCGCGACAGAAACTATACGGCCGGCAAGATCGACAAGCGTCAGCAACAGATTGAGGAAAGCGTTCAGCGATATCTCGACATGATTGAGA
>NZ_VOSW01000164.1 GCF_009690905.1 Paraburkholderia madseniana
CCCCGCGCCCCGCCCCCCCCCCCCCCCCCCCCCCCACACCCCCCCCGCCCCCCGCCCCCCGGCCCCCCACCCCGCCTGCGCCTGAACCGGCGGCACCCGAACCGCCTCCGCCGTGACCGCCTGCAGGCTGTCCTTCAGCCATCTGCAGTGAAGCAGAATTCGGAGAAGGTGCACCGCGCTGATCGAACGAAGCGGGCGGGGCGAGCTCAGCACTGTCAATTGCAGTTTCCGGGGCAGGAGGTGACGATGATCTCTCGACATGACCGGACGAAAACGCTTGTTGCGTTGGCGATGTGGCTAGGGTGATCCCCGGCGCATGCCGCGCGACTGCTCTCACGTGCGGCGCCCAATGGCGGCGATTCTGTGTGGCGGCATAGCTTGCTTGACCAGGCCCTCGTGTAACCGACTGCGGCGCAGCAGAATCCGGAGTAGGTCCAGCGCGGTGATCGGACGAAGCGGAAGACACAGGCGGGGTAAGCTCAGTACTGGCAACCGCAGTTCCGCGAGCGGGAGGTGACGCTGGTAGCGCGACATGACCGGACCAAGACGTGTGTTGCGCTGGCGACGTGGGTCCGATGATCCCGAGCGCCTGATCATCGTCGAACCGATCGCCATACGCGACGATACCCATGACCCCGACAGCCAATGCGCTTGCCGACGCTACCCAAAGCGCGAGGCGTCTGCCCCGCGCAGGCGGTGCGGCCTTGATGCCTGAACCCGGGCTACCTGCACCCGAATGCGCAAGCTCGGCCGGTCTGAACATTACGACACGCTTCGGATCGGTTCGTCTGATCCTTCCATTCACTAAGTTCATGTGCCCTCCCCCCTCGCGGAGTGCTCATCGAAATGAGCCGCGGGACCGTTCTGCGTGTTCGCCTCCTGGTTCCGCCATGGCAATGGGAGCGGTGTACCAGGTTTTCTATCGTAAGCCTTTGAGCTATGAAAACGCTCGCCATCTTCCTGGCCATTCCGGACGGGTGGCCGGAGTCGCCATCCGGCGTGCTTTTCCGCAATGACTCCACAGTTGGCGACGACACGATGCAGATGAAGCATTCGCTGTGCCTGTTAGGCCGAACCCCCAATTGAATTGTCAGATCGTGGACATAGCATGGGCATACACGATCCAACAGGGATCTGCGCCAGGCGAGGCGGGGGTCGAACTGGGACGCACAAAAATTTGCACTCGGGGGGAATTGCGGTGTGCGGCTTACGTTACGCCGATGCACTGAAGGAAATCCTGGTTTCCAGGAAAATCTGATGAACGATGACCCGGAACATGTTGTTGGTTGGATTCAACCGATGAGCAGTTTTGTAAGAAATTTTTGATTTTGTAAATTCCAAAAACCGCGACCGTCGCGCGCCCACGCCAAAGGACCATCGTGGCCGGTTGCGTAGCGAAGTCATCAGATTAAATGATGTAACTAATGCTTTTGGCCTCGCTACAAACGAAGATTTTTCGTCTTGAAGCGAGCGGTGGCGAACGATACCTTCAAGTCACTCGTGCGGTCTCCCGAGTCCTGCGAGTGTGTGATTCAGGCGGCGTCCCGACACCCGGCCGGCGGCGCCGCTTTCTTTGTGTGTCCGGACTTCCTGCTACGGCGTTGCAAGGTGCGCTTACATGAATAAGTCAGCGTGGGCGCAGCGCATTCAGCATTTCATCTGAATGGAATTTCGTCCGGAATACCGCTCCGGGATGCCTGTGTCTCGTGCTGCATACCATCGACGCTGCCGTCGCGCTCGCATATCCATGCAAACGCCCATTGTTGGGCAACTTCGATCGCCTCTTCCTCCGTGTCGAAATAGGAAAGATCACGCTCGATGTGCATTTCGCCGTCAACGTCATCGTCAGCCGAAACGCGAACCAGTCGCGCGTGCGCAAAGAATTTCCCAAGGGAGAAGTCCGGCGTCGCGTCTATGATCCACCCACGGTACCCGCATTGCATGATTACCTCCTATACCTAGGCTAATCGGGATTCGAAAAGGCAAAGCATGGATTGGTCGTACGTAATCGCTAAACCTCCTTTCCAGGTCGAAAGTTCGCGGGCTTCCGTATCAGCGATAGATGGGGTAGACGTTCGCTCTGGACTGCCGATTCAGTTATAGACCTTCGGCGACCCGACAGTGATTCCAACTGTCGATGAAAGCAAATTCAAACAGACCACCGAATCGAGCGTTCCGAGGGCTCCTTCTCACCCTACCGTGGCGATTCGAGCCTAGCTTGCGGAAGGCCAAATTGCATCGAGCAGAGACGCTTGGATCGCGTGCGATCAATGCCAGATGCACCGGTGATGCGCGCCTGCCCAAAGGTTTATTGCAGAGACCGGCGGGCGCTCATAGTTTTGAGTCCTGGTACAGCGTATCGCGGGGGAAGAACATGCGCGGCTCAAGAGGTGGCAACCTCACGGTCGCTCCTGCCGCAGTCAGTTGGACATTGCAGGTCTGATCGATCTGCTTACCTTTCCTGTAGATGAATGCGCCGGGGCCGCCATCACATTCGGCAGTGTGTTGGACGAGGCGCATTTCACGCCCATTCGAAAGGGATCTCGTGACGACGAACCCGTCCGCGTAGGCTGTGGTCACGCCGACGAGGGCGGCTACTCCGATTACGACCTTCGGAATCAGCATGATGAGATCCCCGGGCGCGGCTGCGTGGTGCATTGGCTGGAGCCGATGCGTATTAATCATATTAGATCGCGCAGCTTGCAAATTCCAACATCGACCTATGTTCAACCGGCGCAAACGTCTGGCTTGGGATACGTGCTCAGGAAATTCCTCTACCGGCACTTTGATATGATTCGGGCGATTGTGGGGCTGGGACAGAAACCCAGCCGCACGGATGCCGACGCGCTCACAGAACGTCGACATCCGCCCAGCCTGTCGCTACGCCGAAATCAACGCCGCAATCTGCTCCGCACTAAGCGCGTTGCGGTAGATGCGAAACTCATCGATCAATCCGTTGAAATACGGATCGGCTGAAAATTGCGATCGCCCAATCCAGTTCTGGTTCGTGCTTTCCAGCCGGAACGGCGCAAACGACATCGCCGTGTTGGAGCCGATCTCCGCACCGTTCAGATACAGCGTACCGACGCTGCCCGATAGCGTCACAGCGACGTGCGCCCACTGCCCGGTAGGCAGCGCGACATTGCCGTTAATGTCCTGCTCACCGGAGCCACCATTAAGCGTGATGGCGAAGCGCGCGAATCCGTTATTGGCGCGCGGGGTCAGCATCATGTAGCGGGCCGTGCCTGAACCGAAATCAAATATACGCTCCCAGGTCTTCGCTGCGTTCCAGTACACCCACGCCGCGATCGTAAAGTCCGACACGTCGGCCACGATGTTGTCCGGCAGGCTGACATAACCCGTGCTGCCGTCGAGCGACACGGCATTGCCCTTCTTGCCGACCGCCCTGCTCGCACCGCCGACCAGCGTACCGGTATGTCCGTTCCCGCTCGAATCCGCCGCACTGGTGCCACTGCTTTCGTCGAATGCCAGGTAGGTCTGCAGTTGCACCGCCGTGGTCACAACGGCCTCGTTTGACGCAGCCGATTCGCCGACCGGTGTCACCGCGGTCACGACGTAGTAATAGGTCCCGGCCGCAATACCGCTGTCCGTATAGCTGAGCAGATCGGTAACACCATTCGCAATGGACACGTAGGGTCCGCCCGACGTGGTGCCGCGCTTGACGTTATAGCTCGTCGCGTACGCCGTGCCCCACCACGACAGGATGACGTGTCCTGCGCTTGCGATCGCGACGAGTGCGCTTGGCGCTGCACCGCTTGCGATCGCATCCAGCGTGCAGGTCAGCGTCCCGTAGCCCAGTTGGTCGTAGCCGCCGCTGTTCGGTCCATAGTTG
This sequence comes from Paraburkholderia madseniana, assembly GCF_009690905.1. Classification (GTDB taxonomy): domain Bacteria; phylum Pseudomonadota; class Gammaproteobacteria; order Burkholderiales; family Burkholderiaceae; genus Paraburkholderia; species Paraburkholderia madseniana. Next base: position 3,854 of record NZ_VOSW01000164.1, read on the forward strand.
CCTCCGCCACCTTCGGGCTGGACCAATGTCGCGAACTTCTGCGTGTAAGGCGCGGCCAATCCCTTGCGATTGACGTAGTGGTTGTAGACCAGCGCCCAGCAAGGCCGCACCGTCCCCTGAGCCGAGGTCGAAAACACCGTCTGGTTCACGTTGTCTACATTGTTGTAGCGGACATAGGGCACGGTATAAAAGGTCGTGCCCGACTCGATCAGGTTGCTTTTCGCAACGTACTCCGCCCCCATGAGGAACCGGTTGTTGTCGTAACCGTAGAGATCGACACCCTGATTCCAGGCCATTTCGCAGATCGCTCCCCCCAGCGCGATGCCGAGCGTGGCGTGTCCCTGGTCACGCCCTGACTCCTGCCATTGGCCCAGGTAGCCCGGATGGACGTAGTAGACGGCCTGCAAAATCGCGCCGTTGCCCGCGCCGCTTTTGAAGTACGTGACAGCTTCATCGAATAGCGACTGGTCGTCGCACAGCACACCGATAGCCATGATCGATGCCACGTTGCACAGCTCCCAGTTGGCCCAATAGTGAGTCACCTCGGTGTTGTTGTGCCGATTGATGAAATCGTGGTTGATCGGATAGAAGACGTTGCGCATCATGCTCTGGAAGCGCGCGAAGTCGGCCGTCGCCCAGCCTGAATAAACGCGCATGATTTCACCGGCATTGGCGAATTCATAGCCGTAGATGCCGGCCGCGAGATCGGCGTTGGTATCGCCGCCGATCCCGGTCAACGTCGACGACCAGGCGTTCATGATCTGCACCGCCTTGTCGGCATAAGCGGTGTTGCCCGAGACTTTCCAGCGCAATGCGCATGCGTACGCCGCCGCGACGTCATTGAACAGCAAGGAGTAGTTCTGCGAATGCACTCCGTCGCTACCCCGATAGACGACCGCCTGTGGGCGCGGTGTCCACGACAGGCTTGCATGACTGTTCGAGATCAGGATGTTCCAGCTATCGATCCAGGGAGACGCTTGCGCCGTGACCTTCTGGGCCATCCGATCGAAGTCGGCTTGGGTATGCAGCAGACCTGGATGCACAAACGCGCTGGACGACGAACTGCTCAATACTGCAGCTCGTGATGCGGCCGCCGACAGCGATGACTGGCCCCCCTGAGCCGACGATGGTCCTCCACCGTCGCCGCCGCAAGCGGACAGGGCCAACGCGCCCAGGCTATACAGAAATGTGCGACGCGAAATGCCCTCGGCGATTTGTTCCTGCATCGCCACGGTGTCGGAATGTCCAGACCGTGTTTCAGGAGCGTCTGAATTTACGTGTGCTCGTTGTGTATCGACCTTGCTCGATTTCGATCTCGTCATGCGCTTCTTCACTCCCGATGAGACGGTCCCGATGGTCGATTCATGAAACCATTCCGGGCGCCGTCAGTAGTTGGCAAACGTTTGCTTTTGCGGCCGCGATGTGTGCCGTCCGCACTCATCGGCGGACAACATCATTGCGGCCTCTTTCCCTGCTGCAGTTCAGTGAATGCTATTGAAGAATTCACACGTCTCGTGACACGCGCGTCGTGGCAGCCTGATTAATTTCGACCAACGATGACTAAAAATGCGGAATTAAATTGGCATCAGCGACGCCGCCGTGCCTATGTCATCAATTACAGCGATTGGCAATGCAGACACCGTGCGGATCGTGCTCGCCTGTACCGCGAGGCTGGATCAGATGTGATGACGAAACCTGCTGATGATCCCTGCTTCCTCAAGGTATACGGCCGAATTCACTCAGCCTGAAGGGTGAAAAACGAGTTCTTTATACAGGTGAAGATAATTTATTGCGGGAGATGTATGTTCAAAAAAATATTCAATAAAAAATAAGGAAATCCTTATATGGAAATCAGGATTAACTCACATGAGAATTAAAAATCTCATATTGTGGACGTTGCCGTATATGGCGATGAGTACCGGTTACCCATCGCGCATGACAACATTTAACGTGACAACCCAGTCTGTCGCCCGTCTGAAAGGCACTATAGTAGGAGGACTTCCAGCCAGCAGAAGGAGTTCGAGTATGAAAGTACGCACGCATCGCGTCGCAGCTACAGGTATTTTGATCGCAGTATTGCTCCCTGTCCCGGCCGCCCAGGCGCAACTCGGCAACCTGCTCAACCAGGGCTCGGGTGGTGGATCGTCCGGTGGCCTCGGGAGCCTCGGCAGCATGGGGAGTGCCTTGTCAGGCCAGTCATTAACTTCCGGCAGCACCAGCAACGTCGCGGGTGTGCTCGATTTCTGCATCAAGAACAACTATCTCAGCGGCAACGGCGCGTCTTCGGTCAAGGACTCGCTGATGAGCAAACTGCCGGGCGGCTCCAGTTCGGCCTCGTCCGACAGCGGCTATACCAACGGCGCCAAGGGCATCCTGAGCAGCGGCGACGGCAAGCAGCTAGACCTGAGCGGCGGCGGACTGAAGGAACAGGTCACGAAGCAGGTCTGCGACAAGATTCTCGCCCAGGGAAAATCCTTGCTTTGAGCGGGTGTGGAACATGTTCATGCAGAACGCAGAATCCGACACGCCCCTCGACGTGCCAGCACACAGTTCGCCATGGAGCCTCTTCTGCATTTTCCTGCGGCTCGGCCTGACCTCGTTCGGCGGCCCTGCCGCACATCTTGGCTACTTCCGCGACGAGTTCGTCACGCGCCGCCGTTGGCTCGACGAGCACACGTTTAGCGATCTGGTCGCGCTGTGCCAGTTTCTGCCGGGCCCCGGCAGCAGCCAGGTTGGTATCGCGATCGGCCGTTTTCGTGGCGGCATCGCGGGTGCGCTGGCGGCCTGGCTCGGCTTTACGCTGCCGTCGGTGTTGTTGATGGTCGCGTTTGCCTACGGCTTTACCCATCTGGCGGAGGCGAACGGGCTTCATCTGCTGCGCGGCCTCAAGCTCGCGGCGGTCGCCGTCGTGGCGCAGGCGGTCTGGTCAATGGGACGCACGCTGTGCCCCGACCGCGCCCGCGTGACGATCGCGGCGGCGTCGGCCATCGCGGTTATCGTGCTCGGTGCAACTTACGGCCAGATCGCATCGATCGTCGTGGCGGGCATCGCCGGCGCCCTGCTTCTCAAATCGTCGACCGAGGTGCCACGTGCGCCGCTCGGCATGCCCGGCACGAAGACCGGCGCGCTTCTTTGCCTCACCCTCTTCGGGCTGTTGCTGTTCGGCTTGCCCGCGGCGGCCGCCTTGTTGCATGCCTATCCACTCGACCTGTTCGCGGCGTTCTACCGGGTCGGCTCGCTGGTGTTCGGCGGCGGCCATGTCGTGCTGCCGTTGCTGGAAGCGGTCGTCGTGCCGCGCGGCTGGCTCTCGACCAATTCTTTCATGGCCGGCTACGGCGCAGCCCAGGCGATACCGGGGCCGCTGTTCACTTTCGCGGCGTTTCTAGGCGCCGCCAGCACGGGTTACCCGGCGGGCATAACCGGGGCGCTGATCGCCACCGTCGCGATTTTTCTGCCGTCGTTTCTCCTGGTCGGCGCCGCGTTGCCGCTATGGGGCGAACTGCGGGCATTCGCGTCGATGCGTCGGGCGATGGCCGGCATCAACGCTGCCGTGGTCGGCATTCTGCTCGCCGCGCTCTACGATCCCGTATGGACCAGCGCGGTGCACAGCGGGCGCGATTTCGCGCTGGTCATTGTGGCGCTCGCGTTGCTCGGCTGGTGGCGCCTACCTTCATGGGCCGTGGTGCTGCTCACGGCGCTGCTCGCGTGGTGGATCGTCTGAATCCCGGTCCGCCATCGTTACCCGCCTGAAACGGCGGATGCATCGAGCTCAGGCGCGAAATCTGCTGCTCGATAGACCCGTTGATCGCATGTGCCGGATTCGTCCCGCTGCAAGCCAGTTCGGGCAAGCGACTGCAACGGCCCAATCGGGGCGACCGGTAAAGCTTTCCATAGCAGGCAAGCTGGTCCCGTCCGACGAACGAAAAGGAGAAAAACGATGACCCTGCTCATTTATCTCGCAGGTTGGATCATTCTGATCGGCGGTGTGGCGTGGGGATTGATGGCGCTGCATGTCGCACAACATACGATCGCGATCGTGGCGGTCATCATGCTCGGCCTCGCGGTGATCACGGGTGCCACCCGGGCCCGTAACCGCGACCGGTCATAGCGCCGGGCACGTTCGCATTTCCTCCTTACATTTTGTCATGCTATGATGCGAATCATTCTCATTTACAAGAGCGCCGCATCCATCGATCCGGCGCGTCCGGTAGGCCATGGCGGCAAACGAATCGGCCCTGCATCACGAGATGCAGGCGCTCTACAGCAATCATCACGGCTGGCTCCACGCGTGGCTGCGTAAGAAGCTCGGCTGCGCGCATCGTGCGGCCGACCTTGCGCAAGACACGTTCGTGCGTCTGCTCGCCCGCGATGAACCGCTCGCCCTGGAAGAACCGCGAGCGTTCCTGACGACCGTCGCGCAACGTGTGATAGCCAACTACTGGCGTCGCGAGCAGATCGAGCGCGCCTATCTGGAAGCATTGGCACTTACCCCCGAAAGTTTTGCGCCCTCGCCTGAAGACCGTGCGCTGCTTCTCGAAGCACTGTGTGAAATCGACAGTCTGCTGGAGCGGTTGCCGGTCGCCGTCAAGCGTGCGTTCCTGCTGGCCCAGCTCGACGGCTTGAGCCATGCCGAAATCGCCGCACAACTGAAGCTGTCCGTCTCGACCGTGAAACGCCATCTGGTGCGCGCCGGCGCGCAGTGTTTTTTTGCACTCAGCGCGGCATGACGGATCGACGGATGAACGCGAGCGCGCGACCCGATATTCCGCAGCACATTGCCCTGCGCGCCGTGGAGTGGTGGATGGAGCTGCAATCCGGCGACGACACGCGCGCGCAGCAACTCGCGCTGGCGCGCTGGTGCGCGGAGCATCCCGATCATGAGCGTGCATGGCAACACATCTGCAGCGTCAGCAGCCGCTTCCGGGTCCTCGCTGAAACAGGCACGGACAACGCAGACACAGGTGGCGCGGCGGCCGCACGCGCTGCACTGACGCGTCCCGGCTCGGCGAAGCGCCGCGCGAATGTCAAAGTCCTCGCGACCCTGCTGTTCGCGGGCGGCGCGACATGGATTGCCGGTGAACACGTGCCGTGGCGCGCATGGAGCGCTGATGCGCGCACCGCACTCGGTGAACGCCGCACCATGACGCTTGCCGACGGCACCCGCCTGACACTGAACACCGACAGCGCCATCGATATCCGTTTCAGCAGCATCGAGCGCCGCCTGCGCCTGATCAAAGGTGAAATCATGATCGCGACCGGTCACAGCGACAGTGAGCGGCGGCCGTTCATCGTCGAGACCGCGCAAGGCAGTTTGCAGCCCTTGGGCACGCGCTTCGCCGTCAGACAACAGAGCACGCTCTGCCGCCTCGATGTGTTCGAAGGCGCTGTGCGGATCAATCCATTCGATGCCCCCGGCCTCGCGCCGGTCGTCCACGCCGGCCAACGCGCCCGCTTTACGCGTGATGACGTCAGCGCGGTCGAGCCGATCAGCGAGAACGACGCAGCATGGACGGATGGTCTGATCGTCGCGAGCGGCATGCGGCTCGGCGATTTCGTGAACGAGCTCGACCGCTACCGCGCGGGGCATCTGAGCTGCGATCCCTCAGTGGCCGGTTTGCGGCTTTCGGGCACCTTCCCGCTCGCCGACACCGACCGCGTGCTCGACACCCTGGCGAGAACCTTGCCGGTCGAGGTCGTATTCATCACGCGCTACTGGGGCACCGTGCGCGCGGCTCGCTCTTAAAACCGACTTGCGTTACCGGCGCCGAAATATTTTCGTCTGTCGTGAGCTGTTTTCGAATCTCGCGTGACAAGGGAGATGAGAGCAACACATCGTCTACCTTCCTGCGAGCTTTGAACATGGGACAGCATCGAAAGACCGGCGCCGGCAACGGCAGCCGTAGCAGCCGTAGCAGCCGTGGCGCTTTGCGCGCGCGGCAGCCGGCACACTTCGCGCGGCATATTGCAACGGCCGCGCTGATCTCGGCGGGACTGCCGTTCAATGTCGCGCTGGCCGCCGATGCGCCATCCGCTTCGGCGGCGTCGCAGCGCAAGAGCTACGACATTCCGGCTGGCCCGCTCGAAGCGGCGCTCAATCGCTTCGGACGCGAGAGCGGACTGCTGCTGTCGTTTCCGGCGGCGCTGACCGACGGCCGCATGAGTGAAGGCCTGCGCGGCGATTACGACATACGGGAAGGCTTCGATCGAATCCTGCGCGGCACGGGGCTCGGCGCGGTGCAACAGTCCAATGGCAGCTATACGCTCGTGCAGCGCGCTGAGCCGTCGGCTGACAGCAGCAACGGGCGCGGCACCACCCTCCCCGCCGTGACCGTCAGTTCGTCGACGGTGAAAGCCGGCAGCTACCGGCCACCTGTCGACGCAGTGGTGACGCGTTCGGATACACCGGTGCTCGACACGGCCCAGGCCGTCAACATCGTGCCGGCCCAGGTATTGCACGACCAACGTCCGCGCAATCTCGACGACGCGCTCGCGAACGTGAGCGGCATCGTGCAAGGCAATACGCTGGCCGGCACGCAGGACACTTTGCTCAAGCGCGGCTTCGGCGGCAATCGCGACGGTTCGATCATGCACAACGGCATGCCGCTCGTGCAGGGGCGCGCGCTGAACGCGGCCGCTGACAGCGTCGAAGTACTCAAAGGCCCGACTTCGCTGCTGTATGGAATCATGGACCCGGGTGGCGTTGTCAACGTGGTGAGCAAGCAACCCTTGCTCAAACCGTATCACGCGATCTCCGTGCTCGGCTCGACGTACGGACACGGCCGCAATGGAGCCGGCGCGACCTTCGATACGACCGGGCCGATCGGGGACTCCGGCCTCGCCTACCGGCTGGTCGTCGATCAGACCGACGAGCAATACTGGCGCAACTTTGGTGAGCATCGCGAGACGCTCGTGGCGCCGTCGCTCGCATGGTATGGACGCGATACGCAGGTGGTGGCGTCGTACGAATATCGAAAGTTTCTCTATCCGTTCGACCGCGGCACGGCGCTCGACCCGAAGACCAACAAGCCGCTCGCCATCTCGAGCCGCGAACGTCTCGACGAACCGTTCAACGAAATGGACGGCGAATCGAACCTCGCGCAGATCAGCGTCGACCATCAGATCAACGCCAACTGGAAGGCGCACTTCGGCTACAGCTACAACCGCGAGACCTACGACGCGGGCCAGTTACGCGTGCAAGGCATCAACAGCACGACCGGCGCCGTGTCGCGCAGCAACGACGCGACGCATGGCGCGCTCAGCACGGACAGCTACGCGATCGCCTATGTGGACGGCCATTTCGACATCGCCGGTTTGCGCAACGATTTGCAGGTCGGTGTCGACGACGAATACCGCCGCATTTATCGCAAGGACTTGCTGCGCCAGGCCACGAAATATCCGTTCAACTATTTCCATCCTGTCTACGGTCTGGAGAGTCCGTCGACCACGGTGTCGGCGAGCGACAGCGATCAGACCGACACGCTGCACGACCGCTCGCTTTTCTTCCAGGACAGTTTGCACCTCACCGACAAGTGGATCCTGATCGGCGGCGCGCGTTTTCTGAGCTACAACCAGATCGCGGGAAAGGGCCGGCCATTTGTCGTCAATACCGACATTAACGGCACCAAATGGCTGCCGCGCGCGGGCGTGGTTTACAAATGGACCGACACGGTGTCGCTATACGGGAGCTATACGCAGTCGCTCAAACCGACTTCGACAATCGCGCCGCTCTCGTCGGGCGTGGTAATCGATTCATCGGTACTGCCTGAGGAAGCCACCTCGTGGGAGCTCGGTGCCAAAGTGGCGATGCCCAACGGCCTGAGCGGCACGCTGGCGTTGTTCAATATCGACAAGAAGAACGTGCTGGTGCAGCAGTACAACGACACCACCAAGCAGACCGACTGGCGCACGGCCGGCAAGGCGCGTTCGCGCGGCGTGGAACTCGACGTGGCCGGCCAGATCGGCCAGCACTGGAGCGTAATCGCGAGCTACGCGTACATCGACGCGAAGACCACAGAGGACCCGCTTTACGCCGGCAAGCGGTTGTGGAATGCGCCGCAAAACACCGCATCGCTTGCGGCGGTGTATGACTTCGGCACGATCTTCGGCGGCGACCAGTTGCGCGTCGGCGCCGGCGCGCATTACGTCGGCCCGCGCCCGGGCGATTCGGCCAACAGCTTTACGCTGCCGGCCTACACCGTCGCCGACGCCTTCGCCACGTACGAGACGAAACTTGGCAATCGGCATCTGTCGTTCCAGCTCAACGTGAAAAATCTGTTCAACAAGACTTACTACCCGTCGAGCGTGAACAAGTATTTCGTGTCGGTTGGCGACGCACGTCAGGTCTCTTTGCTGTCGACGCTCGAGTTCTAGGCCGTGCCGCCATCGCGCCTTGCACGTAATACACGCATTCACTTGATCAACACGGGACAGGAATCGTCATGAAACTTCAGAATCGCCGCACTGAACAGAGATCAGCGCCCGTACGTAACCGCCGGAGACTTCTCACCGCAGCAGCGGGCCTTGGCGCCCTGCTGGCTGTCGCGACACCTGCTGCGCGAGCGGCAACGAGCGGGCCACGCACGGGCAAGAAAATCGTGATGGTCGTGCAACTCAACGGGCCGAGCCTGGCTGTCGACCAGAAGATCGCGACACACCTTGAAGCGGGAGGTTATAGCGTGCGCACGCTGGACCAGGCGCAACCGCCGGAGGCAGTCGGCGATGCGGATCTCGTTGTTATTTCATCGACGGTTTCATCGAAACAGGTAGTGGGTGGCTGGCGCTATCTGGCCAAGCCGTTGTTGACATGGGAGAACGATTTACTCGATGACTTCGCGATGACGGGCAAGCGTCACGACGTCGATTTCGGCGAAGCGGAGAAAGAGCGTTACCTGTGGCTGGTTAACGCACCGCACCCGATCGCAGCCGGTTTGCCGGCAGGCGTAACGAACGTATATGGCAAACAGGCCGCGATGAGCTGGGGCAAACCAGGCTTGGGCGCGACGACGATTGCGACGTTATATGGGCAACCGGAGAAGGCGGCGATCTTCGCGTACGAGAAGGGTGCGACGATGGACTACGAGTCGCTGGCCCCGGCACGGCGGGTGATGTTTTTCCTGAACAACGACACCTTCAGCAACTTGTCGCCGGCGGGAAACAGCCTGTTCGACGCAGCGGTGGATTGGGCGATGGGTTTGAGTTGAAGAACACGGGCCACCGCGCCGAATAGAACGCGGGCGCGAAAACCTAGTGTGCGGTTTTATGAAGTACTCTTCGGCGCGCGCAGCGCCGCCGGAAGTATGACTCCCTTGTCACAAGCGTATGCAGGTGCACGAACCCAGATTCCAGATGCACCACTACCCTATGCAAACTACGGGACCCGCTTAGCAGGAGTGGTTTGAGCTGCTTTCTCTTGCCTACTTCTCTTTGCAGCCGGTGTATAGACCGGGGACATGGTTGACAGACGTGCGGGGACATCATTGACACTTTATGGTCAGTGATTTTCGCTCCTCAGGTCAAGGGTGAGGATGCGATGATGGGCAAACCAGAATTCAAATACGCC
>NZ_VOSW01000165.1 GCF_009690905.1 Paraburkholderia madseniana
TCGAGCAGATCCGATATGTCGGCCGCGAGCGATTCGTCCGCAAGCTGACGGGGCGACACGTTGACCGCGACCGGCAGGGGCGTGACCCCTGGCGCTGCCATTCCGCGTTCTGCGTGCAGGCCGCTTTTCGATGCACCTCGCCCCGGTTTGCGTTGCCGGTATAGCGACCGCCATGCGCGAGCAGGAACTATTTCAGCCGCTGCCGTGCGTGCCGCAGATCCGCGCGGGCAGCCGCCTACGCGCGGGCGAGATCCCGGAATACCTCGTCCTCAATGCCGGGCACGGACACGGCAGACAGGTCGCCGGCGCGCAGCGAGCGCGTCAGCTTGATGGCATCACGCCGGTCGGCCTTCACGCGTTCGCCCGGCTGAAGGTGCGCTGACCACAGTCGAAGCCCTTCTGGACGCGCCGACGGTACAGCCCGTAGCCACATGGACCTGCATCGTACACGGTGCCTACGTGTGGCGCCTTGGACCGCAGGCGTGTGCACTAGCGATCGATGTCAGCCCTAGCCGTGCCTGTCCTGCCCAGCAGTTCGACCTCACCCGCGTCGATCGCGTAGGCGACCGTGATCGAGTCTTTGTGAAGACCCAGTCCGATATATACCGTTATATCGTTGTGCATGCTGGCCTCCGTGAAGGAAATCACCGGGGCGCAGCCCAGTCCACACCGTGCGGCTCTGGCAGAGATGCTAACCCGCGTTTGTTTCCCTCGGCGGGCCAGCCCTTGCCTCACCAAAGTCATACTGACTAATCCGCGTTCAATTTCCCCGCGGCGGGCCTGCCACTGCCTTACGTAAAGTCATACTGCCTTTCGCTTGCGTCTGAGCTCCCGCGACATCGAGAAGTTGCTTTTCGAGCGCGGCGTGAGTGTGACCTACGAGACGATCCGATCTTGGTGCGACAATTTCGGCGTGGGCTTTGCTCGCCGGGTGAAAGCGGCGCGACCAGGCCGCCGCCAAATGCCTCTTCAGGCGTGTGCTGCGCTCGATTCCTGTGCCGCGCAGGATCGTCACCGATCAATTGCGCAGCTATCCGGCGGCCAAGGCTGAGATTCCGGAATTGGCGGGCGTGAAGCACGTGTTCGTCAAATCGGTTGCCCGCATCAACTACCGGACTGGGGACAGTCACCAGCCCACCCGCGAACGCGAGCGTTGCATCCCCCAAGGGGACTTCCTGCGGGGCGTGAGCGGCATTCCCGACCCGGGGCGCACGCAGGCATTTCTCTCCTGCTTCGGGCCGATCCGGCAACACTTCGCACTGAAGCGGCATCCGCTACGCGCTTCACTCTATCGCAAACAACTCGCATCCCGGTTCGTTGCTTGGCGCGAATTCGCTGAACTTGCCCAAAATCCGTCCACTGGTTTCTGAACAGCAGCCTCCCCTGCCATCGTTTCGCCTCAAGCCCAGCAACTTGACAATGCCCTCGCAAGCATGCACGTCCCGCCATCACTGGCCTGCCCCGCATTAACGGACTCCATGAGCCGCGCCTCTCCGCGATCGACTCACGGCGCGAACGTCAGGCCGCAGACGGGTCAGATGGCTCGCTATCATCCCCGCTACGATTTCCGCCACCGTCTGCGTGCTCAATGGTTCGTCGCACAGCAATTCGACGGTCGCGTAAATCAGGTCCACCGCGATACGGCCGGCAAGCCGCAACTGCTCGACGTCTACATCCGGAAATGCGGCAGTCATTACGACCGTCTGCTCCCGCGTCACGCGCGAATGAGAATTCAGACGCAGTTCCTGCAATGCCGGTACCGCACGCAGGGCGCGCAGGATCCATACGCCACCAACGGTCTGCTCGGTCACGCCAAAAGTGTCGAGTACCAAACCGCACAGTGCGCGTTCGAGGTCCTGCGTCGAACCTCGAAGCACTTCGAGCGTAACCCACCGGGGAATCAGTTCGTTTTGCCGCTCCATCAATCGCTCCCCCAGTTCGCTTAGCAATGCATACTTGTTGGGGAAGTATCGATAGAGCGCGGGCGGCGTGAGCCCCGCGCGCTCACATACCAGGTTCGTAGACAACCGTTCAATTCCGACATCCGCCAGTGTCTGCGCGGTGACGGCAAGGATGCGCTCATAGGTTTCGGTCGCACGCTGCTGTTCCGGCTGCTTCTTGATCGCGAGCGGTGGCTGTACCCGCTTCGCGGGCTTGGAGGTACGCGCTGTTTTCGTCGCAGTGGCCACTGAAGATCCTTCGCCGGCCGCGACCGCTGCGTACCGGAATGTTGGCGTGGAAAGATAGTGATGATTACATCCGCACGCCGCATCGTCAATGGGCGATTCACTTCCCCATCCTCCGGCGTCGGCGCGAATCGGGCGGATAGCACCGTCCCACGCCGACCATCCCGTCCGTTGAGCCGTAATGCAGATTTTTTTGCCGTTGACATACGATAGTTATAACTATATTGTTGGCAAATCGACTCCCGCGCAGTACCGCGGTCGCACCGGGCCGCACGAGCGCGCGTGGATACATAGGCGTCCTGCGCCGTCAGCTTTGCGACGGTTGCGTCGGCAGCATATCGCACGGCTTCCCCAGTCGAAATGGCTAGATCAAAACAAGTTCGGATAACTTATGTTGCTTGAGATTTCAGACGCCAACGCCGTTTCCGCCGATCGCGTCGTCCTCGCGGTGGATCTCGGCACGTCGGGATGCAAATGCGCACTCGTCAGCCTGGACGGCACCGTACATGCGTGGTCATTCCAGCCGGTCGCACTGCATGTAAACGGCGTATGCGCGGAACAGGAGCCGCTGGACTGGTGGTCCGCCTTTCTGCTCAGTGCCGGCGAGCTGCTCGCGAACAACGGCTCGTTGCGCAGCCGTGTCGAGGCGATCTGCTGCTCGACCCAAGGCGAGGGTACTGTCTGTGTGGACCGTGCTGGTAACGCGATCGGCCGCGCGATGCTATGGCTCGACATGCGCGGCGCCGGTGCGATCGGCCGTCGCGTGAGAGGACGAGGGATCAACATCGCCGGCTACGGGCCGCTGAAGCTTTTGCGATGGATTCGCCGTTCGGGGGGCGCTCCGGCATTGTCCGGCAGAGATTGTGCCGGGCACATGGCATATATTCGCGAACATGAGCCGGAGATCTACGACCGCACATACAAGTTCCTCAACGTGCTGGACTACATGAACCTGCGCATGACGGGGCGTTACTGTGCGACGCGCGACTCAATGCTGACTGCATGGGTCACGGACAATCGCGATCCGCTGAGAATCCGCTACGACGCCGGCTTGCTGCGGATGCTCGGGATAGACAGCGAAAAGCTGCCTGAGATCGTGCCGTCGACCGAAATCTTGGGCACCGTGTTGCCTGAACTCGCGTCGACGCTCGGGCTCTCGCCCAAAACGCTGGTCATCGCCGGATCGGTCGACAATTCGGCCGTTGCAGTAGGCGCCGCCGTGAGCGATCAGGTCCCGCACCTTTACCTCGGTACGTCCTCATGGCTCGGTGCCCATGTCGGCAAGATGAAGACGGACGTGCGCAGCAGGATCGCCGCAGTGCCTTGCGCGGTGGAGGGCCGCTATCTGGCGATGGCGCTTCAGTCGACCGCCGGCGCCAACCTGTCGTTTCTGCGCGACCGCATCCTGTATCACCCGGACGAACTGCTAAGCGACGAGGAGCAGCCGGACGTGTATGCGCTGCTGGATGTCATCGCCGCGCGTGTGCCGGCCGGCGCCCGCGGATTGATTTATACGCCCTGGCTGTTCGGCGAGCGCAGCCCTGTCGAAGACCCGACCCTTCGCGCCGCGCTCATAAACCTGTCGCTTGAGCATTCGCGGGAAGACATCATTCGAGCCTTCCTCGAAGGCGTTGCGCTCAACACGCGCTGGATGCTGGAGCCGTTCACCCGTTTTGTCGGCGCTCCGCCGCCGGCGATCACGGCGGTCGGCGGCGGCGCGCAGTCCGACGTGTGGTGCCAGATCATGGCGGACGCAACCGGGCATCCGATCTGGCAGCCACGCAATCCGATCCAGACCAATGCGATCGGGTCGGCATTCATTGCAGGCGTCGGCATCGGTGCGTTGCGTTTTGCCGATCTGCACGGCCTCCAGGGTCCGCGCCGCATCTACGAGCCGCGGCAGCAGAACAGGCAGGTCTACGACGACCACTTCGAAACCTTCAAGGAAATCAGGCAACGGTTATCGCCGCTTTATCGACGTCTTAACGGCACTCAGGAGACCACAGCATGAAAACGGACACGCTCGCGCCACGTCTGCAGGTAGTCGATCTATGTCTGGAGCTGTCCCGACGCGGATACTTTTCCGGAACCGGCGGCAACCTCGCGCTGCGCATCGACTCGCAACACTTTGCCGTCACGCCGTCGGCGACCGACTATCACACGATGACGCCCGACAACGTCAGTGTACTGCGGCTCAGCGATCTCACACAGATTCAGGGTGACCGCGCGCCTTCGGTCGAAAGCAGCCTGCACGCGCGCGTGCTGCGCGCGCGCAGCGACGTCGGCTGCAGTATCCACACACACCAGCCGATTGCCAGTGCGTGTGCGTTGCACGGGCGCTCGATCCCGGTCCCCGGCGGCACCATGCGCGCCGCGCTCGGTTCCAACATCCCCGTAGTGGGCTATGCGCCGTCCGGCAGCGGATGGCTGGCGGCGAAATTCGCCCGGAAGCTGCGGCCCCATATCAACGCATACCTGATGTTCAACCACGGTGCTCTCTGCTGTGGCACCAGCATCGACGACGCGCTACTTCATGTCGAATTGCTCGAAAGGCTGGCGCGCCAGCGCCTGCGCGAACAGATCGCGGCGCGTGCCGCGTCGACTCCCCGACTGCGGCCCGCACTGAGCCGCGTCCTTGCCACTCTTGATGCCTGATCCGTCATAGGACTCCCCCATGTCATCGCTATTCATCGAAAGTCGTCGCGAACAGGACGGCGCCGCCGCCACGCCCACCACCCGCTCCGCCATCTCCGAGTGGCCGGACGTCGGGGCGCTGTATCCGCGCTTCGACGCGCTCGTCAAACAACCGATGCGGCCGATCCGGCGCGATCGGATGCCGCAGGTCATGCGTTATTTCGAAGAGCGTTGTACCGGCTCGCGGCGGATGGCCGAAGAAGCCCGCAGCGTCATTCCCGGCGGCGTGCAGCACAATCTCGCGTTCAATCATCCTTTCCCGCTCGCGATCAGTAGCGCTCAGGGCGCACACCTGACCGACGTGGACGGCAACCGCTATATCGACTTCCTGCAAGCTGGCGGGCCGACGCTTCTGGGCTCCAGTCATCCCGCGATACGCAGCAAGGTCGACGAAGTGCTGGACCAGTGCGGCCCGGTCACCGGACTGCTGCACGAATACGAGGTCAAGCTGGCCGAGCTCGTATGCCGGTCGATGCCGGCCGTCGACATGGTCCGCCTGCTGGGCTCGGGCACCGAGGCTGTCATGGGCGCGATCAGACTGGCGCGCGCGTACACGAAACGAAAGTGGGTCATCAAGGTGGGCGGCGCCTATCACGGCTGGAGCGATCAGGTCGTATACGGCATGCGTTTGCCTGGCACCGGGCGGATGGAGGCAATCGGCATCCCGCGCAGCGCGACCGGCTATACGCAGGAATGCTATCCGAACGATCTCGACGCGCTGCGGCGCAAGCTGCAGATCAACCGCTTGCGCGGCGGAACCGCCGCCATCATGGTCGAGCCGCTCGGTCCCGAGAGCGGTACACGGCCGGTTCATCGCGATTACAACCGGCAGGTTCGCGCGCTCTGCGACGAATTCGGCGCGCTGCTGATTTTCGACGAAGTGGTGACCGGCTTCCGTCTCGGTCCCGGCGGCGCGCAGGGCTATTTCGATATCAAGCCGGACATCACAGTGCTCGGCAAATGCCTGACCGGCGGCTACCCGATGGCAGGTGCGATAGGCGGGCGGCGCGACGTCATGATGATGCTCGTGGGCGGCATCGGCACCACGTCGAAGCGGGCGTTTGTCGGCGGCACGCTGTCGGCCAATCCGCTTTCCTGTGTGGCGGGCTACTACGCGCTACTCGAGGCCGAGCGGGTGGACGCGGCCGGCAAGGCAGGGCGCGCCGGAGACAGGCTGCGCCGGGGGCTCGAGGAAATTATCGACCGGCTCGGCTTGCCCTATGTCGTCTACAACATGGGATCGATCGTCCACTTGCAGACGTCCGGCGTGCTGCTTCTCGACACCAGCAGTCTGCTCAAGCTACTGCGTGTGAAGGAAGAAGCGAAGGGCCGAAAGCACATGATGGAAGAGATGGGCGCCGCCTATACCGCGCACGGCCTGATCACGCTGGCCGGAAGCCGGATTTACACGAGCCTCGCCGATACCGACGACGTGATCGACGATGCACTCAATCGCTTCGAAGACGTTTTCAGACTGGTGTAACGCGATGGATACACATGACTCACTAATCGCCCAGTGGCTCGATATCAAGGCCCGGCTATACGACAAGCAGCTTCTCCGGCACCGCGAGCAGGACGGTCCGGCGCCGAGCGTGTCGGTTCGCTGTCCCGGCACGCGCAGCATGCTTTTCAGCAACGTGCCGGACACTGCGGCACGGCGGCTGTCGATCGATGCTCCCGACCACGGGGCTAACCGCGCCGACGACATCGCGGACGTCCATGCCGCAATCTATCGGCTGCGCAACGACATCGGCGCAATCGCGTACGGCGGGGGGCGCTACGGAAGCTGCCTCGCCGACTTCTCCGGTGCGATCCCAATCCTGTTCGACGAGCAGGCGCGGCATCTGGGACGAATGGGCGCTGCGGTGGACCACGTCGACCAGTTAGCGCATTCGCTGTCACGGGGAGGAAATTCCGTGTTGTTCAGGGGCGAACCGGTGTGTTTCGGTACGACCTGCCAGCGTATGGCGCTCAATGCCGAACTGTTCGAAAAATGTGCGGAAGCCTACGTGCTCGCCGCGGCGGCAGGCAGCCGCATGACGCTGCTGCCGTGGCTCGTCCGCTTCGTCGCCAATCGGCGCTTGCGCAAAGACCAGCAACGCGCGACCGAATCGTTCGCGGCCGGCATGCTGCCGCCGGAGAGCCGCGGTTACTGATCGTAGCCGCAGCAGCCAATTGACCTACCGGGCGGACACGCACGGACACCACGACCGACCGTGCGCCGCCACTCCTCGATCCTCATCACGCGCCCATGGAATATCTGAACGCTCATGACCCCGATCCGGCTGTTGTCGAACAGCGCTTCCACGCGCAAGGGCCGGTCGCGCTGAAGTTGCGGCAGTCCACCGCGCGCGACCGGATCGGCAAACTTCGACGACTGCGCACCGCGCTGCTGCAGCGGCGCCCGGCATTTCATCGCGCGTTCGCCCTCGACTTTCGCAAGCCGGTCGCCGAAATCGAGCTGACTGAATTCCTGCCAGTCATCGACGAGATACGCCACGCGATCCAGGATCTGCGGAAATGGATGCGCCCGGTCCGCGTATCGCCCACGCTCACCACGTTGGGCACCGCGGCGCGAATCGTCTATCAGCCGCGGGGCCGCTGCCTGATCATCAGTCCATGGAACTACCCGGTCAACACGCTGATCGGCCCACTGATCTCCGCGATCGCCGCCGGCAACACGGCAATCATCAAGCCGTCGGAACTCACGCCGCATGTCAATGAGGTGATTGAGGACCTTATCGGTGACGTTTTCGCTCCCAACGAGGTCGCACTGATTCAAGGCGGGGTGAAGACCGCGCAGGCTTTGCTGGGCTTGCCTTTCGACCACATTTTTTTCACCGGTTCTCCGACGGTGGGGAAGATAGTCATGGCGGCGGCCGCGCAGCATCTGAGTTCCGTCACGCTGGAGCTCGGCGGCAAATCGCCCGTCATTGTCGACGAAACCGCAGACGTCAAGCGCGCGGCGGAAACAACGATATGGGCGAAACTTGTCAATGCCGGGCAGACGTGCATTGCGCCGGACTATCTGCTCGTCCATCGCAGCGTGCGCGACCGCTTTGTCGAGCAATGCAGAAAGACAATCGAAAACCGTTTCGGTGCGACGGACGAACAGGTCGCGGCGACCCCGGATCTCGCAAGAATCATCTCGACCGACCACACCGAGCGCATCGCAGCGCTGGTCGACGATGCGCTCGCCACCGGCGCACAACTGTGGTCGGGCGGTTCCTACAGCAGCGCGGACCGCTACGTCGCGCCTACACTGCTCGGCGACGTCGCGCCGCACGCCCGCATCTGCGAAGAGGAAATCTTCGGTCCGATACTGCCCATCGTCGAGTTCGATACGATCGACGAAGCGATCTCCCATATCAACGCCCGGCCCAAGCCGCTCGCGCTATATGTATGGAGCCGGCGCAGCGCCACGATAGACCGTCTTCTGCAGCAGACGAGCTCGGGTGGGGCATGTGTGAACCACTGTCTGCAGCACTATGCGCATAGCAGGCTGCCGTTCGGTGGCGTCGGCCAGGCGGGCATCGGCAACGCCCACGGCTTCTTTGGGTTCAAGGCGTTTTCCCATGAACGGGCACTACTGACCGGCCGCAGGTTCCTGATGGCCAGACTGTTCTTCCCCCCATATACCCAGCTGAAGACTCGGCTCGTGCAGCGCGTTGTCGATATCCTCGCGAAGGTCTGATGGCGGCCCGCAAAGCAACGTTTTGCCATTCACCGCGGCCGTCGTCGCTTTCGGCAGGGGACGTGTTGCGTCCGGCAGGACGACGACGGATAGAAGCGGGAAGCCGGTGCCGAACCCGATTCCTGCCCTCTTCGAATCACGTGTTCCCTTCGCCATCGCCGCGAACTCATCGAGCACTTCCTCTAGTCGACCCGCCAGTCCGCTTCCCGACCGCAAGCGCACGCGGTGCTTCAGGCACGGGCTCCAGGCTCTGCGGACGATGGGCATGGCGACGGGTTATCCCCAATCAGAAAATGCTTGAATCACAAATTTGACACCTATACGATAGCCTTAACTACCGTGTTGTTGGGCGATTGTCCTGACCGGGCTGAGCGCCTGTCGCAAGTGGTATCCGCGCACACGAAACGTTAGCTGCAGTTGAAAAAACGGGGCCCGGAGATTTCATCTTCCCGGTCGCATGAACATTTAATTCATTTAGGATGCCAATATGTCTCGCGCACGCTTTATCCGCTGTCTCATTCCGCTAGTCGCCACAACGACGTTGACGCTGGCTCATGCGTCGGGCCCTGACGAGGCCAAAGGCCTGTGGCGCTCCGCGGATGGTAATGCGGTGATCGAGTTCAAGCCATGCGCCGATGAAGCGTCGTCGCTCTGCGGCACAGTCGTCTGGGACAAGGACGCCGGCACGAGCGCCGATACGTGCGGCGTGCGCATCGCGAAGCTCAAGCACTACGACGACGATGCGTGGCGCGACGGATGGGTCTACGACCCGCGCACGAAAAAGCGCTACAAGGGCGCGGTTCGAGTCAATGGCTCAGGTCTGGCCGTTCGCGCCTTCATCGGCACGGAAATACTGGGCGAGACCGAGCAGTTGACACGCGAGCAGTCGCTGCCTGCGTCGCCTACCTGCAAGAACTAGCCTTGTCGCCTGGGATAACACAATGACCACACCACGGCCTGTCTGGCTCGTCTTCCTCGTTGCACTCGTCCTGTGCCGCCCTGTGTACGCCGACGATCAGGACGTCGCCACCTATTCGATCACCCCGCGGGCCAGCCTGATGTCGGATATCCGCACTCGGGGTGTTTCCGACTCGCTGAACGGTCCCGGTGTCAAGCTGGGGATCGAAGCGGCCCATGAGAGCGGCCTCGTCGCGATCGCCGAAATCAACAACGTCAGCCGCACGGAGTTCACCAACGGCAACGGCACGGCTATCACGCTCGCCGGCGGCTGGCGCTTCGGCAACCCGGACAAATTGCACTTCGGCATCGGCCTCGCAACCGAGCTTTTCCCAGGGGCGAATTTCGATGCACCGCAGGCTTTCGATTTCACGACCTTCACGCCCACCAACGTCACCGGCACTAACTACAATACCGACTATGCGGTATTGGAACTCGGCTACGACCGGCTCGAAGGCCGCGTGATCAGCGTGATATCGAAAACGTACCGTGGCGCGAATACGGGCGGCGTGTGCGGTGCGATGCTGCAGTTCTCATCCGACCCCACCAAAGCGCTCGAATGCTATGCAAGAGGCGACCATGGTTCGCGTGGCAGCTTGCTGCTGGACCTCGACTACAAGTATTCGATACGCAGCGATACCACGCTGGAACTGCATACTGGCTATCAGAAAGTCGCGAACTTCCCGGAGGCCGACAGCTTCGATTACCGGATCGGGCTCAATCACGTCAGATGGGGGTTCGAGTGGTCGCTCGCATGGGTAGGCGTCCACGTCAGGGCGCACGAGCTCTATGTGGCGCAGGATGGCGGATCGGTCAAGGCGACGGACAAGCCAACCTTCGTCGTGTCGGTCTCGCACAGGTTCTGAAAGACGGTTTGCCCAAGCCGGCTGAGCGTCGTCAGCCGGATTATTCGTACCCCCTGGTTCGACAGTTGAGAGAGATAGCCATGGCAGTTGTTCACTCCACCCGCGTCACTCGCTCGCAGCTCATTGCCGCGCTGACGACGGGATCGATCGCGCTGCTGATGATCGGCCTTCAGCCGATCCTGCTCGGCGAGATGGTCGATACACACCACGCGTCGCTCGAGGGTGTCGGCGTCATCGCGATGAGCGAGATCGTCGCGCTCGGCCTTGGCATCGTGCTTGGCGACGTGCTACTGCCGGTCGGCAGGCTGCGCAGCGTCACTCTGTTTGCGGCTGCACTGGTCGCGGGCCTCGACGTGCTGACCGCACGCCTGACGGGAGATGTGTCGCTCGCCGCGATTCGCGCCACTGCAGGTCTTGGCGAAGGCGTACTGATGTGGGTGACGACCTGCGTGATCATTCGTTCTCCGACCGCCGACCGGCTGTCAGGCATCTTTCTTACTGTCCAGACGCTCGCCCAAGCCGGGGTCGCCGCCATGTTCGCGCGCGCGGTGATCCCCCATGCGAGCTGGCAAGGCGGCTTCGAAGTACTGGCCATGCTGTCGCTCCTTGCCTGCGCGCTATCGCCACGACTGCCTGCTACGCTTACGCCGCGTTCGCACGCGGCAAGCAAACCTTTCGCGTGGTCCGTCACGTCTGCGATGCCGCTGTTGATCGCATTCGTCCAGATGGCGGCGCTCGGTTCGTTATGGGCCTATCTCGAGCCGATCGGGCGCCAGGCTGGCCTTACCGCGCAAGATGCCCAGACAGCGATCTCCGCAGTCCTCTTCATGCAGGTGGCCGGCGGCGTCGTGGCGGCTGGGGCAGTCAGACACGTCGATAACACGGTAACCCTGATCACCGGTGCGGTGGTGCTCACGCTGATCTCCACCGGAATACTGGTGCTGCCGGGCGGACACGTTGCCGTTTTTCTGACGCTGTGCGCGGTGTTCGGCTTCGCGTGGCTGTTTCTGATGCCGTTTCACATCGGTCTCGCTTTGAGGCTTGATCCGAGCGGGAGCGTTGCCGTGCTAGTGCCCGGCTTTCAGCTTCTCGGTACCGCTTTCGGACCGCTTGTCTCTTCGCTTGTCGTTCGGGGTGAAGACGCCGGGCGCGTCCCTTTCGTCACACTCGGCTTCGCGGTCAGCGCGATCGTCGTCGCGACCGCAGGGCAACTCCTTTACCGGCGCGCAGGACACCCACCCCACACATTCGGAAAATCAAACGCACACTGAACAGGGGCGAACGACACGTCATGGAGCAGCCGGTACTGGTGACAAGTGAGAGCGGCCTCGCTGCGCGCCATCTCGTCGGACAGTTATTCGAGCGTGGCAGAATCGGCCATACGAATGTCCACAGCGTCGCTCATGAAACGTATGTGGTACACCTACTCGCGCATACAATCAGTTCAGGGGCCTGGTTCCAGAAACGGTTCGATGTCACCCTGCTTGAAGGTGAGGTATGCCACCTGTTGCTCAAGGGCATGGCCGACAAGCAGATCGCCGTCCTGCTGAACATAAAATCTACGGGACCGCGCAAACACGTCGGCAACGTCGTGGAAGAGCTCGCGGTCGATTCCCGCTGGGCCATTGGACTTGCAGTTCTCAATGCAAGTCACAAGGCCAGCGGCAGCCAGGGAATGTCGTCCGGCAGCCGAAAGGCTCACCTCTCGGGTCCACACCGTTCGACAGGCTCCCCAACGTACTAAAAAATGCCGTGCGCGGCTAGGACTAGCCATTTTGTCTACATACCTTCTGCCGCTATTACCTGTGTAGCGGCAGTCCTTTGGGGAACAAATCCGTATTTGACATTTCGGATAAGCCGGCTAATTGGACGAACCGTCGCGATCGCAATCTCGCCCGTTTTATTACCAACTTATCGAAAGGAAACGATGTGAACCAGTTTGTCCATTCAGTCAAGCTCAAGATAATTCTGGCGTTCGGAGCCTGCATTGCGCTCATGATAGCCATTGGGCTATTTGGTGCAGCCGGGCTGTACCGACTGAACTCGAATATGAACAAAGCCTATTTCGACAACACAGTTGCGATTGGGCAACTTTCCGACGTACGAGCGGCACAACTCAATATCCGGGTCAAACTCAGGCGCATACAGTTGACGAGAGCTGCAGACGACATATCGAAGACACTTCCCGGAATTGAAGCGAATCTGGCAACCATGAGCAAAGCGTGGTCTGACTACTATCCTGCCGGAATATCCAGTGATAAGGAGCGTCAGATTGCAGATAGAATTGCCCCGATCATCAATAAATTCACATCGAACACCAGCGACGTAATCACGTTACTCGAAGCAGGCAACTTCGACGCGGCAACTGAACTGAGCACCAGAGCGGCAGCTCTCGCCGACTCATTGACACAGGCGCTCAACGATGACGCCACGCTGAACATGGCCCAGGCCAAACTGTCTGCCGACGACAGCAACGCTACCTTCCGCACCCTCCTCTGGATTGTTGTCGCCCTCGTGGGCGTCGGTGTCATTATCGCGACCGGCGTAACAGCCTATCTTTTGCGGGCGATTTCGGCACCACTGAGCGAAGCGGTCATTGTCGCCAATCATATCGCTAGCGGCAGGCTGGAGAACGATATCCAGATCACGTCGCGAGACGAGTTCGGCCAGCTTCTCGAAGCGCTGAAGAGAATGGATCAGCAGCTTAGCAATACGATTCGCGGAATCAAGGGGTCCA
>NZ_VOSW01000166.1 GCF_009690905.1 Paraburkholderia madseniana
TGGCCCCAAGACCCGCAAACCCGCACCCTATGTCGAAGGCGCGGTAGCCCGAGCCCATCACAGTACCGCCCGCCTGCTTAAACGCGCCAAAGGCGGGACATCTTGATCAAGACCTTGAAAGGGCTGGGTTTTACGGCTTACTTCAGACGCGCCTGCAACTCGTTGGCAAGCTGCCTGGTTGCGGCTTTGGTCGGCGCGTCGCCGGCGAGTGCATTAAGCAAGCCAAAGTCGTGGATCGTGCCGTTGTAGCGAACCGTCGTGACTTCATCGCCCGCGGCGTCGAGCTTGCGACCATAGGCCTCGCCTTCATCGCGCAGTACGTCGGACTGCGCTACCTGGATCAGCGCCGGCGGCAAGCCCTTCAACTGATCACCTGAAGCACGCAGCGGCGAAGCGTAAATCTCATTGCGCTGCTTCGGATCCTTTGTGTACGCGTCCCAGAACCACTTCATCATCGGCCGGGTCAGGAAGTGGCCTTCCGGATAGGCGTTGTACGAACCGTCGCTGAAATTGTTGTCCGTCACCGGCCACATCAGGCCTTGAAAGCGGATTGCAGGGCCCTGCTTGTTCTTCGCCATCAGGGACACAACCGCGGCCATGTTGCCGCCGACGCTGTTGCCCACTACTGCGAGGCGGCTGCCGTCCACACCGATTTCATTGCCATGCTCCGCGACCCATCTGGTGGCCGCGTATGCCTGATTGATCGCCACCGGGTAACGCGCTTCGGGCGACGGCGTGTAATTGACAAACACCGCCACTGCTCCGGATTGCACGACGAGGTCGCGCACCAGCCTCTCGTGCGTCTGGAAGTCCCCAAGGATCCAACCGCCGCCGTGGAAGAACATGAAGACCGGCAGCGTGCCCGTGGCGCCTTGCGGCCGTACGATCGTGATCGGCACGCTGATGCCGTCCTGCTCGATGGTCTTGTTCGACACATCGATGCCGGACAGATCGACCTTCACGCTGTTCTGCGCGCCGACCAGCACCTGACGCGCCTGCGCCGGTGTCAACGTGTTGATTGCCGGTCCTGTGCCGCTGTTCAACGCATGCAGGAACTGGCTGGTCACCAGATCGGGCGAGGCGGGTGTTGCCGGGCTTGCGGCGATGGCGAGGGTGGCGCTGGTTGCAAGTACAGCGGCCAGCAGCAAAGGCTTGAAGGTCTTCATGATTTTTTCCAGGTTCGTGATGGTGAGAGACTGAGGCTTAGACGACCGTCAGGGTGACGTCGATGTTGCCGCGGGTGGCGTTGGAGTACGGGCAGACGATGTGCGCCTTGTCGACCAGTACCTGCGCCGCTTCGCGTGCCATGCCGGGCAGGGAGATCTTCAATTCCACTTCGATGCCGAAGCCGTTCGGGATCAGGCCGATGCCGACGCTTCCGTCAATCGAGACGTCCGCGGGGATGGCGATCTTGTCGCGGGCGGCGACGAATTTCATCGCGCCGAGGAAGCAGGCGCTATAGCCGGCCGCGAAGAGCTGTTCCGGATTGGCGCCCTCGCCGCCCGCACCGCCCAGTTCTTTCGGCGTGGTCAGCTTGAAATCGAGGTTGCCTGCTGGCACCACGGCGCGGCCATCGCGGCCACCGGTGGCATGAGCTTGAGCACGGTAGAGGACTTTTTCGAGTGACATGGTGAGGCTCCTTACAAGAGTGAGTGATCGAATTTACTATCTACTACTAGATAGATTAATCCGCAAAATTAAACTGACAAACCAGACTTTTCCTGGCTACTATATACTCCCCACTTATCTATCTACTCAGAGATAGATAAGTGCGCCAACAAAGAGGCGGCGTACCGCCTCATACCTGATTACCTGACTACCGCGGTGCGAGCTTCACTTCGCGATCCGCACCGTCGCCTCGACGTCTTCGAGCCGGGCCTTGGTGTGGAACAGACGGCTTGCGAGCACACTGCCCTGAAAAGCCGCGTACAGTGCCCGTGCCGCGTTTTCCGGTTTGCCGTTCACCGCCAGCGTCCCTTCCTGCACGCCTTGCGCGAGAACCTTGGCGAGCCAGCTTTCGTTCGCTTTAAAAAACGCTTGCACGGCCTGGCGGATGTTGTCGGGCAGTGATTCGATGTCTGCAGCCAGCATGCCGCACAGGCAGATCTGATTACCGTCACCGAGGGTCCTGCCGAACAGCTTCGCGTACTTGCTCAGCTTTGTGTCCGCGGCCAATGAAGCGTTAATGCCATGGAGCGCGCCCAATACCTCGTTGCTGTACGCATTAACCGCCTCCAGAACCAGATCGTCTTTCGACGGAAAGTAGTAATGGATGCTCGAGGTTTTTACGCCAACCAGACTGGACAGATCACGGTAACTGAACCCGTTGTAACCACGCAGCATGATGAGCGTGATTGCGTGGTCGAGGATCTGTTCGCGCACTGTCGTTGTCGGTTCCATGGGTTGAACTATATCTACTCATAGATAGACTGTCAAGCGCCTTCGCAATTTTTCAACCGACGCGACGTGGTTACCAGACATGAAGGCGGCGCCGCTGTGGCATAGACTGTTTTCTGTCGCCGGCTCAACCGTTGCCTATCCTGCGAAATACCGTGGGAGACAGGATCCGCAACTGGCACCTCCGGTGGCGCTGAAAACGGCATTCCGTCTATCCTTTGTTCCCGTTGGTCGACGAGATCTCATCATGGAATATATCGAAAGCCTACGCATTTTCCGGTCGGTGGTCGAACTGAAGAGTTTCACCCGCGCGGCGGATATTCATGGGCTGGCCCGGCCGGCGGTGTCGCGGGCAATCGCGGGGCTGGAAGAGCGGATCGGATGCCGGCTGTTAAACCGGACGACCCGGCAGGTCTCGCTCACCGAAGCCGCGGAACGATTCTACGAAGGCTGCGTGCGTATCCTGGACGACCTGGATCTACTCGAAGCGGACGTAGCCAACCAGACACGCGAAGCGGGTGGCGTCTTACGCCTTGTCGCCCATACGACGGCGACGGTAAGCCGGCTGGTTCCCCTGATCGCCGGATTCAAGCGGGCCCATCCGAAGGTCACGCTCGACGTGACGCTGACGGAGCGGCCCGTCGACCTGGTCGGCGACGGGTTCGACCTTGGCCTCGTTCTTCCGTACATGCTGACGAGCGAAACAACGGTCGTGCGTCTGCTCGAGCGCATTCCGGTTGTGATCGTCGCGACGCCGCAGTATCTGGAGGCGTCGTCAACGCCGGGAGATCCATCGGAACTGGCCGAGCATCTTTTTGTGCCGATGTCGCCGTCCATTCGCCGCCCCGCCATCGGCTTCCGGATTGGCGAGGACGAGTTGAGCGTTCCGCTTCGCTTCGATGTTTCGTCGAACAGCCCTGCCTTCAACCTGGAAATGGTGCTGCAGGGTTTCGGAATCGGTGTCGTGCCGGCAGCCCTTGTAGAGAACGAATTGGCCTCGGGAAAGCTCGTCCAGTTGCTCACCGGTTCGCGGCTTGCCGACGACAGCGTCGAAATCCAGCTCGCTTACAGCAACCGGACCCTGCTGCCTGCCAAGGTGCGTGCATTTATTGACTATGCGGCTGCCTTCTTCGAAACGCTGGCGACATCGCGCTAGTGCAGCAAATTCGAGCTGCGAAGCGCGTCGGAAACAAAAAAGGGCGCGATGAATCGCCGCTTTCGGTGTTCGGTGACGAGCCCGACTGGATCCGGCCCACGCAGCGTGCACCCGGTCGGCGCCCGGCCCACTTCCCCGTTGCTCCCCGGGCGATTGGTGCACGAAACGACAACAAACTGATAATCCGGCCAGCATCGCTTCCCGGCGGGGGCCGCATTACTCTGTGCGTATGCACTCAAACGATCTTCCGGACGACGACTGTTTCGCTCTTCGTCAAGCCTCCCGACATATTTCAAAGCTCTATGAGCGTCATTTGTCTGAGGCCGGCATCACGCCCACGCAGTTCAGCGTCCTCAAAACGCTGAGTCGTTGTACGAATCTGACGATGGCCGAGTTGGCCAAAGCGATGGTGATGGACAGAACGACCCTCGTTCGAGCGCTTAAACCCCTGCTTCGGCGTGGCCTCGTGGTTGCTCCTGCCGAACCGCAAAGCAATCGGCGACTGCGAGTCGTACTCACCAGAAGAGGGATAACGAAGCTCGACGAAGCGGCCGCTCATTGGGCAACGGCGCAGGCCAGTTTCGAACGTAGTTTTGGCCCGCAACAGGCAGCGCATCTGCGAAGTGAACTGTTTCGCATGACGAGCTACCTGTCCGAAAGATAACCACAACGCAACAGATTGATTCACTGCGGTAGATCGATCAGTGAAAAATTAAACGCTAATGTGTGCATATGCACTTCAAGTGAAGAAAAGACATACAACCCAGATGAGCCAAAGGAAAACGGAAACCATCATGAATCACGACCGACCCCAGCTCCGAGCGAGCGCATGGGCTGCCACGATAGCCTCGGCGGTGGCGGCGCTTGGCCTCGCCGGATGCGTCAACTACGCCGGCATCAAAAGCGACAAGCAGATTGCCCCACCCACCCAGTATGAAACGAAGGAGAGCTTGCCTGCCGAGGGCGGACAGTGGCCTGCAATGGATTGGGCCAAGCAGTTCGGCGATGCGCAGCTGCCCAGGCTGATCGACGAGGCACTGGCCGGCAATCCAACGATCGATCAGGCACGTGCACGCATTGAGAAAGCCTCTGCCTCAGTCGGCACGGCCCATTCCGCACTCTATCCAAACGTGACGGGAAGCTATTCATGGACGCGCGAGCGCTATAGCGACAATGGGTCCGCTCCACCGCCGGTCAACGGCACCTGGCAGAGCGAGAACAACGTGCTCGCCAGTGCTTCGTTTGATCTCGACCTGTGGGGCAAGAATCGCGAACGGCTTCGTCAGTCTGTCTCGCAGGAGAAGGTCGCCGAAGCCGAAGCCGAGCAGGTGCGCATCTCTTTGGCCGCGTCGGTGGCCAGCACCTACAACCATCTTGCGCAGCTCTATGCGTTGCGTGATATCGAGGCTCGCGAAGTGAAGAATCGCGAGGATATCGGCCGAATCACAGATGGGCGCGTGGGTGCGGGGCTCGACACCAACGTTGAGCGGCAGACCGCATACGGCGAAACCGCAACGAGCCGCTCCAGCGTCAGTGACCTCGATGGACAGATCACGACCGTCCGCTACCAATTGGGTGCCCTGCTCGGCGAAGGACCGGATGGCGGCCTCAAGATCGCCAACCCATCGCTTGGAGAGGGCGCCGGCGTCGCGCTTCCCGACAACCTGCCCGCCGACCTGATTTCGCGGCGCCCGGACATCGTTGCGGCCTATTGGCAGGTGGATGCAGCAATCCACGATGTAAAGGAAAAAAAGGCCGAGTTCTTTCCGGACGTCAATCTTTCCGCATCAGCTGCACTGGACGCGTTTGGCTGGGGGCGATTCCTGACGGCTGGAAGCGGCCAACTTCAGGCAGGACCCGCGATTCATCTTCCTATCTTCGACGCTGGTGCGTTGCGCGCCCAACTGAAGGGCCGCTACGCGGACTTCGATTACGACGTCGCGACGTACAACCAGACGTTGATCAGCGCTTTATCCGATGTTGCCACGCAGGTCACGCAGATCCACTCGGCCGACCGTCAACTGGTCGATGCGCAGCAGGCCCTGGATGCACAGACCAAAGCCTACCAACTGGCGCTCGTTCGATACAAGGCTGGCTTGAATCAGCAACTGCAGGTACTGAACGCCGACGACAACCGGCTCGCAGCCGAAACAGCTGTCGTGAACCTCGAAATGAATCGCCGCGGCATGCAAATCGGGCTGATCAAGGCACTAGGCGGTGGATTCGATGCTTCGCAGGCTGGCCTTGCCGCAAACACGGAGACACCGATTCCTGCGCCGTCCGGCAGCACGGCAACTCACTGAACGACCAGATCGGCACTCGGGCGTATCGGCCTGAGCGCGACCATCAAACTTTATTGGAGCTACCCATGAACGCACCTCAGTCATCGTCGGATAAAGAGCCGGAAAAGAAGCCCGGCAAACGCAAACTCCTGCTCTCGCTGCTTGTCGCTTCGCTCGCGATCGCAGGCGCTGCGTATGGCGCTTTCTATTTCGTCGACGCCCGTCACCATGTGGACACCGACGACGCATACGTCAACGGCAACGTCGTGCAAATTACGCCGCAGGTCACGGGAACCGTCATCGGGGTCAATGCGGATAACACGCAAATCGTCAGGAAGGGCGAACCGATCGTCCAGATCGATCCCGCGGACGCCAGGATTGCGTTGCAACAGGCCGAGGCCAATCTGGGCCAAACCGTTCGCAGAGTCCATGGCCTATATGCCGACGACGACAGATACCGCGCAGATATCGCTGAACGCCAGTCGGATCTTTCGAAGGCGCAGGACGATCTGAAGCGCCGGCTTGCCACTGGCATGACGGGGGCGGTGTCGGACGAGGAAATCTCACATGCACGTGACGCGGCCCGGTCGGCTCAGGCTTCGCTTGAGGCAGCCCGGCAGCAGCTTGGCGCCAATCGCGCGCTGACGGCCAACACGTCGGTCGAGAAGCATCCGGACGTACTGGCAAGCGCCGCCCACGTTCGCGACGCCTACCTGGCTTATGCGCGCACCACGTTGCCGGCCCCCGTGACCGGATATATCGCTCAGCGCTCGGTTCAGGTCGGGCAGCGCGTGTCACCCGGCGCAGCGCTGATGTCGGTGGTGCCGCTAGAGCAGGTCTGGGTCGATGCGAACTTCAAGGAGTGGCAGCTTCGTCACATCCGGGTTGGGCAACCAGTTGAGCTGACAGCCGACGTCTACGGCTCCGCGGTCGTCTATCACGGCAAGGTGGTGGGCTTTACGCCAGGCACTGGTTCGGCACTGGCGCTGCTGCCGGCGCAGAACGCGACGGGTAACTGGATCAAGGTGGTGCAGCGGCTGCCGGTGCGCATCGAGATTCCACCCGCGGAACTGGAAAAGCATCCGCTGCGAGTGGGTCTGTCAATGAACGTGGATGTCAACGTCAAGGACCCTGCCGGCGCCCAACTCGGTACGCAGTCTACGTCCGCCTATAAGACCGACGTTTTCGCAAAGTACGGCGACGAGGCCGACGCCGCGATCGCGCGGATCATCGCCGAAAACGAATGACCGCCGCTCATTGGACCGCGGCACGTGAAAGATGCCGCGCCTTTCTTGCCAGACACAGGACAGCCGTATCACCATGAACACCAACCATCCCAATCACCCGCCGCTGACCGGGGCGACACTCGCTCTGGGTTCCCTGAGCGTTGGTCTCGCGGGCTTCATGACCGTGCTTGACTCATCGATCGCCAACGTCGCCATTCCAACCATTTCCGGCAACCTCGGCGTATCGGTCGACGAAGGCACGTGGGTCATCACCGTTTTTGCCGCTGCGAATGCAATCGCGATTCCGTTGACTGGCTGGCTGACGCAGAGGCTGGGGCAGGTCCGGCTGTTCGTCGGCTCGATATTGTTGTTCGTGTTCGCATCCTGGCTGTGCGGTATCGCGCCAACGTTGCCGATCCTGTTGCTTGCGCGTGCGCTGCAGGGAGCCTTTGCCGGGCCGCTCATCCCGATGTCGCAGGCGTTGCTGCTCAGTTCGTGGCCAAAGGCGAAATCCTCGCTGGCACTCGCGCTGTTCTCGATGATCGTGGTGACCGGGCCGATTGTCGGGCCGTCGCTCGGCGGCTGGGTAACGGACAGTTATAGCTGGTCGTGGATCTTCTATATCAACATCCCGGTCGGGCTGTTCGCCGCCGCGATGGTCTGGCTTCTCTATCGCAAGCGCGATACGCCGGCCAGAAAGCTGCCAATCGACGTTGTCGGGCTGGTGCTGCTCATTGTTTGGGTCGCGTCGCTTCAGGTGATGTTGGACAAGGGCAAGGATCTCGACTGGTTCTCGTCGAGCACGATCGTCGTGCTGGCTATCGTTGCCGCGGTCGGTCTCGCGGCATTCATTATCTGGGAGCTGACGGAAAAGAATCCGATCGTCGACCTGACGCTGTTCAAGCAGCGCAACTTTCTCGGCGGCACCGTTTCGATTGCCGTCGCGTATGGCATCTTCTTCGGCACGCTGGTGCTGCTTCCGCAGTGGATGCAGGAGTACCTGGGATACCGGGCTGTCGACGCAGGGCTTGCTACGGCGCCACTGGGCATTTTCGCGGTGATCGGCGCCCCCATCATGGGCAAGATTCTGCCGCGTTCCGATGCGCGCATTATCGGCACGTTCGCGTTTATCGGATTCGCGATTGTCTACTTCATGCGCACGTATTTCTATACCGACATCAGCGAAGGATACATCATCCTGCCGACCCTGTTGCAGGGTATTCCGATGGCGCTGTTCTTTGCTCCGCTCACCGTGATCATCCTGTCAGGACAGCCGCCCGAAAAGGTGCCGGCCGCGGCCGGGCTGTCCACCTTCGGACGCGTGTTCTTTGGTGGTATTGGTACGTCGCTGGCGAACGTCGTATGGAACAACCGGACGATCATGCACCATGAAATCCTGACACAGCAGTCGAGTCCGACTAACCCGATTTTCAATGCGCAAATGAACACCTACCACTCGGCGCTTGGCCTGAGCCAGCAGGCTTCGTATGCGTTGTTCGATCATACGGTGCAGTCGCAGGCCGCCATGTTGGGGCTGAATGACGTGTTCTATGGAGCCGCGATCATCATGATCATCATCATTCCGCTCATCTGGATCACGAAGCCAGGCAAGGCTGGCGGTTCGAGCGACGCGGCCGCGGCTGCGCATTGAAAGGCGGTCCGGTACCGTCGTCCGTACCGGACACCATCCCACAAACCGTATAGGTACTGTACCGGCGTGGTTCGCTAGAATGCTCCGAGGGTCTCAATGACCAACCTCGGAGCCACCCATGTCCATGTCCTACCTCAGTCTCAGCGCGCTGCCCGCCGGCATTCTGTTCGCGCTCGTCACCACGATCACGCCCGGTCCGAATAACACGATGTTGCTGGCCTCCGGCGTCAACTTCGGCTTTCGCCGCACGCTGCCGCATCTTTCGGGGATCAGCGCCGGGGTCGTGCTGTTGATGCTGTCGGTGGGGATTGGTCTGGGCGAAGCCTTCGTGCACTTCCCGGTGCTGTACACGGTGCTCGAAGTCGCAAGCGTCGCGTACCTGCTGTACCTCGCGTGGAAAATCGGCACGTCGGGCGAACTGAAGGTCAAGAAAGGCGAGCGCCGGCCCATGAAGTTTCATGAAGCCATTGCGTTCCAGTGGGTCAATCCGAAAGCGTGGATGATGGTGCTGACCGCCGCCACGACGATTCACCTCAGCGAGAGCGCCAGCGTGAACGCGATCGCAATGGCGGTGATCTTCTACGTGATCGGCTTTCCGTGCATCTGCCTGTGGGCGGGTTTCGGCACCGCGATGCGCAAAGTGCTGTCGGACCCGAAGCGGCTGCGCATCTTCAATGTCGCCATGGCGCTGCTGCTGGTGCTCTCGCTGTATCCGATCGCGCTCAAGCTGCTCGGCCAGTCCGTTTAAGATCGAGTCCGATTAGATCGCACCCTGCCCGACTCGCTCGATGAAGCGCCACAACGCGTCGTCGGTCGAGTACGGGGCGTTGAAACGGAACCAGGCGCTCGGGGCGTCGTCGGGACGGAAATAGGAGCCAGGTGCGAGCCAGATACCGTGCTGGAGCGCGGCCGTCGCCACCTCGCCCGCGCGCTCCGCTTCGATCGGCAGACGAGCCCACAGGAACAGGCCGGCTCGCGGCCGGTGAAACAGTTCCAGGCCGAGCGAATCGAGACGCTCTTCGACGGTCGCATGCGCGAGTTTGAGCCGCTCGTTCACGGCTTCGACGTGACGCGCATAGCGCCCTTCGAGCAACACCTTGTCGACGATCCGTTCGATCGCTTCCGACGAGGTCAATCCCACCGCCATCTTCGTGCGTGCCAGTTCGCGCAGGACTGCCCGCTCGGCGACCACGTAGCCGCAACGCAGCCCCGGCGTCACCGTCTTCGAAAAACCGCCCACGTAGAGCACGCGCTGCAAGCCTTCCATGGCGGCAAACAAAGGCGCGCCGGACGGCGCCAGTTCGCGGCTGACGTCGTCTTCGATCACCCACATGCGCTGACGCTCGGCGATCTGCAGTAGACGGAACGCCGCCGACATGCCGAAGGTCGCGCCGGTCGGATTCTGCAGCGTGGTGTTGACGAAAATCGCCTTCGGCTTGTGCTGCGCGACCAGCGCTTCGAGCACATCCGTATCGACGCCAGCCGGAGTGCGCGGCACCCCATGCACCACCAGCCCCGCTAGCTTGAGAATCTGCAGCAGATTGCAGTAACCGGGATCTTCGACGATCACGGCGTCGCCCGCACGCAGCAGCGTGCGGACGATCAGATCCAGCCCTTGCGTCGCGCCCTGCGTGAGCAGCACGTTGGAGACGTCCACCGGCAAACCGCGCCGGTCGAGTTGCTCGGCGATCCGCTCGCGCAGCGGCGCGAAGCCGTACGGATGCCCGTAGTCGCCGAGACGCGCCGCCGGTACCCGGCTCATCGCACGCAGCGCATGCTGCAAACCCGTCTCGTTGATCCACTCGTTCGGCAGCCAGCCGCCGCCTGCCTTGATCGGCACCGAATGGTCGGCGAACACGTCGGACAGCAGCCAGGTCGCGGTCAGGCTCGGCGGCTGCCAGTCGGTCGGGGCCGCCCGCGCGGACTGCGCGCGCGCCGCCACCCGATAACCGGAACCGCGCCGCGCCACCACGAGACCCATCGACACGAGCCGGTTGTAGGCCTCGGTGACCGTGAAGGTGCTCAGCTCGTGGCTCTGCGCCAGTTGCCGCACCGACGGCAACAGCGCGCCGGCGCGCAGCGA
This sequence comes from Paraburkholderia madseniana, assembly GCF_009690905.1. GTDB lineage: Bacteria > Pseudomonadota > Gammaproteobacteria > Burkholderiales > Burkholderiaceae > Paraburkholderia > Paraburkholderia madseniana. Next base: position 10,796 of record NZ_VOSW01000166.1, read on the forward strand.
CTGCGCCTCGATGGCGCGCGCGAAGCCCTGTACGACCTGCTCGACGAGCGTGGGAGCGGCGCGTCGGTCGCGCTCAAGTTGTAGTTCGATCATGGTTCGGACTGAAAGGCCGGTCGCGACGGCCGGCTGCGTTGCCAGAAAGATGGCCCGGAAGACGCCAGATAAAGCGTCAAGTTAAGTCACCGCGGCATCATCGCGCGATCGACACAGTTAGCGCAAATCCACCAACACAGTTAGCACCACACTGCGTCAACTGTTTATGCCGCCATTAAACCGCGGACGCTACAGTTTCGCTACCACTTCGAGGAGAAAACCATGACTTCGCGCCCCGTCATCGACGACCTGTCGTCTTTCTGGATGCCCTTCACCGCCAACCGCCAGTTCAAGGCTGCGCCGCGCCTGCTGGAATCGGCCAAGGGTATGTACTACCGCACCACGGACGGGCGTGAAGTGCTCGACGGCTGCGCGGGTCTCTGGTGCGTGAACGCCGGCCACGGCCGCGACGAAATCGTCGCCGCGATCACCGAGCAACTGTCCACGCTCGACTTCGCGCCGACCTTCCAGATGGGCCACCCGTTGGCGTTCGAAGCGGCCACGAAAGTCGCCGAACTGATGCCGGACGGCCTCGACCGCATCTTCTTCACGAACTCCGGCTCGGAATCGGTCGACACCGCCCTGAAAATCGCGCTGGCGTATCACCGTTCGCGCGGCGAAGGTCAGCGCACGCGTCTGATCGGCCGCGAGCGCGGCTATCACGGCGTGGGCTTCGGCGGCATTTCGGTCGGCGGCATCGCGCCGAACCGCAAGACGTTCTCCGGCGCGCTGCTGCCGGCGGTCGATCATTTGCCGCATACGCATAACCTCGAACACAACGCGTTTTCGAAGGGCCAGCCGGCCTGGGGCGCGCATCTCGCCGACGAACTCGAGCGCATCGTCACGTTGCACGATGCATCGACGATCGCTGCCGTGATTGTCGAACCGGTGGCCGGCTCGACGGGCGTGCTGATTCCGCCGCAAGGCTATCTGCAGAAGCTGCGTGAGATCTGCACGAAGCACGGCATCCTGCTGATTTTCGACGAAGTGATTACCGCATTCGGCCGCGTCGGCAAGGCGACCGCGAGCGAATACTTCGGCGTGACGCCGGACCTGATCACGATGGCCAAGGCAATCAACAACGCTGCGATCCCGATGGGCGCAGTGGCCACGAGCCGCACGATCTACGACACGATCGTCAACAGCGGCGCACAGGGCGCGATCGAACTGTTCCACGGCTACACGTATTCGGCCCACCCGGCCGCGGCCGCGGCCGCCGTTGCGACGCTCGACCTATATCGCCGCGAAGGCCTGTTCGAGCGTGCGGCGACGATGGCGCCGAAATTCGAAGCCGCCGCTCACTCGCTGCGCGGCGCGAAGCATGTGAAGGACGTTCGCAACCTCGGCATGATCGCGGGCGTTGAACTCGAGTCGCGCGACGGTGCTCCGGGTGCGCGTGCTTACGAAGCGTTCGTGAAGTGCTTCGAGGCGGGCGTGCTGCTGCGCTTTACCGGTGACATCCTCGCGTTCTCGCCGCCGCTCATCATTGACGAAGAGCAGATCGCGCACATCTTCAAGACGGTGGGCGACGTGCTGGCGACGGTGCAGTAAGACTGCTGGAGAGATGCGGGTATTCGCGCGGGCGCCATCGGCGGCATGGTTAGACGTCGGGGGCGCTCGTTGCGGCGCAGCGAAATCTCAGGAAATTGCCCTGCAATGCTCGCGCCTGCCGCCTGGACGGCGTATGGTGATGGCAAGGGTTGGCGCCGTGGTCCGGCCCGACGGGAGACTTCCATGAAGATACCTACCGTTCGCGCAGGCGCGCATATCGAAGGCGTGCATTGGGTTGCCGAGTACGCTGAAGACGTTCACGAGATTCGTATATTCCGCGAAGGCCAGGAAGTGGATGTGCATAATGCGCCGTCCTCGTTGTTTGGCGATGAGGAAAATGCAGGGTCGAAAAGCACCGCTGATCATCGGGCGGTGGAAGCCGCTGTGCTGGCTTATTTGCGGCGGTTTGTGATTGAGCATGATGCGGAGGAGTAGGGGGTTTTTTGCCTGCGCGGCGGCATTGGCCGTGTTCTTGGGGCTTTGGCCTTTCCTTGAATTGGTAGTGGTCTATTAGCGTTGCCCCTGTGCGGGGCGGCACTTACTTTCTTTGCCGCCGCGTAACTATTCAGCGCTTGTAAACTGCCACCAGGCTGTGCATAGTGAAGGACATGACGAAGATGCCCGATTTCAAGGACCTGACGC
>NZ_VOSW01000167.1 GCF_009690905.1 Paraburkholderia madseniana
TAGACGATCAGCGCCTGTCCACATGTCCACCGTATGAGGTTCAGCCTTGAAGCGAGAGTCTCACGTCCCGATCGTGGTGAGGCGGTATTTTCCACGAGCGTCCAGCGATTGAACGTCACACATAGTCCTCGTTTTCCTTATCAATGCGCGGCGAACCAAACGTATTGGCGTGAGAATAAAACGGAAAGCGACTCGCCCCCATACGAAGAATAGAACCGTCGCCATAAAGCTTGCTTTAAGGTCTGCTTTCCAAGGCAGCGATGGTTGAAAGCACCTATTCGAATTGCATCGAAGCGGACATTTTCGAGTGGTCGCAACTGGAAAGGCATAAGCGGCCGCTTCGACCGAACGTTGCCACGCTAATCTCTGCGAATGTCTCCTTTATGAAGGATTCTGGACAATCTGAGGTGTGCATTCCGTGATCAACCACCGGCGGTTCTTGGCCGAACCCGGTCCGACGCGGCCCTAGTCCGATCGCCGATCGCTGCAGGTATGCGAAGACGTACACCAACCCACACGGAACACTCGACAGCTCAGTTCGGACACCGAATGGCGGCCATCAAGCGAGAACTCAAGGCCCAAGGGTTGACATACCGGGACGTAGCGCGTGCGCTGGCACTTTCAGAACCAAGCGTGAAACGCCTGTTTTCGAGCGAAAGATTCACCGTGGAGCGACTGGTACAGATCAGCCAGTTCTTCGGATTCACGCTGACCGAACTCTTACAGGAAGCGTCGTCTTCGGTTCCTCAGCTATCCACGCTGACGGAGCATCAGGAGACACAACTCGTATCGAACAGCAAGTTATTGCTTGTGGCTGTCTGTGCGTTTAACCATTGGTCAGTCACGGACATCGTGGCGGCCTACCAGATGAGCAAGGCGGAATGCTTAAAGCGACTGTTGGTACTCGATCGTATGGGCGTAATCGCGCTGCTCCCAGGGGACCGGATTCGACTCCGCATCGCGCGAGATTTTGACTGGTTGCCAAACGGGCCGATTCGCCAATTCTTCCGACGGGAAGGTCTAAGCGATTTTTTGGCCGGGCGCTTCGACCAACCGAATGAAACGCTGGAGTTCACTCACGGCATGCTGACAGAAGCTGCGTTCTCGCAGCTCCAGCTTGAGCTAAGGCGGCTGCGTAGCAGGTTCGCCGCCTTGCATAAGGAATCTGCGGCCGCTCCTTTGAACCAGCGACGCGGGACCGGCTTGTTATTGGCGAGTCAGGAATGGGAGCCGACGGTGTTTCAACAATTCCGGCGACCGCCTACGGCCTAGGATCAATGGGGCCCAGCGCCGGTTCATGCAGCGACTTTTCGTTCCGCTCCCAGGGGCAGTTCGGGCATGTCACGATCGGACTGCGGCACGGAGCCGGGCCGGCGATGCACGTCATGCGTCACGAAGCCCTGTTCGCGGCTCGGCACATCGAACCACTCCCGATGGGCAAACGAATCGCGAATGTCGTCGAGACCGCTTTCCCAATGCTCGTGCATCGTGTCGACGCTGAACTCGTAGTCCTTGTAATGCCCCTCATATGGCTTGTTCTTATAGATAAGATGCACCACATTGATTGCGCTGCCGTCGGCCGCTTCTTCAGCGAGACGGAATAGTGGATCGGCCTTGCGCAGATCGGATGGAACATGCGCGAGCAGTTCCTTGATGAAACGGGCATGCTTCTGACGATCTGCCAGCATGCTGGTTATCGCCCGCGTACGGCTGGAGTACTGAATGTCTTTGGCGCGCTCGGACACGTCGAGAAAATCTCCGGGCGCATTACCTCTCGCGCTCCACAGATCGACCTGAAAAACCAGCGTATCTTTGTGGTCCGAATCGCGAAGCACCTCGGTCAGCGGTGTGTTGGAAACCAGGCCGCCGTCCCAGTAGTACTCGCCGTCGATCTCCACCGCCGGAAAACCTGGCGGCAACGCCCCTGACGCCATGAAATGCTCCGGCTCCAGACGCATTTTCGTGTTGTCGAAGTACACCAGGTTGCCGGTCTGCACGTTCACCGCACCCACCGAAACGCGGATGTCGCCATCGTTGATACGGTCGAAATCGGCGAACTTCAACAGCGTTTCCCTCAGAGCGGCCGTGTCGTAGTAGCTGACCGCGTTGGCGCTTTGCTTGCCGAAACCTGCCATGGGCAACGGGCTACGCGGCGAGAAAAAACCCGGCTGACCCTCTGTCAACGCGCGGCTGGCTGCCCACAAACTTGCCCACTTGCGCGACAGGTCGTGCGCGCCGAAGCCAGGCAGCATCCATGCACCCAGACCACCGACCCAGTCGAGCGGATGGCAGATCGAATCCCAGAAACCTCGTAACGCTTCAACGCGGTTTTCCGGCGCATTGCCGGCGATGATGGCCGTGTTAAGAGCGCCGATCGAGACGCCGGCGATCCAGTTCGGTTGCACACCGGCCTCGGCCAGGCCTTCGTAGACGCCGGCCTGGTAAGACCCGAGCGCGCCGCCGCCCTGAAGCACCAAGGCGATCTCGTCGTAGCGCGGCAGCACAAACACATCCGGCTGCCCGTTGATTTTTCTTGTGCTGCTGCGCATGCGCGACCCCTTATTGCATTGACCAGCCGTGGCTAACGATCACCGACTGCCCGGTGAGCGCAGACGATTCGAAGCCTGCAAGGAACGCAACCGTATTGGCGACGTCCTCAACCGTGGTGAATTCACCGTCGACGGTTTCCTTGAGCATCACGTTCTTCACCACTTCGGCTTCGGAGATACCGAGCGCCTTGGCCTGCTCGGGAATCTGCTTGTCGACGAGCGGGGTGCGCACAAAGCCCGGACACACGACATTCGCCCGCACGCCACGCGGCCCACCTTCCTTCGCAACCACCCGGGCCAGTCCCAGCAAGCCATGCTTGGCTGTCACATAGGCGGACTTCAGCTTCGACGCCTCGTGTGAATGCACCGAACCCATGTAGACGATCGAGCCGCCCTTGCCGCCCGCGTACATGTGCTTGATGGCCGCCTTGGTGGTGAGGAAGGCGCCGTCCAGATGGATGGCCAGCATTTTCTTCCAGTCGGAAAACGCGTACTCCTCGATTGGAGCGACGATCTGGATACCCGCGTTCGACACGAGCACATCGATGCTGCCGAGCTCCTGCACCGCGCGTTCGATGCCGCTATTGACCGCTTCTTCATTCGTCACATCCATTGCGACCGCCAGCGCCTTACCGCCCGCCGCGACGATGCTGCTGGCCACCTTCTGCGCGTTCTCGAGATTCAGGTCGGCAATCACCACTGCGGCGCCGAGGCTAGCGAGTTTGCGTGCGCACTGCTCACCAATACCGCTTGCTGCACCCGTCACAAGCGCGACTTTGTTGTTCAACGACATGTTGTGTTCCTTCCTTATCGGTTCACAGACCGTTATTGATTGACTGCGAGCTTCACGCTCTCGGTTGTGGCGAGATAATCGAGCGCAACCTCGCCGATATCCAGTGTGAGATTGGCGATCACATGCCGCGCGCCGACCACCCGCTTCACCGGCAGATCGGCGACGGGCGCCAATGCGTGCGGATGCAGTTCGAGCGCGGCGGGACCCGACCACGCGCCCAGCACGCTCACGTCGCGCAGATAGAAACGCACGAGCTCGCACACGCGCGCCGAACCGTCAACGTGCGGGATCACCTTCAGCAGGTAATTCGGTGTATCCGCAAGCTTCTTGCGTTCAACCTCGATGTCGAGCGGCACATGCTTGAAGCCCATCGTGCCGGTTGCGATACGTTGTGTGCCGTAGTCGAGTGTGCCGAGCAGCGTGTCGTTGCCATCGACGCTCAAGGTCGGCCTGGCCAGCTTCTTCGGAAAGCCCCAGATCTCCCGGCCGCCGGCGATCGGACCTTCGTCATCGAGGTACATCGAATGTGTGTAGTTGCCGAGACGCCCTTGCTGGTCTCGCACCGAGATGACCTGACCGCTTTCGGTGTAATCACCGAAGCCCGACGAATCCGGCATGCGAATGAATTCGTAATGCACGAGGTCGTTTTCCGGATGCAACGGCTCCGGCACGATGGCGCGCAACGCATCGAAATCGGTCTCATACGAGATGATGAAGTATTCCCGATTGATGAAGCGGTACGGCGGCCGGGGGTAGGCTGGATTGTGAACGGGCATCGCAAAGGCGTCTTTGCGGATCGAAGCGAGGTTCATGAGACTCCTTTATGACTGGCGCATGCAGCACCGGTGCAATGGTAGAGGCAAACCTCACGCGATAAGAGCCACCATTTGTCAATAGACCGTTAACCATACCGCAACATTGCCGCTGGAACTTTGGCCGCGTCATGCAACTCAGTGCATGTTCAAATACACCAGAAGGGAGCGAAATACACCGGCCCCAAAAAAGATCGCGCGGGCCCGATCCGTAGCACCAGGCGCCCACCTCTTTTGATCACACACGAGTCACTTCTTCCCCTCCGACCGCCCTCCACCCAGCGCCTCAAGCAGCGGCCGCAGCGCATCCAGTTCCACCCCGAACCCACTCCAGTCCCCCGCCTTCAATCGCTCGATCGCACGGTCATAGTGTGCAAGCGCCTCCCGAGCACGCGCATCCGCCGTGCCCTGAGGCTGCGCTCCAAGCGGACCACTTTCCTTGAAAAGCGCCGCCAACGCTTCGCCCAACGTTTCCCTCATCACCACCCGATCCCCATACGCAGCGATCACCCGCTTCAACTCAGGTAACTGCCCCGACTCTGCACGCAAGTAGAGCGGTGAGATGTAAAGGATCGAATTCTCAATCGGCACGACGAGAAGATGGCCGCGAATGACACGCGAGCCCATCTGGTTCCACAGCGAAATCTGTTGCGAAATCTCGGTGTTCTGCTGGATGCGCGCCTCGATCTGGAACGGCCCATAGACGAGCTTATCCTTCGGAAACGAGTAGACGACAAGCTTGCCGTAGCTAGGCGGATCGCAACGCGCGGCGAGCCACGCGATCATATTGTCGCGCTGGCTGGGCACCATCGGCAGCATCAGGACGAACTCCTCGCGCGGTTCCTCGGGCAGCCGCATGATCATGTAGTAAGGCGTCATCGGCGTGCCGGGACTATTCGCGCCATCAATGCCGATCAATTCCCGTGGGAACTGCCAGAGATCCTCGCGATTGTAGAAGACCTCTGGCGCATCCATGTGGTAGGCCCGATAAAGTTGCGACTGGATCAGGAACAGTTCTTCCGGGTAGCGGATATGTTTCTGTAGATCTTGCGGCATCGCCGCGAGAGACTTGAACAGACCCAGGAAAATGCGCTGATAAGTCCGTATGATCGGATCGTTAGGATCGCTGACATAGAAATCGACCGTACCGTTATATGCGTCGATCACCACCTTGACTGCGTTGCGGATGTAGTTGGCGCCATCGTCGAAGCCCGGCTGTGCGTAGGGAAACCAACTGCTCGTCGTGTACGCGTCCTGCATCCAGAAAAGACGCCCGTTACTTGTGACGAGGTAGGGATCATGATCGAGCCTGAGGAACGGGGCGATCGTGCGCACCCGATCCTGAATGTTACGGTGCAGCAGAATGCGGCTACCGTTCGTGATGTAGTCGCTTAGCAGGATGTTCGGATCGTTGAACTGCCAGGCGAAGAGACTGCGGCGCGCGCTGCTGCCGATGCCAATACCATCGCTCCCGCTGTAAGCGGTGTAGACGTTGTCCTTGCCCTTGGGGTAGTCGAACTCGGGGACGCTGCCTTTTACGATGACGTAACCTTCACCCCCTTCACCGAAATACAGACGCGGCTCGCGAATGGCCGGCCCGCCGTGCGCAACGGGCGGAATATCCTGCAGATAGAAGGACGGCAACCCTTCCGTCGATTTTTCGGTGACGGGCGACATCACGACGCCATTGCCATGTGTGAACAGGAGGTGCAGGTTCACCCAGGTTTGAGCGTTCGCGGGGAGCATCGAAGGCTCCAGTTCGCGGGCCGACAGCATCACCTGCCGATATCCGGCGTCGAGCCGGTAGCGATCGATGTCGACGGAGAAAAATTTGTAGTACGTCCTGATCTCCTGCAACTGCGCATAGGTATCCATCAGCGGCTGCACATCCCACAGCCGAATGTTGTCGATGGTCGCGCGATTGGCCTCGAGCGAGGCGAGATTCAGTTCCTGCTCGGCCGGAAACGGTTTTACCGCGATCTGTGTCAGGCCGTAGGCCATTCGCGTTAGCGCGATATTGTGTTTGATATAGGGCATCTCCAGTTGCAGTTCGCTCGGCTTGACATAGAGGCGCTGGAACAGCGCCGGGTAGATCAAGGCGAACACGAACGAGGTGCCGAACACCAGCAACACCGAGGCGACAGGGATTCGATAGTCCTGCCGGCGCATATTGACCCACGACGCGACGGCTGCAACAGCAGCAAAGCCGACGAGCACCCACAAGACCGGAAGCTCGACGTGGATGTCGGTATAGCCGGCGCCGACCACGACGCCGTTATCGCCGTAGAGCAGCAAGAAGCGGTCGAGTGTGTAAGACCAGGCCTTCAGGAGAAAGAACGCACCGAGCAGCGCTGAACCATGAGCGGTGGCAGCGGCTGAGAGTACGCGCGGCGCCCGCTCGAACGTGACGTCGCCGCGAACCCCATAAACCGCGGCCGCAACGAGCGCACTGCAGAAGATCAACTGCAGCAGCCAGTTCTTGAACGCAAGATAGGTGGGCAGCGAGAACAGATAGAAGCTGATGTCCTGTCCAAAAACAGGATCGCGGTCGCCATAGGGCACCTGATGCAGGAAGCGCAGCACCAGATCCCAGTTGGAGAGTTCGCCGCCAGCGATGAACAGCGCCAGGACAATAGCGCTGCCGGCAATGCTGGCGCGCCAGGGAATGCGCGGTGCGAGCTGGTCTGCCAGTTCACTGATGAACTCCGGCGTACCTGACAGACGGGCCGTTTCTACTTGCCAGCTACCGGGACGCCGCGCGTAACGATGCGCAAGAAACCCCGATGCAGCTATTACGCTCGCCGACGCTACGAACGCAGCGGCAAAGAGGAGCGCCTTGGCGGAGACCGTCGTCCAGAAAACGTCGACGTAACCGACTGAAGCAAACCACAGCCAGTCGATCACGACGCCAGTGAGGCGCCCCGCGACGATCAGGACGCCCACGACGATCGCAACCATAATTGCGATGCGTCTGACGTTCACGCCGGAGCTCGGTTGCCAATGCATCGCCCCTCCTTTGCCGGGACGCCACGTGTGGCTGACTGCGATCAGGTCTGCTTAAACCGCTACTCTGCTGCGAACCTGGTTGACCGGTTTATCAATGCGCCCGTCGAAGCCGGCGCGCAGCCAATGAATGATTAGGGTCACGTAACTGATTGTAGTCCGGTGAGGCAGCGGGCGTATGCTCGCCCGATCCACGCAGGGATGAACGGACAAGCTCCTACAGCGCATCGTTAGAAACGCTCGATCATGCCGAACTGCACGCCTCGCACGGAGGCCCCTGGCCACGACGGCGTGAGGCCCGTCACATTAACCCCGCGCAACGTGAACTCACCCTGCCCGCGATTGCGCAACCAGCCGGCGCTCGCATAAAGCAAAGCGCGCTTAGAGAGGTCGTACTCGCATGCCGCGCTGAACTGATCGGCGTTGTTGTCGCCACCCGAGCGGTCACGCAGATAGGTGTAGCCGAGTGAGGCACGAAATTGCGCATTCACGACATAGCGCGCGGAGACGGATACACCGTCGTTGTGATATCGCGGCGTACCGCCATCGCCGTTGAAGAACGATAGAAAACCCGTGACGGCGCCAAAAACGTACGAGACGCCGCCCAGGTTGGCGCGCAGCGCGCCGTTACCGTGCGTCTGTTGATGCGCGTACGAGATGCGGAACGGTCCCTCGCGCCATGCGAAGGTTTCGATGTGGCCGGCGAGTCCGTTGCCATCATTGCTGGCGTCGCCGTCGCGCAGCGCTGCCATGATGGTCGTGGAGAAACCGTGGAATTCCGGCGAGAGATAGGTGATCGCATTGCTCTCGTAGGGCGTGATCTTGGAGAGGTTGTCGAGACCGGAAGCGATCGTGCCTGCGTCGAAAGCATCGAGCCCGCCCTTGAACGGAATATAGATAGGCGAGTACTGACGGCCGACACGCACGGTGCCGTAAAGCGTATCCAATCCGATCCAGGCCTGGCGATTAAAGACCGTGTTCGCGACGGCAAAGGTGCCGTCGGCGGAACTGAAACCGTTCTCCAGAGTGAACAGGATCTTGACGCCATTGCCGATGTCCTCGGCGCCGCGCAGGCCGACGCGCGATCCCCGATAAGCGCCGGAATCCATACGAGCAACGTAGCCCGCGCCCGGATTGGTGACTTCAATGCTCGTATCGAGTGCGCCGTAGAGCGTGACGGCACTTTGCGCATGCGCAAGCGTGGCGTGCACCGCGATCGAGGCCAGCACGACGCAGGCTCGCGGCGCAAAGCGTGAATGGTTCATTCGGCAATATAGAAAGCGGCGCATTCAATGCGCCGCGTAAGGGACAAGAAAAACCGCATGCGCAGCGCGTGCCGCTTACTGCGGCGGCAACGCGTAGGCAATCACATAGTCGCCGAGCTTTGTGCCGAACGAGCCATGCCCGCCCGCCGCGATCACGACGTACTGACGGCCGTTGATCGAATAGCTCATCGGCGTGGCCTGACCGCCTGCGGGCAGGCGAGCCTCCCAGACCTGCTCGCCGTTGTTCACGTTGAACGCGCGGATGTAGTTGTCCGCCGTCGCGCCGATGAACGCGACACCGCCCGCAGTGACGCTCGGACCGCCCAGCATCGGCATGCCCATCTTGAACGGCAGAGGAATCGGCGAACTGTCGCGCACGGTGCCGATGCGCTTCTTCCACACAATCTCATTGGTCTTGAGATCGATCGCAGAGATGTAGCCCCATGCCGGTTGCTTGCACGGCAGACCCAGCGGCGAGAGGAACGGATTGATCGTCACGCCGTACGGTACGCCGTACTGCGGCTGGATGCCTGACTCCGTGCCGCTGCCCTTGGCACCCGGCTCCGGTTCCAGCGGGTTGCCCGGGCCACGCGGAATCAGGCGCGAGACGAACGGCAAGCCGATCGGGTTCGCGACGGCAATCTGGCGGTCGGTGTCGACGGCGAGACCACCCCACTCAAACACGCCCAGGTTGCCCGGGAACACGAGCGTGCCCTGTAGCGACGGCGGCGTGAACGTGCCCTCGTAACGCAGCTGGTGGAACATGACACGGCATATAAGCTGGTCGAACATCGTCGCGCCCCACATGTCGGCGTCGGTCAGGTTCTTCGACGGACGATACGTGAGCTGTGAGAACGGTTGTGTCGGCGCAACGTGGTCGCCGGGCGCCGCGCCCTGCGGCACGGGCGTTTCGGGCGCCGGCACGACTAGCGCACCGGTGCGGCGGTCGAGCACGAACAGGTTGCCGGTCTTGGCCGGCGCGTACACGACCGGCACGGTCTTACCATCCTTGCCGGTGATGTCGGCGATCGTGGGCTGCGACGGCTGGTCCATGTCCCACAGATCATGGTGCACGCTCTGGTAGAACCAGGCGAGCTTGCCGGTCGAGGCGTTGAGTGCGAGCAGCCCGGTAGCGTATTGCTCCAGCTCCGGCGTGCGGTCGCCACCCCAGATATCCGGCGTCTTCACGCCCATCGGCAGATAGACAATGTCGAGCTTCGCGTCGTAGGCGGCGGGTGCCCACGAGTTGGGCGAATTCCACGTGTAATGCTCGCCCGGGCCCGGAATGTGATTCGGGTCCTTCGCGCCCGGATCGAACGCCCAGAGCAATTCGCCCGTGCGCACGTCGAAGCCGCGAATGACACCCGACGGCTCGCGATTCGAGAAGTTGTCCTCCACTGCGCCCGCCACGACGATCACCTTGCTGGTGATGATCGACGGCGAGGTGGGCTCGTACATGCCCGGCGTTGTGACAGGCTGGGCGTGTTGAAGGTCGAGGTCGCCGTCGTTGCCGAAGCCCGCGCAACGTTGGCCCGTCAGCGCGTCGAGGGCGTAGAGGTGGCCGTCGTTGACCGGCAGATAGATGCGGCGCGTACAGGCGGCCGTAGCGGGGCCTGAGGCGTCTGCGACTGCGGCGCCCGAGGCAGGTGTGGCAGCCGTTGCAGCAGCGCCCGAGGCGTCTGTAGCTGCGGCGGCATCGCTGGCCGACGCTGCCGCGGGTGCGGCTGCATCGCTCGCCGGCGCCGCAGCGGGTGCGGCCGCCGTGGCACTGGCCGACAGATCGACATACGACACACCGCGGCAAGTCACGTGCTGGAACGACGGATCGTTCTTCAGTCGCGGATCGAACTTCCACTTGAGCGTGCCCGTCTTCGCGTCGAGCGCGAACAGGATCTGATGCGGCGAGCATAGGTAAAGCAGGTCGCCGATCTTGATCGGCGTGACTTCGTTGGTAATCTCGACAGGATCGTTGGGCCCCTTCACGTCACCCGTGCGGAAGGTCCAGGCCACCTGGAGATTCTTCGCATTGTCAGGCGTGATCTGCTGCAATGGCGAGTAGCGCGTGCCTTCCTGGGTGCGACCATAGGCGGGCCAGTCGGAGGCGTCGATCCCGGTGCTGGCGACGCTCGCGGGCGCGGAAGCGTTCAGTGTGCCGTTGACCTGTTGCGGATCGTTGAAGTTGGCGTACACGAGTATGCCCGCCCATGCCACGAGTGCGATGACGAGCGACGCGACACCCAGCTTGCGCTCGCCCTCCAGCCGCCAGCTCACAAGCAGCAGCAACCATACGCCGAAGATAACGAGTACACCGGAGCGCGGCGCGAGTGCCCAGAAGTCCGGACCCGACTCGTAGAGTGCCCAGATCGCCGTGCCGATCAGCACGAGTGCATAAAGCACGAGCGCGGCTGGACTGCGTCGCCAAAGCAGCCAGGCCACGCCCAACAGCACGATGCCTGTGATGACGTAGTACGCTGAGCCGCCGACCGCCAGCAGCCATACGCCACCGATCAACAGATAGAGCGCGGTCAGCACCGTAAAGAGCAAGGTGATGACGCCGATCACGCCCCGCGAATTCGATTGACTGGTCATGGATCTCTACCCTCTTGAGTGGATACCGCCTGCCAGTGGTACCGACATCGAATTCACATGTCGGCGCACGGAAAAAAGCATATCAGAACGCTAACTACACATATTAGGAGACGTAGCGACCATCTGGAATGACATATTCGTTGTTGCCGGCTACTGCGCTTCGCGTCGCCCGGTCAGATGCGCAGCCACCTGGATGGCATAAACAGCGGAAGCAGTTATCACACCCGTTATCAACACGCCGAGCAGTCCAAGCAAAACCGCGACGATCAGACCAGGTGTGGTGGTCGGCACCACGTCGCCGTAGCCGATAGTCAGCGCCGTGACCGCGCAGAAATAGAAAGTGTGGCCTAGCGATGCGTGCGTGCGTGTGGCTACATCGACGGCCCCCCCAACGAAATACATGGCGACCGACAAAATGAGGAAAAGTATCAGCAGCATCGCCAGAATGGCGCGCAGATGCCAGAGAACCCTGGCAAACTCGGCAATTGCCCGTTGCGGCTGGATTCGGGTGCGAGCAGCGTCTTCGGCGGCATTGTCCATTTCATGAACCTCAGAGATACGCGCCGCTTTGCGCGACACGGCATCCGCTGCTTGCACTCGAAAATGCGCGTGATGACGCGCGGCTTAGACCAGCGTCAGCTTGACGTCGATGTTGTTGCGTGTGGCGTTCGAATAAGGACAGACAATGTGCGCCTTGGCGATCAGCGCTTCCGCCTCTGCGCGATCCATGCCAGGCAGCGAGATTTTCAGTTCGACTTCGATGCCGAAGCCATTGGGGATCTGTCCGATGCCGACATTGCCATCGATGGCGACGTCTTTTGGCAGCGCGATCTTGTCGCGCGCGCTAACGAACTTCATTGCCCCGATGAAGCATGCGCTATATCCCGCCGCGAAGAGTTGCTCGGGGTTCGTTCCGTCGCCGCCTCCGCCGCCGAGCTCCTTCGGCGTGGTCAGCTTGAGATCGAGGTTGCTGTCGGGAATCGTCGCGCGGCCGTCACGACCGCCGGTAACGTGCGCATGAGCACGATATAAGACTTTTTCAATCGACATTCAAGACTCCTTTGTGTGCCAGGATGATCGACGCCTTACGCCGCCCTTTCTGTTCACGTTCTGCGACATGAGGTCTCGAAACGTTGATGCCAAAGCTAACACGCATAGTAGTCGGGTCGACTCGGACCGGCAACCGGGACGGAGGTGCTTTCGCCTACTTTAAGCGCTCTATTGGCGGATTAATATGACATATTCTAGGTAGGTGCGGTGGTATGCGGGTGAGGTTGCGCCGTGTGTGGCATGGGTTGCCGATGGTCTGGGTTATGTGACAGCACTGAGACGGACGATGGCCGTCTCAGTGCTGGCGGTTTCCGAACGATTCTCCGGCTGTACCGCCTTGCCACCCGATGGCCTTCTTGATCGCTTAGTGTTGCGCGACGACCGGTTGCTGAGCCGCGTCGGTTCTTAACGTTGCGGCGGCTTTCTCTGCCTGGGTTTGGCGTTGTGGCACGTTTGCGGTGGCTGTCGGTTCGCCTGCTCTCTGCGCCACCTCTTCTGCAAGCAAGTTCGCTGCGTGGCGTGCCGTGATTCGGCTTTGCGGAACGCCCTTCGCATCGAGCGCAATCACCTTGTACAACTCGCGGTCGCATTCGAGTTCCTGCTGCTATTGCTCCGCCGTGTCCACCAGCAATTCAAGAAGCGTCTGACGACGCCGTCTTTCCTCAAGCGTGATGGAAGGATTCCTACATATCGAGGACGCAAGTGTGATCAAGGTATCCAGTTGAGCCAGGTGCCGGTCGCATAAATCGAAGGCGGACAGCGCAAGCTTTTCGTACTGGATTGCGTCGACAGGCGGACGTG
>NZ_VOSW01000168.1 GCF_009690905.1 Paraburkholderia madseniana
CTTCTGCCGCGCGTGTCACGCAATAAAGCGGTCCGGTGGTCCGGCAACCAGCGATCTGGCAACCGGCGATCCGGCGATAGAACGTTATACCGGCAGATCCGCGGCCTGAATCAGGAACACGTTGTCGTCGCCGGCGCTCGTCGACAGCCAGACCAGATCGAGGCCGCCGAAGGCCGCTTCGACGTTCGCGCGCTCGTTGCCGATCTCGACCACCAGCACGCCGTCTTCGGTCAACCAGTTGCGCGCTTCGGCGATGATCCGGCGCACGATGTCCATGCCGTCCGTGCCGCCAGCCAAAGCCATGTCCGGCTCGTGCTTGTACTCGGCGGGCAGTTCCTGCATGGAAGCGGCGTTCACATACGGCGGATTGCTGATGATCACGTCGTAGCGGCGCTCGGCGAGCGGCGCGTACAGGTCGCCCTGGAAGAGGGCGACGCGGTCGTCGAGCCGGTAGTCCGTCACGTTGCGGGTGGCGACTTCGAGAGCGGGGGCGGAGAGATCGACGGCGTCGATATCCGCGTTCGGGAAGGCGTGCGCCGCGAGGATCGCAAGGCAGCCGGAGCCGGTGCAGAGTTCCAGCACGGCGCTGACCTGTTCGGGATCTTCGACGTAAGGCTGCAGACCGTCCTGCAGCAACTCGCCGATGAACGAGCGCGGCACGATCACGCGTTCGTCCACGTGGAAGCGAAAGCCGTGCATCCACGCTTCCTGCGTGATGTACGCCGCCGGAACCCGTTGGCCGGCGCGGCGCTCGATCACGTTCAGCACGGCGTCGACCTCGGCCGGGGAGAGACGCGCGTCGAGGAACGGCTCCAGCAGATCGAGCGGCAGATGCAGCGTGTGCAGTATCAGGTAAGCAGCTTCGTCGTAGGCGTTGGCCGAGCCGTGGCCGAACGACAACTCGGCCTGGTTGAAGCGCGACACCGCGAAACGCAGCAGGTCGCGGACAGTGGAAAACGGGAGCGTCATCGCAGAAATTCCTTGGTCAGGCGATCAGTTGTTCGAGCACGCGGCGATACACGTTCTTCAGCGGCTCGATGTGTGCGACTTCGATATGTTCGTCGATCTTGTGGATGCTGGCGTTCAGCGGGCCGAATTCGATCACCTGCTCGCAGATGCGCGCGATGAAGCGGCCATCCGAGGTGCCGCCGGTGGTCGACAGTTCGGTCGTCACGCCGGTTTCGTCCTTGATGGCTTTAGCCAGTGCGTTCGACAGATCGCCGCGCGGCGTGAGGAACGGCAGGCCGCTCACGGTCCATTGCAGGTCGTATTCGAGATTGTGCTTGTCGAGGATCGCATGGACGCGAGCCTGCAGGCCGTCCACCGTGCTGGCCGTCGAGAAGCGGAAGTTGAACATCACGTCCGCGTGGCCCGGAATCACGTTGGTCGCGCCGGTGCCGCTATGGATGTTCGACACCTGCCAGGTGGTGGGCGGGAAGTACTCGTTGCCGTCGTCCCAGCGTTCGGCGACCAGCTCGGCCAGCGCGGGCGCGAGCAGATGCACCGGATTTTTCGCCAGATGCGGATAGGCGATATGGCCTTGCACGCCCTTGACGATCAGCTTGCCCGACATGGAACCGCGCCGGCCATTCTTCACCATGTCGCCGAACTGCGCGCTCGAGGTCGGTTCGCCGACGATGCAGTAGTCCATGCGCTCGCCGCGTGCCTGCAGCGCTTCGACGACCTTGACGGTGCCGTCGGTGGCGGGGCCTTCTTCGTCGCTCGTAATCAGGAATGCGATCGAGCCACGATGCGCGGGGTGCGCCGCGACGAACTCCTCGCTTGCCACCACGAAGCCGGCGATCGACGACTTCATGTCCGCCGCGCCGCGGCCGTAGAGCTTGCCGTCACGATGGGTCGGCTCGAACGGCGCCGAGTGCCATTGTTCGAGCGGGCCGGTCGGCACGACGTCCGTGTGGCCGGCGAACGCGAGCAGCTTGCCGCGCGTGCCGTCGACGCCGCGTTTGACGGCCCACAGGTTGGTCACGCCGTTCGATTCGATCGTCTCGTGCTCGAAGCCGAGCGCGGACAGGCGCTCGATCAGGAGACGCTGGCAATGCTGGTCGTCGGGCGTGACGGACGCGCGCGCGATCAGTTGTTCGGTAAGGGCGAGGGTGCCGGACATGGATTCAGTACAAGCCACTTTGAAATGAAAAAATGCCGGCTGGCGGTTGGGCACCGCAGCCGGCAACAGCTTTTAAGCAACGCGGCGAGGCCACGTTTTACTACCCGTTGCGTTCGATCGCGGCGCTGAGCCTGGCGTTCAGTCCCGTGCGTCGAGCCACGCGAGCGGGAGTGCGCGTCAGCAAACAGCGTACGCCGGGACAAACAGCGTCAGGCAAACAGCGCCGTATATTCGTCCACGGAAAAACCGAGCGACTTGACCTTCCCGTTGACCACCAGCACAGGCCGCTTGATCACCGACGGCTTGTGAATCATCAACGCGATCGCGCCCGACTGCGTGTCCGCCGCCGCCTTCATGTCGTCGGACAGGCCGCGCCAGGTCGTGCCGCGACGATTCAGCAATGCGTCGAGCTTCACGTCTTTCAGCCAGTCCTGAACCAGCGGCTCGGTCACGCCGTGTTTCTTGAAGTCGTGGAACTCGAACTCGACGCCGTGCTCTTCGAGCCACACACGGGCCTTCTTCACGGTGTCGCAGTTCGGGATGCCGTAGACGACGGTCTTGGTGCCGCGTGCCATCAATCGCCTCGCAGCAGCTCGTTCAGGCCGACCTTCGCACGCGTCTTGGCGTCGACCTTCTTGACGATCACAGCGCAGTAGAGGCTGTGCGAGCCGTCCTTCGACGGCAGGTTGCCCGCCACCACCACCGAACCCGCCGGAATGCGGCCGTACGTGACTTCGCCGGTTTCGCGGTCGTAAATCTTGGTGCTTTGGCCGAGGTACACGCCCATCGAGATCACCGAGTTTTCTTCGACGATCACGCCTTCCACCACTTCCGAACGCGCGCCGACGAAGCAGTTGTCTTCAATGATGACGGGGTTGGCCTGCAGCGGCTCCAGCACGCCGCCGATACCCACGCCACCCGACAGGTGGACGTTCTTGCCGATCTGCGCGCACGAGCCGACGGTCGCCCACGTGTCGACCATCGTGCCTTCGTCGACATAGGCGCCGATGTTGGTGTACGACGGCATCAGCACGACGTTCTTCGCGATGAACGAGCCACGGCGCGCGATGGCGGGCGGCACCACGCGGAAGCCGCCGGCGGCGAAGTCTTCAGCGGTGTAGTTGGCGAACTTCGACGGCACCTTGTCGTAGAACTGCGAGTAGCCGCCAGCCGGCTGCACCACGTTGTCTTCCAGGCGGAACGACAGCAGCACGGCTTTCTTCAGCCATTGATTGACGACCCAGTCGCCGTCCTTCTTTTCGGCCACGCGCAGCGCGCCCTTGTCCAGTTGCTCGATGGCGTGGGCGACGGCTTCGCGCACCTCGGCCGGGGCGGCCTTCGGCGACAGGTCGGCGCGGTTTTCCCAGGCGGTATCAATGATCTGCTGAAGTTGTTGCGACATATGCGTGCTTTTCTGAAGAGTTGAAGTCTGAAGAAGGGAATGCGGTGCGCGGGGTTGCCGAATATGAAAATTCGCGAAAACTCAATCCGCGAGCGCGCGGCAAAAATCGACGATTCGTTGTGCGCCCTGCGTGCATTCGTCGACATCGGCGACGAGCGCCATGCGCACGAAATTGCGGCCGGGGTTCACGCCATGCGCAGTGCGCGCGAGGAACGAGCCCGGCAGAACCGTCACATTATAGTCGGCGTAGAGGCGCTGGGCGAACTCGGTGTCCGACAGGCCCGTGCGCGAGACGTCCGCCCACAGGTAGAACGCGGCGTCCGGCAGGCGTACGTCGAGCACCTCGGCGAGCATCGGCGTCACGGTGGAAAACTTCTGCACGTACTTCGCGCGGTTCTCGCGCACGTGCGTTTCGTCATTCCAGGCCGCGATGCTGGCACTCTGGAACACCGTCGACAAGGCCGTGCCGTGGTATGTCCGGTATAGCAGGAAGTCTTTCAGGATCGCCGCGTCGCCGGCCACGAAGCCCGAGCGCATGCCCGGCACGTTCGAGCGCTTGGACAGGCTGGAGAGCATCACGAGGCGCTCGAAGCCGCGGCCGAGCTTGTGGGCCGCTTCCAGGCCGCCGAGCGGCGGATTGGCTTCGTCGAAGTAGATTTCCGAGTAGCACTCGTCCGAGGCGATCACGAAGCCGTAACGGTCCGACAGCGCGAACAGCTCGCGCCAGTCGTCGAGCGTGAGCACGGCGCCGGTGGGATTGCCGGGCGTGCACACGTACAGTAGCTGCGTGCGCGCCCAGATGTCGGCCGGCACCGCCGAATAGTCGCAGGCGAAGTTGCGCGCCGGGTCGCTATTTACGAAGTACGGTTGCGCGCCGGCGAGAAGCGCGGCGCCTTCATAGATTTGGTAGAACGGGTTCGGACAGAGTACGATCGCAGGCTCGCCGTCAGCGTTTCGCTTGGGGTCGATGACCGTTTGTGCGAGCGCAAACAGTGCCTCGCGCGAGCCCGCCACAGGCAGCACCTGGGTGGCCGGATCGACCGGGGGCAGGTTGTAGCGCTGCGTCGCCCATTTCGCAATCGACTCGCGCAGTGCCGGCGAACCGATGGTGGCCGGATACGCCGACAAACCGCCAAGCGAGGCGATCACCGCGTCGCGAATCAGCGCGGGCGTGGGATGTTTCGGTTCGCCGATGCCGAAGCTGATGTGCGCGAGGCCGGCCGGCGGCGTGACGTCCTTGAAAAGTGCACGCAGCTTTTCGAACGGATAGGGCTGGAGGGAGTCGAGTAGCGGGTTCACTGGGCGGATCGAGCCTGATCGAAGATGGGCGCAGAGGAATGCTGGCACGCATGCGGACCGTAAAACGCGTGAAACACGCGAAAAGGGCGGCAGCGGCGGCGAGCGAATGATTATAGCGTGGCGGCGCGCACGGGAAATTCATGGTGGCGCCCGGCGTGTAAGGCGCGGCGCAACCCGCCAGGCGGCGCAGGCAATGCGACGCAGCGGGAACGACGCGAACCGCAGACGGTTCGCGCAAAAAAGAAGCAGGAGCAGCAATGTATGTAGCAGCAACGGAGACATCCGCACTATTCGGACGAAGCGGGTGCAAGAACGCCGCCGTCGGCAAAGTCAGCAACATCGCCCGCAGGACCAGCAACCGTCGCGGGAGCCTTACGTCATGACCAACTGGCTTCGCAACGGCTGGCCGACGCTCGCGATCATGCTTGGCGCCTCGGTATGGGGGATGATCTGGTACCCGCTGCGCATGCTGAATGCGCTCGGCGTGACCGGCACGGCGGCAAGCGCACTGACGAGCGCCGCCGGTTGCCTGTTCGTTCTGCTGGTGCGCCATCGTGCGCTTAAGACGGTGCGCTGGCACTGGCTGCTGCCGGCGCTTGCGCTGGCCGCCGGCATTACCAATCTCGGTTTCGTGTGGGGCTCGATCCACGGCGAGGTGATGCGCGTATTGCTGCTGTTCTATCTCACCCCCGCGTGGACCGCGCTCTTTGCGCACTTCATCCTGCACGAACGCGTGACCTGGTCGGGCGCAGGCCTTGCCGCGCTGTCGCTGGCCGGCGCGATGACCATGCTGTGGTCGCCGCAACTGGGCCTTCCGGTGCCCGGCAACCTTGCCGAATGGGCTGGCCTCGCGGGTGGCATGGGTTTCGCGATGAGCAACGTTCTGATCCTCAAGACGAGCCGCGTGCTGCCCGAGATGAAGCCCGAAATGCGCACCGCGACGATCTTCGGCGGCGCGGCGATTTTCAGCGCCTGTGCATCGCTGTTCGAGGCAATGCCCGCACCGCCCACCGGCGCGCATCTCGGCACAGCCGCGTTACTAGTGCTCGGCCTCGGTTTTCTGCTGGCGTCGAACAATATGCTCGTGCAGTACGGACTCGCGCGCGTGCCGGCCAATCGGGCCTCGATCATCATGCTGTTCGAGATCGTGGTGACGGCCTTGTCCGCATGGCTGTTCGCCGGCGAGTCGCCGGGCCCGCGCGAATGGGCAGGCGGCGCGTGCATCGTGCTGGCGTCGGCATTATCCAGCTGGGTGCACCGGACAAAGGCTTTACCGCCTGATCCGGCCAATCAGGATGCGGGTCTTGATGCCGACCGAGATGCCGACCTCGGTGCGGACCGTAAGGACGCTAAGAACCGCTCGCGCGCGATGGTATGATTGCCCCTCATTAGCCGGTGCATGCTTCATAGCGTGCAGTCGGCGCCCGTGTCGCGGGGGTTCGCGGGCCGTTTCGCTGCATCGGCGAACGGCTGGCGCGGCCTTCACGAGCCACCTTTTATTTTCCCTTTTCAAACAGCGAAATCGCCGTGCGTCTGACCTCGATCAAACTCGCTGGCTTCAAGTCATTCGTCGATCCCACGCATTTCCAGGTCCCGGGCCAGCTTGTCGGCGTGGTCGGACCGAATGGGTGCGGCAAGTCCAACATCATCGACGCCGTGCGCTGGGTGCTCGGCGAATCGCGCGCTTCCGAGTTGCGCGGCGAGTCGATGCAGGACGTGATCTTCAATGGCTCGACCGCGCGCAAGCCGGGTAGCCGCGCCAGCGTCGAACTCGTGTTCGACAACGCCGACGGCCGCGCCGCCGGGCAGTGGGGGCAGTATGCCGAAATCGCCGTCAAGCGCGTGCTGACGCGCGACGGCACCTCGAGCTACTACATCAACAACCTGCCGGCGCGCCGCCGCGACATTCAGGACATCTTCCTCGGCACCGGCCTCGGGCCGCGTGCGTACGCGATCATTGGGCAGGGCATGATCGCGCGCCTGATCGAGGCGAAGCCGGAAGAGCTGCGGGTGTTCCTTGAAGAGGCCGCGGGCGTGTCGAAGTACAAGGAACGCCGCCGCGAGACGGAGAACCGTCTGCACGACACGCGCGAGAATCTGATCCGCGTCGAAGACATCGTCCGCGAACTTAGTGCCAACCTCGAGAAGCTCGAGGCGCAGGCAATCGTCGCGACCAAGTACAAGGATTTGCAGGCCGACGGCGAAGAGAAGCAGCGTCTGTTGTGGCTGCTGCGCAAGAACGAAGCCGGCGGCGAGCAGGAACGCCAGCAACGCGCGATCGAACAGGCGCAGATCGACCTCGAAGCGCAAACCGCGAAGCTGCGCGAAGTCGAAGCGCAACTCGAAACGCTGCGCGTGGCGCATTACTCCGCCAGCGACGCGATGCAGGGCGCGCAAGGCGCGTTGTACGAGGCGAATGCCGAGGTCAGCCGCCTCGAGGCCGAGATCAAGTTCATCGTCGAATCGCGTAACCGCACGCAGGCGCAGATTGCCGCGCTGACCGCGCAGCGCGAGCAGTGGCAGTCGCAAGCGCAGAAGGCGCAAGACGATCTGGCCGACGCTGAAGAACAACTGGCCGTCGCCGACGAAAAGGCCGCGCTGGCTGAAGACGAGGCCGCCGCCAAGCATGACGCGATGCCGGCACTCGAAGCGCGCTGGCGCGATGCGCAGACCGAACTGAACGCCGAGCGCGGCGGTATCGCGCAGACCGAACAGGCACTCAAGCTCGAAGCCGCGCATCAGCGCAATGCCGATCAGCAATTGCAGCAGTTGCAGCAGCGTCACGAACGGCTGAAGTCGGAAGCGGGCGGTCTGGATGCCCCAGACGAAGCGCAGCTCGAAGACATGCGCGCGCAGCTCGCCGAGCACGAAGAAATCCTGCACGACGCGCAGGCCCGTCTTGCCGACGCGCAGGAAACGCTGCCGCGTCTCGACGGCGAACGGCGTGTGGCCCAGGAACGTGTGCAGTCGGAAAGCGCACAGATTCATCAGCTCGACGCACGCCTTGCCGCGCTCAAGCAACTGCAGGAAAACGTTCAGACCGAAGGCAAGATCCAGCCGTGGCTCGAAAAGCACGAGCTGAGCGGCTTGCCGCGTCTGTGGAAGAAGCTGCATGTCGAAGCCGGTTGGGAAGCCGCGCTCGAAGCGGTGCTGCGTGAGCGGCTCGCCGCCCTCGAAGTGTCGAACCTGGACTGGGTCAAGGCATTTGCCACGGACGCGCCGCCCGCCAAGCTCGCGTTCTACGCGCCGCCCGCAGCCGGTCAGCCGGTTGCTGCGCCGGCGGGCTTGCGTCCGTTGCTGTCGCTGGTTCGTATCGACGACGCAGGCATTCGCGCCGTGCTCAATGACTGGCTCGGCCTCGCCTTCGTCGCTGACGATCTGCAGCAGGCGCTCGCCATGCGCGCGCAATTGCCGGAAGGCGGCTCGTTCGTCGTCAAGGCCGGCCACGTCGTGACGCGAGTCGGCGTCCAGCTGTATGCGGCCGATTCGGAACAGGCCGGCATGCTGGCCCGTCAGCAGGAAATCGAAAACCTGGGCCGTCAGGTGCGCGCGCAAGCCTTGCTCGCCGATGAGGCGAAGGCCGCCGCGATCCGCGCCGAAGCCGCGCACACGCAAGCCGCGCAAGCGTTGACCGATGTCCGTCAACAGTCGGAGCGCGCAACCCAACGCGTGCACGCCTTGCAGATGGACGTGCTCAAACTCGCGCAAGCGCATGAACGTTACACGCAGCGCAGCACGCAAATTCGCGAAGAGCTCGAAGAAATCACCGCGCAGATCGAAGAGCAGCGCGCTTTGCGTGGTGAATCGGAAGCGAACTTCGAGCGTCACGACTCCGAGCTCGCCGAATTGCAGGCGCGTTTCGAAGATCACCAGATGGCCTTCGAAGCGCTCGACGAATCGCTTACCGCCGCGCGCGCCCAATCGCGCGATCTCGATCGGGCCGCCACTGACGCGCGCTTCGCCGCGCGCAACATGGCGAACCGCATCGACGAATTGAAGCGCAGCATCCAGGTCTCGCACGAGCAGAGCGAGCGCGTCGCCGCGTCGCTGGAAGACGCGCGCGCCGAGCTGGAAACGATCAACGAGCAAACCGCGCATACCGGCTTGCAGGACGCACTCGATATCCGCGCGGTCAAGGAAGAAGCGCTGCACGCCGCGCGTCTGGAACTGGACGACCTGACGGCCAAGCTGCGTGCTGCCGACGAAACCCGTCTGACCGCCGAGCGTGCGCTGCAACCGCTGCGCGACCGCATCAACGAATTGCAGTTGAAGGAACAGGCCGCGCGCCTGAACGGCGAGCAGTTCATCGAGCAACTGGCGGCAGCCGGCGTCGATGAGGCGGAATTGCAGGCCAAGCTCACGCCGGACATGAAGCCGTCCTACCTGCAAGGCGAAGTCACGCGGATCAACAACGCGATCACCGCGCTCGGTCCGGTCAACATGGCCGCGCTCGACGAACTGAAGGCGGCGACCGAGCGCAAGACGTTCCTCGATTCGCAGTCGGCCGACCTGAACAACGCGATCGAAACGCTGGAAGACGCGATCCGCAAGATCGACGGCGAAACGCGCACGCTGCTGCAAGGCACCTTCGACGAAGTGAACCGTCATTTCGGCGAGCTGTTCCCGCGTCTCTTTGGCGGTGGCCAGGCCAAGCTGATCATGACTGGCGACGAGATTCTCGACGCCGGCGTGCAGGTGATGGCGCAGCCGCCGGGCAAGAAGAATTCGACGATTCACCTGCTGTCGGGCGGCGAGAAGGCCTTGACCGCCACCGCGCTGGTGTTCGCGATGTTCCAGTTGAATCCCGCGCCGTTCTGTCTGCTCGACGAAGTGGACGCGCCGCTCGACGACGCCAACACGGAACGTTTCGCGAACCTCGTGCGCGCGATGTCGGACAAGACGCAGTTCCTGTTCATTTCGCACAACAAGATCGCGATGGAAATGGCGCAGCAACTGATCGGCGTGACCATGCAGGAGCAGGGCGTATCGCGGATCGTCGCGGTCGACATGGAAACGGCGGCGGGTTTCGCCCAGAATATCGTTTAAGTTTTCGTTTAGGTTGATCATCGCGGGCGCCCGCATTCAGCGCAGCGGCCATCGGCCGCGCGACACGTGGGGCGGGCGCAAAGCCGCGCAGACAGAAGAATTGCTGATGGAGCATGCATGGACGAGTTGACACTCGGTTTGATCGGCGCGGGTGCCGTGGTGGTCGGGGGCGTGGTCGTGTACAACGCATGGCAAGGCGCGAAGGTGCGCCGCAAGATGCCGCGTCCAATGCCGGCCGATACCACCGAAAGTTACGCGCGGGACGATCAGGAGGAGCAGAGCCCGTTCATCGAACCGGCCCGGCCGACCACGCGGCGCGAGCCCGTAGTGGGTTCGGAGCAGGCGGCGGAAACCTCGGCGGCACGTGTCGAACCGACTTTCGGCGCGACAGCCGCGCCGGCCGATACGCCGGCCGATATTCAGGCCGAGACGACTACGCCGAACGGCTATCCGGAAGCGGAAGGCATTGCTGAAGCCGAGGCCGGCCATGCCGCGACGGCCGATGAGCCGATCCTGCCCGCTGCCACAACGATTTCTTCGGCGCCGCCGGCTATCGTCGATCGCCGCATCGACTGCATCGTGCCGATCCGTTTGAATGGCCCCGTGGCCGGCGACAAGGTGATTCCGCTCGCGCAGCGCCTGCGCCGTGCCGGCAGCAAGCCGGTGCATATCGAAGGCAAGCTCGAAGGCGGCGCGTGGGAATTGCTGCAAAACGGCGCGCGCTATGAAGAGCTCCGCGCGGCCGCGCAACTGGCCAATCGGAGTGGCGCGCTCAACGAACTGGAGTTCTCCGAGTTCGTGACCGGCGTGCAGCAGTTTGCCGACGCGCTCGACGCGTCGCCGGAATTTCCCGACATGCTCGAAACGGTCGCGATGGCGCGCGAGCTCGACGGCTTCGCCGCGCAGTGCGATGCGCAACTGTCGATCAACGTGCTTTCCGACGGGGCGCCGTGGTCGGCCAATTATGTCCAGGCCGTCGCGTCGCAGGACGGCTTGCTGCTCTCGCGCGACGGTACGCGCTTCGTCAAGCTCGACGCGAAGCAGAGCCCGGTCTTCATGCTGCAATTCGGCGACACCAATTTCCTGCGCGACGACCTGACCTACAAGGGCGGCCAGATGATCACGCTGGTGCTGGATGTGCCGGTCGCGGACGAAGACATCCTGCCGTTCCGCCTGATGTGCGACTACGCGAAATCGTTGGCTGAGCGTATTGGCGGCCGGGTGGTCGACGACGGGCGCCGTCCGCTGCCGGAAACCGCGCTGCTGGCGATCGAAAAGCAGTTGATGACGCTTTACGCGAAGCTCGAGCAGGCGGGTATTCCGGCTGGTTCGCCGGCCACGCGGCGTCTGTTCAGCCAGTAACGGCTTCGCAATTGCGCAGTATTCGACGGCCGCACACTGTGCGGCCGTTGGCGTTTGGGGCGGAATAACGAACGCACGAAACTGGCCATTCGGCCGATGTAAAGGGGCACGCTTCCTGCGATAATCCAATGTCTGAATTTCACTGAAGAACCTTCCGACAGCATGGCCCGAACCTCCGTCTCAAACCCTGCAACCAGCGCTCCGGCAGAGCGGGCCGCGTGGCTGCGCGCGGAACTCGAACGCGCCAATTACGCGTACTACGTACTCGATCAGCCGGACTTGCCGGACGCGGAGTACGACAAGCTCTTCAAGGAACTGGAGCGAATCGAGACGGAGCACCCGGACCTGGTAGTGCCGGATTCGCCCACGCAGCGTGTGGGCGGCGAGGCGTCGAGCGGCTTCGAGCCGGTCGTGCACGATCAGCCCATGCTTTCGCTGAACAACGGCTTCGCCGACGAAGACATTGTTGCGTTCGACAAGCGCGTCGGCGACGCGCTTGGCAAGAACGCGAGCGAACCGCCGGTGCCGGTGGATTACGCCGCTGAACTGAAGTTCGATGGCCTCGCCATCTCGCTGCGCTACGTCGACGGCACGTTCGTCCAGGCGTCCACGCGCGGCGACGGCGCCACTGGCGAGAACGTCACCGAAAACGTGCGCACGATCCGTTCCATTCCGCTCAAGCTCAAGGGCAAACGCGTGCCGCATGTGCTCGACGTGCGTGGCGAAGTGCTCATGTTCAAGCGCGATTTTGAACGCCTGAACGAGCGCCAGCGTGCTGCTGAGCAGAAGGAATTCGCTAATCCCCGTAACGCTGCGGCGGGCAGTTTGCGGCAACTCGATTCGAAGATCACTGCGCAGCGGCCGCTGTCGTTCTTCGCTTATGGAATCGGCGTGGTCGAAGGCATCGAAATGCCGGCCACCCATAGCGAATTGCTCGACTGGTACAAGGAACTCGGCTTGCCGGTGAATGGCGAGCGCGCGGTGGTGCAGGGCGCCGAAGGCTTGCTGGGGTTCTTTCACACGGTAGGCGAAAAGCGCGATACGCTGCCTTACGATATCGATGGCGTCGTCTACAAGGTCAACCGGCGCGATGAGCAGGACGCGCTCGGCTTTGTCTCGCGCGCACCGCGTTTCGCCCTGGCGCACAAATTTCCCGCGCAGGAAGCGCTGACCAGACTCGTCGCGATCGACGTGCAGGTCGGCCGCACCGGCGCGATCACGCCGGTTGCGCGGCTGGAGCCGGTGTTCGTCGGCGGTGCGACGGTCACGAACGCAACGTTACACAACGAAGACGAAGTGCGC
>NZ_VOSW01000169.1 GCF_009690905.1 Paraburkholderia madseniana
AACAACTAACTGAAGAAGACAAAGAAACATAGTCAGGATTCAGACCATATGTCTTTTTTTTAGATGTGTATAAGAGACAGCGCCTATATCGGCGCGGTCGCGGCGAAGCAGTCCGCCGGCTACGCGGAGCAGGTGAAGGATTCGGCGGAAGCCGGCGCCGAACTCGCATTGCGCATGCAGCAAGCCGGCAACTTCAGCAAGCTCGACTATGCGCGTGAGCAGGCCTTCTACGCGGAAGCCGTGGCGCAACTGGCGAAAGCGCGGCAGCAGTCGGTAGCCGCGCGGGAAAAGCTCACCCGCACGATGGGCCTATGGGGTTCGCAAGCGCAGTACGACCTTCCTGAGCGTCTGCCTGACCTGCCTGCAACGAGGCCCGAATTGCAGGAACTCGAACACTTCGCGATGCAGAACCGCCTGGACATCGAGGCAGCAAAACTCCAGACGCAGAGCGTTGCAAGCTCATTGGGCCTAAGCCAGGCAACGCGATTCATCAATGCATTGGACGTCGGCTATCAGAACAATTTCACGACCTCCGACGGCCGCGAGCAGGGCTACGAGATCAGCGTCGAGATTCCGATTTTCGACTGGGGCGCTTCGAAAGTGGCGCGCGCCAAAGCGATCTATCTGCAGTCGGCGAACCGCGTCGCCGAGACCGCGATCAATGCGCGCTCGGAAGTTCGAGAATCGTATTCGGCCTATGTGACCGACTACGACGTTGCGAAGCACTATCGCGACGAAGTCGTACCAATACGCAAAACGATTTCGGACGAACTGTTGCTTCGCTATAACGGCATGCTCGCGAGCGTGTTCGAACTGCTCGCCGATTCGCGCGACCAGATCGGCGCGGTGAACAGCTATATCGACGCGCTCAAAGACTACTGGCTCGCGGAAACCGACCTGCAACAAGCGCTCGGCGGCCGTCTGCCGCCTCTCGCGATGGCCGCAGCGCCATTTACATCCACGACGCCGCAAGCGTCATCCACAGATTCTGAAGGTCAATGACATGGTGTCTCGTCGAAATTTTCTGGGCGGCTCTGGAGCCGCGTTGTTGGGTGCGGCACTCGTCAGCAAGGCCGGCGCCGCGTCATTGCCTGAGGCGCCCACGATGGACGGGGCCACGATGCAGGCGCCGCACGCGCCGCCGAACGGCCGGCCGTATGCACCCGTCGCGACGTTGAACGGCTGGTCGCTGCCGTGGCGTATGAAGAACGGCTGGAAGGAGTTTCATCTGATTGCCGAGCCAGTGGTGCGCGAACTGGCGCCGGGCATGAGCGCGAACCTGTGGGGCTATAACGGCCAGGCGCCAGGGCCGACCATCGAGGCCGTTGAAGGCGACAAGGTGCGCATCTTCGTGACCAACAAGCTGCCGGAGCACACCACGGTTCACTGGCACGGCATGCTCCTACCGTGCGGCATGGATGGCGTCGGCGGTCTCACGCAGCCACACATTCCACCGGGCAAGACCTTTGTCTACGAGTTTCAACTGGAGAAACACGGCACCTTCATGTATCACCCGCACGCCGACGAGATGGTGCAGATGGCAATGGGCATGATGGGCACATTCATTGTTCATCCGAAAGACCCGGGCGTCATGCAGGTGGATCGCGACTTCGTGTTCATCATGTCCGCATACGACATCGACCCGGGCAGTTTCACGCCGCGCGTGAACGAGATGACCAACTTCAACATGTGGACTTGGAATGCGCGCGTCTTTCCTGGCATCGATTCCTTGCCGGTACGCGCCGGCGATCGCGTGCGCATTCGCGTCGGCAATCTGACGATGACCAATCACCCGATCCATCTGCACGGCTACCATTTCGAAGTGGTGGGGACGGAAGGCGGATGGATTCCGCCTTCCGCCCGCTGGCCCGAGGTGACCGCGGACGTCGCAGTCGGCCAGATGCGCGCCATCGAGTTCACGGCGAACCGTCCGGGCGACTGGGCGTTTCATTGCCACAAGTCACACCACACCATGAACGCGATGGGCCATCAGGTACCGAACCTGATCGGTGTGCCGCAGAAAGACCTCGCGCAACGCATCAACAAGCTGGTGCCCGACTACATGGCGATGGGCAGCACGGGCGGTTCGATGGGCGGGATGGAAATGCCGCTGCCCGACAACACGCTGCCGATGATGACCGGCACGGGGCCGTTCGGTGCGCTGGAGATGGGCGGCATGTTCACCGTCGTGAAAGTGCGGGAGGGGTTGGGACGCAACGACTACCGCGATCCGGGGTGGTTCAGGCATCCCAGGGGGACGGTGGCCTATGAGTACACCGGCGAGGTGCCGGAGGGTTGAGCCGGCAGCGCGGCGTGCCCATCCAGGGAAAACCTTACCGATCCTTTGTACGCTAGCTCACCAAGATGAGCCAAACTTTACGTGATCAAATTTTTTGAGGTGTTATGCTGAGCCGTCCCTGCCTTCGCAGAAAACAGGTCCGTGCCATTTTTAAAAATACCTAATTAATTAGGAGTCAGGCATGTTGAGAAAGGTGGTCGATCGGGCGAAACAGATCCGACGCAGCGAGGGATTCAAGCATTCCGTGGCCATGCCGCGCCGGATTTCACTTCATGCTACACAGCGTTTGAACAGGGGCATCTTTTCCATCGAGATTCGGGAGAACTCCGGTTTTTTCTCCGTGATGCAGATGGTCCTGTTTATTCTGATGTATTGCGACGAGAAATGCCTCACCCCGTGCATCAGCGCACGCGGCGGGCTGTATGGCGACGCCGAAGGGAAACTGGACTGGTTCTCGGCCTTCTTCGAGTCCGTCCACACCGCCTCCGGCGCCGCGATCACCCATAAGGTCAGAACGTCGACAGTGCGCGACCTGGTTCAACTGGGCTTTCGTCAGCGCTATGAATCCCGGCTTCGACTCAGCAGTGCAAGCGAGCTCTTCTTCGCGCACTATCGTCCGGCCGCGTCTATCTGCGAAGAAGTCGACGCGATCTGCCAGAAGCTTGGGCTCGGCGCGTCGACCCTTGGCGCGCATTTCAGAGGGACCGACAAGGCGCAGGAAGCCGTCCCGGTTTCATGGGGAAGCTTTTGCCGCCACGTGGAAGCCACGCTCGCGGAAAACCCGCACTTGACCAATATTTTGGTTTCGAGCGACGAACGAGCGTTTATCGATTTTTTTGTCGCCTGGCCATTCAGCAAGCCGGTCAGGGTCGCGCCGGCAAAGCATCTCGCCTGTGGCAGCACGCCCGTTCACTTCAGCGGCTATCCGGGACTCGAAATCGGACGCGAGGCGCTGGTGTCCTGCCTGCTTCTGGCCAATTGCGGGTTCCTCGTGAAGACGCCGTCTTATCTGTCCGCATGGTCGAAGATATTCAATCCCTCCCTTCCGTTGAAGCTCGTCTCGCCTCCGCGCCCGGACGCATTCTGGTTTCCCGATAGCCAGCTCTGGATCGAACAGGCTGCGCGCGATGAAGCCGCTCAAGCGGCGCAAGCGGTTCAAACGAGTAAGGCGGCCAAGGCGGCTTAAGCCTTTTAAGCCGCTTACGCGGCGGCCGCTTTCAAACAGCAGTGCGAAAGCCTGAAAGTCTCCCTCAAACTGCAGGTCGAACTGCTTGCCCGAAAGTCTCCCAGCAAGACCATGCCGCTGCGCTAGCCCGGCGGTCTCTCGCACCACGTCCATCGTTTTTACGAAACTCCGCGAAGTATTGACGCTGCGTTTACGCGGATTTTCCTAAATTTCACGGTGCAGGCGTTCCCTGTGGGAGACCCGACCATGGATCTGCTTTACCTCATCGCCATCATTGCATTCAGCGGCCTCGTCGCGGCCTTTGTAATTGGCTGCGACAAGCTTCGCCGCGCGCCCGGAGGCCGTCCATGACCACCTGGATGACCTGGCTCGCGGCGGCCTCGACGCTGATTCTGTTCGCTTACCTCGTGTATGCCTTGCTACGCGCGGAGGCTCTCGAATGAACTTCAACAACCTGTTTCAGCCCGGCCTGTTCATCGTCGTGCTGATCGCACTCGCCATCCCGCTCGGCCGTTACATGACCGGTGTGGTGGACGGCTCTTCGGTCGTCGTGCGCCGGATAGGGCGGCCGATCGAAGCCGCAC
Source organism: Paraburkholderia madseniana (assembly GCF_009690905.1). Classification (GTDB taxonomy): domain Bacteria; phylum Pseudomonadota; class Gammaproteobacteria; order Burkholderiales; family Burkholderiaceae; genus Paraburkholderia; species Paraburkholderia madseniana. The sequence continues at coordinate 4,070 of NZ_VOSW01000169.1, forward strand.
TCTACAAGCTCGCCGGGGTCGACCCCAGCGCCGAAATGTCATGGAAGCACTACGCGCTGGCCGTGCTGGCGTTCAATGCGCTCGGCGTGTTCGCGGTGTATGGATTCCTGCGTTTACAGCAATGGTTGCCCGCTAATCCGCAGGGCTTCGGACCGATGACGCCCGACGCCGCCTTCAACACGGCAATCAGCTTCGTGACCAACACGAACTGGCAGGACTACACGCCGGAATCGACCGTCAGCTATCTGACGCAGATGGCCGCGCTGACGGTGCAAAACTTCTTCTCGGCCGCCACCGGCATTGCCGTCGTGATCGCGCTGATTCGGGGTTTCGCACGCCATACGGCCGCGACGATCGGCAATTTCTGGGTCGATCTTACGCGTATCACGCTGTATATCCTCGCGCCGCTCGCAACGGTCATCGCGCTTGTCTTCATCAGTCAGGGCGTGATTCAGAACTTCAAGTCATATGAAGACGTGCCGACGCTGCAGGTGACGACGTATCAGACGCCGAAGAACGATGCCCAGGGCAACCCCGTCAAGGACGCCAAGGGCAACCCGGTGATGGTGGACAACAAGGCGGACAAGCAGACTATCGCCATGGGGCCGGTCGCGTCGCAGGAAGCGATCAAGATGCTCGGCACCAACGGCGGCGGCTTTTTCAACGCCAATTCCGCGCATCCGTACGAGAACCCGACACCGTTCGCCAATTTCGTTCAGATGATAGCGATGCTCGTTATCCCTGCCGCGTTGTGCCTGGTGTTCGGCCGGATGGTGGGCGACAAGCGCCAGGGCTATGCGGTGCTTGCCGCGATGACGATCGCGTTCGCGGTCGCCTGTTGGGGCGAGATTTCGTCTGAGCAGAACGGCAATCCGCTGTATGCGTCGCTGCATGTCGATCAAACGGCGTCGGCCGCGCAAACCGGCGGCAACATGGAAGGCAAGGAAACCCGCTTCGGCATCGCGCAGTCCGGCATCTTCACCGTGGCGACCACCGCCGCATCGTGTGGCGCCGTTCTCAACACGCACGATTCGTTGACGCCGATGGGCGGCTTCGTTCCGCTCCTGCTGATCGAACTCGGCGAGGTGATCTTCGGCGGCGTGGGCTCGGGCCTGTACGGCATGCTCGTGTTCGCCTTGCTCGCGGTGTTCGTGGCCGGCCTGATGATCGGGCGAACACCGGAATACATCGGCAAGAAGATCGAGTCGTACGAGATGAAGATGGTGTCGATCGCCGTGCTGCTCACGCCGCTGCTTGTGTTGGTCGGTGCGTCGATCGGCGTGCTGACGGCGGCCGGCGTGGCGGGTGTCTCCAATCCTGGGCCGCACGGATTCTCCGAGATTCTCTATGCCTACAGCTCGGCCGCCAATAACAACGGCAGCGCTTTCGCGGGCCTCTCGGTCAATACGCCGTTCTACAACAACACGCTGGCCATCGCCATGTGGTTCGGCCGCTTCGGGTCGATTGTGCCGGTGCTGGCGATCGCTGGATCGCTAGCCGCAAAGAAACGCATCTCCGCTACCGCCGGCACGCTGCCGACGCACGGCCCGCTGTTCGTCGTGCTGCTGCTCGGCACCGTCGTGCTGGTCGGCGCGCTGACGTACGTGCCGGCACTGGCGCTCGGCCCGGTCGTCGAACATCTGATCATGGTCGCGGGACATTGACTGAGAGGACAGCATGACTAACGGACTCCAACCGCCGGTTCATCAGCCGGGCAACATCGGTCAGGCGCGCAACGCCGCGCGCTCGATGTTCGACCCGTCGATTGCCCGGCCGGCGCTCGTCGATTCGTTCAGGAAGCTCGCGCCGCGCCATCAATTGCGCAACCCGGTGATGTTCTGCGTATACATCGGCAGCATTCTGACGACCATTTTGTGGATAGCGGCGCTTGCGGGCCAGGCCGAAGCACCCGCCGGATTCATTCTCGCGATCGCGCTCTGGCTGTGGTTTACCGTGCTGTTCGCCAACTTCGCGGAGGCGCTCGCTGAGGGCCGCTCGAAGGCGCAAGCGGCTTCGCTGCGCGGCGCGAAGCGTGACGTGATGGCGAAGCTGCTGCAGGAAGCGCATCCCAAGGCGCCGATCCGCATCACGACGGCCACCGATCTGCGCAAGGGCGACGTCGTGCTGGTCGAAACCGGCGACGTGATTCCGGCGGACGGCGAGGTGATCGAAGGTGTCGCGTCGGTCGACGAGTCGGCGATCACGGGCGAATCCGCGCCGGTGATCCGCGAGTCGGGTGGGGATTTTTCGTCGGTGACGGGCGGCACGCGTGTGCTGTCGGACTGGATCGTCGTGCGGGTCAGCGTGAATCCGGGCGAGGCCTTCCTCGACCGGATGATCGCGATGGTGGAAGGCGCGAAGCGTCAAAAGACACCGAATGAGATCGCCCTGACGATCCTGCTGGTCGCGCTGACGCTCGTGCTGCTGTTCGCAACCGCGACGCTGCTGCCGTTCTCGATGTTCTCGGTCGAAGCCGCGAAAGCAGGGCATGTCGTCACGATTACCGCGCTGGTCGCGCTGCTGGTGTGCCTGATTCCGACCACCATCGGCGGTCTGCTTTCAGCGATCGGCGTAGCGGGCATGAGCCGGATGATGCAGGCGAACGTGATTGCCACCTCGGGCCGCGCTGTTGAAGCCGCAGGCGACGTCGACGTGTTGCTACTCGACAAGACCGGCACGATCACGCTCGGCAATCGCCAGGCTTCGGCTTTCACGCCGGCGCCGGGCGTCACGGAGGAACAGCTCGCCGACGCCGCGCAGTTGTCTTCACTTGCGGACGAAACACCGGAAGGGCGCAGCATCGTCGTGCTGGCGAAGCAGCGCTTCAATATCCGCGAACGCGATATGCACGCATTGCAGGCGACCTTCCTCGCCTTTAGCGCGCAGTCGCGCATGAGCGGTGTCGATCTGCCCGACCGTGAGATTCGCAAGGGCGCTTCCGATGCGATCAAACACTATGTCGAGGCGCACGGCGGTCGTTTCCCCGCGGAGTTGACGGCGGCGGTGACGGAAATCGCACGGCGCGGCAGCACACCGCTGGTGGTCGCGCAGCAAGTACGCGGCGAGAGCGGCGCACGCTGCATGGGCGTGATCGAGTTGAAGGACATCGTCAAGGGCGGTATCAAGGAACGCTTCGCCGAACTGCGCAAGATGGGCATCAAGACCATCATGGTGACGGGCGATAACCGCCTGACCGCGGCGGCGATCGCTGCCGAAGCCGGCGTGGACGACTTCCTCGCCGAGGTGACGCCTGAGGCCAAGCTCGCCACGATCCGCTCGCATCAGGCTGAAGGCCGGCTCGTGGCAATGACCGGCGACGGCACCAACGACGCCCCGGCGCTCGCGCAAGCGGACGTGGCGGTGGCGATGAATACCGGCACGCAGGCTGCGAAGGAAGCCGGCAACATGGTCGACCTCGATTCGAATCCGACCAAGCTGATCGAGATCGTCGAGATCGGCAAGCAGATGCTGATGACGCGCGGCTCGCTCACCACGTTCTCGATTGCGAACGACGTCGCCAAATACTTCGCGATCATCCCGGCGGCGTTTGCGACAACCTATCCGCAATTACGTGTGCTCGACGTGATGCATCTGAGCTCGCCTTCATCGGCCATTCTCTCGGCGGTGATTTTCAATGCGCTGATCATCGTTGCGCTGATTCCGCTGGCACTCAAGGGCGTGAAGTACCGGCCGCTCGGCGCGGCGTCGCTGCTGCGCCGCAATCTGCTGATCTACGGGCTGGGCGGCATTCTGCTGCCGTTCCCGTTCATCAAGCTGATCGATATGGTGCTGAACGTGTTCGGCTGGGTCTGACCTAATAGAGTGAAGATCATGAAAACGCTGATTCGCCCGGTACTTGTTCTGTTCATCCTGATGACGGTGATCACCGGGGTGATCTATCCGATCGTTGTGACCGCAATCGGTCATGCAGCCTTCGCGGCTCAGGCGAACGGCAGCATGCTCGAGAAGGATGGCAAAGTGGCCGGCTCCGCGCTGATCGGCCAGCAGTTCGACGCGCCGTACTATTTCTGGGGACGCCTGTCGGCCACCACGCCCCAGCCGTACAACGCGCAGAACTCGGGTGGTTCGAACCTTGGCCCGACCAATCCCGCGCTCGCTGACGAAATCAAAGGCCGTCTCGATGCGTTGAAGGCGGCAGGTAACGATATGTCGCAACCGGTGCCGGTGGATCTCGTGACGTCGTCGGGTAGCGGCCTCGACCCGGAAATCAGTCCGGCCGCTGCCGCCTATCAGGTGGCGCGCGTGGCGCAGGCCCGCGGCTTGCCGGTCGATCAGGTGACCAATCTTGTTGCGCGCAATACGTCGGGGCGGCAGTTCGGCATTTTCGGCGAGGCCCGCGTGAATGTGCTGAAGCTCAACCTGGCTTTGGATGACCTCAAGCCGATGCATTGAGCCTGCGGATGAGCGATCCCACCGTAACAGTCGTTGTGATCGACGCGGACAAAGCCATCCGCCGCTTCATTCGTACTAGCCTCGAAGCGGCCGGCATGAGCGTCTTCGACGCACAGACCGGCGCACAAGGCCTGGCGCAGGCTGCGACGCGGCTGGCGGATCTCGTCATCATCGATCTGAGTTTGCCGGACATGGACGGCATCGAGGTGATCCGCGAGTTGCGCGGCTGGTCCGCGATGCCGGTGATCGTCCTGTCGGCGCGAAGCCGCGAAGAAGACAAGGTTGCGGCGCTCGACGCCGGCGCCGACGATTACCTCACCAAACCATTCGGCTTGCCCGAACTTGGCGCGCGGATCAGAGCGCATTTGCGCAGGCAGACCAACGGCGACAGGGTCGGCGTGCCTCAGGTTCAGTTCGGCCTCGTCACAATCGATCTCGGCGAGCGCAGGGTCGTGCGCGGCAGCCGGGTCGTCCATCTCAGCCCCACCGAATATCGCCTGCTCTCCGCGCTGGTGCGCCATCCTGGGCGTGTATTGACGCATGAGCAGTTGCTCGGCGAGGTATGGGGTCCCCTGCAGACCGACAACCACCACTACCTGCGCATCTACATGGGGCATCTGCGCCACAAGCTCGAGCGCGATCCGGCACACCCCGAACACATCGTCACCGAGGCCGGCGTGGGCTACCGGCTGGTCGGCGTGCGGTGATTTTCACAGGATTTTTATATCGCCGGCGGCAATCGATTCTCGGCCTTTACGGTGTCGTTCGTATAGTTCAAGTCTGGCGTTTCGCCGCAAGGAAAATCTGGTTTTTGCTGGAGTGTGTATGGCATTCGAACAAACAAAGGGCAACGTGACCGTGGAGGCTCGCGTGTTTTCCGCACCGGGTTTTGACCTGCCATGACGCCTTCAAGACCCGCGATGATATTCAGGGGGATGTGCAAGGTCGTCGCCATTGCCTTTGTCACCAATCAGGTTCTCACGACTATTTTTACCTACGTCGCTCAGCAACTCGATGCCGCGTTGCCTCATGAAGCGATCTGGCTGTTCAGTTGCGTGACGTGCGGGCTGCTGACGCTGTGGCTGCAATCCGATGCGCGGCGCGCGTTCGGCTTCGCGCGTGAGAAAGGTTTCGTGAAGACGGGTGGTGACAGGAAGCAGGAACTGCAAATTGCCGAGGATTGTCCGAAGCGGTGGCTGGTGATCTTGCATATCGAGTTGAATCCGGCTGCGATACAGGCATCATGAGGACGCCTTCCGTCGCCGTGTAATTTGCGTGCGCGCATGCTGCAAAAACAGCAGTTTTTTACACGACGTTAATGCCGCTTTCGCTAAGCTCAAAGTACAAAGTACCCGCCAGGAGTTCTCGATGATACGCATGCTGATTCCTGTTCTCGACCACGGCGGCGCGATAGAAGCCGCGCGCTATGCGGCGTTCATGTTTCTGGAGCGCGGTGTAACCGAAGTCGAATTGCTGGAAGTACTCGAGCCTGTCGATCAGGGGCGCGCTGCAGCCTTCCATACCCGAAGCTCACTGGTGCGCAGGGAAAAGCATGCCATGCTCAAGGCGCTGATCGATGCACGCACCGTTCTCGAAGAAGCCGGCGTGCCGTACCACTGGAAGCGGGTATTCGGCCACCGCACGAAAGCGATCGCCGACTATGCGGCAACGACCCAGCCCGACGTCATGGTGATCGACGCGAGCCACATGGGCTTCTTCAGGAGACTGGCCATGTTCGCCGCGCTGTCGAGGCGGACGCCCACGCCCGTAACGATGGTTCCCTGACTCATCCCACGTTCATCGGCAGCAGCACCATCTGTTTGCCATGCTGGTGCAGACGTGTCTGGATTTCCAGCGGTGTGTGATTGTGGAGCCACCGCGTCAGGATATCGAAAGGAAGGTGGGCGTGATTTCTCCAAAGCATGATTATTGTCCGGTATAGCCCACGGGTGCCGTGTACTTGCCTTGGATCGCATTCGCGTTCGCCAGCACAACGTAAATCGGCGACTCGGTCAGCGTGAAATTCGCGATGCCGTTCGTGTAGTTCACCGAGCTTACATTGCCCATCATGTCGATGACGCTTACGCTGCCGCTCGTGCCGGTCGAGTTCACGGTCAATGCATAGGTGGTGCTATAGGTCGAACTGTAGGTACCCGATGACGTCGGCCAGTTCGAATTGTTGTGCGTCCAGAGCGCCGCGATCACTGCCCCTGAGTTGAGTTGCTGGAATGCGTAGCCATACACCATTGAGGGAAGCCCATTGAGGCGTCCGAGCGTTTGCGTGCCGTCCAGGACACGCGTCAGCGCGGCGAACGCGAGCGCTTCTGGCTTGGGGCTCAGATTCGTCGCGCCATATTGCCCCTGCGGATCGGCGAGATCGAAGAACGTGCCGATGCCCACGTCAGCAGGATAGTCCGCGCCGTAGAAGAAGTAGGTGACCTGTGCACCTTCGCCGAGAATGATCAGATGCGAGCGCAATGCGACTGCGGCCTGCCCGTACAACTGGTTGGCCGGCGGATAGCTCGGCCCGTAAGTGGCGCCGGAGTCGTAGGTGATGCCGAGCTCGGTCATCCACAGGCGCATGTTCGGCTTGACCATCTGCATCTGCGAACGCAACGACCTCATCTGCTGATCGAGGGCGTTCGCGACATTCGCGGGATTCGGATCGGTATCGTATTGTTCCGGCGGATGCGCGGCGAATGTGCCGGCGTTGTAATAGCCGTGCGTCGTCACACCGTCGATGTAATTGCCGAGCCCTAGCGATGCGTAGGTGGCGAGATACCCCTGCGTACATTCCGTCGAGCAGTTGGCGGGAAAGACGTTGGTTGTGCCCATCACGACCGCGTTCGGATCAGTCGAATGCAAACCTTTATAGACGGCCGCGTACATCGCGACGAAATTGGCGGTCGAATCGACCCATTGGGGCTCCCACGTCACCTGGTAATAGTTGTATTGCTGATTGGAAAAATACTGCTGACGGATCGCAGCGCTGTCGGTGCCCACGCGCGCCATGTAGCTCTGGTAGTAGCTTTCGTTGGACGGTGCGTTGGTGTCGTCCTGAAAGGCGCCGGTTGGACTCGCCCATGCGGGAATACCGTCCAGTCTGATGAGCCGCATGATCTTGCCGTTCGTGTAGAACGGATCGAGATCCGATAAGGATGGCGTCCACGTATTCGCCGCATTGGGCTCCATGGCGGACAACTCACGGTCGTCGATCGTTTGGGAGACGCCGAGCGCTGCGAGCATCGGGCCATTGTCGTTGAAGCCCTGCATGCCGAAGCGGTGCTGCTCCTGATGCGCATAGCTGACTGCCGGTATCGTGCTGGACAGGTTCGGCAGGATGCCGAAGGTGGCGATGCCGGTTGGACGCGTGCCGAATTGCGGGAGCGTGCCGCCCGAGTGCGACAGTGTCGCCGTGATCGCGAAGTAACCCGCCGCGCTGCTCTGGCACGACAGCGTGCTGGTCCGCGTCCCGCTCGCAACGGCAAACGAACCGCTGCCCTTGATGTTGCCCAGCTGATCCTGCATCGACCAGACGACGGTGTCCGCCGATGTCGCCGCGGTGACGAACGACACCTGGAAGGTGCTGCCTTGATTGAAGAGGCGTGTGCCGTCGCTGCTTCGCGTGTCGGTGACGATCAGGCCGTTGGCGGTGCCTCCGGTTGTTGTCGTTGGTGCTGCGCAAGCGATGGCGGATGTTGGCGTTGGCGTTGGCGTTGGCGTCGGCGTTGGCGTTGGCGTTGGCGTCGGCGTCGGCGTAGGCGTAGGTGTAGGTGTAGGTGTAGGTGTAGGTGTAGGTGTAGGTGTAGGTGTAGGTGTAGGTGTAGGTGTAGGCGTCGGTGTCGGTGTTGGTGTTGGTGTTGGTGTTGGTGTTGGTGTTGGTGTTGGTGTTGGTGTTGGTGTTGGTGTTGGTGTTGGTGTTGGTGTTGGTGTTGGTGTTGGTGTTGGTGTTGGTGTTGGTGTTGGTGTTG
>NZ_VOSW01000016.1 GCF_009690905.1 Paraburkholderia madseniana
CGGCTGAACCACATCCTGGACAACCTCGACTTCGTCCATCATGTACACCTGTCCATTTAAAATTTGAATGGACATGATCGTCGGGCTGCTCGACTTACCGATCAAGATGACTTCGCCGGCTGCTTACATTGCGTCCGCAAAGTTGGGTTGCGGACGCAATCGTGAGCCGTATCAATAACGGAAGCTAGGTGTGCGAAATCGCGCGCTTACGATCGAGTGACACGGTCCTGCTCCCGCTGCTTCGAATCCTCGCTCCCTGAGCTTGCGTGTCCGGCATTGCGTCGGACACGCAGATCGTCACTTTCGAAACGCAACCGCGTTGCAACTGCGGTGGTGTCTGATTCAGAGCGGGTACAAGCCAAAGGTAGCAGGCCTCGCGCGGAAGTCGATCACGTCATCTCTTTGCAATTACGTATGGGTGGCCCGTTTGGTGCCGACAGCACGGCGATATGGACGGTGCACGCGTTCATCTTTGCAATGCCCGTTTCGACCGCACGGCGCAGTATGTAGAAGCCCGACGCGAGCGGGTGTAAAGGCGGTGACGCGTCCATGTTTGCAACAGGACTGGAACTTCGTCGTGCATTCCGCTCCCGTTGCATCGCACAATTGCGCTCCCGATAGGCCGGGTGCGTCGTGCGGTATTGACGCCAGTAGTCCGGGCGACGAGCGCGCCATTTGGCCTGCGCCCGCGCCTGGTTGTCGCGGTAGTCGGGATCACTTCGAAGTCGCTGCTGTTGCCAGCGTCGGCGTCGCTCTCGCTGGCAGCCCAGGGCAGAACAGAATCGTTGATTCGGGATGTGAGACAAAGGATGGAAGAGGCTGCCACAGGCAACGCAACGGCGAGCGTTATTCATCACGCGCTCCATACGTAAGGTAGCAATCTGGAGCACGTTGGCAGCCGGGCATCCAACCCGCCTGTGAAACGCTGATGTGCAATCGGCGAAGGCTGCGAGCGCTCAATCTGCGCGTTTTTTGGGTGGGTGACTCAGTCTAACGAATTTGCTACACAAATCCGGGAGGTCCAACTATTTCTGTTCGGAGCGCGTTTTGAGCGCCAGCAGAGCCAGTCGTTACAAGGCTTTGACAGGGGGCGCCGAGATTTTTCAGTTATTGCGGCACGGCTGCCGATTTTTTTCACTTTCAGTGTCAGCGATGGTCATGACGCATGTCACTTTTAGTGAAAAAACCCTTTAAATTCAGACGGACGTTTTTCAGGATATGTGTCACCCGACATGTCGGGTGACGTAGGGCGCCAGAGTATGTGCGACTGGCGCCATAGTTATGCGACCACAGGACAGAGCTCCTGCGACTGACGTACTCCGTTAAAAAAATCGACCTTGTCTTCGCGGTCTGCGGACTCTTAATCCAGAGGTCGAGTGCTCGATCACTTACGCCCCACCAAAGAACTACCTTAAGAATCAGGAAAAACTGCCGCTCCATCCAGCGGCTTTTTTCTGCCCCTAAGCTTGACCAGAAAGTGATCGCACCCGCGTGTCAAGCCGGGTGGCTGGGACAAAGTTGGTGTACTTCTGCACGATCTCGATCGTTTCCCAGTCGCCGAGCTCCTTCAGTACCGTCGGCAGTGTGCCACGCTGGACATGCCAGCTTATCGCGTTCGCAGTAGTAGAATTGCGCGATCTATTAGATCGCCGACGATTTAAGAGGATTTTGAGATACCGCCCGAATACTTCCACCTTGACCACCTAAGCTTGGGATACCGCGAGCAAGTTGCTCATCGTTTGGACTTGGTGAAGGCCACTGCCTGCCACTGGCGCGAACACTAGAGGCTATCTGCGCACAAAATCGGACGGCTGTGGAAATCTAAACTTTCCGAAGTACATGAGTGCGTACGCGCCAACGGCGCCGACGAAGCTAAAAATCAAGAACCAGGAGCGGCTGAATGAGCATGAACGAGGCGGACACCCGCTACCACCTCATCGACCCGGTCTTGCGTGACAAGGGTTATGTCAGCCGCGACCGAATCACGCTGGAAACTGTGCTCACGCCACCTCCGGTGGAACCCAGCGGCCCCAAAGGCCGCAGACGCAAGGGTCCGGGGCGCACGGACTATCTGCTATGTGTGCAGGCAGGTGACATGCCCAAGGCTATGCCTGTCGCAGTGCTCGAAGCCAAGAAGGAGGGCGACGATGCGCTCAAGGGTATGCAGCAGGCGCGCGGCTACGCCGACACGCTGCGCTTTGACGTGAAGTACGTCTTCTCGACCAACGGCCACAAGTACGGCGAATACGATCGTTTCACGGAACTCATCAACGGGCCGGCCCCGTTCCAGGACTTTCCGTCGCACGCCGACCTCACTGCCCGCTACGCCAGGAACAGCGGTATCGACCTCACCCGGCCCGAGGCGACTATGTTGTTTCAGGCCGATAGCCCTGCATGGTCGCAGTTCCATCTTTCGCGAAGCCACATAGCAAGCAGTCGATACGCTTCGAGTTCGTCGGCAGTTGAAACTCGAGCTTGACGCCCTGGTTGGTCAACCCGGCTCGCGAAAGCTTGATTCTTAGTCTTGATAATCGGAGTACTTACGCGAATTTCCGCGGACTTTTTCGGCGGGATATTTCGCCCGATTGATGTCCATTTTTTCCAAACAGGCTTGATAGAGGTCGACATCAAGTTTGTCTGCAAGGCGGACGAGGTATAGCAATACGTCCGCCATTTCGTGACGAATGGCGGTTTGCTTGCTCTCATCCAGTTCGTTCTTCTCGCCAGTGGTCAGCCATTGGAACGGCTCCAGTAGCTCACTCGCCTCGACGCTTAAAGCCGTCGCCAGATTCTTTGGCGTGTGAAATTTGTCCCAGTCGCGCTCATCCGCAAACTGACGAACGAGGTCGCGCAAGCTTGCAAGGTCACTTTGCATCTTAAAATCCTTCGGGTGATGGCTTCCCCGGACGGCTGGGGATAACTATTCGGATCGGTCTTGCGGGGTGAGATAGGGAACTAGAGGCGTGCCTGCTCGGATGGACCGCGTTGTCCTTATCTCGATAGGAGGTGATGATATAAGAGGGGGACGGGTTGATGCGTGCGTTCTTTAGCTGGCTACGCTGGGCGAGACGCTGTTGCAGTTTCACGAGTCGGACGCGGATTTGATCCAGCGGCTGTGCGTCGCTTGGGGCTGCGTGGTTCACGGCGGCGGGCAAGCGGGGAGTTGTCCGATCGGCCGACGGCGCCGGTGAGTCACCGGTGCAGACGCTGGTGCTGCTGTGCGACCCGATGACACTGCCGAAATCGTCGGCCGGCACGGTGCGCTATAACCGCGATGCGGTCACCGAAGCGCGCGACTCGATCAGGCTGCTGTCGGTCTCGCGTCAACACGTGCCGGGCGACGTGCTGCGCGCGAGCTGGGACTACAAAAACGTGACCGTGGCGCAGGCGTCGGAGACGAGCATCGTCGATCAGGGCGAAGCCGGCGACGACATCGCGCAGCTGCTACGCGACGCGGTCATCGACGTGCCCGGGCAGGGTCGTAAAGGAAATAGTGCAGCCCGTATTCGGCAGCAATCCTTGACGGCTTTACCCCTTTGGACGCCTTGATCAGGTCGATGTTTTTCTCATTCGGCCAGCCATAGCAGGAAAAAATAGCCTCAGCTAGATAAGAAAATCGGACCAGTTTTTGGTATGAAATGTAGAACAACCCCCAAAACATCAATAGTCCAAAAAACCCACAAATCGCAATGAAACTTAAGGCGTCAGACCATCCATCTTTTCCATTGTTATATAAGAAGACAACGGAGAATAAGGAATAAATCACAAAGAAACTCCAGAGCATCATTTTCATGACGCTTCTGTATTGAGCCAATCTCCCGCACGTCGCATGCGGATAAACTGCAACAACACCGTCTTCAGGCCGTCTCAGGGAGTACACCAAGTAGCGCCCCCTCGGTCGCTTCTCGACCACGACCTCCACCTCGTCCCCGTTAAACACTGGCATCTTCCAAAGCCAGCCTTCCATGTGCCTGCCGTCGAGATCGAATTCAACCCAGTCAGCATCTTCCTCGGAGTTGGCCGAGATGTTGAGCAAACCAGTTGCCGATCCGCCCATATCTAACAGAGCCGCGCCAGCCGCCGTTGCCTCCATGCGTTCGTGTTGTACTTGGCTCAGCACGAAGTCCTGTTGCCGCCTTCGGATGCGAAGATTAGAAATCGTTCCACGCAGCAATTCCATATTAAATGAAGTCTCTGTTGCAGATCATCATCGCCGTGCCCGCTCAGGGTCGTAAAGGAAATAGTGCAGTCCATATTCGGCAGCAATCCTTGACGGCTTTACCCCTTTGGACGACTTGACCAAATCGATACTTTTCTCATTCAGCCAGCCATAGCAGGAAAAAATAGCCTCAGCTAAATAAGAAAACCGAACCAGTTTTCGGTATGAAATATAAAAAAGACCAAAAAAAGTCAGGAGCACAAAAAAGCCGGCTACAACAAGAAAACTAAGCATCGTAGCGAAGCTTACGCTCCCACGGCTTGACAAGAGAAAAATGGAAATTACGGCATAAATCCCCAAAAAACACCAAAGCATCATTTTCATGATGCTTCTGAATCGAGCCGACCTCCCAGACGTCGCATGCGGATAAACGGCGACAACGCCATCTTCAGGCCGCCTCACGGAGTAAACAAAGTATCGTCCCTTCGGTCCCTTCTCGACCACGACCTCCACCTCATCCCCGTTAAACACTGGCATCTTCCACAGCCAGCCTTCCATATGTCTGTCGTCGAGATCGAATTCAACCCAGTCTGCTTCTTCTTCGGAATTCGCCGACATGTTGAGCAAACCCATCGCCGACGCGCTCATACCTAACAGAGCCGCGCCCGCCGCCGCTGCCTCCATGCGTTCGTGTTGTACCTGACTCATCACGAAATCCTGTTGCCGCCTTCGGGTGCGAAGGTTGGAAATCGTTCCACGCAGCAATTCCAAATTGAATAAAGTCTCTTTTGTCATATCCCTTCCGATATCACCTTATCGAATTCCGTCTCTTGCTGCGGCATATCTGTATACCGAGGAACATCATGATCTTTGATTCGCAGAGTACTCGAATACAAAAAGTCATCATGGCAACGACCGAACAAAAATGCGCTAACTGCGAGAAAACAGGTTTGCCGATCCTTCCGGTGCGGTACACCGTGCTGCCGCAGACCGTGGGTGCGAAACTGCCAGCCGGCATTAGCGGTAAAGGCGTAACGGATGTCTCACTGACGGCACATCACTACGGTCTGCGCACTTTGCGCGAAGGGTGGCTTTACCTTTTCTATGTGAAAGGCGCACGTGGTAGCAACTACTGGGAAGCCTACACGGTAACCGAGGACGGACGCCTGTGGAAGCAGCCCCTGCCGCTTTCGACTGCCCCGGCGATTCATCCTGCCTGTGCTCAGAAGAGCATCGCCGTGCAGATGGACATTATCGCGATTGAACGCCCGGAAAAGTGTGGCGACGTTTATATCGCCTTCTCCGAGTACCCATGGCACAAGGACATCTTCAAACTGTATGCGGGCGACGCGGCACTTCGTGCGCAGCGCATGCAACGCATCGAACCGGCGAAATGGATCACGGGCGCAAAAGATGAACACGCCGCGGTTGCGACCGAGCAGAGCATCGATGCAGTCATCGAATACATGCCGGGTTTTGATCCCAAGTTGCTGCAATTGCCAAAGCAAAAAGTCAGCAACCCGAACGGGACTGTCAACGCGGATGTGTTGAAACACGAAGCGACGCGCTATCCATTGCATATACGCCAGGCGACACCGGCTTCAACGAGCGCTGCGCTTGTGAAACTGATGAAAGGCGTTGGTGAAACCAAAGCGGGCAAGCATCATCCCCCGATGCTGTTGGCCCTTTGGGACGGCATCGGCAATGTGCACGAACTGAACGGTTATCGCAATGACGCTGCCGTCATGATGACGCGCTACGTGCAGGAATTACCCAAAGAGATTGATGCGTTGCAGTCGATCGAAGCGGCGGAGGTCGCGGTAAAGAACGGGGCGGTTGCGTCCAAAAGCCGCTGGCGTTCGGCTCGTCAGGCAGGCTGGGAAGCCATGATCAATTCGCCCGGCGCAATGGATGGCATACCGACGATGCTGTCGCCCGAACAGGAAGCAGCGTCGCAGAAGAACATTGAGGACGCGGGAAAAATCAGCCCAGCAGAAGCCAAAGAGATCGGTGAGGCGGAGTGGCCGAAATACCTGGATAAGCTTAACAAATCCAGGTTCCGGCAGTTTCGCGACGCGTTCCAATCAACGCAAAGCACGGTGAACCAGTTACAAGCTGACCGCACGGCGGACGTTGCCGCGTGGCTGAAAGCACCGGTGTTGCTTGCTACGCTTCGCGATTACCATGAAGACGATGTGCCCAATGGCACTGCGTTCGAAGGCGTAGTGAACGAGGCGATCAACGGGCTGCCCTCCGAAGAGAAAGGCGCCCAAGTCGTGGTAGATCTGGTGAACAACATGGATCCCACCCAGCCGACGAGTCTGGTGTGGCGAGCCTTTGCGTTCAATCAGAAACAACCAAAGGTTGAAATCAAGGAATTGCTCGCGAAGGCGACAGCATACAAGGCGACGCGCGCAGAGGAGATCGCGGAGATTCTCGAGAAGATCGCAAAGCCGCTCGAGAAGCTGAAAACGTTTGTCGAGTTTCGCGAGAAAATGGGCGAGGTTAAGGAGCATGAGTACGCGATCTCGGCTACCGAGCGTGCCGTAAAAAAACTTCAAGTCGACCGGCTGAGCATTACGATCGCCAATGCACTTTTCAAATGGACGGGGATGGGTAAAGTAAGCGACTGCGCGGGAGCATTCCTGATACGCGGTGCGCTTATGATGCGAGTCGGCATTAGCCAGACCGACACCCTTGGCTTGGTCAAGGAATCGGCGAACGTCGAACCGAAGTTGCGCGCCAAGCTGGAAAGTGGTTACCGCGCGTTGCGCGCAAAGGGCGTGAAACCTGCGGAAGCATACGCGCAGACGCTTGAGACCCTGGCATCGGATGAAAGGGGGCTCGTGCTCCGGGCGAAGTGGAACGCAGTCAAGCTGACCAGTGAGGGCGCGGAGGCCGCCACAGGGATTCGAATCGGCGGAACGTTGGCGATCATTGAGCTGTTCGGCTTCGGTGCGAGTCTGGCAAAAGTCGATAAGAGTGGGGAAGACTATGCAATGCTGGTGGCAAGCGGATTTTCAGCTTCATCTGCTTGTTTGCAAGCCTCGAGCAAAGCAATGGCCGCGATGG
Source organism: Paraburkholderia madseniana (assembly GCF_009690905.1). Classification (GTDB taxonomy): domain Bacteria; phylum Pseudomonadota; class Gammaproteobacteria; order Burkholderiales; family Burkholderiaceae; genus Paraburkholderia; species Paraburkholderia madseniana. The sequence goes on from NZ_VOSW01000016.1 coordinate 7,232, forward strand.
CGAAAGATGCAGCCCAGACTGTGGCCAACTTAAAGGCCATCACGGGTTATTTTGGTGGCGCATCGGCCACGATTGGCGCGTTCTTCGACGCGAAAAAGGGTGTGGAACAAGCAAGGGACAGCAAGATTTGCCTCTCGTCACTCTATTTCATTAAGAGCGGTTTGGGATTTACCGCCGCCGCTGCTAACCTCTTGACGGCGCTAACATCAAGCGCACCAATGATCGCGAGAATCACCGGTGGGCGCGGCGTCGTGTGGCTAGGCAAGGCGAGCGCAGGTATTGCCGGAGCGACAGCAAGAACTGCCAGCCTGGCAACAGCCGCCGAAGAAGGTACGACGGCAGCTGCTCGGGCGGCCGCAGCAAATGCAGCCGGCAGAGAAGCAGTTGGCGTGGCAGCAGGAGAAGTTGTCGTGGCAGTCGGCGAGCGCGGCGCGTTGCTAATGATAGGGCGGGTTGCACTCTTCATGGCGGGCTGGGAGGTCGCTGTGGTAATCACAGTGATTCAAGTCCTGATCTGGTATTTCTCGGATAACGATTTGCAGACCTGGTTTGACAAATGTACGTTTGGCAAGTCGCCGAATAGTCCTCCATGGGAGGCGGGCAAGCAGCATGAGGAATTCGAAAAGGCGCTGAAAGGCGTTGGGTTGGAGGCAAGTGAGGGTTCGGAATGACTATTGAAACAACATCGTCGGCGCCCGCAAAATTGCTGCGGGGGCGCATCACCAATTTGCGTAAAACACGTCGCAGTCAGGACTTTTTCTTTACGGACTCCGACCGGAAAAAAATGGGTGCAACGGCAATCGCGGCCGGACTGGCAGGTTTGGGTGGCATCGCTGTTGGCCTAAGCGGTATGGCAATGGATACGACTGAGGAAGCGGATCTGCTGGAATTCGACCTGGACGGTAAGCCAATCAAAGCGTGGGTGTGGCAGTCGGTCTTCGGCGAAGGCGAAGAAGTGGAAGTTGTCGCCGAGCAATGGGGTGACACTTGGCAGGGGTATGGCATACGACGTATCAGCGACAAGATCGTGGCACTGCATCCGCATTGCAGTAGAGGCAGATATGCTCACTACAAGGCTTCATTACGGTTGTGGTTGAAAGTCTGCCTACCGCTGCTCTTGTTTATGTACATTTTAACTGGCGCGATAGCATTCTTTGAATCTATGGACAACTGGACAGGCATGGTGCAAATGTGGGTTTTGGGCGGTTCCGGGCTGCTGGCGATATTGGGCGTCATTGCCTTCCGGATGTCGCGCAAACTGATGGGTTTCGTTAGCCTCGCCGAAGGCATTTTCCAAGGCTTTGGTTGGAAGGACGTCAAGAACATTGATCTGCCGGCGATCACCAAGAAAGGCAAAACACCAGGTGAACCGGGTGCGCTCGGCATTCTTTATTTTCGATATTGACAGCGTCAGATAACCCCGGTGGGACAAACGGCGGCTTTGATAAATGAATGCGGGAATACGCTCGGTTAGCGGAAAAGTATCGAACCTGCGATTCTCGCTGGAGGAGCGCGAATCGAAGGCAGCGGAGTTCGAGCGCAAAATCACGCTGCTGTCCCCAATCCTGCTCGCACTTAGCGGCAACGGTGGACTGGCTGTAGGCAACATGGCGGTCAATTACGGCATGTCGATCGCTAAAGGCAAAGCATATTGGGTCGAGTTCGACGTAGACGGGCGAACGCTAAAAGGGTGGCTCGGCGGCGTCTGTTTCGAGAACGGCGATGCTGTCGATGTGGCGATGGAAGGGAATGACACTTTGTTGGCTGTTAATAGTTCCAACGAGCGGGTCGTCGCGATCTTGCCGCCTTGTGGCAGCAGCCCAAAGATGATCTACAAATGCATGCGCTATACGTTCATTGGAATCTTTCTATTCCTTTTGCTGTTTCTCGGCCTAGGCTTTTACTTTGTGGCCGCACGAGAGGATCTTGTCGAGCTGCTTTCCGTAGCTTTCCCATGCGCGATTGCGGCGGCATTGTTCGTTGCGGTTGGCGCGAACGGGCGTGAGTGGCTTCATGCAGTGCGCACAAGGAAAATTCTGTCTGCGCTGGAACTGCCAGAGGCCGACTCTCTCGATTTACCAACGAGGTCCTACGAGCTTCTCGGCAAGGGCAAGATACAGGGTAGTGTGGGCACGGTGTATCGCTATTGACGGTCCTCTTCCGAATCGAGGAGTTCCACGATCGAAAGCCGGCCTCGCTAGTAGCGGTACCTCGGTAGTCGGTTAAGAACCAAGGTTCCACACGATACGATCGAAGATAGTTTTTAACTTTGCTCCCCTTGCCGCATTCAGCATTACAGCATGCGCGACGCGACCGGCGAGATGCGCCCGAAAGTCTGAATGTCCGTCGCGATTCTGCGAAGCTGGGTCCGACCTCACACAATTAGTGAGCACCGCCTTCAAAGCATCAAACTCCGTCCGCGCAAGATTCGGATGACTGTTCACCACAACCCCAGCCAGATGCTGCCTCGTCCCCCGCCGCATCACCCGCGTCTTCCTTAGATTGACCGCAAACCCTTCCTCAATAGCAATCGCCGCCACACGAATCTGAAGCCGCTGTGCCATCCGCGCGAGATCGTCCCCACTGGAAAACGCCAGATCATCGGCATAGCGCGTATACGTCGCCCCTAAAGACCGCGCCAACCCAGCCAGCCTCAGATCCAGCCGAAAAGCACACAAATTCGCCAACGCCGGCGAAGTCGGCGCACCCTGCGGCAAATGCCGGTTCCGATATCGCTGCCGTTCCTGCCAATCGATCCTGTCGCGCACGTCCGGCGCCAGCAGCCAACCACTCGGCACACGATTGGTACACAACCCAGTCAACGTCCGTGCAACGTGCAACGGATAACCCAAGGCACACATCACGGAGTAAACGCGTCCCGCATGCACAGACGCAAAGAAATCCGTCAAATCGAAGCGAATCACAACCGCTTTACCCGCATGAGGCGCCGCGAACGTCACCGTATTCCGCCCACGTCGAAAACCATGCACCGCATCGTGAGCAGGAACCCGATCGAGCAAACCGTGAAGCACTTTCCTCTGCAAAGCCCGCAAACGCGATTTGGGCACTTCGATAATCCGACACCGTCCGTCGCGTTTTTCGATCGCCTTGTACGAATAGTGATGAAGCGGTGTCGCCGCACTCTGCGCCGGCACACGCCAGCGATCGGCAAACCAGTCCAGTTCGTCCGGCTCGATTTCCAGCCAAGCGGCCAGATCGCCGAGCGTCGGCAACTGCGGCAACGCCACTTCATGCAACCAGGGCGGAGGCGGCCGTTGAACAGGCGGGCGAGGCAATACACGCACAACCCTCGGCTGATTCTCACCTCTCCAAGCCGCGACAAATCCCGTGTTCTCAGCAACAACCTTCGACAACTCTTTACTGTCGACGTTGTCCCACCGCGCGCCAAATCGCTTCGCAATCCCGCGCGCCAATCCATTCATCCAATCCGCGCGTTCACCCAACACAAGCGTCATCCGCTCGACCATCGTGGCGGCCTCGGGCCCCCCGGCCAGCATGGCATCGGCGATCGCGTAGGTGACAAATTGCAGGGAAGATTGCGGCATAGAGCAGAAGTAAGGGCGGGCCGGCCAGTCAACGCGTCTTGTGCTGCGTGAGCTCATTTGCGCAACGCGCAAGTCACGCTCATGCGACGAACTGTGGAAGTCATTCAGATCCACGGGGTAGCCCCGTAGTGCCCGGAACGATTACTGCCCGTACCTTGGCAAGCTTGACTAGCCGTCCCGCGAGTCGAAGATAAGCGACGCACCTACGCTTGTCAACGCATTGGCAGTACGAACCAATTTTGCAACAAAATGCTGCGGAAGCGCATCGCTTGATGCGGAAGACGCTGCAGTCGACCGTTGACGATGTGCAGCAGAAACATCGGCAACACGACAGGACGCTGTCCCACCATCACGTAGACGGTATCTTACAAGTACGACAACGAACTCCGGTTTGACGTTGCCACAGCGCTCACATCTTTTCCAGCGCCGCCCCAACCCAACCGAAACTGATCCTCTCCTGCTCCAGCCGCAGATTCTTGCGCAAACGGTTATCTCGCAGATCGTCATATAGCGCTCGTTCGTCCCGAGTCAAACGCGGCAAATCCCGCAACGTCTGCTTGTCCTCCCGATCCCATTGCGATTGGAACGCCATCAACGTTTCCCGGTCCATCAAGAACGATTCGACGTGATCGAACTGATGGCGCAGTTGATCGAGAATCGCGAACCCATGCGTATCTATATCTCCCCAGTAACAAACGCGCCGACGCAAAAGCCAGTTGGCGTTTGCGAGCATTTCAAAACCATATCCTGCGCCGAAGACAACCATGCTGTCGTCAACCGGCGGAAAAGCCAGAAAATTAATCTCGTTCTCTGTGATAAAAATGCGGCTAACGTCGAGGTCCAGGCGAGCAAAACTTGCGGCGTCCAGGGTGATGTCCTGCTCGGTGCTGGCGGGATGAAATAGAGCCTTCTTCGCGTCCAGCACACGAAAGCGGATACGCAACGGTTTTTCTCGCAATCCATAGCGCGCTGCAAACTGGCCAAGGCCGGATCGTGCGGGGTCCACCGAGTCCACCGGCAATACACAATCCAGCAACTCGGCGAGTACGCCACGGTGCGCTTCAATGAATTTGGTGTGTACATCAGCGATATCGATCTGCCGTAGATACACCCCGGGCCGCGGATGTACCTCCAGCCACAGGCACACGTCCAGCAACAGGCCCCACACTTCAGCAAGTTCAAGCGCTCTTATCGGTCTTTTCGCAAGCCACGGAACGAGGCGAGGCTCGCGAGCCCGAGTCACATCCAGAAGCGATAAAAACCGTGCCGCTTCGCGTTGTTTTCCAATGAAAGCGACCGCATCCTCGAATGAGTCGATCCACACTTCAACTGGCAGCGCATTGCTGCCGAAAACCCGATGCCGAAACTCGCGCATCTCAAGGCGGCAATGTGCGATTGCCCTGAGCGAACTACTCCATTGACGAATGTCCTCGAAGCGCTCTGTGATCTCAACGGACGTAGGGCTTTTCAACACCAGGCGCTTCGGAAACAACGAAGCTCCCGTTGCGAGGCCGGCGAGCAGTTCACCTCGTTCCCAGAGCCTGTTGACCTGGGTGCGGAGATCGGTCGGTGTGGTCCAACTCACGTTTCGCTCCTGCCTTTTTCCTCGCGGTATTCTTCGATCGACAGGTTGCGCAGCCTCGATTCGCGTCCCTCCTTGTTGTCGACAAATCCAACGCTGGCAACAAACGGTTCGATGATATAAATCTTCTGCAGCGGGGTGACAATCAGCAACTGAAGGTTCAACTGAGCAAACAGCCGCAAACCGTATTGCGCGGACTCGTCAGATCCACGGCCAAATGCTTCGTCGATAACAACGAAGCGAAACGAGCGCGAGCGCACAGCGCCCCATTCGAGACCGAACTGGTAAGCGAGGCTCGCGGCCAGGATCGTATAGGCGAGTTTTTCCTTTTGCCCGCCTGACTTGCCGCCCGAGTCGGAATAATGCTCGTGCTCGCTATCATCTTCGCGCCAACGTTCGCTGGCGGCGAACACGAACCAGTTGCGCACGTCAGTGACTTTTGCCGACCAGCGACGATCCTGCTCCGTCAGCCCCTCGCGTCCGCGGAATCGCTCGATGATCTGTTTGACCTGCAGAAACTTGGCTTCGGAATACTGCACGTCTTCCGACCCTGTGAGTGTGCCTTCGGTACACGAACGCAAGTCGCTCTGAAAATCACGAATCTCTGCGTCCTGGCTCAACTGCGCTTCCAGAACGATATAGCGGCCGGCGTTGTAGTCGATCTGCGTCAGCGACTCGTTGATCAATGCGATCCGCTCTTTGATCGTCTCGCGCTCGCGAGCCAGTTGTGACTGGAAGTTGGCCACTTCACGAATGGTGTTCTCGTTGAGTAAATCCTTGAAGCGCGCTTCGAAGCGCGGCAGATCGTCGGCTTTCAATGTGTCCAGCATGGTGCGATATTCCGCGGCCGCTTCAATGGCGACGTCCACTTCCTGCGTCTCAAGCGGAAAAGCCGTGCAATACGCTCGCATGGCGTCGATGATCTTGTCGCGCTGACGCGAAACCTTCTTTTCCTCAGCGTCGATATTGTCCTGCAGCCATTTGCGCATATCGCTCTCGCGATTGTCACAGGATTCGACAGTCAACTGATGCTTGCCGAGCACCTCGGACCATAGCTCGGCAAGCCGGGCGAAGTAAGCCGTATGAGCCGCGTAACCCGGGTCGTCAAGAATCGCCCGGGTGTGCGCGTGCAGATCATGCGCAATACGCTGCCGTTCTTCCGTGCGCGTGCGCTCGGCTTTGTGCCCATCGAGTTGCGTCTCGATGTCAGCGAGTGCGGCGCTGACTTGATTCAGACGCTGGGTCAATTCTTGCAAAAGGTCTGAAGCCGACTCCAGCCGTGTTTTCTCTTCGCGCAATCCGGCGACTTCCACCGCGACGGTATGCCAGTCAAGTTCGCGGTATTCCGCGTGTTCGTTGAGCAGCGACAATGCGTTCAGGCGTGTCTTTAATTCACTTTGCTCTGCCTGAATCTTGCCGATCAGCGCGCCCAATGCGCCCAGGTGTGCTGCCAACTGTACGGATTGCGCTTCGAGCGCCTGAATTTTTTCCGTATTGGTCCAGCCCAGCACGTAGCGCCGGCGGTCATCCAGTCGATGGCGATCGTCTTTCTCATGCCGTTCGCCCGGCGCCTTGATCTGACCGGCGCGTGTAATGGCGCGTGTTTCGCGGCGGAATTGCTCCTGGGTGTCGCAGCAGACAACATTGAAGCGCTGCGCCACTTCGTATTCGAGCCAGTCGTAAAACGGCGAGTCAGGTTTCACGGAGAGCTTTCGGGCCAGCGAGTCACGATGCAGTTCGGCACGCTCACGTCTCGCAGATTGCCGCACCCGAAAATAAACGAGCCGCCCCTTCAAGTGGGTCTTGTCGACCCACTCAGTGACTGCAGCATAGTGTTCATCGGATACCAGAAGCGACAGGCCGAAACCACGCAGCAGGCGCTCGGCGGCGCCCTCCCAATCGCGCTCGTCTTCGCGCACTTGTAGCAATTCGCCGGCGAAGCATAGGTCTGCTTCGGGTAGCGCAAGAGCATCGCACAACGCGGTGCGCATCGCGATCTGTTCGGCCGGGATATTGCTGCGCCGGCTCTTCAGACTGTCGATCTCCGCCAACAGTGCGTCGTGGTCCTGTTTGCCTGCGCGAAAACTCACACCGTGTTCGGTCAGATCGTTTTGCAGGCGCGCTTCGTCCAATTGCGCAGTTTCTACACGCTCGGTGAGACGCCGGCGCAGCGCAAGAAAGGCGGGTTCATCTTCAGGAACGGACTCGCCGGCCACCTGCGCAAGATCGTGGAAGCGCTGGGATTTCTGTTTGCGCCGAGAACACTCCGCATCCTTCGATTGGATCTCGCCCTCAAGGCGCTCTAGCCGGTCCCCACCGTTTTCAGCAATGTTGCGCCGCAGTTCGCCTTCCTCGATACGCTGCGCGGAGCGCATTGCGTCGAGTCGTTTGACATGAGCGTCCTGTCGCTCCCATTCCGCAGCGAGATTCTCAATTCGCCGGTCGAGCAAACCGACCTTGAGGTCGGCCGCATACGATTTAAGCGCCTCCCGGCAGGCCCGCAGATCGTCGACTTGCGATACCAGCAGCGCGTGCCGCTCACAATCCTCGACGAGAGGGCCCAGCCGCTCCATCTGCCTCTTGGCTTTTAACACCGCTTCATGAGCGCGATTCAGGTCGTCGAAGTGGCCAATCAGCGCAGTCATGCGCGTCGCGACATCGAACGGTTCGAGCATGTGGCTCCGGACAAAATCCGTCAGATTACCCACCGACTTCATCGACACCGTTTGATGAAACAACTCCAGCGCCTGCTCGTTCTCGATCCCGAAGCGCCGACGGAACCACGCACCGTATGGCGGAAAACTGTCGAACAGTTCCGCGCCGAGCGCACGCAACTTTTTACGTAGACCGGCGATGTCCGGTCCGAAGTCGGCAAAGTCTGCTGCAATCGACAGCGCTCGTTCCGCACCGACGAATAGCCGCGCCGGTTGGCCGTGCGCGTCTTTCATCCAGAACACCTGGGCAAGCGTGACGGTTTGGTCATAGCCTGCGTTGTGGAAGCGACCCAGAATGACCGAATAGTTGTTGTGGTCCCGCAAAGCCACAGGTTTGGCCGTGCCGCTGGTCTCATTGCGTTCCGACTTGTAATGGCCGAGCACGTACGAGCGTAGCGTGCGTTCCTTGCTGTCAGCGCCCGCTGCCTTGTTGTAAGCGATGCGATGCGCGGGAACCAGCAACGTCGTCACGGCATCGACGAGTGTCGATTTGCCGGAACCGATGTCGCCCGTCAGCAGCGTGTTCTTGCCGTCGGGGTTCAGCGTCCACACCCGGCGATCGAAGGTCCCCCAATTGAAGACCTCCAGTTGCTGCAGGCGAAAACCGGACAGCGCATCGTCGGCGACGAAATCGAGTCCGGGCAGTTGCATGTCAGTCATCTGCGTTCCTTGATGCTGCTGTGCCGAGTTGCGCTTGATAGACCGCGAGCCGTGCGTCGAAATCGGCGAGCCACTGGGCGTCGACAAACGCTTTGAGAATTCGTTGTACTTCGAACGCGGCGGTTTGTCCTTCGCGCTTGCCGGCGGCTGGCTTCAGCTTGCGCAAGAAACCGAGTTCGACGATCTTGTTTATTTGCGTGTCGATCTGATCAATCAGTTTGGCTTCGTTGCTGCCTGACGGTAGAAACACACGAATCATTTCCACCATCTGCTCGCGGGTGAGAATGAGGCGCGTGTCACCACCGCCGGCGTCGGACTCGGCGAGCTTTTTGCGCAGCAATGCCAGCATCAGGCTCACCGGAAAAGACAACGGGCGTCTTGCGACAAGACGGGGCAACGCTGGCGAATCGTCATCGCCGTTGTCGGGGCGGGAGCGCAGGAACGCGTAACCCTCTGCTTCGTCGAGCACCAACTCGAGATTCAACACTGTGACGTAATCCCTTACGCGCGCTTGCAAGTCGAGCAGGGCGCTCCATAGCGGCGCATCGGCATCGCGGTAAATCACGCCTTTAAGCAAGGGAATCAACAGGCTCGACAGATCGTGTGTCGAAGCCGTTGCGTCATGTTCCTGTTCCAATATCCTTACCTCACGAAAATAACGCGTGGCAGGCTTGCCTGCCGGGTCTGTTGTTCGCCGCTGTCCTTCCGGCTGCACCAGACGATCGTCTCGCTGACCTGCTCGTCCACCACCGTGCTGAATGTGTCGCCGGCAAGTTGCAAGTAAGCGACCAGTTCAGCCAAACCTTGCTGCAGAGGCTGAGTGTCGCAAAGCTCGCGCAGCGTCACTTGCGAACGGTCCTGCAGAACATGACGGATATGCCATACCAGTCTGGCTTTGTCGACTACGACCTGGGAGTACAACGCCGCGGCGTCGATGTCGGCATCACCGGCCTCGATGGTGATGCCGGCAATGCGCGGTTTGAGGCTCGGGGCATAGAGTGGCCGCTCCATCGGCAGTTCGATCCCGGCTGCCGTGTCGGCGATAGTCATGACGTCCCCGGCTGTTGGCGTGTCTCGCAGGGCGAGCGCTTTGGCTTCCACGCCATGCAGGATATCCATGATGCGGCGGTTTTCAAGCCATGCCTGATCATCGAGAAAGCGCCGCAACTGCTGCGATAGAAAAGCGACGGTGCGCTGCGTATGCTCGCCCGCTTCCAGCCAGTCGTAGTGAACCCGCCGTGTGCGCGCATCGGGTTTGAGTTCCGCCACGGGCGGAAGCGCCAGCACGCGGTCGAGCAACAGGGTCAGTTCTTCCTGGCGACTGCTCGACATCAGAAAGTCCCAAAACGCCCTGAAGCTGCGCCCCTGATCCGAGTCGGCGATCGCATCGCGCTCGCCCATGATTTCCTCAAGCAGTTCGCCCTTTGCTCCGTCCCACAAAGCAATGCGCTCTCGCACCCGACGGTCGAGACCGCGAAAATTGTGTTCGACTTCGCGGAAATCGGTCAGCAGTTCGCGTGCGATCGCTGTGAACTGCTGGAAGCGATCTTTCAGCGCCGTGTCATCCAGAAGCGAAATGTCTCCGGATTCCGCACGGGCGATTTCCGCATCGATCTCGGCTCGGCGCTTATGGAGTTCGGCAAGACGTGTCTCGGGGTCGCTTTCGCTGCCTTCGCTCATCTGTTTGAGCAATTCGAACAAGGTAAGCAAGCGCGATTCAGTACCGACGAAACTACGTTCCGTCAATGTGCCAAGCCACGCAATGGCCTTTTCTGTTGCGGGCGTGAGATCGAAATGAGGTTCATCCGAATCCTGACGGTAAAACTTGCGTAACCAGCCTTTGTCGTTGGCGGCCCAGTCGTTCAGATAGTCGGACGCAGCTTTTGGAAAGGCGGTGGGACCGAGCTGCTCGCGCAGTGCATACAGTTCGTCTTCCAGCGCTTCGGCCAGGTCCGCTTGCGATATCACGCGCACATTGGGCGCTGTGAAAGTGCGATGCAGAAAGCTTGCGACAAGCGGCGCATGATCCGAGCGCAACAGCCGCCATGCCGGATGGTTCTGGCGTAACGCGTCGAGCGTGGAATAGTCGAAGTTCATGGGGCAAGGATGGCAAAAGCGGAAACGAACGGTGTCGCGAAACGCGATGATAGTCTAGCTTTTTCGTCTCCCATGCTTTGTGGGTTTCGACGTGCGGTTACGTTGGAAACCTTGCTGCTTATGAAGCTGTCCGCCTCGGCTTCGCCACCTCATCCCACTCGATCCGCTCGGGAAATCGGTCGCTCGCAAGGCGCCTAAGCCCACGGGCAGCGAATAGCTTCGTTATTCTCCGCATTTTTTGCGGAAAATAATTGATATCTGCGGGAAAAGTGGGCCATAATCTCCGCATGAATCGCGGAGATTGGTTATACATCTGGGAATCCCCCGAATGGCCCGCATGGCGCTATGACTTGTCACGCCTTGTGGTACCGCTGGCGGAAGTTTCCCGAGCTCAAGGCTTGTTGCTGGGGCGTCTTGCCGATGTCGGCCTGACGTTGCGCGACGAGGCCAGTCTGGACGCGCTCACCGAAGACGTCATCAAAACCAGCGAAATTGAAGGTGAACGGCTGAATATCGCCTCGGTACGCTCGTCGATTGCGCGCAAGCTCGGTGTCGATATCGGCGCGCTCGCGCCGATCGACCGTCACGTCGAAGGCGTCGTGGAAATGGTGCTCAACGCCACGCTGCTGTGCGCGAACGAGGTCACGCGAGACCGTTTGTTTGCGTGGCATGCCGCGCTTTTCCCGACGGGTTTCAGCGGTATGGCCCGGATCCGCGTAGCGAACTGGCGTGACGATTCCACCGGCGCAATGCAGGTCGTGTCTGGCCCAATCGGCCGGCAAACGGTTCACTTCGAGGCGCCGCCCGCCGCGCGGCTGGATTCGGAAGCTGACCGCTTTCTCGCCTGGCTCAATGATGATTCGGCCGATCCTCCGGTTCTGAAGGCAGGGCTCGCCCACCTCTGGTTCGTCACCTTGCATCCCTTCGACGACGGGAATGGCCGCATTGCAAGAGCCATCGGCGATTTGCTTCTGGCACGCGCCGATGGCAGTCCGCAGCGTTTCTACAGCTTGTCGGCACAGATCCAGCGTGAGCGCAAAGACTATTACGACATCCTCGAACGCACGCAAAAAGGCACGCTTGATGTCACCGAGTGGTTGGCGTGGTTCCTCGGTACCTTGCATCGCGCAGTCGACAGCGCGCAACTCACGTTGAACGCGGTGTTGACGAAGTCCCGCTTCTGGCAACGCTGGGCAGGTTCACCGTTTAACGAGCGGCAACTCAAATTGTTGAACCGTCTGCTCGACGGTTTTGACGGCAAGTTGACCAGCAGCAAGTGGGCAACCATTGCGAAGTGTTCACCTGATACCGCGTTGCGCGATATCAGCGAACTGGTCACATTCGGCGTGTTGAAAAAATCAGCAGCAGGTGGCCGCAGCACGTCGTACGAGTTAGCGGATTGAGCGTCCCTAAGTAGCCGCACTTATCCACACCCCCCTCTGGACAACTTTTGTACAAACTACCTGACACGTTGTGGGCGAAACTTTGATAAACCGGCGACCTCGCCAGGTCAGTCCAAAGTTTTCCCTGGCTCCCCGGTCCTGTTCGCCCACCCTCCGCAGGGTTATCGATTCCGCATCCCCTTGATCGGTAAACGAAGATCCAAGTTATCCACAGCAAGGCGAGGTGCTTGTTAACTATTACTACGTATACATATACAAAGACTATAAAAACCAGAGACGCATCCCCAAACCCCGCTGCGTAAACATGCACAAGGCAGGCAAAACAACCGGAACCAACCCAAACCCCTCAAACCAACGGCAAACAAATCTCCGTCAACAACTCAGCAGGCGCAGTCTCCTTCGGACTATTCAAATACTCCTCGAACACCGGCGCATCCGCAGCCTCACGGCCCGACTGCACAAGCCACGTCCCATACAACCACTCATAAGCCGCCCGCATATCGCTATACGGCCCCTTATGCCGCAACACCGCGTACTCCCCGCCCTTCACATGCGCCACCGAAACCGGCGGACTCACCGTCACCGAAGCCTGCACCGGATGCGGCAACAACACCCCAGCCTTCGACCGCAACTCATCCTCCGCAACAACACCAGGATCGTCGTAGTAAATCCCGATCATGCGCATCTGTCCCGCCAGCAAATTATGTTTCGCCAACCAGCCGAACAGCCCATCGAACGCCTTGCCGACCTGCATATACGGCCCAACGTGATCCACCGACAAAACCTCCATCGGCTCCACGCTGCGAATCACCACTTCACGCATCGTCATTTGATCGTCTCCTGAAAGTGCCGGACGAAACCGGCTATGCGTACCCTGCTTGCGATACTGCGCGGGCGGAATGCCAAAAACCGCGCGGAAGGTGCGAGTGAAAGACTGCAAACTGCTATAGCCCGAGCGCTCGGCAATCTCAGCGATCGGCATCGAACCATTCGCCAGATATCCCGCGGCGCGATGCAACCGCAAACGCCGCACAGTCGTTGCCACCGTCTCGCCATACATCGCCTGAAAGATGCGATGCCAGTGATACGGCGACATGCAGGCGATTTGCGCGAGACGATCGATATCCAGCGGTTCGTCAAGATGGTCGTAAATATGGTCCAGCACGCGACCAAGCCGCGTTTCGTAGCGCGCACGATTGTCCGATTGGTTCATGACTAAGTGGCCAACAAAGAGAAGATTGCTGAAGGGATGCGAACCAAAGTACCACGTCCCCATTTACCAAATCCTGCGAACTTCGCCAAAGCATTCGTGAACGGAATTAAGCACCCACTGACACAATCACGCCCGAACTTTGCCGAATTTCGATAACACCTCGAATAATGGCTCACTACCATCGACTGAAGCCTGTCCGCCCATGCACCGCAAAGCCTTGCGGCGTCGAGCAAGCGACAACATCAGGAGCGCCCGATGAAATCAGAGTCCAAAAATCAGCACGTCGGTAAATTCACGCATCACGAGTTGAAGCAGACGCTCGGCACGTGGCAACTGTGGGGGATCGCGGTCGGTCTGGTCATTTCCGGCGAGTATTTCGGCTGGAGCTACGGCTGGGCGAGCGCCGGCACGCTCGGCTTCGTCATCACGGCGGTTTTCATTGCCGCGATGTACACCACCTTCATTTTCAGCTTCACCGAACTCACCACGTCGATTCCGCATGCGGGCGGCCCGTTCGCCTACGCGCGCCACGCTTTCGGCCCGACCGGCGGTTATCTGGCGGGCGCGGCAACGTTAGTCGAATTCGTGTTTGCACCACCGGCGATTGCGCTCGCGATCGGCGCCTATCTGCACGTGCAGTTTCCGGGTCTCGAACCGAAACATGCGGCGATGGGTGCGTATCTCGTCTTCATGGCACTGAATATCGTCGGTGTGCAGATCGCCGCGGCCTTCGAGTTGTGTGTGACGCTGCTCGCGATCTTCGAATTGCTGGTGTTCATGGGCGTCGTGTCGCCGGGATTCCAGTGGTCGAATTTCACGAAGGGTGGCTGGTCTGGCGCGGACACCTTCAGCATGGGCTCGTTCCATGGCATGTTCGCAGCGATTCCCTTCGCGATCTGGTTTTTCCTCGCGATTGAAGGCGTGGCGATGGCTGCCGAAGAAGCCAAGAACCCCAAGCGTTCGATTCCGATCGCCTATGTCGCCGGTATTCTGACCTTGGTCGTGCTCGCCATCGGCGTGATGGTGTTCGCAGGCGCCGCCGGCGACTGGACCAAGCTGTCGAACATCAACGATCCGCTGCCGCAGGCCATGAAATTCATCGTCGGTGAACATAGCGGCTGGATGCATATGCTGGTGTGGCTTGGCCTGTTCGGGCTCGTCGCGTCGTTTCACGGCATCATCCTCGGATACTCGCGGCAGATCTTCGCGCTGGCTCGCGCCGGTTATCTGCCGGAGTGGCTCTCCAAGGTGCATCCGCGCTTCAAGACGCCGCATCGCGCGATCATCGCGGGTGGTGTGGTCGGCATCGCCGCGATCTATAGCGACGAGCTGATCCAGTTCGGCGGCCAGACGCTGACGGCGAACATCGTGACGATGTCCGTATTTGGCGCTATCGTGATGTATATCATCAGCATGTTGTCGCTGTTCAAGCTGCGTCGCTCGGAGCCGAACATGGAACGCCCGTTCCGCGCGCCGCTATTTCCGTTCTTTCCGGCGTTCGCGTTGGTGGCGGCGGTGATTTGTCTGGCTACGATGGTCTATTTCAATTTCCTGGTGGCCATCGTGTTCGCGATTTTCCTCGCGCTCGGCTACGTCTACTTCTTGTTGACGCGCCATCAACGCGAAGCAGCGCCGTCGGACGCTTTGCTCGAAGAGTGACGGATCGAGCCGCTGCGTAAGCAGCGGCGATGGAGTCGTAGAGATGAGCTACACCGAGATAATCGGCAGCCGCACGTATCGCTTTGCCGACCTGAAAACCTTGATGGCGAAGGCCAGTCCGCTGCGTTCCGGCGACCAGCTCGCGGGCGTCGCGGCGGCGAGCGAAGAAGAGCGTGTCGCGGCCAAGATGGCGCTCGCGCAGGTGCCGCTGCGCACGTTTCTCAACGAAGCGCTGATCCCGTACGAAAGCGACGAGGTCACGCGTCTGGTGATCGACGATCACTCGCCGCAAGCGTTCGCTGAGATCTCGCATCTGACGGTCGGCGATTTCCGCAACTGGCTGTTGAGCAGCACGACCGATGCGGACGCGCTCACGCGTATCACCGCCGGCCTCACGCCGGAGATGGTTGCGGCCGTTTCGAAGCTGATGCGCAATCAGGATCTGATCGCGGCGGCGCGCAAGCGTCCGGTGATTACGCGCTTTCGCAATACGATCGGCTTACCCGGTCACATGTCGGTGCGTCTGCAACCGAATCATCCGACCGACGATGTCAAAGGTATCGCCGCATCGATGCTCGATGGCCTGATGTACGGCTGCGGCGATGCGATGATCGGCATCAATCCGGCCAGCGACAATCTTGCCGCGATCACCAAGCTGTTGCTAATGATCGATGACTTCCGCCAACGCTATCAGGTGCCCACGCAATCGTGCGTGCTGACTCACGTCACGAACACGATCGCGGCGATTGAGAAAGGCGCGCCGGTCGATCTGGTGTTTCAGTCGATTGCCGGAACGGAGAAAGCGAACGCGGGTTTCGGTATTTCGCTTGCGCTATTGCAGGAGGCGTATGAAGCAGGGTTGTCGTTGAAACGCGGCACTGTCGGCAATAACCTGATGTATTTCGAAACCGGGCAGGGCAGCGCCTTGTCGGCCGATGCGCATTTTGGTGTCGATCAACAGACATGCGAAGTGCGCGCCTATGCGGTCGCGCGCAAGTTCAATCCGTTTCTGGTGAACACGGTGGTCGGCTTCATTGGACCGGAGTATCTGTACGACGGCAAGCAGATCACGCGCGCGGGCCTTGAAGACCACTTCTGCGGCAAGCTGCTCGGCGTGCCGATGGGTTGCGACATTTGCTATACGAATCACGCCGAAGCCGATCAGGACGACATGGATAACCTGCTCACGCTACTCGGCGTGGCGGGCATCAACTTCATCATGGGCATTCCAGGTGCGGACGACGTGATGCTCAACTATCAAAGCACGTCCTTCCACGATGCCCTTTACGTACGCGACGTGCTCGGCCTGCGCCGCGCACCGGAATTCGAAGAGTGGCTGGAGTCGATGCAGATCACCGACGCGCGTGGCGCTTTGTTGAGTGCATCGTCACAGCAACCTCTGCTGGCAGGCGCGAATGACTGGATGGGCATCGCATGAGCGACTTCCTCGAAAAGAATCCATGGAACGCGCTGCGCCAGTTCACCAACGCACGCATCGCGTTGGGCCGCGCGGGCAACAGTCTGCCGACGGCTCCGTTGTTGGCGTTCAACCTGTCGCATGCGCAGGCACGCGATGCGGTGCATCATCCGCTCGATACGGACATGCTGCACGAACAGTTGCGCGCGCAAAGTTTCAGCACACTGGATGTGCATAGTGCCGCGCCCGATCGCGAGCATTATTTGCGGCGCCCGGATCTCGGCAGGCGCTTGAGCGATGAGAGCCGCGCAGCGCTTGGACAACTCAAGGTGGATTCACCCGAAGTGGTCTTCGTCATCGCAGATGGTCTCTCTGCATTCGCTGCGTCGAAACAATCGATTCCGCTGCTGCAAGCCGTTTGCACGAAACTCACGGATTGGAAGATCGGCCCGGTAGTAGTCGCACGTCAGGCCCGCGTCGCGCTCGGTGACGAAATCGGAGAACTGCTCGATGTCAAACTGGTTGTGATGCTGATCGGCGAACGACCAGGTTTGAGTTCGCCCGATAGTCTCGGCATCTATTTGACTTACGCGCCGAAAGTGGGCTGCAGCGATGCGCAACGCAACTGCATTTCCAACGTGCGTCCCGAAGGTCTTAACTACGAATCAGCCGCGCACAAGTTGCACTACCTACTGACGCACGCAAAGCGCTTGGGTCTAACGGGCGTTGGTTTGAAAGATGATAGCGACACGCTGCTAGCGAGTACGCCGACAACACCGGCAGTCGGCGACGACTCAATTTAGACATGATATAGAAACGCTAAGCATCCGCCCGTTCCACCGGATGCGTTTCCAACCACGCGTTCTCTTCATCCTCGAAGAGCCGCGAGCGTGTCAAAAACCGTAACCCGCTCGGCCGCTCCAAAGAAAACATCCCGCCATTCCCCGGCACCACATCGATGATCAGTTGCGTGTGCTGCCAGTATTCGAACTGCGATTCGCTCATATAAAACGGCACGCCGGCAATCGTGCCGAGTTTCACATCGGACGAGCCGACCATGAACTCACTCTGAGGGAACATCATCGGCGCGCTGCCGTCGCAGCAACCACCGGATTGGTGAAACAACACGGCCCCGCGTTCGGCGCATAGCTTGTCGATCAAATCGACCGCAGCAGGCGTCGCGATCACACGGGCTACTTCCTTCTCATCAGCCATCACATGCCCTCGTTGAAAAAGAGCGAGCCGCGTAATGCGGCTCGCTCGAACAGAATTGCTAACGCCTCGTAAAGCTCAGAAGAAACCGAGCGGCTTATCGCTATAGCTAACGAGCAGGTTCTTGGTCTGCTGATAGTGATCGAGCATCATCTTATGATTTTCGCGGCCGATACCCGATTGCTTGTAGCCACCGAACGCAGCATGTGCCGGATACGCGTGATAGCAGTTGGTCCACACGCGGCCCGCCTGGATCTGCCGGCCGAAGCGATAGGCGCGCGTACCGTCGCGTGTCCATACACCGGCGCCCAGACCGTAGAGCGTATCGTTGGCGATTTCGAGCGCTTCGTCTTCGTTCTTGAAAGTCGTCACGGAAACGACCGGCCCGAAGATTTCTTCCTGGAAGATGCGCATCTTGTTGTGGCCGCGGAATACGGTCGGCTTCACATAGTAGCCCTTGCTCAGTTCGCCGCCGAGCGTATTGCGCTCACCGCCGATGAGACATTCCGCACCTTCCTGCTTGCCGAGATCGACATACGAGAGGATTTTTTCAAGCTGCTCCTGCGAGGCTTGTGCGCCGATCATCGTCTTCGTGTCGAGCGGATGGCCTTGCGTGATCGCCGCCACACGCTTCAACGCGCGCTCCATGAAGCGGTCGTAAATCTTTTCGTCGATCAGCACACGCGACGGACACGTACACACTTCGCCCTGATTCAGCGCGAACATCGTGAAGCCTTCGAGCGCCTTGTCGAAATAGCTGTCGTCCGCGTTCATCACGTCGGCGAAGAAAATGTTCGGACTCTTGCCGCCGAGTTCGAGCGTCACCGGAATGATGTTCTGGCTTGCGTACTGCATGATCAGGCGGCCGGTCGTCGTTTCACCCGTGAACGCGATCTTCGCGATGCGCTTGCTCGACGCGAGCGGCTTGCCGGCTTCGAGGCCGAACCCGTTCACCACGTTCAGCACGCCTGGCGGCAGCAGATCGTGGATCAGTTCGAGCAGCACGAGAATCGATGCAGGCGTTTGCTCGGCCGGCTTCAGCACGACGCAATTGCCGGCGGCCAATGCAGGCGCGAGCTTCCACACGGCCATCAGGATCGGGAAATTCCACGGAATGATCTGGCCGACCACGCCGAGCGGCTCATGGAAGTGATACGCGACGGTGTCGTCGTCGATCTGGGAGAGCGAGCCTTCCTGCGCACGCACGGCGCCGGCGAAATAGCGGAAATGATCGATGGCTAGCGGGATATCGGCCGCCATGGTTTCGCGTAGCGGCTTGCCGTTGTCGATCGTTTCAGCCACGGCGATGCGTTGCAGGTTCGCTTCCATCCGGTCGGCGATACGGTTCAGGATGTTCGCGCGATCGGTGGTCGACGTCTTGCCCCACGCTGCCTTCGCACGATGCGCGGCGTCGAGGGCGAGTTCGATATCGGCTTCGCGCGAACGCGGGATCGACGTGAACGGCTCACCGGTGATCGGCGACACGTTGTCGAAGTACTCACCGCCTACGGGCTTCACCCATTCACCGCCGATAAAATTCCCATACTGCTTTTTGTACGGAAATTCGGTAGTCAGAAACTGCATCTCTGCGTGATTCATCTGTGTGCTCCTCACATGTTTGAATGGGCTATATTCGGCGCGATATTTCGCTGGCCGCGACAGACTAGAGCCAGAATTGTGCCAATGCACCGCGCTGGTGAGCTGTGCACGCGCAGCAGGCACGCCAGCAGGCACGCCAGCAGGCATGGGGCGCAGACCTGTTCACCTTGTCAAACGATGAGCGTCTCGTTTCTGATCAGTGTGCGCAGCCCTGTTCATGAATTGAACAGGGCGTGAGCATGTGCTGTCGCGATCAAAGCAAGGTAAGCGGAGAATCCGTTCGGCATGAGAATTGCCTTCCAGATCTCCTCAATACTTCGATTTCGTAGATCCGGTATGACGATTGAACTCCGAAGCGACAGCCTGACAGCACCGACGCACGCGCAGCAGCCGAGCTTTTGCGTGCAGACCTGTGTCGCCTACGACGCCGACGAGCAGGCGCGCAACCTCCACGGCTGGAGCCAGACCTACGACCAACTGACCGCGGGCCGCTTCGTCGGCGGTTTGACGGAGTTGTGCCTCGACCACATGCAGGTGTTCGTCGAAACCACCAGCCACACGCTGCGACAGACCTGCGAAGTGCAGGAGGACGCGTACTGGTTCGGCATTCCGACTTGCCCCGAGGGTTCCGGTCGTATCGATACACAGGTGATCGCGGGCGATGCGCTCGCATTTCGTCCGGGCGGGATCGAATTCGAATTACTGACTTCGGCGGGCTACGAGATTTTCGGTGTGGTGGTGAAGGGTGAAGTGCTGCGCCGCTATGCGGCCGAAGTGGAGCGGGTCGGTCTGGCCGACCATCTGCCGAACACGGAAGTCGTGTCGATCGGCACGGCTCGCAAGGAGCGCTTGTGCGCATCGCTGCGCCAGCTTCTCGACGACGGGGCGGCGAACGGCGCGCCGCTGTCCTCGTTCGCACGGAACAATTTGCAGGCGTCGGTGCTGGCGTCGTTGTTCGACGTCGGTGCGTTACCGGCCAATGGGCAGATTGAAATGCCCACGCGTGGGAGGCGTCAGTCGATCGTGTCGGAAGCGCGCGAGTATGTTCTGGCCCATCGCGACCGAGCGATCAATGTGCCGGAGTTGTGCGAGCGCTTGCATGTGAGCCGACGCACGTTGCAATACTGCTTTCAGGACGTGTTGGGCATGGCGCCCGCCACGTATCTGCGCACGATCCGCCTGAATGGCGCGCGACGCGATCTTTGCAACGCGTCGCGCGAATCGCGTTCAGTTCAGGATGTCGCCGCGGCCTGGGGCTTCTGGCATTTGAGCCAGTTTGCAACCGACTACCGGAAGCTGTTCGGCGTCCGTCCATCGGAGACACTGAAGGCCGCCAACGGACGCATCGACGGACGCGCGTATTTGTTCGCGCACTGAGCGTGCCGGCGTCGCGACGTTATTTGCGCAACAGCCTCAAACCATTCGCCACCACCAGCAGGCTCGCGCCTACATCGGCGAATACGGCCATCCACATCGTGCCCAGACCCATCATCGTCAGCACGAGGAAGACGCTCTTGATGCCCAGCGCCAGCGTGATGTTCTGCACCAGCACCGAATGCGTCGCCTTCGACAGGCGGATGAACTGCGGAATCTTGCGCAGATCGTCGTCCATCAGGGCGACGTCGGCGGTTTCGATCGCGGTGTCGGTGCCCATCGCGCCCATCGCAAAGCCGATCTCGGCGCGTGCTAGTGCCGGGGCGTCGTTGATGCCGTCACCGACCATGCCCACCGTCGCGCCTTGCTGCGACCACTGCGCCACCGCGTTCAGCTTGTCTTCAGGCAACTGATTGCCGCGTGCTTCATCGATACCGACTTGCTGCGCGATCGCGGCGGCCGTGTGCGGGTTGTCGCCGGTGAGCATGGCGGCCCGCACGCCGAGGCGCTGCAACTCGGCAATGGCGGCGCGGCTCGTGTCCTTCACCGTATCGGCGACGGCGAACAGCGCGAGCACGCGTTCGGCATCCAACAGCATCACGACGGTTTCGCCTTGTCCCTCGAGCGTATCCAGCCGCGCTTCGAGCGACGTCGAGCAGCGTCCGAGTTCTTCGACCAGCCGATGATTGCCGAGCCAATACGGCAAGCCGTCGATGTCGCCGCGCACGCCGCGACCCGCCAGTGCCTCGAACGCATCGACCGTGGTGCTGGCGCTAACGATGCCGTCGTTTTTCGCCGCTGCCGCGATCGCCATCGACACCGGATGATCCGAGCGGCCCGCAAGGCTCGCCGCGAGCGTCCTGCAACGAACGACATCGACGTCGGCCAGCATCTCGAACTCGGTTTGCACCGGCTTGCCGTGCGTGATCGTGCCGGTTTTGTCGAGCGCGAGCCGGCTCAGCTTGCGGCCCTGTTCGAGATAGGCGCCACCTTTGATCAGGATGCCTTTGCGGGCGGCAGCAGCGAGGCCGCTGACGATCGTCACCGGCGTCGAGATCACCAGTGCGCAGGGACAGGCGATCACCAGCATCACTAGCGCCTTGTAGACCCATTCGTGCCACTGTCCGCCGAACAGCAGCGGCGGCAGCACCGCCACGGCGAGTGCGGCAGCGAACACGATCGGCGTATAGACGCGCGCGAACTGATCGACGAAACGCTGCGTCGGCGCTTTGGTGCCTTGCGCTTCCTCGACCGCGTGGATCATGCGCGCGAGCGTCGTGTTGCTGGCCGCGGCCGTGACGCGATAGTCAAACGATCCGGCCTGATTGATCGTGCCGGCGAAGACCGCGTCGCCCATGGTCTTGTCGACGGGCAGGCTTTCGCCGGTGATCGGCGCCTGATCGACGCTCGAGCGGCCCGCGACGATTTCGCCATCGAGCGCGATCCGCTCGCCGGGCTTTACGCGTACCAACGCGCCGAGCGCGATTGTCTTGAGGTCCATGAGACGCCAACTGCCGTCCGCTTGCTGCACGCTCGCCTGTTCGGGCGTGAGCTGCATCAAGCCTTGGATAGCATTGCGGGCGCGGTCGAGCGACTTCGCTTCGATCAGTTCGGCAATCGTGAAGAGCACCATCACCATCGCCGCTTCCGGCCACTGCTGCAGGATCAGTGCGCCGGTTACGGCAATGCTCATCAGCGCGTTGATGTTGAGGTTGCCGTTGCGGATCGCGAGCCAGCCCTTCTTGTACGTCGTGAGGCCGCAGGAGGCGATCGCGAGGAGCGCCAGACCCGCTGCCAGCCAGACGGGAGCGCCAAGCCAGCCGGCAGCCTCTGAGCCCACCGCAGCGATGCCTGCGAGCGCCAGCGGCCACCACGGCTTGGACGGCGCACGAGGAGCGGCAGTTACCGTGTCCGGGTTCGCGTCTGCCAGTTCAGGCGTGAAGTCGAGCGAACGGATCGCGGCGAGGATCGTTTCCAGGGCGTCCGGCGCGTGGACGACGGTTAGCACGCGCTGCATCAGGTTGAAGTCCATGCTGCGCACGGACGGCATGCGGCTGAATTTCTTGCGGATCAGCGCTTCTTCGGTCGGACAGTCCATCTGCATGATGCGAATTGCGGTGCGCAGGTCGCTGCCGACGGCTTCCGATTGCGGGAGCTTGACCGGCGCGGCTGCAGCGTGCGCCGTTCCGCAGCAGGCTGCCTCGGCGTGGCTGTGGGCGTGACCGTGCCCGTCAGCGTGTTCGTGCGCGTGGTCAGAGCCATGCGCTTGATGGTCATGACCGCAGCTTTCACCGTGCTCGTGGGCATCTTCACGAGCACCCGCTTCGTGGCCGTGACCGCAGCTTTCGCTATGACCGTGACCCTCCGCGTTTTCATCCGGATGGCCATGGACATGCCCTTCATGCCCATAGGCACAGGCTTTGGCCCGTTCCGGACGGTCGGCTTCGGCAAGGTTGGCGTGAGGCATGGGTGGCTTCCTGGTTCGATTTGTGGTCTAGTAAACACCTTGAAGCCACTACAAGGTCAAGGCCGTATTCCGGAGGGACCATGAAAATTGGCGAACTGGCGAAAATCGCCCATTGCACGACCGAAACCATCCGTTTCTACGAAAAAGAGGGCCTGTTGCCCGAAGCGGAGCGCACCGAGGCCAATTACCGCAGCTATTCGGCCCGACACGTCGAACGACTGCGCTTCATCCGCAACTGCCGCGCGCTCGACATGACCCACGACGAAATCCGTGCGTTGCTGCGTCTAACAGACGCACCGGCAGATGGCTGCGGCGGCATCAATACCCTGATCGACGAGCACATTGCGCACGTCGACACGCGTATCGACGAATTGAAGCAACTGAAAGCGCAACTGACCACGTTGCGCGAGCAATGCCACGGCGAGCAGGCCGTTGAAGACTGCGGCATCGTCCAGGGCCTCACCGAAATGGACGTGAGCGCAACGCGCGCGCGGCATACGCATCTGGGTTGAAGCGCTCTGCCCATGCTGCCGGCGCCGCCGGCCATGGCAGTGACAGCATTCCCGGCTGGGCCATTTATCCGGCCCACCCAATAAACAATCGAATCCAGTTGGAGAATCAACGTGTTTACCTGTAGAAACCAGCCCTGCGGCGAGCAGTGGGAAATGTCGGACGTCGTCATCAAGAATGAAGGGCAGGGACTCCTGTTCCGTTGCCCGATGTGCGGCGCGCGTAATTACGTCGAACGTTTCGACGGGGAAGATGGCTCGGTGCTGTACGAGCAGATCGAAGGCCGTCCCGCCACCGGCCCCATGGCCGAATAGTCCCTGGCCTTCAGCCTCATCAGCCTCTTCAGTCGATAGCGAGCCCTCACCTTATGAACACTCCCACCCAAGCCGGCGCGCCGTTTAGCCAGCTACCGCTACCGCCCGCCACGCTCACCAATCTGACGCAGCTCGGCTATGTCGAGATGACGCCGATTCAGGCCGCGAGCCTGCCGATCGCGCTGGCCGGCAACGATCTGATCGCCCAGGCGAAAACCGGCAGCGGCAAGACCGCGGCGTTTTCGCTGGCGCTGCTCAACCGCCTCGACGTGCGCAACTTCGCCGTGCAGGCGATGGTGCTGTGCCCGACGCGCGAACTCGCCGACCAGGTCACGCAGGAAATCCGCCGTCTCGCGCGTGCCGAAGAAAACATCAAGGTGCTGACGCTGTGCGGCGGCACGCCGATGCGTCCGCAAACGGCCAGCCTCGAACACGGTGCGCACATCGTCGTCGGCACGCCGGGCCGGATCATGGATCACCTCGAGCGCGGCAGCCTGCCGTTGCAGTCGCTCAACACGCTGGTGCTCGACGAAGCCGACCGCATGCTCGACATGGGTTTCTTCGACGATATCGCGACCGTCGTGAAGCAATGCCCGAAAGAGCGGCAAACGCTGCTGTTTTCCGCGACGTATCCCGAAGGCATCGTCAAGCTCAGCCAGCAATTCCTGCGTAATCCGAAGGAAGTGAAACTCGCCGAGCGGCACGACAACACCAAGATTCGTCAGCGCTTCTATGAAGTGACCGAAGACCAGCGTCTGCATGCCGTCGGTCTGTTGCTGAACCACTATCGTCCGGTGAGCACGCTGGCGTTCTGCAACACCAAGCAGCAGTGCCGCGATCTGCTCGACTTGCTGCGCGCGCAGGGTTTTCATGCGCTCGCGCTGCACGGCGAACTCGATCAGCGTGAACGCGATCAGGTGCTGATCCAGTTCGCAAACCGCAGTTGCTCGGTGCTGGTTGCCACGGACGTTGCCTCGCGCGGTCTGGACATCGCGGAGCTCGAAGCGGTGATCAACGTCGACGTGACGCCGGACCCGGAAGTGCATGTGCACCGCATCGGCCGCACGGGCCGAGCCGATCAGGAAGGCTGGGCGCTGAGTCTCGCCAGCATGAACGAGATGGGCCGCGTGGGCAGTCTCGAACAGGCGCAAAAGCGTGAGGTCGAATGGCACAAGCTGGCCGATCTCAAGCCGGCGAGCAACGAGCGTCTGCTGCCGCCGATGGAAACGCTGCAGATTCTCGGCGGCCGCAAGGAAAAGATCCGTCCGGGCGACGTGCTCGGCGCGCTCACCGGCGAGGCGGGTTTCGCAGGTTCGCAGATCGGCAAGATCAACGTGACCGAAATGTCGACCTATGTGGCCGTGGAGCGCAGCGTCGCGCGCGACGCATTGCGCAAGCTCAGCGCCGGCAAGGTGAAGGGCAAGAAGGTCAAAGTCCGGATGATGGACGACGCCTGATCCTCGATTAGTTTGCTTTTGACGGCTGCGACCGCCCGGTCGCAGCCGGGTTGTTCTGCAGCACTACTGCGCGCCGTCGTAGCAAATAGCAACAAATCGCAACTTCGCATCACCGCCCCGCATCACATTACGTCATACCTCTGCGGTTTTCGGCGCTCCCCGCGCGGCCGCATTTCCCCCGCTAAACCCCCGATTTCATTGCCTTAGCCTGCCCCAACACGGCATTGCGCGAGCCATGACGTAAACGCATGCCGCGCATGACAAAGTTTCGATTGTGACCGTTCTTTGGCTGATGCCTAATCATCGAACCGGATGGGACCGCCGCGCTGTGGGCGGTCCGCGAATCCGCTGCCGGATGGAGAAAGGGAGAAAGCCTTATGCAGAGCGCCATGCAAGCCCGCTCGAAACTGCCTGACGTAGGCACGACGATTTTTACCGTGATCGGCCAACTGGCCGCGCAACACGATGCGCTGAACCTGTCGCAAGGTGCGCCGAATTTCGCGCCCGACGCGAAGCTGATCGATGGTGTCGCGCAAGCCATGCGCGCCGGTCATAACCAGTACGCGCCGATGGCCGGCATCGCCACCCTGCGCGAAGCGCTCGCCGACAAGGTCGAGACGCTGTACGGCGTGCGCTACGACCCGTCGAGCGAAGTCACGGTGATTGCCAGCGCCAGCGAAGGCCTGTATTCGACGATCAGCGCCCTGGTGCATCCGGGTGACGAAGTGATTTACTTCGAGCCGTCGTTCGATAGCTACGGCCCAATCGTTCGCCTGCAAGGCGCAACGCCGATCCCGATTAAACTGTCGCTCACCGATTTCCGCGTGGACTGGGACGAGGTCGCCGCCGCGATCACGCCGAAGACGCGCATGATCATCATCAACACGCCGCACAACCCGACCGCGACCGTGTTTAGCGAGGCGGACATTGCGCGTCTGAAGGCCGTGACGCGTAACACCGACATCGTGATTCTCGCCGACGAAGTCTACGAACACGTGGTGTTCGACGGCGCTAAACATCAAAGCATGGCCTGCGATTCTGAACTCGCTGAACGTAGCGTGATCGTGTCGTCGTTCGGCAAGTCGTATCACGTGACCGGTTGGCGCGTCGGCTATTGCCTTGCCCCCGCCGCGCTGATGGACGAGATTCGTAAAGTCCATCAATTCATGGTGTTTTCTGCCGATACACCGATGCAGTACGCGTTTGTCGATGCGCTGGCCAATCGCGAGAGCTATCTCGGCCTGTCCGTGTTTTATCAGAAGAAGCGCGATCTGCTCGCCCATGCGTTGCGCGAGTCGCGCTTCGAATTGTTGCCGAGCGAAGGCAGCTTCTTCATGCTCGCGCGTTTCCGCGGTTTCTCCGAGGAAAGCGATAGCGACTTCGTGCTGCGCCTGATTCGCGATGCGCGCGTTGCGACGATTCCGCTGTCGGCGTTTTATACCGACGGCACAGATTCAGGTTTGATCCGCCTGAGCTTCTCGAAGGACGACGCGACCTTGATCGAAGGCGCGCGGCGGTTGTGCGAAATCTAATTTGACAGCAGTATGATCGTCGCGCGATCACGTCGTTACGCATCAGCGCGCAGCATGCTGCGTTACAACAATATCGAAGGAAAAGGGACCCGTTATGAAATTGCTCAAGCCTTTAATGGCATTGGCCTGCGCATTCGCGTCGATTGCTGCATCGTCAGCCGCGATCGCTGCCGACACCTCGACGCTGCGTTTCGGACTCGAGGCGCAGTATCCGCCGTTCGAATCGAAAGGGCCGAACGGTGAGTTGCAAGGTCTCGACATCGACGTCGGCAATGCCGTGTGCGTCGCTGCGCACATGACGTGCAAATGGGTCGAAACCTCGTTCGACGGCTTGATTCCCGCGCTGCAAGGCCGCAAGTTCGACGCGATCAATTCGGCCATGAACGCCACCGAGCAGCGTCGTCAGGCGATCGATTTCACGACGGTCGTGTATCGCGTGCCGACGCAACTGATCGCGAAGCGTGACAGCGGTTTGCTGCCGACGCCGGAATCGTTGAAGGGCAAACGCGTCGGCGTGTTGCAGGCGTCGATTCAGGAAACCTTCGCGAAGGCGCATTGGGAACCGGCGGGTGTCACCGTCGTGCCGTATCAGGATCAGAACCAGGTCTATACGGATCTGCTGGCGGGCCGGCTTGATGCGACGCTCGTTCTCGCGCCGGCCGGCCAGACGGGATTTCTGTCGAAGCCTACCGGCAAGGACTACGCGTTCGTCGGGCAGCCGGTGCGCGATGACAAGATTCTCGGCAGCGGCATCGCCTACGGGATTCGCAAAGGCGACACCGCGTTGCGGGATCAGTTGAACGCAGCGATCGCGAAGGTTCAGGCCGATGGCACCGTGAAGACGCTGGCGGCGAAGTATCTCGGCAATATCGACATCACGCCGAAGTAACTTATTGACCGTATTATTGACCGTGCGCGGCGGGTGCCGCGTGACGATCGGCGCCGCGAAATTCGTTTTCGGCGTCGATCATGCGGCGCTTGAGCATTGGCACGTTGTTCACTACGCGCAAGCTCGTGCGCATGGCGCTCAACGCCATTCTTCCGACCACCGGCCGATGCAACGCGCCGCGCGCGTCGAACTGCTTGCGCGATTCCGCGACCGCGTGAAAACCGTAGCGGCGCATCTCCTCTTCGTAACCCGCTACGGCGTCGTGGCCCGACAGCTTGCCCTGTTGTGCGTCGGCGAGACGCGCAGCGAGTAGTGCGGCATCACGCAGCGCGGTATTCGCACCGACGCCGCGGCCCGGCGTCATCAGATGCACTGCGTCACCCAGAACCGTGACGTTGGTGGTCGGCCAAGCGTCGACAGGAACCGATGTGCGCACTTCGACGCTGAAGGTGGTGGACGGGTCCGATGCGCGAATCAGGGCGCGTAGATTGGGATGCCAGCCATCGGTGATCTGCGTCGCGAGCGCGAGTAGTGCGGCCGGTCCCAGCGGTTTGGGGTCGGCCGGCAGGTTGTGCAGTGCGCCCCAGATACCCCACATCAGATAGTCGCGCGTGTTGTCGTAGAGCAATCCGGGCCAGCCCGAGAGCAACTCGGCGTCGTTGCTGCCGATGCCTTCCTTCATTCCGCCGCCGTCCGCGCGCCACGGAAATTCCATCACATGGATGATGCCGCCATAGCCCTTTGGCGCGTTGATCAGCGTAATGCCGTCGAGCACCTTGGGCGGCAGCAGCGCGCGTGATGTTTCGTCCATCGGCACCTTCGCGCCGATGCTGACGATGCCGGTGTTTTCAAGCTTCGCGTGCGGCAGGAGTTGGCGGCGCACCTTCGAACGCGCGCCGTCCGCACCGATCAGCAGATCGGCGCTCACGTGCGTGCCATCCGCGAAATGCACGGTGACGCTGCCGTCGGCGTTCTGCTCGTACGACGTGAACGTCTTGTCGAAGTGCAATTGCGCTTCGAGACCTGTCAGCAGGACTTGCCTGAGCGTCATCCGGCTGACCGATTTGCCGCCGCTCATCGATTCGTCTTCGAGTGGCACGGTGAGCAATTCGGTCATGCGCTCGGTCAGGATGTTGAAGTGGCCGGGTGTGCGCGCGCAGGTCGCGAGAAAGGTTGCATAGAGTTCGGGCGGAAGACACGCTTCCAGCGACGCGAGCCCGTGCGGATTGATGCCGACGCGATAGCCCTGCAAACCGTCAGCACGTGTGCGGTCGCGTTCGTAGACATTTACGTTGATGCCGGCGCGCTTCAACCCGTGCGCCAGACAGAGGCCGCCTGTGCCGGCCCCGATCACGATCACCTCCATGGGTTCACGACTCATGACTTCGCCTCCTTCTTTGTGGCAGGTTGGACAAGCCGGTACTTGTATTCACCGGCCGGCAGCGTGAAACGTTGAGCGATTTCTTCTATCCATTCCTGGCTCCAGGTGAGCGTGCCAGCTTTCAGATCGGTCACCACGCTGCGAACCCATTCCAGCTCGACAACGAGTTGCGCGCGCACGAGTTCAACTTCGAGCAGGAACAGCCGCGGCACTTCCATCTGGGTGGCTTGTGCGGTGGCTTCATCGAGCCGGGCCAATTCCCGCTCAAGCGCGCCGATGCGGGTATCGAGCTGACGGCACACGTCTTCGGGCGAGAGCAGCGGCAGAAGCGAGAGCGCGGCCGGAAAGGCCGGGAAATCGCGGGTGCGCTGCGCAAGCTGTTCGCGCAGCCACAGACGCCCGGTGTCGCGGCCGGCTTCGGTGATTTCATAGACCGTGCGTTCGGGGAACGCGCCGTCGCGCTCCGTCTCGCGGATGGCGATCAGGTCGCCGCGCACCAGGCGATCGATGGTCTGGTACAGGCTGTTGCGCTGGCCAACGTTGATGACCTCGTCCTTGCCGCGTGCCTTGATGAGCTGCTGCATCCGGTACGGATGCATCGGGGTTTCAGTCAGCATGGCGAGGACAGCGAGGGCGAGCGGAGAGTGGCGGACCATAGTTAAAGTGGCTGCAGGCTAGTCTTTGTTGATCTAGTCATAATATAACTATGTGTTTTGAGATTGGCAAGCGTGAAATGTCGGGGGTTCCTGCGGGTGCGATGCTTTCGACGCTGGTCCGTGGCGGTTTGGACCGTTACGATGTGGTTCGCGCCGACGTGCACAGGCGACGAAGTTGCGATGAAATAAAGCGCCTGACCGAGGAGCACACGATGAGCGGGACGAATGACCGGGATGATTCAGCGGTGTTGGCTGCGGCGCCGAAATTCTGGCGCGATGACGCGTTGCCGTTCATCGAGGCGCGTTCCATCGAAGACGGCCGTGAGGTCTGCTATGCCAAACACTCGCACGAGACGTTCTCGATCGGCGCCGTCACCGGCGGGCGTAGCGTGTACGTGAATCGTCACGCGAGTGAATGGATCGGCGCCGGTGCGGTCGTGATGATGAATCCCGATGACGTGCACGCGTGCAACCCGGTTGCCGACGAGCGCTGGTCGTATCGGATGCTGCATGTTGACGTTGATTGGCTCACAGGTCTGCAACACGACCTGGGTTTCAGCGACAACCACGCGTTTAGCGCTTTCTCACAGACCATGACGACCGACCCGGCGTTGTTCGGCGGTTTGAACCGTCTCTACGCGATTCTCGTCGACGACGACAGCGCGCTCATGCGCAAGGAAAGCGCTGCGCTCACGTTCTTCTCGGAAGTCCAGCAGAAGTTGAATCCGGCGCCCTTGCCGGATCACGATGCGAGCGGGCAACTCGCGCGAGCCGCGGAATTCATCGCCGAAAATTGCACCCGTGCGCTGAAGCTGGAGGATGTTTGCGAAGCGGCTGAGCTTTCCGCTTCGCACTTGATCCGCGCGTTCAAACAGCGTTACGGCATGACGCCGCACGCGTATCTGATCAACCGACGCATCCAGTTCAGCCGCGCGCAACTCCGGCGCGGCCACCCGATAGCGGACGTTGCGCTCGACGCGGGCTTTGCCGATCAGGCGCATTTGCAGCGGACTTTCAAGCGGCTGGTCGCCGCAACGCCGGGGCAGTATCGCAGTTGAATTGCGGACGCGTGTTTCGCGTCACGCTATCAGCAGATACAACGCGCTAGCCGCGAGCAAAACCGCCATCACACGATTGAAAAACCTCACGCGCTTCGGCTCCTGCAAGTATCGACGCAGGAACGTGCCGGCATACGCCCAACTGGCAATCGACAGATAGCAAACCACGAAGTACACGACGGTGAATTGCCAGACGAGCCGGCCATCGCCATCGGCCGCGTAGGCGCCCATGCCGGCTAGCGACGCGAGCCACGCCTTCGGATTGAGCCATTGCATCGCAGCGCCGTAGGCGAAGGATGGCCCGCGAGTGGGCTTGTCGGCGCCAAGCTTGCCGTCGTCGACGGCGAGTTTGTAGGCCATGTAAAGCAGGAACCCGACGCCCGCCCATTTGACGATGTCGATCAGATTGGGGAAATGCGCGAGTAGCTCGTGCAGCCCCAGACCGATGAGCAACAACAGCAGCGTGAACCCGACGGTCGCACCGGTCACATGCCGCATGCTCGCGGCGAAACCATGCTGTGCGCCGGCGCTCAGCGCGACGACATTGACCGGCCCAGGAGAAATCGACGAGGCCAGCGCAAAGGCGGCCATGGAGAGTAAGACGGTCATCTGATGCCTCGATACGTGAGTGCGCGGGATTTGCGACGCTCAACGGTATCGGGCAGCGGAGTGGGGTGTATTGAAGGAAATTGCTTTCAATGCAGCGTAGCCGCAGCGCCGCAGCATTTCTTGAATTTCTTGCCGCTGCCGCAAGGACACGGGTCGTTGCGGCCCACCTTGGGTTCGGTGCGCTGCATCGCGGCGGCGAGCTTTCGCTCGTGCACAGCCTGGCGGTGCGGAAGCCAGAAACGATAGATCGCGGCGACGCTGGCGGGAATCTGTTTGGTGAGGGTTTCACGCTGTTCTGGCGTGTCGATCAACTGCTGCTCTTCCGGCGTAAGCTCCTCTGAGCCCATCAGGTGTAGCGGATTCAACCATTCCCGACCCTGCTCGCTATCGAACAGCGCTTGCCAGTCCGCCCGAACCGCGGACAGGCCCTGCATGAAGCCGAAAGCCCACGCTTCGCCGTCGATGTATTCGCGTTCATTGTCGTCAACGCGGCAGAAGCCGAACACCGGTTCGAACTCATCGGGGTCATCTTCCAGGCTGACGATGATGCCGTTCATGTTCCGCAAGATCAGCCCGAGAATGTGCTGTGCCTGATCCATGGTTTCGAATGCAGGTGCGTCAGCCTCGCTCGGCCCCCAGACACCCGGTAGCCAGTAACTGGGCGGCACGGTAGTCGGTCCGATGGCCATCGCAGTCAGATACCCGTCGAGCCCCTCGATCGTCAGCGTCTCTTCCGACGTTACGTCGGAAACCAGAAACTCATCGAGTTCGTCGAACTCTTTTTCGGAGAGCGGCGTAGCCAGATCGGCGGGATTGAGTTTTGATTTGGACATGGCGAGGCTCCGGCGCTTCGAATCATGGGTCACGATGGCAGGTCGGGGAATGCGGAGTCGGCTTGCTCGCACGGCGCCCGTGCCGCAGAGCGCAAAGCAAAAAGCCCAGTCGCAAGGACCGGGCTTTTTGTCGAATGCTTTGGTGGGGCGTGAGTGACTCGAACACTCGACCTACGGATTAAGAGTCCGCTGCTCTACCAACTGAGCTAACGCCCCCAACAGAAGCGAAATTATGCCGAAACTTTCCGAGATTGCCAAGCCCCTTTAGCAGATTTCTTAAAAAATCTGGAAGGTCGGCGACCCGGCACCTGCGCTGCCGGCCGTCACGCACCGGGACGGCGCGCGGCTCGCCGTCCCGGTATCATGTCGCGGACACCTGCCGCGCGAAGCGTCGCGCGGCTTTCGACCGGGGACCGCCATGGATGATAAAGAGATTAACGAGCTGCTCGACCGCATCCTCGCGCCCTGGGTCCGCGCGCTCACGCTGACCCCGGTCAAGGTCGACGAAGAAAGTGCGACGTTGCGCCTGCCGTTTTCCGGCGGACTGCGTCATTCCGGCGGGGTGATCTGCGGCCAGGTCTTCATGGCGGCCGCCGATACGGCGATGATCGTCGCGATTTCGGCCGCGCTCGGCGGCTTCAAGCCGATGAGCACCGTCTCGCTCAACATCAGTTTCATGCGCGCGGTGCGCAACGGCGACGTGCTGATCACCGCGCGCGTGCTGCGCATGGGCCGCAATCTCGTGTTCGGCGAAGTCGAGTTATTCGACGAAGCCGGCAACATGGCCGTCCACGCCACCACCACCTACGCTCTGCTCGACTGACACCTGAAACGGGCCAGCAAGCCGTATTAGAGGAAAAAGCCAAGATGTTCGATCAGGTCGTATTCGCCGGCGGCGGCAATCGCTGCTGGTGGCAGGCGGGATTCTGGGACGTGGTGCAGCCGGAACTGGATATCCGTCCGCGCGTCATCGCTGGCATTTCGGCCGGCGCCGCCACTGCGTGCATGCTCTACACGCGCGATTCCGACTGGGTCATGCGCTATTACGAAGACGCGCTGCGCCACAACACCCGCAATGCCTACTGGGGCAATCTGCTGCGTGGCGAATCGGTGTTTCCGCATTACCGGATCTACCGGCAGGCGTTGCTCGATATCTACCGCGACAAATTTTCCACGCTCGCCGACGCGCCTGAAATCCGCATCGGCGTGTCGCACCTGCCGCGCTGGCTTGGCGCGCGCAGTGCAGTTGCCGCAGGCCTGATCGCGTACAACATCGAGAAATACGTGCGTAAGACGCTGCATCCGACATTGGGTCAGACGCTCGGCTTTCATCCGGAATTCGTGCGAGCGCAGGATTGCGCGAGCGTCGAGGATCTCGCCGATCTGATCCTGCAATCGTCGAGTACGCCGCCGTTCACGCCGGTTTTGCGGCGCAATGGCCGGCCGGTGCTCGACGGCGGAATGGTCGACAACGTGCCGGTCGGCGCGCTCGACGCCGATGCGCCCGGCAACGTGCTGGTGATGGTCACGCGCCTTTATCCGCGGCCGCAGATGTTCGTCGTGCCGCACGGCGTGCAGCAACGGCTCTACGTGCAACCGTCGCGCAAGGTGCCCATTTCGAGTTGGGATTACACGAGCCCTTCGCAGATGGTGCACGCGTACAACCTCGGTCGCACCGACGGCGAGGCCTTTCTGGAACGCATGCCCGATCTGCTGGAAGCCGCCGCGCACGAAGCGCGCTGAGGTGAGCTGCGGCGCGGGACTAACGCCGAAAATTAACGCCGGCGCCCGCCCTGCAACGCTTCCGGATTCGCCACGCTGGCCGTGTCGCCGGCGTCGAAAGCCAGAATGTTCTGGAATGCAGCGGTGAAATACAACTCATAGCTCTCGCGCTCCACGTAGCCGATGTGCGGCGTGCAGATCACGTTCTCCATGCGCAGCAAGCTGTAGCCCTGCAGAATCGGCTCGCTTTCATAGACGTCGATCGCGACCATCCCCGGACGGTTGTGCGACAACGCACTGACGAGTGCGTTGTCGTCGAGCAGTTCGGCCCGGCTCGTGTTCACGAGCAACGCAGTCGGCTTCATCCGCATCAGGTCTTCCTGCTTGACGATACCGCGCGTGTCGTCATGCAGTCGCAGGTGCAACGACAGCACATCGCTTTGCTCGAACAACGCCTCGCGGCTCTCGGCCACGCCATAGCCGTCCGCGCGCGCCGCTTCGCGCGAATGCTCGCGACCCCAGATCAGCACGTTCATGCCGAACGCCTTGCCGTATCCGGCAACCAGCCGGCCGACCTTGCCGTAACCCCAAATCCCCAGCGTCTGACCGCGTAACACCTGGCCCAAACCGAAGTTCGGCGGCAGCACCGATGTCTTCAGGCCGGACTGCTGCCAGGCCCCTTGCTTAAGGTTTGCTACGTATTGCGGAATCCGCCGTTGAGCGGCCATGATGAGGGCCCACGTCAGTTCGGCCGGCGCGATCGGTGAGCCGCTGCCTTCCAGCACGGCAATACCGCGCTCGGTACAGGCTGCCAGATCGATATGGCTGGAGACTTTGCCGGTTTGGCTGATCATGCGCAAACGCGGCAACTTGTCGAGTAGTTGCGAGCTGATGCGGGTGCGTTCGCGGATCAGGACGAGTGCGTCGACTTCGGAAAGACGGCTCGCCAGTTGGCCGAGACCGCGGACTGTGTTGTTGAAAACCTTGACCTCATGGTCGGCCAGCAGTTGAAAGCAGTCGAGCTTGCGGACGGCGTCCTGGTAATCGTCGAGGATGGCAATCTTCATGGTATGTGTCTTGCGGCGCACCATAGCGGTGCGGAACGGAGTGTTATGCTGACTGTCCCACCATGTGACCCAGGTCACATGCCGGTCTGGCTGGATGCCTTACCGTAGAAGTTGCCGCGTAGAACGGCAGCGCCACGGCAAGGCCGATTGACATCGTTTTTAACAGTTTGTTGCGTGTTGAGGCAAGTCGCTTTACAGACGGTTGCAGAAGGCCGTCGGCGGGAACCTCCGTGCAACAGGCTGTGTGGCCCATGATGACCTGCACAAATTGCGCGTCGGCTTGTAGAAATGTCGTCGCGATGAATTGAACGCCTCTCGCATGCAGCGTCACTGGGCTTGTACCGTTTTTCTATTGCTTTCAAAACGGAGACAGGTCGATGAATCATCCCTCATTCGAAGGACAGCCCACTATCGAGGCGTCCGCAGGGGCGCCCGAGTGGGTCAAACACCGAAAACTGATCGACTGGGTCCAGCGCGTTGCCGCCAGGACCAAGCCCGATCGAATCGTCTGGTGCGACGGTTCACAGGAAGAGTACGACCGCCTGTGTGCCCAGATGGTCGAAGCCGGCACCCTCAAGAAGCTCAATCCCGCCAAACGTCCCAATTCCTATCTGGCATGGTCCGATCCGTCGGACGTGGCGCGTGTCGAAGACCGTACCTTCATCTGCTCGCAGCGTCGTGAAGATGCCGGGCCAACCAACAACTGGATCGAACCGGCTGAGATGCGCTCGACGCTCAACGGCCTCTTCGACGGCGCCATGCGCGGCCGCACCATGTATGTGGTGCCGTTCTCGATGGGGCCTCTCGGTTCGCCGATCGCGCACGTCGGCGTCGAGTTGAGCGACAGCGCGTACGTGGTGACCAACATGCGCATCATGACGCGCATGGGTCGCCAGGTGTACGAGGTGCTGGGCGAAGACGGCGAGTTCGTGCCGTGCGTGCACTCGGTCGGCGCGCCGCTTGCGGCGGGCGCGAAAGACGTGCCGTGGCCGTGCAACGAGACCAAATACATCGTCCATTTCCCCGAATCGCGCGAGATCTGGAGCTACGGCTCGGGCTACGGCGGCAATGCGCTGCTCGGCAAGAAGTGCTTCGCGCTGCGCATCGCCTCCACGATGGGCCGCGACGAAGGCTGGCTCGCCGAACACATGCTGATTCTCGGCGTGACGTCGCCGCAAGGACATAAGCATCATGTCGCGGCGGCGTTTCCGTCTGCTTGCGGCAAGACCAACTTCGCGATGCTGATTCCGCCGGAAGGCCTGAATGGCTGGAAAATCTCCACGATCGGCGACGATATTGCGTGGATCAAGCCGGGTAAGGACGGCCGTCTGTACGCGATCAACCCGGAGGCGGGGTATTTCGGCGTCGCGCCGGGCACGAGCGAAAAGACCAACTTCAACGCAATGGCCACGTTGAAGGAAAACGTCATCTTCACGAACGTCGCGCTGACCGACGACGGCGACGTCTGGTGGGAGGGCATGACCGACGAGCCGCCCGCGCACCTGATCGACTGGCAGGGCAAGGACTGGACGCCGGCGAGCGCGAAGGAGAGCGGGCGCAAGGCCGCGCACCCGAACGCACGGTTCACGGCGCCGGCTTCGCAATGTCCGTCGATCGATGCCGACTGGGAGAACCCGGCAGGTGTTGCGATTGACGCGTTCATTTTCGGCGGCCGCCGTTCCACCACCGTGCCGCTCGTCACGGAAGCGCGCAACTGGGTCGAAGGCGTCTACATGGCGGCCACCATGGGCTCGGAAACGACCGCGGCGGCGGCGGGGCAGCAGGGCGTGGTGCGCCGCGACCCGTTCGCAATGCTGCCGTTCTGCGGCTACAACATGAGCGACTACTTCGGGCACTGGCTGAAAACCGGCGAGCGTCTCGAGAAACTGAACGCAAAGCTGCCGAAGATCTTCTGCGTCAACTGGTTCCGCAAGGGCGCGGACGGCAAGTTCGTCTGGCCGGGCTTCGGCGAGAACATGCGGGTGTTGAGCTGGATGGTCGGGCGCATCGAAGGCAAGGCGCAAGGTGAAGAGCACGCGTTCGGCGTGTCGCCGCACTATGAAGACATCGACTGGCGCGGCCTGGATTTCAGCCGCGAGCAATTCCAGCAGGTGATCTCGGTCGACGACGCAGCTTGGCGCGCCGAACTCGCGCTCCATACCGAGCTATTTGACACGTTGCAGCAAGGCCTGCCGCCGGCTTTGACGCAGACCAAGCTCACACTCGAAGGAAAGCTCGCTGCCTGACTAGGTGAGCGGTCACTTCGCACAGAAGCCGCCTTCGGGCGGTTTTTCTTTGCCGGTCCGACGCCGAATCGGGATTTTTTCTGATTTCACAATGCCGGGACGACCGTTGCATCTGTTCGAACAAAAAAGACAGTGCAAGCTGCGGTGCAGCAGATTGTTGCTCTCGTCGGAACAATCGAGATGCGTGCCCTACATTGAGGGACACAGTCGCACAAATATCGACAATATTTCCGCTTTCGCGGGCAACTTCTGCACGATTTCGCGAGTCGTAGGAGAATTCCAAGTTCGCTTCACTGGTTTTCACTAATTGTCAGGAAGCAGTAACACGGCAGGAGTTGTCTTATGGATCATTTGCAGTCGATGCGAGTTTTCGTCAAAGTGGCGGATCTCGGCAGTTTTGCCCGCGCTGCGAGCGCGATGGATATTTCCAACGCAGTTGCCACCCGTCACGTTGCCGATCTCGAAGGCCGTCTTGGTACGCGGCTGCTCAATCGCACAACCCGCAGCTTGTCTCTGACCGAATCCGGCCAGGTTTATCTCGAGCGCGCGCGCCAGATTCTCGACGAACTGGAAGACGTCGAGCAGATGGTGGTCGCGCGCAATCACGAACCCGTCGGCACGCTGCGCATAGTCGCACCGGTCGTGTTTGGGTTGCATAACCTTGCGCCCGTGCTGCAAACCTACGCGGAGCGCTATCCGAAAGTCATTCCCGATGTCACGCTGGTCGACCGTCAGGTTGATCTGGTCGAAGAAGGTTTCGACGTCGGTGTGGTGGTCACGCGGCAGATGCGCAGCGCGAGCATTGTCACGCGGCGCTTGACCACCGGTTGCATGACGGTATGCGCGACGCCCGCGTATCTGGAAAAGCACGGCACGCCCACGCGTCCCGAGCATCTGCTCGAGCACCCGTGCCTGAGCTTGCCGTCCGAGTATTGGGGCGACGAGCGGGTGTTCACGGGTTCGGAGGGCGAAGTGCGCGTGCGGCCGGTCAACGTCATCGTGGCGAACAACACGGAGATGCTGCGGCAGTTCGCGCTGCTCGGCATGGGCATCGCGATTCTGCCGAGCTACCTGATCGGCCGTGACATGACGCGCGGCAGGCTCGTGCGTTTGCTCGGCGATTTCCGTTTGCCGCAGGTCGAGATCAACATCGCGTATCCGAGCCGCCGTCACTTGCCGGCGAAGGTGCGTACGTTCATCGATCATCTGGTGGAGCATTTCAGCCAGACGCCGAACAGTCTGCTCGGTGAACAGTGGATCAAGGACGGGCTTGGCAGGCCCGCCACGTCCGCCGCGCTCGATTCAGCGGATCCCATGCCGCCGGAAGCGTTCGATGGCGCTGAGCCGCTGTCACGGCTGCTGGATAGCGAGTTGTCGCCGCTGCCGAAGACTTTGGCAAAGACGACGAATCGTCCGCGGCCCACCGCTCTGTCGCCGCTGTAACTAGTCGGGCGATGGTGCCGGCAGCGCTTGAGGCAAGCGCTGCCGGGCCGACAAATAAAAAGGCGCAGTCACGGAAGTGACTGCGCCTTTTTTATCGGCAAGTTCGAAGCTGGCTGGAAGCAGAATACCCTCCAGCCTCCGCCCGAATTACGAGCCCGTCTTGCGTGCTACTGCTTTCTTAGCCGGCGCCTTCTTGGCAGCGGCGGTCTTTTTCGCAGCCGCCGTCTTCGTAGCGGGCGCTTTCTTCGCTGCGGCCTTTTTGGCGGGCACTGCCTTCACTGCGACCGGTGCGTCTTCGTCATCAGACTCCGGCGCTGCCTTCGCTGCAGTCTTGGCCGCCGCGGTTTTCGCTGCGGTCTTGGCCGACGGCTCTTTCTTCTCGAATTCGAAGCCGATCTTGCCGTCGTTCTGCTTGACGAGGAACGCCTTGAAGTTGCGGCCGGTGCGCGACGACTTGAAGTTCGTCAGCAGGTCGGTGCGTCCTTCCTCGAGCAACTTTGACATCTGGTCTCGGGCGATTTCCTGCTGCAGAATCACCTTGCCCGAGCGGAAGTCACAAGTCTTCGGATTCGCAACCGAGTTCTCGCAGACATAGCTCATGCCGTGTTCGAACACACGGCCCTTGCACTTCGGGCACGCGCCGACTGCCTCTTGATCGGAGAAGTCAGGCGGTTCACCGTCTTCGCCGCCGGAGTCCTGACCGAAGTCGAACTCGAGCTTGTAGTTCTTGATCTCGTCATCGAGTGAGAGCTTGAGGATCGCGGAGAACGGGCGGCCCATCTTGCTGCGGAAACCCGACAGCGGTCCGATCGTCTTGTTCTGCAGCAACTCTTCAACTTCCGGGATTTCGAACTGGCGGCCGCCCGGAATCTTCGAGATCGAAAACTCGCACTTCGAGCATGCGAAGCGCCGGTAGTTTTCCTTCACCTGACCGCCGCAATTCGGACACGGCGTTTGCAACGTCGCGTAATCACCTGGGATCGTGTCGGAATCGTATTCCTTCGCGCGCTTGACGATGGTTTGCGTCATGCGGGCGATTTCCTGCATGAACGCGTCGCGCGGCAGGTTGCCACGCTCCATTTGCGAGAGCTTGTATTCCCACTCGCCGGTCAATTCCGGCGCGGTCAGTTCCTTCACGCCGAGACCGCGCAGCAGCGTCATCAACTGGAATGCTTTGGCGGTCGGAATCAGATCGCGGCCTTCGCGGATCAGATACTTTTCGCCGAGCAGCCCTTCGATGATGGCGGCGCGCGTGGCCGGCGTGCCGAGCCCCTTGGCCGCCATGGCTTCGCGCAATTCGTCGTCTTCGACCAGTTTGCCCGCGCCTTCCATGGCCGACAGCAAGGTCGCTTCGTTGTAGCGTGCGGGCGGTTTCGTCACCAGTTGCTGGGCGGCGATCTTGTCCGTCTTGACCTTCTCGTCCTTCTGCACCGGCACGAGGTTCGCGTCTTCGCCGCTGATTTCGCGGCCATAGACCTGCAACCAGCCCGGTTCGACCAGCACCTTGCCTTCAGTCTTGAAGTGATGGCCGACCACTTCCGTGATCCGCGTCGTCACTCGATATTCAGCGGCCGGGAAGAACACCGACAGGAAGCGCTTCACGACCAGGTCGTAGAGCTTCTGTTCCGGCTCGGACAGATTCTTCGGCGCCTGCGCCGTCGGGATGATTGCGAAGTGGTCGCTGATCTTCGAGTTATCGAAGATGCGCTTGTTCGGCTTCACCCAACCCTTGTCGAGCACCTGCTTGGCGTACGGGAGATAGTTGTTGCTCTCCTTGAGCATGCCAAGCGTTTCCTTGACCGTATCCATATAGTCTTCCGGCAACGCGCGCGCGTCGGTCCGGGGATAGGTCAGCACCTTGTGCTTTTCGTACAACGCCTGAGCGAGGCCCAACGTGTTCTTCGCCGAGAAGCCGAAGCGGCCGTTGGCCTCACGCTGCAAGCTGGTCAGGTCAAACAGCGCCGGCGACAGTTGCGTGGACGGCTTTGATTCTTCGGTTACCTTGCCGATCTGGCCGCGGCAGGCGGCGACGATCGTTTCGGCCGCGGGCAGTGCCCACAGGCGCGAATCGCGTTTTTCCGGATCGAACTCGTCGCGCTTGAATTGCGGATCGAACCAGCGGCCTTCGTAGAAACCGGCCGCGCAGACGAACTCCGCCTTCACTTCCCAATAATCGCGCGGCACGAAGCGGCGAATCTTTTCTTCGCGCTCGACAACGATCGACAGCGTCGGCGTCTGCACCCGCCCGACCGTGGTCAGGAAGAAGCCGCCGCCCTTGCTGTTGAACGCCGTCATGGCGCGCGTGCCGTTGATGCCGACCAGCCAGTCCGCTTCCGAGCGGCAGCGCGCCGCATCCGCGAGCGGCTGCATTTCTTCGTCGCTACGCAGACGCGCAAAGCCGTCACGGATCGAGCCGGCTGTCATCGACTGAAGCCACAGGCGCTGTACCGGTTGCTTGGCTTTCGCGTGCTGCGCGATCAGGCGGAAAATCAGCTCGCCCTCGCGCCCAGCGTCACATGCGTTGATCAGACGATCGACGTCTTTACGCTTGAGCAGCTTGGTCAGCACCTTCAGGCGCGACTCGCTCTTGGCGATCGGATTCAGATCGAAGTGCGGCGGAATGACGGGCAGGTTGGCGAAACTCCACTTGCCGCGTTTGACTTCATAGTCTTCGGGCGCGGCGATTTCCAGCAAGTGGCCGACTGCCGAGGAAAGGACGTAGTCGTCGCTTTCGTAGTATTCGTCATGCTTGGTAAAGCCGCCCAAAGCGCGCGCGATGTCGTTCGCGACGGAAGGCTTTTCGGCGATGATCAGTGCTTTGGACATGACTCGATGTGAGGTTGGTAGATCCGGGTTGATGGCCTTGAGTGCGCATTTATTAGCGCGACCCTCGTTTGCGACCTTTGCGACCCAATAACGACCGCTTTATAGCACACGGCGCCAGCGCGGCGTGTCAAGTGCCATAAAAAGCGCGCCATGATAATTGCGCGCTCAGTAACTGGGCAAGCTGCGGAAAACGCGCTGTGTGTCGCTCGCAACGCCCGTGCCACAAGGTTCAGCGGCCGGCGCCCACATTCACGCGACGGCGAGCGCGGGCCGCAGTTTGGGCGCGCCGCTGACGCCGGGCACGGCCGTCAGATCGGACAACATCCGCTCCACAATCGCCGCCTGCGGCAAAACCGTGCCAAAAAAACGTGTCGTTACTGAGTCTTCGATCAGGATGGTCGGGAAATTTTCGACATCCAGATCGTCGAAGCGGTCCGCATGGGTTTCGATGTCGATCCATGCGAAACAGATCTCCGGATGCTTATCGGCCAGCCGGTCGAAGGCGTCCCGATACTCACGACAGGTTCCGCACCACTCCGCGCACAGGCAGGCCACGAACAGCGTGTCGGGTTCGTTGACGCGCTCGGCGATCCGGTCTTGGTCGGTGTCGAGATTCAGCGCGGGCATGGTGGTTCCTTGCGTACTTTTGTCAGGTGCTTTGGCGCGAATGTAGCATGGCCGATCCCGAATGGTGGTCAACCCTGGTCGATGCGGGGTCAGCCGTGGGTGGCTCGCGTGAAGCGGCCGCCGGGCAGCGCGGTCACCTGGCCGGCGAGTTCGAGCTGCAGCAGCGTGTTTTGCAATGCCGCGTCCCCCATCTCGGTGCGGGTGGCAAGAATTTCAAGCGTGGCGGGGGCGTGACCGAGTGCGTCGAGGAGTTGCAACGCCTCTGCGCTCATGGCCGGCGGGGCCGCGGATGCTGCCGGCGCAGCCGTCAATTCCGGCTGAGTCGCGGCTGAGGCTGGCGCGGCTGCCGAATCCGGTTGATCTGCCACCGACGCCAGCCCCGTTGAGGAATTTCGCCAGCCCGCCTCGCCGTCCCAAAGAACGGCTTGCCCGCTGGCGGCCTTCGTTGCCAC
Organism: Paraburkholderia madseniana; assembly: GCF_009690905.1. Classification (GTDB taxonomy): domain Bacteria; phylum Pseudomonadota; class Gammaproteobacteria; order Burkholderiales; family Burkholderiaceae; genus Paraburkholderia; species Paraburkholderia madseniana. Next base: position 49,817 of record NZ_VOSW01000016.1, read on the forward strand.
GGGCCTCGAGACGCCCAGTTCCTCCAACACCTCATCGGGCGTTTCCACCAGCTTGGCGCCCTGCTTGATGATCCGATGACAACCGCGCGACAACGGCGCATGGATCGAGCCGGGCAACGCGAAGATATCGCGCCCCATTTCATTGGCGAGCCGCGCCGTGATCAGCGAGCCCGAGCGCATGGCGGCCTCGACGATCACAACCCCGCTGACGAGGCCGGCGATCAAGCGGTTACGCTGTGGAAAATTGGCGGCGCGTGCCGGTGTGCCGAGCGGCCATTCCGACAGGATCGCGCCTTGCATTGCAATCTGCCGCGCAAGTGCATGATGCGCGGCCGGATACACGAGGTCCGCGCCGGTGCCGATTACGGCCACCGTGCTACCGACGCCTTCCAGGCCGCCCCGATGCGCGGCACCGTCGATGCCCAGCGCGAGCCCCGATACGATCGTGACACCGGCCTGCGAAAGCTCGCGCGCGAAGCGCTCCGCGTCTTCAGCGCCTTGCGGTGTCGCGCTGCGGCTGCCCACCAGGGCGACCGCCCTCGTATGCAGCAGATCCAGCCGGCCCTTTATATATAGTAGTGGCGGCGGATCGGGCATGGTCAGCAGCGCGGGCGGGTAGGCGGGATCGTCGAGTGTCACCACGTGGTTGCCGGGCAGCTCGCGCCATGCGATCACCGCGTCGAGTTGCGCATCGAAATCTGGGCTGCACGGCGCCAGCACGGCGCGCGCCGCAGCCTCGCCCGCGATCTCGGCAAGTGCCTCGGGCGATTGATTGAAGATCGCTTCCGGCAGTCCGAAAGCGCCCAGCAGTAGGCGCAGGGCAGCGGGCTTCAGCCCCGGTGCGAGCGAAAGCCGCAGCCACGCGGCGAGTTCAATATCGGTTGCGGGCAAGGTATGCATTGAGAGTCGATCCTCTTACGGAGCCAGCGGGCAGGCGGGCGCCATGCTAAAATTTTCATCATCCGAAATAACTGCAGCGCCGCGCCCACCCGCGCGGGCTCGTCGTTTGGCGCACGTGGCGCGTTGAATCGAACCGGTTCGACAGCCTCTATCCTCTGCGTAACGCGATGTGCCCACAACCTGGCCGAATGGCCAACGCTAGCCTTCCACCGGCAGCGGCGCCGAAAAAACACACTCAAGATCATGGCTTTACTGAACATTCTCAATTACCCGGACAAGCGGTTGCACAAGATTGCGAAGCCGGTCGAAGCGGTCAACGACCGCATCCGCCGGCTCGTCGCCGACATGGCCGAAACGATGTATGGCGCGCCCGGCGTCGGCCTCGCGGCGACCCAGGTGGACGTGCATGAACGCGTGATCGTGATCGACGTGTCGGAAACGCACGACGAGCTGCTCGCCTTCATCAATCCGGAAATCATCTGGTCGAGCGACGAGAAGAAGTTGTCGGAAGAGGGCTGCCTCTCGGTACCGGGCATTTACGACAACGTCGAGCGCGCCGAGAAAGTGCGCGTGCGGGCGCTGAACGAGAAGGGCGAAACCTTCGAGCTGGATTGCGAAGGCTTGCTGGCCGTGTGCATCCAGCACGAAATGGATCACCTGATGGGCCGCGTGTTCGTCGAGTACCTGTCGTCGCTCAAGCAGACGCGCATCAAGAGCAAGATGAAGAAGCTCGCCCACGCGATGTAACGCGCGTCCACCTCGCCTACTGCCCCCTTCATGAGTCATTCGTTGCGCGTCATCTTTGCCGGTACGCCGGAGTTCGCCGCGGCCGCGCTTGCCGCGATTCACAGCGCCGGTTTTCCGGTGCCGCTCGTGCTGACTCAGCCCGACCGGCCCGCGGGACGCGGGATGAAATTGCAGGCGAGTCCGGTCAAACGCTACGCGCAGGAACACGGGCTTGCTGTGGCGCAGCCGCCTTCGCTGCGCCGCGCCGGCAAATATCCGGCCGAGGCCACCGCCGCGATCGATCAACTGCGCGCCACGCCGCACGACGTGATGGTGGTGGCCGCATATGGTCTGATCCTGCCTCAGGAAGTGCTCGATATTCCGCCGCTGGGTTGCATCAACATTCACGGGTCGCTGTTGCCGCGCTGGCGCGGCGCCGCGCCGATCCACCGTGCGATCGAGGCGGGCGACACGGAAACCGGTATCACGCTGATGCAGATGGACGTCGGCCTCGATACCGGCGCGATGATTTCCGAAGTGCGCACACCGATTTCCGCCGACGACACGACGGCCACGCTCCACGACCGCCTCGCACAGGACGGCGCGAAGCTGATCGTCGAAGCACTGATCGAACTCGAGCGTAGCGGCAAGCTGGCGGCAACGCCGCAACCCGCGGACGGCGTGACTTACGCGGAAAAGATCGGCAAGCACGAGGCTGCATTCGACTGGCGTAAGCCGGCCGCGGTCCTTGCGCGTCAGGTGCGCGCGTTCGACCCGTTCCCCGGCGGCGTGGGCACGCTGGAAGACGGTACGTCGATCAAGATCTGGGCGGCGGTCCCGGTCGAGGCGCAAGGCGACACAGCGCCCGGCACGATCGCCGACGTTTCTCCGGAAGGCGTCGTGGTTGCCTGTGGCGAAGGCGCCCTGCGTCTCACGCAATTGCAAAAACCCGGCGGCAAGCGCTTGCCGGTGCGCGAATTCCTGGCCGGCGCCACGTTGGCCGCGGGTCAGCGTTTCCAGCTTCCCGAAACAAAATAACCGCCTTGCGCATAGCTTGAACATCGTCCATTCGGCCGATGTTCAAGAGCCCCGCTGCAAGTCTGCAGCGCGTTAGAATCCTCTATGCAACAGCCCGCGTTTAGAGGATCTCCATGTTTGGCATCACCCATTTCGAGTTTTTCGTCGTCGCGGTCTTTCTGCTGAATGTGACGCCCGGTCCCGATACGGCTTACATCGTCGGGCGCAGCGTCGCACAGGGTCGTGGCGCAGGGCTGATGTCCGCGCTCGGCATCTCCGCCGGTTGCTGCGTTCATTCGCTTGCCTGCGCGTTCGGCCTGACGGCGCTGCTGGCCGCTTCGGCCACCGCATTCACCGTTATCAAGTTCGTCGGTGCTATTTATCTGATGTATCTCGGCCTGCGCCTGATTTTCGCGAAGCCGGCGGCAGACCAGGCGCTGGGTGAAGCGCGCGCGGCCGGCGCGCCGAAATCATTGCGTCAGTTGTTCCTGCAAGGCTTCTGGACCAATGTGCTGAATCCCAAGGTCGTGCTGTTCTTCGTGTCGTTCTTTCTGCAATTCGTCACAACGGGCAGCGACCATAAAGCGCTGGCGTTCCTCACGCTCGGCGGAGTGTTCGTCGTGATGAGCATGATCTGGAACAGTTTTGTCGCGTGGGTTGCCGGCAGCGTGACCCAGCGCTTCTCCGGCCAGCCGTTGATGAAGCGGTGGCTGGACCGCGGCGTCGGCAGCGCATTCGTCGGCTTGGGCATCAAGCTCGCCACCGCATCAAGATGATTGAATTTTCCTCACGCGTCCATATCTAACATTTCGCTTACAATCAGCCGCCGCGATCACGCGGCGCAGATATGAACCCGCGTTAGGGCAAGGAGTAGCAGACATGTTCAATTGGGTCAAAACCGCGATGTTGATGGCCGCGATCACGGCCCTTTTCATCGTGATCGGCGGGATGATCGGCGGGTCGCGCGGCATGACGATCGCGCTCGTGATCGCCCTTGGGATGAATTTCTTTTCGTACTGGTTCTCGGACAAGATGGTCCTGCGCATGTACAACGCGCAGGAAGTCGACGAAAACAGTGCGCCGCAGTTCTATCGCATGGTGCGCGAGCTTTCCACGCGTGCCGGCCTGCCGATGCCGCGCGTCTACCTGATCAACGAAGACGCGCCGAACGCGTTTGCTACCGGCCGCAATCCGGAGCATGCGGCTGTCGCCGCCACCACGGGCATCCTGCGCGTGTTGTCTGAGCGCGAAATGCGCGGCGTGATGGCGCACGAACTGGCGCACGTGAAGCACCGCGACATTCTGATCTCCACGGTTTCGGCGACGATGGCCGGCGCCATTTCTGCACTGGCGAACTTCGCGATGTTCTTCGGCAGCCGCGACGAAAACGGCCGTCCGACGAACCCGATCGCTGGCATCGCTGTCGCGTTGCTCGCGCCGATCGCCGGCGCGCTGATTCAGATGGCGATTTCGCGTGCGCGTGAATTCGAAGCGGACCGCGGCGGCGCGCAGATTTCCGGCGATCCGCAGGCGCTCGCCTCGGCGCTCGACAAGATCCATCGCTACGCGAGCGGCATTCCGTTCCCCACGGCCGAGCAGCATCCGGCCACCGCACAGATGATGATCATGAATCCGCTGGCGGGCGGCGGCATCGCGAATCTGTTCTCGACGCACCCGGCCACCGAGGAACGCATCGCGCGTTTGATGGAAATGGCGCGCACGGGGCGCTTCGAGTAACGGTGCGCTGATCCGGCGATCCGGCGATCCGGCGATCCGGCGATCCGGCGTGACGAAAGGCGAGTCTGCGGGCTCGCCTTTTTGCTTAAGCGGCCGGACCGCGGATTAGTAGCGGCACGATCTGATGCGGCCAATGCGGAGCACTTTCGCTCCGGGCGCAGCGTCGCTTGCCCTCCGCTGCGAGGCCTTGCCCTATTGCTCGCGCCTCGGCTGGCGCGGCTACGCGCCACCCTCGGCGGCCTTCGCCCCGCGCCACGCTACAATGTGTGCTGTTTGCGCCGCGCGTACCGCCCGGCCTGCCTTTGCCTTTTTCATGACTCCAAAGCCTTCTTCGCGTTCTGCTTCCCCATCGACGCGTCCGCGCGAATCCCGTTTGACGATGCTGCATCTCGCGCCCGAATCGCTCGGTTTCGTGCTCGACTGCGCGGGCCAAGCCGTCGGCGCCGTGCGCCTCGGCGCGGCGTTGCCGGCCGCGTTGCAATCCGTATTCGTCTCCGCGCCTGAAGGCAGCGCCGCCGCTGCGCGCGGCGCGGTGCAGGACATCGCGTACCGCACCATGCGGCGTCTGGCGACCGCCGAGTGGCTGATCGCGAAGCTGGTGAAGAAGGCGCCGCCGCCGCACGTCGGTCATGTGCTCGCCTGCGCGCTCGCTTTGCTCGTCGACGATGAAAAGAACGCCGCCTATGCGCCGTTCACGGTTGTCGATCAGGCGGTGAGCGCCATCGCCGCGCGTCGTGAATTCGCGTTCGCAAAGGGTCTCGTCAACGCCGTGCTGCGTAATTTCCTGCGCGAGCGTGAGGCGCTGCTGAGCGCAGCGCAAGCTGACGAAGTTGCGCGCTGGAACTACCCGGCGTGGTGGATCGATGCTGTGAAGTGCGCGTGGCCCGACGCATGGCAAGCCGTGCTCGCCTCCGGCAACACGCAAGGTCCGCTGACATTGCGCGTCAACGCGCGCCGCTCGACAGTCGACGCCTATCTGCAGGTGCTGCACGACCATCACATTCCCGCGAGCAGGGCCGGCGAATACGCCGTCAAGCTCGCCACGCCGATGTCCGTCGACCGGATCCCCGGCTTCAACGACGGCGTGGTGTCGGTGCAAGACGCCGGCGCGCAACTCGCTGCGCAACTGCTCGGCGTGCGTGACGGCATGCGAGTGCTCGACGCGTGCGCGGCGCCTGGCGGCAAAACCGGCCATCTGCTCGAACTTGCCAACTTGCAGCTCGTGGCGCTCGAAAGCGACGCATCGCGCGCGCGTCGCATCGGTGAAAACCTGCAGCGGCTCAAGCTCGAAGCGGAAGTGCGTATCGGCGACGCGGGTGCGCCCGCAAAATGGCACGACGACATCGACCAGCCGTTCGACCGCATTCTGGCCGACGTGCCGTGTTCGGCGTCCGGCATCGTGCGGCGTCATCCGGATATTCGCTGGCTGCGTCGCGCGTCGGATATTCCCGCACTGGTTGCCGAGCAGCGCCGCATTCTCGAGGCGCTATGGCCACTCGTGAAGCCAGGCGGCGAGTTGCTCTACGTTACGTGTTCGATCTTTCCCGAAGAAGGCGAGTTGCAGGCGCAGTGGTTTGGAAACAAGTACCAGGATGCGGTACGATTGGACGCGCCGGGGCAACTTTTACCCTCAGTTGCCCGCGCGCCCGCCGGCACATCGGCCGGGTCCCATGCCGGACATGTCGCTGAAGATAGCGCCGGCTCGAACTCAGACCACGACGGATTTTTCTACGCGCGCTTTCAGAAACGGTGACCATCAAACGCTTCTTCCCGCTTCGGCTCGCTGCCGTGCTCTGGATCGTGCTGGCCGTGTGGCTCGCCGTACCGGGCGCGGCGTACGCCGATTCGATCGCGGTGCAGCGCGCGTCGCTGCAATCGGACAACACCGGCTGGAGCATCGACGCGCGTTTCGACTTCGACCTGAACAGCAATCTCGAAGACGCCGTCAACAAAGGCATTCCGCTGTACTTCACGACAGACTTCGAACTGAGCCGGCCGCGCTGGTACTGGTTCGACGAACAGCCGGTGAGCGTGTCGCAGAGCATCCGCCTGTCGTTCCAGCCGCTCACGCGTGAGTATCGTGTGTCGAGCGTGTCGTCGGGTGGCTTGCAGCTCGGCTTCACGACGCTGAAAGATGCGCTCGCGGTGATCAAGCACATCACGTCGTGGCACGTGATCGACCGCAATCAGGTGCATGTCGGGGAGACGTACAACGCGTCGGTGCGCATGCAACTCGACATCGCGCTGATGCCCAAGCCGTTCCAGATCGACGCGGTGAACAACCGCGACTGGAGCCTCTCGTCGGAGTGGAAACGCTTTACCTTCACGGTGACCGAACGTGCTAAATAGAGTGCGCCAAGCCACCAGCGTCAGCAGCATCGTCGTGCGCGTGCTGGTGTCCACGGTCGCCGTGACGGCCGTGCTGCTGCTCGTGCTGCTTGCAGCGGCGAGCGCGAATACCGAATTTTTCGACCGCTATTACCAGTGGCTGTACGCGGCCAACCTCGTGGTCGCGATGATCTTTTTGCTGGTGGTGGCGACGCTCGTCATCATCATCATTGCGCGGCTTAGAAAAGGTAAGTTCGGCACCCGCCTGTTAGCGAAACTCGCGTTCTTCATGGCGCTGGTCGGCGTGGTGCCGGGCGGCATCATTTACGTGGTCTCGTATCAGTTCGTATCGCGCAGTATCGAGTCGTGGTTCGACGTGAACGTCGAAACCGCGTTGACCTCGGGCCTGAATCTCGGCCGCGGCATGCTCGACGCCTCGCTGTCCGATCTGCAGACCAAGGGCCGCCTGATGTCCGAGCAACTGGCGAGCGCGGACGCCGCCGGCACCACGCTCACGCTCCTGCGCTTGCGCGATCAGTTCGGCGTGCAGGACGCGACGATCGTCGAACCCACGCGCAGCATGTCGGGCGCGACGCCGGACATGCACGTGGTCGCGCAGGCGTCCGGCAATTACGCGACGCTCGTGTCGAACGACTTGCCCACGCCGTTGATGATCGATCAGGCGCGTGGCCGCGGCTATGCGGCGATCGAAGGGGAAGTCGACGGCGATCCGCGCGCGCACGGCAGCAAGGGCGCGTTGCGGCTGCGCGTCGTGCAGCGCATTCCCGATTCGAACGCGTCACTGCTGCAGCCCACCGAGCGCTTCCTGCAGCTCACGCAGCCGGTGTCGCCGTCGCTCGCGCGTAACGCCGACGCAGTGCAGCGGGCTTATCGCGAATATCAGGAGAAGGCGCTGGGCCGTACCGGTTTGCGCAAGATGTACATCGGCACGCTGACGCTCGCGCTGTTCCTTGCCACCTTCATCGCGATGATGCTGGCGCTTGCGCTCGGCAATCAGCTTGCGCGACCGTTGTTCCTGCTCGCGCAGGGCACCAAGGAAGTGACCGAGGGCGACTACACGCCAAAGCGCGAAATCAAATCGCGTGACGAACTGGGCTTCCTCACGCAGTCGTTCAACGCGATGACGCGGCAGCTCTCCGAAGCGCGCGCGGCGGTCGAGAACAACCGGATCGCGCTCGAGCATTCGAAAGCCTATCTGGAAAGCATTCTCGCGAACCTGACCGCGGGTGTGTTCGTGTTCGACCGGCAGTTCCGTCTCACCACCGCAAACCGCGGCGCCGAGCGGATTTTCCGTCAGCAGTTCCAGGAGGTGCTGGGTTCGGCGCTCGAGCAGATTGGCGTGTTGAGCGAATTCGGCGGCATGGTGCGCAAGGCCTTCGCCGATCGCGAGGCCGCAAGCGGCGACGGTCACGACGACCGCGGCCACTGGCAGCAGCAGTTCTCGGTGCAGGTGGCGGGCGAAACCGAGCCGCTCACCTTGCTCGTGCGCGGCGCGCGTCTTGTGTCCGCCACCGATCGCGATGCGGAAGACATGCAGACCTCCGGCTACGTCGTCGTGTTCGACGATATTTCGGATGTGATCTCCGCGCAGCGTTCGATCGCCTGGGGCGAAGTCGCGCGGCGTCTCGCACACGAAATCAAGAACCCGCTCACGCCGATCCAGTTGTCCGCCGAGCGTTTGCAGATGAAACTCGCCGACAAGCTGTCGCCATCGGATGCCGATGTGCTGAAGCGCGGCGCGACCACCATCGTCAATCAGGTCGCGGCGATGAAGCAGATGGTCGACAATTTCCGCGACTATGCACGCACGCCCCCTGCAGTGCTCGCGCATCTGCAACTGAACGAACTGGTCAGCGAGGTGCTCACGCTGTACGGTATCGAAGAAGGCAAGGGCGCAATTCAGGTAGAGCTCGCGGATTTGCCGGCGATTCGCGGCGACGCGACACAATTGCGACAGGTGATTCACAACCTGCTGCAGAATGCACAGGATGCCGTGGCCGACGTCGAACAACCGCGTGTGTTGCTCGAGACGAGGACAGTAGAATACGGAGACCCCGACGCGGAAGGCAAAGTACACGTCGCGGTGCGTCTGACAGTGTCGGATAACGGACCGGGCTTCCCCGCGCGTATCCTGACACGTGCATTCGAACCTTACGTGACGACCAAGGCCAAAGGTACGGGTCTCGGTCTTGCGATGGTCAAGAAGATCGTCGACGAACACGGCGCGCGCATCGACATTCGCAACCGCATGAAAGCGGGCGATGTGATTGAAGGCGCGCAGATATCGATCCTCTTCCTTCAACTGGCAGAAGATGCCGCGGCACCTGGAGCAGGGTCGCGGCCGGCGCATGGCAATGCGTCGCAGGGAACGACAAAAGCAACAGTGCAGACAAGGGCAGCGTAAATGGCAACCATCCTGGTGGTAGATGATGAAATGGGCATCCGGGAATTGCTCTCGGAGATCCTGAGCGACGAGGGGCATGTCGTGGAGGCCGCGGAAAACGCGCAGGAAGCGCGCGAATTCCGCTTGCGCCAGGCGCCGGACCTGGTGCTGCTCGACATCTGGATGCCCGATACGGACGGCGTCACCTTGCTCAAAGAATGGGCCGCGCAGGGGCAGCTGACCATGCCGGTGATCATGATGTCCGGTCACGCAACCATCGATACGGCGGTTGAAGCAACCAAGATCGGCGCACTCAATTTCCTCGAGAAGCCGATTGCGTTGCAGAAGCTGCTGAAGGCAGTCGAGCAGGGCCTCGCCCGTGGCAATGCGGTCGGTGCACCGGGCGGCGCGGTCGCCAAGCCGGCGTTGCCGGTCAGCGCTTCGGCCGTGGCTTCGGCGGCTGCGTTGCCGATGCTGTCGTCGGATGGCATGGGCAGCGGCGCGTTGGCTGCGCAAACGGCGTCGATCTCGTTCGACATCCCGTTGCGCGATGCGCGCGATGCGTTCGAGCGTGCTTACTTCGAATATCACCTCGCGCGCGAGAATGGCAGCATGACGCGCGTCGCGGAAAAGACGGGTCTCGAGCGCACGCACTTGTATCGCAAGCTCAAGCAGCTCGGTGTCGATCTCGGTAAGAACAAAGGGGAGTGAAGGGCCTGCGCAATGCGTGCAGGTTCGGGCGCGGCAGATTTTTTCGAGAAGGGGCTTGTCGTGCTGCTGACCCTTTGATATCATTTCGTTCTTCGTTGGCCCGGTAGCTCAGTTGGTAGAGCAGCGGATTGAAAATCCGCGTGTCGATGGTTCGATTCCGTCCCAGGCCACCAGGATTCAGCCCCAGGAAATCGCAAGATTCCTGGGGCTTTTCCTTTTTTGGCGGGCTTTGTGGCGGCATGGCTTGCTTGCCCCACGGCGGGTGTGCTCGGCGGCATTGGGCGTCGCGTGATAAAATTGCGCCAGTTCAAGGACTTGCATGCGAGGGTGCTGTAGGCGTTCCACTTGCGCGCCACCGCACCAAACGCGTCTTTTCGTATCCTGAAGCGGCGCCTTTTGCGCACTCTGCCGCAACACGGCAAGGCCGCGACAGGTGCCAAACCCTTCGCCCGACGATTAACGGTATAAGCGCCCAGCGACTCTGCATGCGGAAGGCGCGGCCTATACTGCTTTGGGCCGGCAGCAGTGCCGGCACGCGTCGCGCCGCGTTGCTTGCATGGCGCACCTCGCGCAGCGCGACGTGGCACTCATCATTCACGGAGTTTCACGGTGATCCGCAAAGACGCTAAACGTAGCGCTCTGGTGCTGTTTTCCGGCGGCCAGGATTCCGCCACATGCCTCGCCTGGGCCCTCGAACGTTATGAAACGGTCGAGACGCTGGGCTTCGATTATGGCCAGCGGCACCGAGTCGAACTCGAATGCCGCGAAGGGTTTCGTAACGCGGTGACGCGGACATTTCCGGCGTGGGCCGACCGCCTCGGCGAAGATCACATGATCGATCTGTCGGTGCTCGGCTCGATCAGCGATACCGCGATGACGCGCGAAATCGAGATTCACGCCACGGCGAACGGTTTGCCGAATACGTTCGTGCCGGGCCGCAATCTGATGTTCATGACGATCGCCGCGGCCATCGCCTATCGGCGTGGTTTGCAGGTGCTGGTCGGCGGCATGTGCGAGACGGACTTCTCGGGCTACCCCGATTGCCGCGACGACACAATGAAGGCATTGCAGGTCGCGCTGAACCTCGGCATGGATACGCGCTTCCTGCTCGAAACGCCGCTGATGTGGCTCGATAAGGCCGATACGTGGCGTCTCGCGCACGAGTTGGGCGGCGACGAACTGGTCGAACTGGTGCGCGTCGAAACGCACACCTGCTATGTCGGCGAGCGCGCGGAACTGCATGCATGGGGTTTCGGCTGCGGCGAATGCCCGGCGTGCCGCTTGCGCAAGCGCGGTTTCGAAGCGTATCTGGCCGGTGAGAAGGTGACCGAGCCGGTCTGACGCTCACCGAAGTTTTACGCTGGCGCACCGTGCGAACGGGCGCGGCGCAGGCAATTATTTTCAGGAACACAAGGCAGAAAGCAGCATGACTTACGCGGTCAAGGAAATCTTCTACACATTGCAGGGCGAGGGTGCGAATGCCGGGCGTCCGGCCGTGTTCTGCCGGTTCGCCGGTTGCAATCTGTGGTCGGGCCGCGAAGAAGATCGTGCGGATGCGGTCTGCCGTTTCTGCGATACGGACTTCGTCGGGACCGATGGTGAGAACGGCGGCAAGTACCGTACGCCTGAAGATCTGGTGCAGATGATCGCGTCGCAATGGCCGGAAGGCGAGGGCGAACGCTTCGTGGTCTGCACGGGCGGTGAGCCGATGTTGCAGATCGATCAGCCGTTTGTCGACGCGCTGCATGCCGCCGGCTTCGAAATCGCCATCGAAACCAACGGCTCGCTGCCGGTGCTCGAGACGATCGACTGGATCTGCGTGAGCCCGAAGGCCGATGCGCCGCTCGTCGTCACCAAGGGCAACGAACTGAAGGTCGTGATTCCGCAGGACAACCAGCGTTTGTCCGAGTATGCGAAGCTCGACTTCGAGTATTTCCTCGTCCAGCCGATGGACGGCCCGTCGCGCGACCTCAACACCAAGCTCGCGATCGACTGGTGCAAACGCCATCCGCAATGGCGCCTGTCGATGCAGACCCACAAGTATCTGAACATTCCCTGATTTGCCGTGCTGACGATTACACGAAAACTCGAATTTGACGCGGGCCACCGCATCCCCGATCACCGCAGCCAGTGCCGTAATCTGCACGGCCATCGCTATGTGCTCGAAATCACGCTGCAAGGCGACCTGGTCGATACCGAAGGCGCGCCGGATCGCGGCATGGTGATGGACTTCGCCGACGTGAAGTCGCTCGCGGTCGAGCATCTGGTCGACAAGTGGGACCATGCGTTCCTCGTCTACGAAGGCGATACACAGGTGCGCGGTTTTCTGGAAACCATGGCGGGACACAAGACGGTCGTGCTCGATCGCATCCCGACCGTTGAAAATCTCGCCGCCGTCGCGTTCGATATCCTCGCGAACGTCTACGACGCGCATTACGGCGTGAATCTGCGTTTGCATAAGGTGCGTCTGTTCGAGACGCCGAACTGCTGGGCCGACGTGGTCCGCGATTAAGTTCAGGGCCGCACGACTCAAGCCCGCGGCCCAACCCCCGCGTTATTGTCACGGTATGATCGCTCCGATAACCACATGGAGCGAGACATGCCGGTCACCGCATTGCGTCGCAGCAGGCATTCAGGCCGTCACGGCCCGGGCGTTGGTCTTTTCGGCCACGCCAGCATTCTCACCAGCGCTTCAGGCGATGTATCCCATCGCCAGGGAGCGCGGCAATGAGCACCTTCACGAATCCCCTCAAGCAACGTCTGAAAGAAGCCGATACGCAGTTCGGGCTGTGGCTTTCGCTCGGTAGCGATTCTGCAGCCGAGGCGCTCGCGCACGCCGGTTTCGACTGGTTGCTGATCGACATGGAGCATGCGCCGAACGATAGCGGCGACGTCACGTCGCAATTGCGCGCGATCGCCGCGGCGCATCTGCCGAGCGAGCCGGTCGTACGCGTGCCTGCCAGCGAGGCGTGGCTCGTCAAGCGCGTGCTCGACGCAGGCGCCCGCACGCTGATGTTCCCGAATATCGAAACCGCGGAAGAGGCAGCACAGGCCGTGCGTCTGACGCAGTATCCGACCGCCGATGCACTCGACGGTCAGCGCGGTGTGGCCGGCGCGGTGCGGGCGGCTGCGTATGGCATGCGGCGCGACTACGTGCAATCCGCCAACGCGCAGATCGCGACCATCGTGCAGATCGAGTCGGCGCGCGGCCTGCAGGAAGTGGAGAAGATCGCGGCTACGCCGGGCGTCGATTGCCTGTTCGTCGGACCGGCCGATCTCGCCGCGAGCCTCGGCCACCTCGGCGATTCGAAGCATGCCGACGTGCAGACGGCGATGGCGCGTATTGTCAGCGCCGCCGACAAGGCCGGTATCGCCGCAGGAATTTTTGCTATGGATGTCGCGAGCGCAAAGCAGCATCGCGATGCCGGTTTTCGTTTTATCGCCCTGGCCGCCGACGTCATGTGGATGTTGCGCGCGACCCGCCAGGCGTTGCAGGAGGTGAGGACATGAAGGGGATGGTGCAGTGCGTCGTGGTGCGTCTGGCGGTTACCGCGGCGTTGATGACGAATGTGACGGCGTTTGCGCAGGACAATCGCGTCGCGAAGTCGAGCGATCCGGAGACGCAAACCGCGGTCGCCGATTACAACGCCGGCAATATGGGCGCGGCGCTTGCTGAGTTCCGTAAAGCGGCGGAGCATGGCAGCCGGCTGGCCGAGTTCAACTACGCGATGATGTTGCTCAACGGTGAAGGCACGACAGCCAATGTCGACGAAGGCAAGAAGTGGTTGCGCAAAGCCGCCGACGCCAACATGTCGCACGCGCAGTACGTGTACGGCAAGATGTACGACGACGGCGAGTTCGTCGGGCGTGATCCGGTCGAAGCGCACCGGTGGTTCCTGAAGGCCGCGCAGCAGGGGCACGTGCAGGCGGAACTCGCGTTGGCCAACCAGTTTCTCGATGGCCGTGGCACGACTCGCGATAACCAGCAGGCGTTTGTCTGGTACAAGAAGGCCGCGCAAGGCGGCGACATGACCGCGCAGTACGTGACCGGCTCGTTCTACGAACGTGGCGGCGACGGCGTGGACAAGAACCTGAACGTGGCGCGTGCGTACTACGCGGCAGCGGCGGCACAGGGCGATCCGGCGGCCAAGCTCAAGTATCAGCAACTGAGCGCGCAATTGCGGGATCAGAAAGAAGTGAAACCGCAGTAGATGAGACCGCATTAAATGAAAAAGGGGCGCTCCTGACGGTGCGCCCCTTTTCTTTATCGGGCCTGCTGTGGTCTGCTTCGACTTTGCCTCATTTGGCTCGGCATCCCTCGGTTTTGCTGCCTTCGGCTGCGCAGTCTGCACCTTGGGACCTTTGGGACCTACGCCCAGCCCCGCTCTAACTCTGCATCAACCGCTTCTGCCGCGCGACGCTCATGATGAGCCCGATCGCGACCCCCAGCGTAGTCAGCGCAGTGCCGCCGTAACTCATGAACGGCAAGGGCACGCCCACCACCGGCAAGATCCCGCTCACCATACCGATGTTGACGAACGCATAGGTGAAGAACGCCATCGTCAGCGATCCGGCCAGCAGCCGCCCAAACAGCGTCGCCCCATTGGCGGCGATATACAAACCGCGCGCGATCAACAGCATATAAAGCGTGAGCAGCACGATCCCGCCCGCCAGCCCGAACTCCTCGGAAAACACCGCGAAGATGAAGTCAGTGTGCTTCTCGGGGATGAACTCCAAGTGCGCCTGGGTACCCTTCAGCCAGCCCTTCCCGAGCGGGCCGCCCGAGCCGATTGCAATCACCGCCTGGATCGTGTGGAAACCCTTGCCAAGCGGATCGGACGTCGGATCCAGCAGCGTACAGATACGGTGCTTCTGATAATCGTGCATCAGCGGCCACTGCACTTCCGGCTGACAGATCTTGTCCTGGAACGCCGCGATCGAGCCGACCGCGATCACGCCGGCAATCAGCACCGGCACGATCAGCTTGAAACTCAGCCCCGCGAAGTAAATCACGAAGAGGCCGGCCGCGAACACCAGCACGGCGGTGCCCAGGTCAGGCTGCTTGGCGATCAAACCGACCGGCACGATCAGGATCAGGAAGCCGACCAGAAAGTCGTACCAGCGCATCACGCCTTCGCGGCGCTGGTAGTACCAGGCGAGCATCAGCGGCGTGGCGATCTTCAGAATTTCCGATGGCTGGATCACCACGCCGACGTTGATCCAGCGCTTCGCGCCCTTGCGCGTGAGGCCGAACAGCGCCACGGCCACCAGTAACGCGATCCCGAACGTATAAAGCGGAACCGCGAAGCGCATCAGTGTGGTGGGCGGCACATTGGCCAGCGCCCACATCAGCACGAACGTCAGCATGATGTTGCGCAGTTGGTCTTCCACGCGGCCGGGCATGTCCAGCGTCGCGCTGTAAAGCGTGATGATGCCGACGCACAGCAGCAGAAACACGATCAGGGCGAGCGGACGGTCGAAGCCCACGAACATCCGCTTGATGCGGTCGAGCCAGGCGCGCTTGTCGAATTGCATGCCTTTCTCCTTACTCGTCGATGCCGCCGGAAACCGGCTGGCGTGGCGACGTAGGCTGAATGCTGTCATCCCGCGACGGGGCGGCGGCAGTCGGTACCGACTCGCTGCTCGGGCGGGGTTTGTGCGGGACGCCGGATTTACGCGGCGCCGGAATCTTTGCGGCGGCGGACGCGGATGCAGCGACGGCCGCCGACGCGCTGGTTGCACCGGATGCGGAAGCAGTCGCCTTAGCCGGCGATGTCGCAGCCGAAGGCGCCGATGCCGATGCAGCAGCCGAAGCCGATGCAGCAGCCGAAGCCGATGCAGCAGCCGAAGCCGAAGCCGAAGCAGCCGCCGCTGCAGAAGCTGCCGCAGCGGCCGAAGCGGCACCCGGCATCGGCAATGCCGTGAAGCCCGCCGCGATCTTGACCGGCTGCGCCACGTCCTGCGGCGTCGGTGCGTCACCCACTTCTGGTGCGGACGCATCCTCCGTCGCCGAGGCCGCTGCTGCGACAGCCGCCGCTTCAGCGCCTGGCTTGTTCTTGCCGACCAGGTAGTAATCGAGCACGCGCCGCGCGATCGGACCGGCCGCTTCCGCGCCCCAGCCGCCGTTTTCGACGATCAGCGCGAGTGCGATCTTCGGTTGCTCGGCCGGCGCGAACGCGATGAAGAGCGCGTGGTCGCGCAGATGCTCGGCGATCGCGTGGCCCTTGTAGTTCGCGCCTTGCAGCGAGTAGACCTGCGCCGTACCGGTCTTGCCGGCGGCCAGATAGGGCGCGCCGATGAACAGCTTCGACGCCGTACCGTTGGTCACGACGCCTTCCATCGCGCGCTTGATGATGTCGATGTCCGATTGCTTCACCGCGATCTTGTCGCTCGGATCGCGCACGACCGGGCGCGTATCTTTGGTGATCGGATTTTCGATGTCGCGCACGAGGTGCGGCTTCATCACGACACCGTTGTTCGCGAGCGTGGCCGTGGCGTGGGCGAGTTGGAGAATGGTGAACGAGTTATAGCCCTGGCCGATGCCCAGACTGATCGTTTCGCCTTCATACCAGCGCTGCTGCTCCGGCTTGCGGTACGCCTTGCGCTTCCAGTCCGTCGACGGCAGGATGCCGCGCGCTTCGCCTGAAATGTCGATGCCGGTGATCTGGCCGAAGCCCCACGGCTTCATGAAGCCGGCGATCGCATTGACGCCGAGATCGTGTGCGAGCATGTAGAAATACGTGTCGTTCGACACCACGATCGCGCGGTTCATGTCGACCCAGCCCTGGCCCGAGCGCACGTCGTTGCGGAAGGTATGGCCGCCGAATGTGTACGAGCCCGGATCCTGGAAGCCCCAGCCCGGCGTGCGCTTATGCAGCGTCAGCGCGGCGAGCGCCATGAACGGCTTGTAGGTCGAGCCCGGCGGGTAGGTGCCGTGCAGCGGACGGTTCAGCAGCGGATGGTCCGGCGAGTTGTTGAGCTCGTCCCAGGTCTGCTGATCGATGCCGTCGACAAACGAATTCGGATCGAAGCTCGGCGCCGAGACGAACGCGAGCACATCGCCGGTTGCCGGTTCGATCGCGACCAGTGCCCCGCGGCGGCCCGCGAAGGCTTGCTCGGCGACCTGCTGCAGGCCGATGTCGATCGACAGTTCGAGGTTGTTGCCCGGCGTTGCCTGGGTGCGCGACAGCGTGCGCACGGGCCGGCCACCGGCGGTGACTTCGACTTCCTCAAAACCGGTCTGGCCGTGCAGTTCCGTCTCGTAGCTCTGCTCGACGCCGATCTTGCCGATGTAGTCGGTGCCCTTGTAGTTGTTCGCGTCGAGGCGCGGATCGTAGTGATCCGGATCGCTGTCGTTCTGATCGCTGGCGTCGTCGATGCGGTCCTGATCGCGCTGCGAAATCCGGCCGATATAGCCGATCACGTGTGCCGCAGTCGGCCCGAGCGGATATTGGCGGAACAGGCGCGCGCGCACTTCCACGCCCGGAAAGCGGAAGCGTTGCGCGGTGAAGCGCGCGACTTCGTCGTCGGTGAGGCGGGTGCGGATCGGCAGGCTCTCGAAGTTTTTCGAATCTTCCTGCAGTTTCTTGAAGCGGCGCCGGTCGCGTGCGTCGATCGAGACCACGGTGGCCAGGTTGTCGATTACGTTTTCGAGCGTGTCGTTCAGCTTCGACGGGGTGATTTCGAGCGTATAAGCCGAGTAGTTCTTGGCCAGCACCACGCCGTTACGGTCGGTGATGATGCCCCGGTTCGGCACGATCGGCGCGACCGAGATGCGGTTTTCGTCGGCTTGCAGCGAGTACTTGCTGTAGTGCCAGACCTGCAGGACCAGGAAACGGAAACCGATCAGCCCGAAGCAGACGAACACGAACACGCCCGCCGCCGCTACGCGCAGGCGGAACTTCGAGAGCTGTTGCTGAGTGTCCTTGAATTCGGTCATGCGATTCTGCAAAAGGCCGCGTGACGGCCATCATGAGTGTGCGCCCAAACCGGCCGGAACCGGGAGGCATGAACAGCGATGCGCGTCGAGCGGGCCGGGGGCGTGGATTCCATCGGAACGGCCGGCGGGCTCGATGCGTGATTAAATCGGCCGCGTATCGTCCGGATCGGCCGGGCGACGCTGCGGCATCAGCAGCAGCATGCTGGCGACCGGCCACAGCGCGGCTTCGACGAAGCCGTCGATCAGGTAACTCCAACCCGGAAACGCCGCGCCGGTCAGCAGACGGATCACGAACGGCACCAGTTGCGCGACGACCAGCAGCGGCATCACCGCGAAAGTCTGCACACCGAGCGACATCCACAGCACCCGGCGATGGATCGTAATCGCGCCATACGACAACAACGTATACGCCAGCGCGTGCTCACCGAGCAGGCTGGCGTTGTGTACGTCCATCAACAAGCCGAGAAAGAACGCGATGCCCATACCGACTTTGCGCGGCTGGTGCACGTTCCAGAACAGCAGCACGAGCGCTACGAAGTCCGGCACACCGGCGAGGCGCCCCCACGGCATCAGGTTCAGCAGGAACGCCGCAGCGAGGCTGAACGAGATGAAGTAGGGATTGACCGGCTGCAGGATGTATTGCGGACGGTTCATGGCTGGGCCCCCGGCGTGGCTTGCGGCTTCGCGCTCTTGTCAGCGGCCGGTTTCTTTTCGGTGGCGGTTTTCTTCTCCGCAGCCGTGGCTTTGGCCGACGGCTTTTCAGCGGGCTTGGCAGCGGCGACGGCGGGCTTTTCGGCAGGCTTGGCAGCGGATTTATCCGCTGCGGCCTTGTTGTCCGCTGGCTTGCCGCCCTTCTTCGCTTTCGCGTCCTTGGCGGTCGTGGCCGCATCGGGCTCTTCCGCCGGACGCGGCGGCACGTTGTTCAGATAGTGCAGCACGAGCAACTGACGTGCGCCGCGCACAGGCGCCACCGGCAAGCAGATCACGCGCGCGAACGCCGTATCGGCCTGTTTGTCGACCCGCACGACCTTCGCGACCGGCAGCCCCGGCGGATAAACGCCGTCGAGCCCGCTGGTCACGAGTTCGTCGCCGGTTTGCACGTCGGCGCTGATCGGCACGAAGCGCAGGTCGAGCGTATCGCCCTTCGGTGTGCCGTAAATCACGCTGCGCAAGCCGGTGCGCACGATCTGCACGGGCACGGCCTGATCCTTGTCGGTGAGCAGCGTCACTTCGGCTTGCAGCGGGAACACGCGCGTGACCTGACCGATCACGCCATCTTCGTTGACGACAGGCGAACCGTTCTGGACGCCTTGCTGGGCGCCGCGGCCGATCACGACCTTCTGCGTGAACGGGTCGCGCGTGTCGTACTGGATTTCAGCCGGCAGCGATTGCGTGGTCGAGCGCTGCGAGAGTTGCAGCAGCGCGCGCAAATGAGTGTTTTCGGCGGCCAGTTCGGCGGCCGTATTGGCTTGTTGCGAGAGCTGAAGATCTTTGGTGCGCAGTTTGTCGTTCTCGCTGCGCAACGTGGCGCTGGTCACGGCCAGGTCGGCAGCGCCCATGAAAACGTCGCGCGGCACGAGGGCTGCGCGTTGCAACGGATAAAGACCCGCGCCGAGCACGCCGCGAACGATTTCGAGCGTTCTGAAGCGTGCATCGGAGATCAGCAGGGCGAGCGCCAGCACGACGAAAAACACCAGCCGTGCGAGGGCGGACGGGCCTTGCTTGAACAGGGGCGGCGGACTGTATTCCATGGTCGGCGCCGGGGGCGTGAGCGGTTGGGTGAGACGGCGGCGCGCGAGGGACGCGCGTTCAGCGCGCGGAGGCTGGCAGGCCCAGCCAACGGCAAACCGGCCCGCAAGGGGCCGTTTGCCAGATCCGCGCTACTGACATGGAGACGGGCTCGCTTACTCGTACGAGAAGATGCTGCCGAGCTTGTCCATGCGTTCGAGCGCCATGCCCGAGCCGCGCACAACGCAGGTCAGCGGGTCTTCGGCGACGAGCACCGGCAGGCCGGTTTCTTCGGCGAGCAGGCGGTCCAGATCGCGCAGCAGTGCGCCACCGCCGGTGAGCATCATGCCGCGCTCGGCGATGTCGGCGCCCAGTTCCGGTGGCGTTTGTTCGAGCGCGATCTTCACCGACGACACGATCTGGTTCAGCGGATCGGTGAGGGCTTCGAGGATTTCGTTGCTGGAGATCGTGAAGCTGCGCGGAATGCCTTCCGACAGATTGCGGCCCTTCACTTCCATTTCCTTGACTTCGGAACCCGGGAACGCGGAGCCGATTTCTTTCTTGATGGCTTCGGCGGTTTGTTCGCCGATCAGCATGCCGTAGTTGCGACGGATGTAGTTGACGATGGCTTCGTCGAATTTGTCGCCGCCTACGCGGACCGAACCCTTGTACACGATGCCGCCGAGCGAGATCACGCCGACTTCGGTCGTGCCACCGCCGATATCGACGACCATCGAGCCGGTTGCTTCCGACACCGGCAGGCCTGCGCCGATTGCCGCTGCCATGGGTTCTTCAATGAGGTAAACCTGCGAAGCGCCCGCACCGTGAGCGGCTTCTTTAATGGCGCGACGCTCGACTTGGGTCGAACCGCACGGCACGCAGATGATGATGCGCGGCGACGGCGAGAACATGCGCGATTCGTGAGCAGTTTTGATGAACTGCTTGATCATCTGTTCGGTGACGGTGAAGTCGGCGATCACGCCGTCTTTCATCGGGCGGATCGCCTCGATGTTGCCCGGGACCTTGCCAAGCATCTGCTTGGCTTCCTTGCCGACTGCCTGAATGGTTTTCTTACCGTTGGGACCGCCTTCCTGGCGGATCGAGACCACCGACGGTTCATCAAGAACGATACCCTTGCCACGCATGTAAATGAGCGTGTTGGCAGTGCCAAGGTCAATCGCCAGGTCGTTGGAGAAGTAGCTGCGCAGAAAACCGAACATTCAAAATCCTGTCTCGCTTGGGGCCAGCCCTCGCGACGGTTGCGCAGGGCGGCAGCGGAAAAAATAACAGCTTCAACCGGGCGGAAGCGGCGCCACAGGAACTTGAAGCTGCGAGGGAGTCTACCGGAGGCCGGTGCAAGGCCCAGTCAGAAAAATCCGAACTATCTTTGGGAATTGTTCAGAAAGGCCTTGGTAAGTCGGTCCGGGTTTGGGTCGAACGCGTAATGATACCTTATAATTTTGGATGTTTTGAAGGAAACGGACGGCACTTTTTGCCGCCGCTGGCCCCTTTTTCGAGGTCTTCCTCCAGTGTCGTAACCCGCTGTCGCAGCATCGTTTTTCCCGCGCTGCGGCGGTCCACCACATTTTCCGGTGACTGCATGGCTCTGACCCTGACCGATGTTAAACGCATCGCGCACCTCGCGCGGCTCGAACTGGCTGATGCCGAAGCTGAGCACACGCTTGCCCAGCTCAACGATTTCTTCGGCCTCGTCGAGCAAATGCAGGCGGTCGATACCACCGGCATCGCCCCGCTTGCCCATCCGATCGAGCAGATCGAAGACGTCGCGCTGCGTCTGCGTAACGACGCGGTGACCGAAACGGTCGACCGTGAAGCCTTCCAGCGCCCGGCGCCGGCCGTTCAGGACGGCCTGTACCTCGTGCCGAAGGTGATCGAGTAAGTGATCGACCAAGACTCGCGAATCAAGCCCAGGATAAAACGCAATGCATGAAAAAAGCTTGACCGAACTGCGCGCCGCACTGGCAGCCAAGGAATGCTCCGCAGTCGAACTGGCGCAGCTCTATCTGAAGCGGATCGACGCGGCCAACAGCCTGAACGCCTTCATTCAGGTCGACGCCGACCTGACGCTCGCGCAGGCGAAAGCGGCCGACGCGCTGCTTCACACCGGCCACGCCGGCCCGCTGGTCGGCCTGCCGATCGCCCACAAGGACGTGTTCGTCACCAAGGGCTGGCGCTCCACGGCCGGCTCGAAGATGCTGTCGAACTACGAAAGCCCGTTCGACGCGACGGTGGTCGCGCGGCTGCAGAACGCCGGCATGGTGTGCGTGGGCAAAACCAACATGGACGAGTTCGCGATGGGCTCGTCCAACGAGAATTCGTACTTTGGCCCCGTGAAGAATCCGTGGGATCGTTTGGCTGTGCCGGGCGGTTCGTCGGGCGGTTCGGCTGCTGCGGTCGCGGCGCGCCTCGCGCCCGCTGCCACCGGCACGGATACCGGCGGCTCGATTCGTCAGCCGGCGTCGTTCTCCGGCATCACCGGCATCAAACCGACGTATGGCCGCGTGTCGCGCTACGGGATGATCGCGTTCGCATCGTCGCTGGATCAGGGCGGTCCGTTGGCCCAAACAGCCGCGGATTGCGCCACGCTGCTCAATGCCATGGCCGGTTTCGACGAGCGCGATTCGACCAGCCTCACGCGCGAAGACGAAGACTTCACGCGCTACATCGGCAAGACGTGGAAGGAAGACGGCGCGGACAAACCGCTTGCCGGCCTGCGCATCGGCCTGCCGAAAGAGTATTTCGGCGCTGGCCTTGCCGACGACGTGCGCGCATCGATCGACGCTGCATTGAAGCAATACGAAGCTTTGGGCGCCACGCTGGTGGAAGTCTCGCTGCCGAAAACTGAACTGTCGATCCCAGTGTACTACGTGATCGCGCCGGCGGAAGCTTCGTCGAACCTGTCGCGGTTCGACGGCGTGCGCTTTGGTCATCGCGCGGCGGAATACCGCGATCTGCTCGACATGTACAAGAAGTCGCGTGCGGAAGGCTTCGGTCCGGAAGTGAAGCGCCGCATTCTGGTGGGTGCGTACGTGCTGTCGCACGGCTATTACGACGCGTACTACCTGCAGGCGCAAAAGATCCGCCGCATCATCGCGCAGGACTTCCAGGAAGCGTTCAAGCAGTGCGACGTGATCATGGGCCCGGTGGCGCCGTCGGTAGCGTGGGACCTCGGCGCGAAGGGCGACGATCCGGTGCAGATGTATCTGGCCGACATCTACACGCTGTCGGTGAGCCTCGCCGGTCTGCCGGGCATGAGCGTGCCGTGTGGCTTCGGCGCGGGCGCGAATGCGCAGCGCCCGGTGGGTCTGCAGATCATCGGCAACTATTTCAATGAAGCCCGGATGCTGCAAGTGGCCGACGCGTTCCAGCGCGCGACCGACTGGCACCGTAAAGCACCGGCAGGAGTGTGAGCACCATGGCCAAGCAATGGGAAGTCGTGATCGGTCTGGAGACCCACGCGCAACTGTCGACCCAATCGAAGATTTTCTCGGGCACCGCCACGCAATTCGGCGCTGCGCCGAACACGCAGGCCAGCCCCGTTGATCTGGCATTGCCGGGCACGCTGCCGGTGATGAACCGCGGCGCCGTGGAGCGCGCGATTCAGTTTGGCCTCGCGATCGGCTCGACGATCGCGCCGCGCAGCATTTTTGCGCGCAAGAACTACTTTTACCCCGATCTGCCGAAGGGCTATCAGATCAGCCAGTACGAAATCCCCGTCGTGCAGGGCGGCCAGGTGACGATCCAGGTCCCGGCTAACGAAAAGGCGGGCAAGGAAGCGTACGAGAAGGTCGTCAACCTGACGCGCGCTCACCTCGAGGAAGACGCGGGCAAGTCGCTGCACGAAGACTTCGCGGGCATGACCGGCATCGACCTGAATCGCGCCGGCACGCCGCTGCTCGAAATCGTCACCGAGCCGGAAATGCGCAGCGCGGCTGAAGCGGTCGCGTATGCCAAGACGCTGCACACGCTGGTCACATGGCTCGGCATCTGCGACGGCAACATGCAGGAAGGCTCGTTCCGTTGCGACGCGAACGTGTCGGTGCGCCCGGTTGGTCAGGCGGAATTCGGCACGCGTGCCGAGATCAAGAACCTGAACTCGTTCCGCTTCCTCGAAGAAGCGATCCAGTACGAAGTGCGCCGCCAGATCGAATTGATCGAAGACGGCGGCACGGTGGTGCAGGAAACGCGTCTGTACGATCCGGACAAGCGCGAAACGCGGTCGATGCGCAGCAAGGAAGACGCGCACGATTACCGCTATTTCCCCGATCCCGATCTGATGCCGCTGGTGATCGACGCAGCGTGGGTTGAGCGCGTGAAGGGCGAAATGCCGGAACTGCCGGTTGCGATTCAACAGCGCTTCGTCACGCAATACGGCCTGACGCCGTACGACGCTAACGTGCTGACGTCGAGCAAGGCCATGGCTGCGTACTACGAAGCGGTCGTCCTCAAGGTCGGTCCGTCGAACGCGAAGGTCGCGGCGAACTGGCTGATGGGCGAGGTGTCGTCGCAACTGAATCGCGAAGACCTGGACATCGCTGACAGCCCGGTTTCGTCCGCGCAACTCTCGTTGCTGCTGCAACGTATCGCCGACGGCACGATCTCGAACAAGATCGCCAAGGAAATTTTCCTCGCGATCTGGGAAGAGAAGGCCACCGACGAAGCCGCTGCCGATCGCATCATCGAAGCGAAGGGTTTGAAGCAGATTTCGGATACCGGCGCGCTGGAAGCGATCATCGACGAAGTGCTCGCCGCGAACCAGAAGTCGGTTGAGGAATTCCGCGCCGGCAAGGAAAAAGCGTTCAACGCGCTGATCGGTCAGGCGATGAAAGCGACCAAGGGCAAGGCTAATCCGGCGCAGGTGAACGAACTGCTGAAGAAGAAGCTGTCCTGAGTTGAAGTCATGTGACCGGTGCGAGTGCGCCGGTCATCGCGGGCTGTTGCCGGAAACGAAAGTGGGGCAACGGCCCGTTTCATTTTGCGGGCCTGCTTTTATGTACCGCTGAACGCAGATCACGGAGTGTGAATGGCGAAGCAACCCGAACTCGACGATTTCCGCGTACCGTATTTCGACGACGGCAAGAAGAGCAGCAAATTCTCACTCGACGCTTTCGACCCGGCCGCGAAGCCTTTTTCGAGCGGTTCGAAAGATGCCGACCGGGTGCGATTGTCGGAGATCGGCGCGATCCTCGACACGCAGCAGGAGTGCCTGCACGCGCAGCAGAAACGCCGGGTATTGCTGGTGTTGCAAGGCATGGACACGAGCGGCAAGGACGGCACGATCCGCGCGGTGTTTCATGAGGTCGATCCGCTTGGTTTGCGCATCGTGCCGTTCAAGGCGCCTACGCCTGTGGAGCTGGCGCACGATTTTCTCTGGCGCGTGCATGCGCAGGCGCCCGCTGCCGGGGAGTTGACCATCTTCAACCGTAGCCACTACGAAGATCTGCTGGTGCCGACCGTGCTCGGCAATCTGGACGCCGAAGCATTTGAGCAGCGCTGTGGCCACATTCGCCAGTTCGAAAAGCTGCTGGCCGACAGCGGTACGGCCATCGTCAAGTGCATGCTGCATATTTCGAAAGATGAGCAGCGTGAGCGTTTGCAAGCGCGCATCGACGATCCGAGCAAGCACTGGAAATTCGACGTCTCCGATCTCGAAGCCCGCAAGCAGTGGGACAAATATCAGGCGGTGTACCGCGATACGCTGGCCGTGACGTCGACCGAATACGCACCGTGGTACGTGGTCCCGGCCGACTCGAAGACCCATCGCAATGTGATGGTCGCCGAGTTGTTGCTACGCACGTTCGAAGCATTAAAGCTCGAATATCCGCCTGCCAAGGAATCGCTGAAGGGCATCAAGGTCGAATGACCCTGCGCCTTCGGTCATGTGCTCCAGAAACGAATTGAACATAAAGGAAACGACATGTTGCGTGTGATTACCGCCAACCTGAACGGCATCCGCTCAGCGGCGAAGAAGGGTTTTTTCGACTGGTTCGGCGAACAGAAAGCCGACGTGCTGTGCGTGCAGGAAATCAAATGTTCGCAAGACGACATGACGCCCGAATTCATGGCGCCGCACGATTACACCGGCTATTTCCAGCATGCGGTGAAGAAGGGTTATAGCGGCGCGGGCGTGTACACGCGCCATGAACCGGATGAAGTGGTGATCGGATTCGGCAGCGAAGAATTCGATCCGGAAGGGCGCTATGTCGAATTGCGCTTCGGCAAACTTTCGGTGATTTCTGTGTATGTACCGTCGGGATCGAGCGGTGAAGATCGCCAGCAGGCCAAGTTCCGCTTCATGGACGAGTTCATGCCGCATCTCGCGGAACTGGCCCAGGAACGGGAAGTGATCGTGTGCGGCGACGTGAACATCGTCCACAAAGAGATCGACATCAAGAACTGGAAGAGCAACCAGAAGAATTCAGGCTGCCTGCCGGAAGAGCGTGAGTGGCTCACCAAGCTGTTTGACGAAGTCGGTTACGTCGACGTATTTCGCACGCTCGATCAGCGGCCCGAGCAATACACGTGGTGGAGCAATCGCGGTCAGGCGTATGCGAAGAACGTGGGGTGGCGGATCGATTATCAGATCGCGACGCAGGGCATCGCCGGCAAGGCGAAACGCACCGACGTGTTCCGCGATATCAAGTTCAGCGACCATGCGCCGCTGACGGTTGATTACGATCACAAGGTCAAGAAGTAAGCACGGCTGACCCGAGCCGCAAGGGAACTGCGCAAGCCGCAAGCCAAGCGCTGCGGCTCGCGCAACTCACTCGCTGACCGGTTTGCGGCGCGGGCGGCCCATGCCGGCATAGTCCGGCAGCGCATCGACGGTCTTGCCGATTGCCTTCGCATAGAGCGGCAACATATCCGGCAAACGCTTAATAATGTCCTGACGCCGCGCCGGCGTGTACGGGTGCACGTAGATATAGCCCTGCTCGCGATTGCTGCGAGTCGCCGTGGCCAGCTTGTCCCACAGCGTGACTGCCGCGCGCGGATCGAAGCCGGCGCGCGAGGCGATATCGCTGCCGATCACATCGGCCTCGGTTTCGTCGGTGCCCTCATACTTCATCTCCAGCAAGCGCGAACCGATGCCGAGCGGCGCGGCACCCAGATCGGCGAGCCCGAAGAGCTGCGGGATCGTGCCGGACGAGTCGAGCTGGCTCGACTGCAGTTCGCCGAGCCGCTCACGTGCATGTTCGCGCAGTGCGTGCGCGATCTCGTGACCGATCAGCATGCCGAGTTCGTTGTCGTTCAAACGCGTGCGGTCGAGTAGGCCGCTATACACCACGATCTTGCCGCCCGGCAGGCAGTACATGCGGATATCGGGCGAGCGCACCACCGCCACATCCCACTTCCAGCCCTTGGCCCGCTCGTTCCATTTCAACGAGTAGGGAATCATCTTGTCGACGATCGACCGTACCCGCGTGACGTGGGCGTCGGTGTCGCCGTACAGGCGGTTTGCGTGGTCCGCGCCGTACGTGATCTGGCTGAACTCTTCGGCCGCTTGCGCCTCGAGCATCGGTGACGGGATCAGGTTGCGAAACACGAGGTAGCCGCCGTAGCGCAACTGCGTGTTCGGCGCACTGTAAGTCGGCGGCGTGGGGGTGTTGGCGGCTGCGGCGGGCGACGACGTTGCGGCAGGCGCTTTTGCGGCCGTAGCCGGCGTCGAGGTGGCGGCCGGCGTTTTGGCCGTTACTGGCGCCGGTGGCGGCTGTGTTGAAGCGGGCGGCGTGGCGGCTGCAGGTGCGCTGCCGGCGTTCGTGGCGCTGGTCGCGCCGGCCGCAGCCGGTGTCGCGTTTTCGGGATTTGAAGTGTTCGGTGCCGATTTCGCCGCCGGTGCCGGTGCCGGCGCCGGCGCCGCTGCCGGAGCCGGTGTGGTGGTGGCCGCCGCTGTTGCACTGGAGCCGACCGCAGGCATCGCTGTCGCGTAGGCGCTCAACGGCGCCGCCAACGTCATCAGGCTCGCACAACCGAGCGCCAGCACCGCACGCTGCCCCGCGCGTCCGGCCTTCAGCGAAGAGATCCCGAAGGTGTCCGAAACCGGGCGCACCCCGCGCTTTGACTGACGCACCGTCACGACCGGGTTCTCCAGGGCGCGATGCGCAGCAGAAGTAGCATGCCGGGCAGCCCCAGCGCGGTACACACAATGAAATAGTCGAACCAGCCGATCTTTGCGACCACATAGCCGCTTGCCGCCGATGCCAACGTGCGCGGCACGGAAGCCAAACTCGTGAAAAGTGCGAACTGCGTGGCCGTGTAGCGCGGATCAGTGGTGCTGGCGATATAGGCGACGAAGGCAGACATCGTCAGGCCGGTCGCAAAGGTTTCAAGGCCGTAGACGAGCGCGAGCGCCACCGAGCGCGGATCGAGTTGGACGGTCCAGTCGATGCCGAACACCGACAGCAGTTTCGTCGTACCCTGGCTCAGCCCAACCGCGATGTCATAGACGACAGCCAATCCAGGCGAGGTTGGGCCAATATGCGCGAGCCACGCGAAGCCGAGCGTCGACACCATCTGCAGGACGCCAAAAATCCACAGTCCACGGCCGATGCCAATACGCATCAGCCAGATCCCGCCGACGATCCCACCCGCGAGACTCGCGCCGAACGCGGTAGTCTTGGCGATCACACCGATTTGCGTGCGCGAGAAACCGATGTCGAGAAAGAATGACGTCGATAGCGTGGTGGCCATCGTGTCGCCGAGTTTGTACAGAAAGATGAACGCCAGTACAAAGAGCGCGCCGCGCCAACCGTCGCGCTGGATAAATTCGCGGAACGGCAGCACGATCGCATCACGCAGGTTTTTCGGCGGCGCGCCGTGTATCTCAGGCTCGCGCACCACCAGCGTCATGATCATGCCGGGCAGCATGAAGGCGGCGGTGACGATGAAAACGGTGGTCCACGGCAGGTGGTCAGACAGAATCAGCGCCAGCGAACCCGGCACCAGTGCGGCAATCTTGTACGCGTTCACGTGCACCGCATTGCCGAGACCCTGCTGCGTGTCGCTCAGCAACTCGCGCCGGTAGGCGTCGATCACAATGTCCTGGCTCGCGCCGAAGAACGCGACCAGCGCCGTCAAAGCCGCTACCGTCCAGATCGAATCCTTCGGCGACACGAAACCGAGCGTGGCAATCGCACCTGCCACCAGAATCTGCGTGACCAGCATCCAGCCGCGCCGTCTACCCGGACGCCAGCCCGGAAAGCGCGGCACGTAGCGGTCCATCAGCGGCGCCCAGATGAATTTCCAGGTGTACGGGAACTGAATCAGCGCAAAAAGGCCGATTTCCTTCAGATTGACGCCTTCGGAGCGTAGCCACGCCTGCACCAGATAGACGAGCGTGAACAGCGGCAGTCCCGACGTAAAGCCGAGAAAGACGCAGATCAGCATGCGCGTATTCAGGAACGCGCGCCAGCCGGGATGTTCTTCGTGAGCGGTAAGTGCAGGCGCCTCGTGCGGCGGGTTCGACATGTGGATAAGTGGCGTTAGCTTTTCTTGACGCGATAGACCGCAAGACTACCACGCCAGTTCACGCCCCATCGCACCACCTGGCCTTCGTGCAGCACCACGCGGTCGAGGATCTCGATGCCGACTTCCGGCGCCAGCGCCTCGAAATCCTTGATCGTCAGCACCCGCACGTTCGGCGTGTTGTGCCACTGGAAAGGCAGCGACTTCGACACCGGCATGCGGCCCTGCAGCACGGACAGCCGATGCGCCCAGTAGCCGAAATTCGGGAACGAAACGATGCATTCCTTGCCGACCCGCACCGTCTCGCGCAGGATCGCGGCCGTCTGATGAATGGTTTGCAGCGTTTGCGACAGAACCGCAAAGTCGAAGCTGCCGTCTTCGAACAGGCGCAGGCCGTCTTCCAGATTCTGCTGGATCACGTTGACGCCGTTCTGCGTCGACGCCAGCACGCCGGCGTCGTTGATTTCGATGCCGTAGCCCTGCACGTCCAGTTCTTCGGTCAGGAGCGACAGCAGCGAGCCGTCGCCGCAACCCAGATCGAGCACGGTGGCGCGCGGTTCGACCCAGCGGGCGATCGCGCGGAAGTCTGGGCGTAGGGCCAGATAATCGAGTGCTCGCTGGTTCATGCGTTCACCTCGTTCGTAATACGTTCGTAATAGGCGCGCATCAGGTTGTGATAGCGCGCGTCGTCGAGCAGGAAGGCGTCGTGGCCGTGCGGCGCGTCGATTTCCGCGTACGTCACCGTGCGCTTGTGGTCGAGCAGCGCCTTCACCAGTTCGCGCGAGCGGGCCGGCGCGAAACGCCAGTCGGTCGAGAAACTGGCGATCAGGTACTTCGCCGTGGTGTGGGCGACGGCGGCGGTCAGATCGCCGTCGAAGGCCTTGGCTGGATCGAAATAGTCGAGCGCGCGGGTGATCAGCAGGTACGTGTTCGCGTCGAAGTAGTCGGCGAACTTGTCGCCTTGGTAGCGCAGGTACGACTCCACTTCGAATTCCACGTCGAAGTTGAAGTTGTACGCGTCCACCGCGCCTTCCGCGCGGCGCAACGAGCGGCCGAATTTCTCGGCCATGTCGTCGTCCGACAGATACGTGATGTGGCCGATCATGCGCGCGACGCGCAAGCCCCGCTTCGGCTTCACGTTGTGCGCGTAGTAGTTGCCGCCGTGGAAGTCGGGGTCCGACAGGATCGCCGAGCGTGCTACCTCGTTGAATGCGATGTTCTGCGCGGAGAGCTTCGGTGTGGACGCGACCACGATGCAATGGCCTACGCGGTCCGGATACATCATGCTCCACGCGAGCGCCTGCATGCCGCCGAGGCTGCCGCCCATGACCGCCGCGAAACGCGTGATGCCGAACTCATCGGCGACGCGCGCCTGGGCGTTCACCCAGTCTTCAACCGTGACGACTGGAAAGGTCGCGCCGTACGGATTGCCGGTCGCCGGATCGAGGCTCATCGGCCCGGTCGAGCCGAAGCACGAACCCAGGTTGTTCACGCCGATCACGAAGAACCTGTTGGTGTCGAGCGGCTTGCCCGGGCCAACCATGTTGTCCCACCAGCCGATGTCCTTCAGATTGTCGGCGTACACGCCCGCCACGTGGTGCGACGCGTTGAGCGCGTGGCATACCAGCACGGCATTGCTACGCGCGGCGTTGAGCGTGCCGTAGGTCTCGACCATCAGGTCGTAACCGGCCAGCGAGCTGCCGTTCTGCAGCAGCAGCGGCTCGGTGAAATGCATTTTTTGGGGAGCGACGATACCGATCGATTCCATTCATTCCGCCATTTAACAAATACAGGGCGGCTAGATTGGCGTCGGCGAAGCACGGAGGAGAAACGGTGTGCGCGGCTGACGACCTCTTTAGCCGCATTTATAGTGAACCGCGGGATCGTATGTTCCCGCTAGTTCGCGCGCCCGCAATCGAGTCAGCAAATCGGCGCGTAATAGGTGTTCAGGGTGCTCTGGGCCGCGGTCCCATGTGGTTCGGTAAGCCGCAGTCAGGCGCAAAGTATAGCGGAAAATTTCATGCGGCAGCGTCGCGGGCGGCGCCTTGCCGCTGCGCCTGCCGCGCTGACTACTGAAGAATCAGCAGCAGTTGCGCGTCGGCGTGTTCGGCGGGCGGCCGCGCAAAGCCGCTGCGTACATACCGATGCCAGCGGCCGATGATGTAGCTCAGCAGCAGGCTCGCGCGGATCGCGGGATCGTAGCCGGCGGGCAGCGGGGCAGCGTGTGCATTGGCGCTCAGGCCGGCGTTTTCCGCCATGCTTGCGTTTGCCTCCATCTGAGCCAGCCGCAAACACTGCTTCAACGACGCCTCGACTCGTTCCAGCATCTGATTGACCCGCTCGGTCAGCCGTTCGTGCTCGCCGACCAGCGCCTCGCAGGTCAGCACGCGCGTCATGCCGGGATTCTTCGCGGGGAAGTTGAGCAGCATCAGGGCGATCGCGCGGGCTTGCAGCACGCCGTTGCTTTCCTTGTCGGCGATCTGGTTGATCAAGCCGAAGATGGTCTGCTCGATGAACTCGATGAGCCCTTCGAACATTTGCGCCTTGCTGGCGAAATGGCGGTACAGCGCGGCTTCCGAGACGCCGAGCCGGGCGGCGAGCGCCGCCGTGGTGATCTTTTCGCTCTTCGGCGCCTCCAGCATCGCGGCAAGCGTCTGCAGGATATGCACGCGGCGCTCGCCCGGCTTCAGGCGCGGCGCACGCGGGGCGCCCGACGGCGCGGGTTCGTGTTCGGCTACGGCTTCGTCCGGCTTGTCGATCGGCTGCATGGCTGTCGCCCCGTCTGCTATCTCTTCAAACGAACCGAGCGGCTGCCCAGTCGTAGTGATTTTAACGAACGAATGCATCGATCGACATAGTGCGGCCGACCGGTGCCCGGCAGACGCGTCGGCACGCCGTCCGCGTGCGGCTTGCGCGGCAGATGGCCGGTGATCCACACGGTGCGGATGCCGAGCCGCCGGTAGTTCTTCAGATGCGAGCGCGTGTCTTCCACGAGGATCACGTTCTTGAGCGAGACGTGCGCGTCGCGCATCGCCTTGCGCAGCATCGATTGGTCGGGTTTGGCGCGCCAGCTGCGGCGATCGCGCATATGTTCGATCGCAATCACCTGTTCGAACAGACGCTCGATGCGCAGTTCCGAGAGCACCGCGCGCGCATAGGCCTCGGGGGCATTGGTCAGCACGAGCTTGCGGCCGGGCAGCGATGCGACGAGGCGCGCGACGCCGCGTTCGTGACGGATCATCGAGCCGAGATCGGGGAACGTGTGGACGACTTTCAGGAAGTCGTTCGGGTCGAGCGGATGATGGCGTGCCAGACCGAGCAGCGCCGCGCCATAGCGTTGTGTGTAACCGGTGCGCAGACGGTTGGCCTCGTCGATGTCGACTCCCAGCGAGTCGATGATGTACTGCGTCATGCCCTGATTGATCGCCGGAAAGATCGCGTGCGAGGCGTGATGCAACGTGTTGTCGAGATCGAACAGCCAGACCGGACTGCCGCCTGCGATGTGCGGACGACGGCGTCGGGAAGTGGGGGTGCGCATGATGGAGGACGCCGTTCAGGCGCGGGCAGTCGCTTCACGCAGCAAACGCGGACGACGCTTCGCGATGCGGAAGGCGATAAAAGAAGGGAGAGCGTTTTTGCGCCAGAGGGTAGCGCGTTGTGTACCGCTTGAAGCAGCGGCAGTGCAACTGCACGGCCCACATGGCACGCCTGATTGGCGTACCGTGTGGGCCGGGTTTGAGACAGGAATCAATGCGAGCGGATCATCGTGCCGAACGGCTGTTCGGTGAGAATTTCCAGCAGCACCGAGTGTTCGATGCGGCCGTCGATGATGTGTACCGAACGTACGCCGCTCTTCGCAGCATCCAGCGCCGACGAGATTTTCGGCAGCATGCCGCCGGAGATCGTGCCGTCTGCGAACAGGCCGTCGATTTCGCGCGCCGACAGATCGGTCAGCAGATTGCCTTCCTTATCCATCACGCCCGGGATATTGGTCATGATCACGAGCTTTTCGGCGTTCAGCACGACCGCCAGTTTGCCCGCGACCAGATCCGCATTGATGTTGTACGACAGGCCGTCTTCGCCGAAGCCGATCGGCGAGATCACCGGAATGAAGGCGTCGTCCTGCAGCGCTTTCACGACCGCGGGATTGATCGCTTCGACTTCGCCCACCTGACCGATATCCACGTACTGGCCCGGATTGTCGCGATCCGGCATCTGCATCTTGCGCGCGTGGATCAGGCCGCCGTCTTTACCCGTCAGGCCGACCGCGTGGCCGCCGAAATGGTTGATCAGCGTGACGATGTCCTGCTGCACTTCGCCGCCGAGCACCCATTCGACGACTTCCATCGTCTCTTCGTCGGTGACGCGCATGCCCTGAATGAACGTGCCCTGCTTGCCGATTTTCTTCAGCGCCTGGTCGATTTGCGGACCGCCGCCGTGCACGATGACCGGATTGATACCGACCAGTTTCAGCAGAATGACGTCGCGCGCGAAGCCTTGCTTGAGTCGCTCCTCGGTCATGGCGTTGCCGCCGTATTTGATGACCACGGTCTTACCGTGATACTGGCGAATGTAAGGCAGCGCCTCGGCCAGGATTTCAGCCTTCAGGGTGGGCGCGATCTGCGAAAGGTCAGGGATCTCGGACATGGCGGCAGGCTCAGGCACGGAACAGTTAAAACACGGCGAATTGTACAGGACTGGCGCGCTGCAACAGGGTTTTCGATAGCGGCGCCGGTGACGGGCGGCGCCGGCTTTGCGCACTGCGCAATGAGCGGCCCGAAGCGGCGAGCGACAATCAAGCTTACCGCCGTTCAGAACTGCCTGTGAATTGGCCGAACGGCCGACTCACGGCGGCGCGCGAGTCGTGGCATCATTTCCTGATCCAGGCTGAAGCGAGATCATCCGGCACCTCATGAAACCGTCAGCTTCCCGCTCCGCAAGCAGCGCGCTTTGCCCGCGCTGCGGTCATGCATTCGATTGCGCCATGCATGGGGTGCCATTCGACTGCTGGTGCCGTGAGATGCCGGCCCTTCCGGCAGACCGGCTCGATGCATCTGGCCGCTGTCTGTGTCCTGAATGCCTTGCGGCGGAGATTGCGCGAGCCGTGCAACCGGGGCCGGGAGCCGGTTCAGTTTGAACGCGGCGCGGCCCTGATGGCCGCTTTGCAGTCCATGGCGGCCTATGCCGCGTGGTGCCGGGCCGCAAGCGCGCTCAGATCACGTGCAACAGCTTCCAGCGCCGGATCCCATTGACCGAACTGCGGCTGCCTGTAGAGCATCGCACTCGGATACCACGGGCTGTCGGGCCGGTCGAGCAGCCAGACCCAATGCGGATTGACGTCGAGCAGCACCCATGTGCGCTGGCCGAGCGCGCCGCTCAGATGCGCCACGGACGTGCAAACCGTGATGACGAGATCGAGCGCGCTGACAAATGCGGCTGTGTCGTCGAAGTTGGAGAATTCGGCGGTGTGGTCCGACATTGGCAGGCCCACCGCCCGGGCGGCCGCGACATCCGCCCCGGCACCCGGCTGCAGCGAATAGAACGCCACGCCCTGCATGCCGCCGAAATGTTTTGCATAGCGCTCCCAACCTACCCGTCGGAATGGGTTGCGCTGATGGCCAAGGCTGCCGGTCCATGCCAGCCCGACTTTGAGCCTTGTTTCGCCGGCAAGTCTCTGTTGCCACGACGCACGCGCTGCAGCGTCCGCACGCAAATACGGAGTCGCAGCGGGGATCGTCTCCTCGCGCGTGTCGAATATCAAAGGCAGGCTGAGTAACGGGATTTCGTAGTCGAACGGAGGTAAAGATTCGACGCCACCGCCGGCCGAAAAATCGTCCACATGATTGCCGAGGCTGCGGGCGAGCAACGCACCCATCTGCGGAAATGAATTCCAGACGAGACGGCCACCCTCGCGATGAACGCGCTCGGCCAGCAGTGGGATATAGCGGCTGAACTGCAAGACGTCGCCCATGCCCTGTTCGCCCCACACCAGCAGCGTTCTCCCGGCGAGCGGTTCACCTCGCCAGGTCGGCGCCGGCATTGCCGGACGGTTACCGCCCAATTCCAACGAGCCATCCCAACGCGCTTCGTGGGCTTGCCAGCCGTGCGCGTAATCGCCGCGCATGAGCTGCAGCATGCTGAGATTGGAGCGCATAGCGGCGTCGTTGGGCGCTAAGGCACAGGCGGTTCTTTCGGCGTGCTCCGCTTCGTCCCAGCGTTGCGCTTCACGCAGCGCCAGCGCATAGTTGTTGTGCGCCAGCGGGCTATGCGGCGCGCATTGCACGGCTTTTGCGCCGGATTCGAGCGCGCGCAGGAGATTCAAATTGGCGCGGCTCGCCTGAGTGAGATTGGTCCATGCGTCGCCGTTGCCGGGTTCGTCATGAACTGCACTTTCCAGTAGTGCGAGTTGCTCGTTGAGGTCGCCGCCAGTGAGCGCGAGGGCGCCAGCGAGATTGTTGCGCAGCCGCGGCAGTTTCGGATCGATGGCGAGTGCGCGACGATAGGGCGCGATTGCCTCGCTATGCCGGTTTGCCATTTGCAGCACGTAGCCGAAACGGAAGTGTGCAAGCGCGCGGTGGGGATCGAGTTGGGCAATAATGGCGGCGAGTTCGATCGCGTCGTCATGACGATGTTCTGCGAGCAAAGTGATGACGAGCGAATCGATGGACTCGTCGTCGAGCGGGTGGCGTTGTGCAGCGGCATCGAGCCATCTGGCCTCTGCTTCTGCGGTGCCGGTTTGCCGGTTTGCCGGGCTGCGGCGGCATGTCGCAGGAAAGTCAGGAAAGCTGATGAGGCAGGGATCTCGCAATCAGAGATTGGCGGCATGGATGAGTTTGGGTGGCGCGAGAACGGATGATGAGCAACCGGCTCGCACAACGCTGTCGCAAAATTCCATGTTACCGACGCAAGGCCGTGAGGTAAGTCAGACTAGTCCGAACAGTTAAACTAAAGTCATGCATCGTATAACTAACACCGGCCGCGTCAACCTCGGTCATCTGTTCTGGCTGCGCAGCCTCGCCATCATTGGCCAACTGGTGACGATTGCGTTTGTGCAGACCTTCTTCGGCGTGCACTTGCCGTTGCCCGCGATGTTGCTCGTGATCGCTCTCGAAGTGATCTTCAATGGCCTCACATGGTGGCGTGTCTCGCAGCAGCGGCCCGAGTCCAATCTCGAACTGTTCGGCCAGATCTGGGTCGATCTCGGCGCGTTGTCGGCGCTGCTGTTTCTTTCCGGTGGCACTACCAATCCATTCGTTTCGCTGTACCTGCCATCGCTCGCCATTGCTGCCGCCGTGTTGCCATGGCATCTGATGGCGTGGCTCGCCGCGTTCGCCGTGGCCTGCTACGCCGTGCTTGGCTTCGATTCCGTACCGCTCAATCTCGACAACCCGGCGAACCTGTTCGACTACTTTCGCGCCGGCATGTGGGTGAACTTCATGGTCAGCGTTGGCCTGATTGCGTGGTTCGTCGCACGCATGTCGCGCGCTCTGCGACTACGTGACGCAGCGCTCGGAGATGCGCAGCAGCGTTTGCTTCACGATGAACGGGCCGTCGCGCTCGGTGTGCAGGCCGCCACTGTCGCGCACGAAATCGGCACGCCGCTGTCTACAATTGCGATGTTGTCCGAAGAATTGCGCGACGCCGCGCGAACCGACAAGGGGCTCGCGCCATACAGCGCCGACCTGGATCTGCTCGAGCAGCAAATGACGCTGTGTACTTCGGCGCTTGCACGGCTGCGCAGCCGTGCATCGACCGCGACCAACCGGCAAACGGTCAGCGAATGGCTCGAGTCGTTTGGCGAACAATGGCGCTTGCGTCATCCGCATGTGAAGTTCGAACGGATCGGTGTGCCGCCTAAGGGTGTCAGTCTTGACGATACGGTTGCCGTCAGTCAGATTCTTACGATTCTGCTCGACAACGCCGCGCGTGCGAGCCGCGATCACGTCACGCTATCGTGCACGCTCGCGGCGCGCGGCGACCAGATCGCATTCGAGGTATGCGACGCGGGCCCTGGCATTCCCGCCGCGTTGCGCGGGTCGCTCGGCGCGATGCCGGTCGACAGCACACAGGGTGGACACGGCGTGGGCCTGTATCTGGCATTTTCAGCGGCGGCACGTCTGAAGGGATCGATCGAGCTGGCCGATGTCAGCGAGATCAAGCCGCGTGGCACGCGCGCAGTGTTGAGACTGCCGCTTGCGGCGCGCAAATTATCAGGTGTGGGCCGTCAAGGCACTTCGCCATCCAACACGGAGAAACAGGCATGAGCGATATGAATTTTCTGGTGATCGACGACGATGAGGTGTTCTCCGGCATCCTCGCCCGCGGTTTGACGCGGCGCGGTTATACGGTGGCCGAAGCGCACAACGCGGATGAGGCGATCAAGTTGGCGAACCAGCAGAAGTTCAGCCAGATCACGGTAGACCTGCATCTGGGCAATGATTCCGGTCTCACGCTCGTCGCTCCCCTGCGTGATTTGCAGCCTGACGCGCGCATGCTGGTGTTGACCGGTTATGCCAGCATCGCCACGGCGGTGCAGGCTGTGAAAGACGGCGCCGATAACTACCTGGCGAAGCCCGCCAACGTGGAAACGATCTTGTCGGCGCTGCAAAGCGAAGCGAGCGCGCTGCAAGCTGAAGAGGCGATTGAGCATCCCACGCCGTTGTCGGTTGCGCGCCTGGAGTGGGAGCATATTCAACGTGTGCTCGCGGAGCACGGCGGCAACATTTCGGCTACTGCGCGCGCGTTGAACATGCATCGTCGAACGCTGCAGCGGAAATTGGCGAAGCGGCCGGTCAAGCAGTAAGCGCTGGGGCCTGCTTACGCTTGCGGGCCGGAAAACAAAACGGGCTGTCTTTCACAAGACAGCCCGTTTTTTTGCGCCTCACACATGATCGGCTGCGTGCGAGGCGCGCGGCTTTAACGCGGCGTTAGTATCGGCATCGACGTCTACATCAGCATCACAGCACGTAGCGCGACAGATCCTCATCTTCCGCCACTTCGTTCAGCGCGCGATCGACATACGCCGCGTCGATCTGCACCGTCTTGCCCGAATGATTGCCGGCTGCGAACGAGACATCTTCGAGCAGTTTTTCGATCACCGTATACAGACGGCGCGCGCCGATGTTTTCGGTCTTCTCGTTGACCGAGTACGCGATTTCGGCCATACGGCGAATGCCGTCGTCGGCGAATTCGAGGTGCACGTCTTCGGTGGCCAGCAATGCCTGGTATTGCTTCACGAGGCTCGCGTCGGTCGACACCAGGATCGATTCGAAATCGCCCACCGACAGCGAATCCAGTTCGACCCGAATCGGGAAGCGGCCTTGCAGTTCCGGAATCAGATCGCTCGGCTTGGCCAGATGAAACGCGCCACTCGCGATGAACAGAATGTGGTCGGTCTTCACCATGCCGTACTTGGTGTTGATCGTGGTGCCTTCGACGAGCGGCAGCAGATCGCGCTGCACGCCCTGACGCGACACTTCGCCACCGCCTGCTTCATTGCGCGATGCGATCTTGTCGATTTCGTCGAGGAACACGATACCGTTCTGCTCGACGTTCTGCACCGCTTTGGCTTTCACCTCTTCGTCGTTGAGCATCTTGCCGGCTTCTTCGTCGGTGAGGACCTTCAGCGCTTCCTTCACCTTCAGCTTGCGGCGCGTTTTCTTGCCGCCGCCGATGTTCGCGAACATCGAACGGATCTGCTCGGTCATGTCTTCCATGCCCGGCGGCCCCATGATGTCCATGCCGACTTGCGGTTGTTCGACGTCGAGTTCGATTTCCTTATCGTCGAGCAGACCTTCGCGCAGGCGCTTGCGGAAGGTCTGGCGCGTGGTGCTGCCTTCGTCGGCGGTATCCGCCGCGCTCGAACTCGCACCGAAACCGACCGGGCGGGCGCTCGGCAACAGAATGTCCAGAATGCGGTCTTCGGCCTGATCTTCAGCCTTGGTCCGCACTTTGCGCATTTCCGTTTCGCGCGTCTGCTTGATTGAGATCTCCATCAGATCGCGCACGATGCTGTCGACGTCGCGGCCCACGTAACCGACTTCGGTGAATTTGGTGGCTTCGATCTTGATGAACGGTGCGTCGGCCAGTTTCGCCAGACGTCGCGCGATTTCGGTTTTACCGACGCCAGTCGGTCCGATCATCAAAATGTTCTTCGGCGTGATTTCCTGACGCAGCGGGTCTTCAACCTGCTGACGGCGCCAGCGGTTGCGCAACGCCACGGCAACCGCTTTCTTCGCGCGGCCTTGGCCGATGATGTGTTTGTCGAGTTCCGAGACGATCTCGGCAGGGGTCATAGTGCTCATCGTGGGTCCTTACTCGATCGTCTCGATGACGCGGTTATGGTTCGTATAGATGCACATGTCGCCGGCAATCTCCAGCGACTTCTCCACGATCTCGCGGGGCGACAGCTCGGTGTTGTCAACGAGCGCCTTGGCCGCGGCTTGCGCGTAAGCGCCACCCGAACCGATCGCGCAGATGCCGCCTTCCGGATCGAGCACGTCGCCGTTACCGGTAATGACGAGGGTGGTGGTGGCGTCCGCCGCGATCAGCATGGCTTCGAGGCGGCGCAGCATGCGGTCGGTGCGCCAGTCTTTGGCGAGTTCGACGGCGGCGCGAGTCAGATTGCCCTGATGTTTTTCCAGCTTCGCTTCGAAGCGGTCGAGCAGCGAGAAGGCGTCGGCCGTGCCGCCGGCGAAGCCGACCATCACCTTGCCGTTATAGATGCGCCGGACTTTCTTTGCACCGCCCTTCATGACGATGTTGCCCAGCGTCACCTGGCCGTCGCCGCCGAGCGCGACCTTGTCGCCGCGGCGCACGGAAACGATCGTTGTGCCGTGAAATTGCTCCATATGCGTTCCTCTTTGCAAAACGGGTAGGACACGGCAGCACAAGGTAATGCACCACCGCATGAATCCTGGAAGCGGACGGCGCGCAACGCTGAAACGATCAACCGGCCGGCGCGCGCTCGTGCAACGCATGTTCGACTTATTTTAGGGCGTGCGCGGTCATATCAAGAGCCGGCAAACGGCATAAGACAAAAACACGGGGTTCAGAGCGGGGGATTGTGCGGAGGAGCACACAAAAGAAAAAAGGCGCACAGATCACCGTGCGCCTCTCGACGAAGCAGCTTAAAAGGGCGCGGAGCCGAAGCCGCGCCGTTGGCGTTCAGTCGCCGAACAGCTTCTGGCGCAGTTCGCGGCGTTCCTGCGCTTCGAGCGACAGGGTTGCCGTGGGCCGTGCGAGCAGACGCGGAACACCAATCGGCTCACCGGTTTCTTCGCACCAGCCGTAGTCACCCGAATCGATGCGCGCGATCGATTGCTGCACCTTCTTCAGCAGCTTGCGCTCGCGGTCGCGCGTGCGCAGTTCCAGCGCATGCTCTTCTTCGATCGTTGCACGGTCGGCCGGGTCCGGCACGATTACTGTTTCGCGCAGGTTCTCGGTCGTCTGGCCGGCATTGCGGAGAATGTCCGCCTGCAGCTGTTCGAGCTTGTTCTTGAAGAAAGCGAGCTGATCCTCATTCATGTAATCCTTGTCGCTCATCTTCAGGATTTCGGCTTCAGTCAAGAGTCGTTTCGTCGTCATCTGGCTTGCTTCTTCAATGTGAGGCAAAACTCTTACATAGTGCCCGCACTTTCGTATTGCCCGCAAAGGCGCCACGAGGACGCTGAGCGCTGGGCGGGCACGGACGATGGGCTGTCGGTGACGCCGAAGCGCCTTGCGCCCACGCGCCGGGCGTCGCTACGCCAATGCGGGGCCGAACTCCTCTGGAAACCGTTTCTCAAATGCTCCTGAGGCATTGCTTGCCGGCAGCGAGCATTGTCTGCTGTGCCAGCCGGCATTGTCGGCGTGAGTTCCGGATAAGATTTTCCGGCGCCGTTTCAGGCCCGGCGCGGAATACGCGCTGACCGGGCAATTCGTTGTCATTCTCCAGTGGGCACGTATTGTAACTGAATCACAATCCAGCACCGCAACTGGTGAAAATACCCCGGCGGCGCACTGATATCCCGAAAATATAACGCGCGCACGGTCAAAAAGCGATGGTCGTGCACGCTTTAATACAGCAGGGTTTTCACGTGCTTTTCACACAGCCGACATTTCAGCAGGCTTTCGGGGCGCTCCTCTCGGTATTCTGCAGACGATTACCGCGATGCCCGCCGGACACACGCTCATGATTAGCGCGCTCCAGCATGCCGCGTGCCGTGCCATTTGCCTGACCCAGTAAGGCGCGGCACACGTGACGCTTACGCCAGACAGGCGTCCAGGCCATCGGTGATCAGGTCTTGCGGCAGTTCGATGCCGATGAACACCATCTTGTTGGTCTTCTTCTCGATCGGCTGCCATTTCGCGGCCAGATCGCTGCCCATCATCTGGTGCACACCCTGGAACACCACCTTGCGGTCGACGCCCTTCATATACAGCACACCCTTGTAGCGCAGCAGGCGCTCGCCGTAGATCTGCAGGATGCCGCCGAGGAAGTCCTCGAGTTTGTTCGGATCGAACGGACGGTCGCTGCGGTAGACGAACGATTTGATCTTGTCGTCATGGTGCGCGTGATGGTGATGCGCGTGATCGTGGCCTTCGTGGTCGCACTTGCCGTGATCATGATCGCAGTTTTCGTGATCGTGATCGTCGTGATCGGCATGGGTGTGGCCGTGCTCGTCATGCGCGTGAGCGTGGCTGTGAGCATGTTCGTCTTCAGCGAGGAAGTCCGGGTCGATTTCGAGCTTCGAATTGAGGTTGAAGCCGCGCAGATCGAAGATTTCCTTGATGTCCGCTTCGCCGAAGTTGACGACCTTGATCGCCGCACGCGGGTTCATGTGCAGCAGGCGATGGCGCAGATCGTCCAGGTGCTTTTCGTCGACCAGATCCGACTTGGTGATGAACAGGCGATCGGCGAAGCCGACCTGGCGTTGCACCACTTCGTGCTCGTCCAGTTGATGGTTCGCGTGCTTCGCGTCGACCAGCGTGATGATCGCGTCGAGCAGGAATTCGTTGGCGATCTGGTCGTCCATGAAGAACGTCTGCGCGACCGGGCCCGGATTGGCGAGACCGGTGGTTTCGATCACGACACGGTCGAAATCCAGTTCGCCGGACTGCTTCTTCGCCGCCAGATCGCCGAGTACGCGCGACAGGTCGCCACGGATCGTGCAGCAGATGCAGCCGTTGCTCATCTGGATGATCTGCTCGCTCGTGTCTTGCACGAGAATTTCGTTATCGATGTTCTCTTCGCCGAACTCGTTTTCGATCACGGCGATCTTCATGCCGTGCTTTTCGTTCAGGATGCGCTTGAGCAGGGTGGTTTTGCCGCTGCCGAGAAAGCCGGTCAGGATGGTGACTGGGATCATATTGGTCGCCTTGTACGTGAGTCTGTGCGTAATCGAATTTACAGCGCGAATGTGCAACAGCCGCGCAAGCTGCGGCGAATGCGTCTGCGAATCCGGTTTGCCGGGCGCGGCAGCCTGACGGCGCGCGACCCGATCTAGCCGGATATTGAAACATATCTGTCAAGCCGGCGCTGGCAGCGGGGGCGAACCCCTTCGCGGCACGTGGGAAATAACCCTGAAGCTATGGGCGATCAGGCAATTTGCAACAGCAGGCCTTTCAGGTATTCGCCTTCGGGGAAGGCGGTGAGCAGCGGATGGTCGACCCCGGCGCCGAGGCGCTTGAGAATCCGCGCATCGACACGCGCATCGGCCGCCGCGCCTGACACGATCTTCTGGAACAATTCGGAGTCGATCGCGCCGGAGCAAGAGTAGGTGAACAGCAGGCCGCCCGGGCGCAGCAGCTTCAGGCCGGTCAGGTTGATGTCCTTATAGGCGCGCGAGGCGCGGTCCACGTGTTCACGCGACGGCGCGAATTTCGGCGGATCGAGCACGACCAGGTCGAAGCGTTCGCCTTCGTCGTACAGGCGGCGCAGGGTTTTGAACGCGTCGGCGTCGAGCCAGGTGGCGCGTTCGGCGTCGAAACCGTTGGCGGCCACGTTCTGCTGTGCGATCGCGAGCGCGTCGCCGGACGAATCGATCGACACCACGCGCTTTGCCCCGCCTTTCAAGGCCGCCAGCGAAAAGCCGCCGGTGTAGCAGAAGCAGTTCAGCACGTCGCGATCCTTCGCCAGCTCCTGCACCAGCAGGCGGTTGTCGCGCTGGTCGACGTAGAAGCCGGTTTTGTGGCCGTTGCGCACGTCGACGTGATAACGCACGCCGTTTTCGCTCGCGATCAGCGCTTCCGACGGGGCTTCTCCGGCCAGTACGCCGGTGATCTGCTCGAGCCCTTCTTTCTGGCGAATCGACACGTCCGAGCGCTCGTAGACGTTCGGGCAGCCGGTCGCGTCGGTCAGCGCCGCGACGATCGCTTCCTTCCATGCTTCGACGCCCGCCGCCATGAACTGGCACACCAGCTGGCTGCGCTGGCCTGCGTCCTCAGCGACGTAGTGATCGACGATCAGGCCAGGCAGGCCGTCCGCTTCGCCGAAAATCAGCCGCACCGCGCCGGTGTTGTGCACCATCGTTTGACGATGCGCGAGCGCGCGCTGCACGCGGCGCTTGAAGAACGCGTGATCGATCGGCTCCATTTCGTCGAAGCTCCACACGCGTGCGCGAATCTGCGAATGCGGGCTGTAGGCCGCGCGGGCGAGGAAGCGGCCGTCGTGCGCGCGCACCAGCACGGTCGCGCCGGGCGCGGGATTGCCGTCGACGCGATCGATCACGTTGGCGTAGACCCACGGATGGCGGCGCAGCAGCGATTTTTCTTTCGACGGTTTGAGCGTAACGGTATTCATCAGGGTGTCAGCAGGAGCAGTAAGCCGCGTGGACAAAGAGGCACACGGCAGGTGAAGCGAAGGCGGAGACCGCAAGCCGCAAAAAGCAAAACAACAAGCAAAGAGCGGAATCAGTCGCGTTTTTTGGCGCGCGGATGCGCCTGATCGTAGACGTGCGCGAGATGCTGGAAATCGAGCGCGGTGTAGACCTGCGTGGCGGTGATGCTGGCGTGCCCGAGCAGTTCCTGCACAGCCCGCAGATCGCCGCTCGATTGCAGCACGTGCGTGGCGAACGAATGCCGCAGCACGTGCGGGTGCACATTGGCGGGAATGCCGGCGACCAGCGCCGCGCGCTTCACGCGATCACGCACGACATTCGGCGACAGCCGATTACCGCGCGCCGAGAGAAACAGCGGATGCGGATCGTGTTTCACCATCTGATCGCGCACCGCGAGCCACGCGTTCAAGGCGTCGATCGCTTTGCGGCCGACCGGCACGATGCGGCGCCGGTTGCCTTTGCCCAGCACTTCGACTTCGGCGGAATCGAGCTTGAGCCAGCCCGCGGAGCGGTAGCCGTCGGCGTCAGCAAAGCGGGCGTCGAGGCCGACCAGTTCGGACAAACGCAGGCCTGACGAGTAGAACAGTTCGAGCATCGCGTGGTCGCGCAAACCTTCGGGCGTCGCAGCGGGCGGGCTTTCCATCAGGCGCGTGGCGTCGTCGACGGAAAGCGCTTTCGGCAGTGCTTTGGCCTGCTTCGGCGCCCGCACGGTGGCGACCGGGTTAGCCGGCAGATCGACACGACCCGCGAACCAACGGTAG
Source organism: Paraburkholderia madseniana (assembly GCF_009690905.1). Lineage (GTDB taxonomy): Bacteria > Pseudomonadota > Gammaproteobacteria > Burkholderiales > Burkholderiaceae > Paraburkholderia > Paraburkholderia madseniana. The sequence goes on from NZ_VOSW01000016.1 coordinate 94,370, forward strand.
AACGCCCTCCAGGACGACAGCCGATGGCTGATCGAGCGCGCCGTCAGGCCGCCGGCGTGCGCCCGCGAAACCGCGCCGCGAATATCGACAGCGGTGAGGCTTTCGAGCGGCCGGCCTTTGGCCAGCAGCTTGAGCTCTTCGAGTTCGTGGGTGTAGCCGCGCAGCGTGTGCGCCGACAGTCGCCGCTCATGTTCGAGATTCGACAGATAGGCGGCGATCGGGTCGGCTTCGGTCACGATGGCCTTTGGCGGGATCGGCGGATCAGCGGCTTTAGCGCGGCAGCAGACGGCTCAGCGCCGCGCTTGCCAACGCGCCGATCTGCGTCAGGAAATCGGTCGCCATGCCGTCATGGAAGCGGCGGGCGTCGGCCGAACCCATGACCAGCAGGCCGAAGGTAGGCGCTTCTTCCTTGCCTTCGGGGTCGCGCAGTGCGAGCAGCGCAATCGACTCAGTGGCGTGCGCGGACTCGCCTGTACCACCTGCGGACCCGTCGTCGCTCACCGCCGACACCGCCGGCACCAGCCACTGCGCCGCTTCGAAGCCGGTGTTCGCGCCACAGTACGGCGTGGTGAGGCTATTCGCGAAGATTCGCACTTCCTCGCCGACATGGCGCGCGAACTCAGCCTGTGCATACGGCTCGGAGACATCCCACACGCGCAGTGCGGCTTGCGGCACGTCGAAAATATCGCGCAAGCCGTTGGAGATCGTGCGCGGCAAGGCGTACGGATCGCGCTCGGCCATCACGCGGATGGTCCAGCGATTGAATTTCGAGGCGATGCTGTCGTTTTCGTGACCGTAGCGCAGCAGTTCGGCCAGACGCCGTTCGAGATGCTTGTTCTTGTCGCGCAGCATTTCCATCTGCCGCTCCTGCAGCGACACCGCGGCTTTGCCGTGCGGGTTCGCAAGCCGGATGGTCGCGAGCATTTCCGCGTGTTCGGCGAAGAATTCGGGGTTGGCGAGCAGATATTCGGCGACTTCGCGATCGTTCATGGTTTCGGCTAAAGGACTACGGGACGACGCCTTCGGGCGGCGCATCGGTCATGAGTTCGGTCGGCCGGTGAAAGCGTTGTTTCGTCCGGCCTTTCATCGGCTTCTTCATAGGCCTGTTCGAGGCCACGTGTCTGGTACTTCCTGGGCCGATCGCTCGGCCGCTGAATCGGGTAGTGCGCTGGCGCGGGTCAGTCGGCCAGTTCGATCTCGCCTTCGAAGACGGTTGCCGCGGGGCCGGCCATCAGCAGCGGCGCGCCGTCTTGCGCGCCGTCTTGCGTGCTGTCCCACGTGATGGTCAGCTTGCCGCCGTGCGTGTGCACCTGCACTGGCGCATCCAGCAGTCCGCGGCGAATGCCGGCAGCGACTGCCGCGCACGCGCCCGTGCCGCACGCCAGCGTTTCGCCGGCGCCGCGTTCGTAGACCCGCAGCTTGATTTCGCTACGGCCGACGATCTGCATGAAACCCGCGTTCACTCGCTGCGGGAAACGTGCATGCCGTTCGATCACCGGACCCTCGACGAGGACCGGAAAATCTTCAACATCGTCGACCACTTGCACCGCGTGTGGATTGCCCATCGACACCACCGAAATCCAGCGCGTCACGCCGTTCACGTCGAGCGGCCAGAGCGTGTCCGCACCTTCGCGGCGGCCTTCGAGGCCTTTGGTGGCGAACGGTACGCGCTCCGGTTCGAACACGGGGGCACCCATGTCCACCAGCACCTCGCCGTTTTCCTGCATGGTCAGCAGGATGGTGCCGTTCTGCACTTGCACGCGCACGCTGCGCTTGTCGGTCAGGCCGTTGTCGCGCACGAACTTGACAAAGCAGCGCGCGCCATTGCCGCAATGCTCGACCTCGCCGCCGTCGCAATTGAAGATGCGATATCTGAAATCGACGCCGTCCACGGTGGGCTTCTCGACCAGCAGCAACTGGTCGGCGCCGACGCCGAAATGCCGGTCCGCGAGCGCGCGCACCTGCACCGGCGTCAGATTGACCGGTTGGGTGTAGCCGTCTAGCACGACGAAGTCGTTACCCGCGCCGTGCATTTTGGTGAATTTCAGTTTCATCGCGCTATTGTAAGTGACGCGCCCGCAGGTGCGGCCGAACGCCGTTTTATTTAAGCGTTCGGGCGCTTTTTTCGAAGGCCGCTCAGTAGACGCTCGGCTCGCCCGGCGGCCGGGTCTTGAAGCGCTTGTGCACCCAGTAGTACTGCTCGGGGATCAGCGGAATCTGCTCTTCGAGGAAGGCGTTCATGCGGCGCGCGTCGGCTTCGTCGTCGCCGGTGGGGTAGTTGTCCCACGGCTTGAAGACCTTCAGCCGGTAGCCCTTGTAGTTCGGCAGCACCTCGCCGATGAACGGCACCACTTGCGCATGGCCGACCCCGGCGAGCCGCCCGACGGCCGTCAGCGTGCAGGTCGGTACGCCAAAGAATGGCACGAACGTCGAATTGCGTGCGCCGTAGTCCATATCGGCGCCGAGCATGACCGGCTTGCGGTCGCGCAACCAGCGCAGAACGATGCGCGCACTGTCGGCGCGGCTTGCCATGTCTGCGCCGAAGCGGCCGCGCGCGGCGATCGCCACGTCGTCGAGCACCTTGTTGGACATCGGCTGGTAGAGCGCGCCACACTGCCGGCGCAGCGCGTGATTGATGAACACGGAGCCCGCCTCAATGCCGACGAAATGCGCGCCGAGCAACAGGGTGGGCGGCATGTCGGGATCCAGCAGATCGATCTCGCTATCCACCTGCACGAGCTTCTCCAGCTTCTTTGCGGACCCGAACCACTGAACGCTGCGTTCGACATAGCTGCGGATCGCGTGGCGGAAGTGTTTCTGCGCGATCTCTTCGCGATGCTCGGCGCTCCACTCCGGGAAACACAAGCTCAGATTGATGTGGACGATGCGCTTACGGTTGCTGGGGATCTGATAGAGCAGCCAGCCCAGCCCGTCGCCCAGTCGCGCAACGAAACCGTACGGCAACAATGCCAAAAATTTCAGCAGTCCAATGGCCAGGTAGGCACCAACACGACTTAGCATGCCTCCCCTCCGTGTAGGGCGTCGAGCGACGCTTTGCTCAAGAAACCTGAAGACGGGTCGAAATACACCACGGGTGATCACTCTGTGACAATCGAAGGAAGTCGCTATAATAATGGCTTCGCCGAGTTAATAGACAACTTGCGGGGCGAAGCTGGCGGGTGCGATCCATGGGATAGGCCCCCTGCCGGTAAGGTAATCCGCTAAAGCGTCGCCGCTTCAAGGCTCCCGAAGCTGGCTACGTGAAACTCAACCGTAACCACACAACAGGAGTCTGCAACGTGGCAAACGACTATCTCTTCACTTCCGAATCCGTCTCCGAAGGCCATCCCGACAAAGTCGCGGACCAGATCTCGGACGCAATCCTCGACGCCATCCTGACCCAGGACAAGTACTCGCGTGTCGCAGCCGAAACGCTGTGCAACACGGGTCTCGTCGTGCTGGCCGGTGAAATCACCACCACCGCGAACGTCGATTACATCCAGGTCGCGCGCAACACGATCAAGCGCATCGGCTACGACAACACCGATTACGGTATCGACTACCGCGGCTGCGCGGTGCTGGTGGCTTACGACAAGCAATCGCCGGACATCGCCCAGGGCGTGGACCGCGCGCACGACAACAACCTCGATCAAGGCGCCGGCGACCAGGGCCTGATGTTCGGTTATGCGTGTGAAGAAACGCCGGAACTGATGCCGCTGCCGATCCACCTGTCGCACCGTCTGGTGGAGCGTCAGGCGAATTTGCGCCGCGACGGCCGTCTGCCCTGGCTGCGTCCGGATGCGAAGTCGCAGGTTACCGTGCGTTATGTCGACGGCAAGCCGCATGCGATCGACACGGTCGTGCTGTCCACGCAACACTCGCCGGACATCGATCTGGCCACGCTGCGCGAAGCCGTGATCGAAGAAGTCATCAAGCCGACGCTGCCGGCTGACCTGATCAAGGGCGACATCAAGTTCCTGGTGAACCCGACCGGCCGGTTCGTGATTGGCGGCCCGCAAGGCGATTGCGGTCTGACGGGCCGCAAGATCATCGTCGATACGTACGGCGGCGCGGCTCCGCACGGCGGCGGTGCGTTCTCGGGCAAGGATCCGTCGAAGGTCGACCGTTCGGCGGCTTATGCCGGCCGTTATGTCGCGAAGAACATCGTGGCGGCTGGTTTGGCGTCGCGCTGCCTGATTCAGGTGTCGTACGCGATCGGCGTTGCCCAGCCGACGTCGGTCATGGTCAACACGTTCGGCACGGGCCGCGTGTCGGATGCAACGATCACGCGTCTGGTGCTGGAGCATTTCGACCTGCGTCCGAAGGGCATCATCCAGATGCTCGACCTGCTGCGCCCGATCTACGAGAAGAGCGCGGCCTACGGTCACTTCGGCCGCGAAGAGCCGGAATTCACGTGGGAAGCCACGGATAAGGCTCTGGTGCTCGCCGAAGCAGCAGGCACCGAACCGGTTGTCGCGCTCGCCGAATAAGCGCACGCAGTCCGCTTCAGCAAAAAACCCCGCCGGCGCAAAGCCGGGCGGGGTTTTTTTATTGCCTTCGAATCCGCTGTACGGTGGGGCGATGACGGCGTCAACGCCGCAACGGGATGTGCTCGCTGCAGCCGGAATGCTGACGTGGGGCCGTTCGAGGCTGAATTGGCGCCTCGCTCAACGGCTCATTCACCTGCTGATTTAGCGGCTAGCAAACGCGAACGCAAACCAGCCGGTGCTACCACTCGTCGACATCCGGCGCGGGCGGCGGCTCGTGCTCTGGGGAGCAGCGACCGGCGCATTGCGCGTGGCGGTGAGACGCAGCGGCGTCGGTTTGCGCAGCAGCGTGCGCAGCGAAAAGCGGCGCGAACTGCCTTGCAGGCGCAGTGCGGAGAAGAAGGTGTGGAACCACGTGCGAATGCCGTCGACCGCTTTGGCTTCGCGCCATTGTTCGCCTAAGGCGCGAGTGCGGGTGGCATGGTGACGCAGTGCACGCACGACATGGCGGCGCGCCGGACGCGCCGCTTTCAATGCGGCGCGGGTAAGACGGGTGCTCAGAAGAGTATGCATGGCTTCACAAGTAGGCAACGTGTCGCGCGACGGAGTGTGCGCCAGAAGGAGCACCAAATGTGCCAACGGCGGTGTCGCGATGGACGGCGCGAAAGCCCGGAATTCGACTGGAAAGGACACGGAGGACGGCGGAGTCGGCCCTGGCGGCCTGTGCGTGCCGTAAAAGTGCGGGAGGAACGATCAACATGTGTGCAGGCTACACGCGATTCATGACGTCAGAAAGTCGGTTTTTACCCTGCGAATACGGGTTTTTACGGGGTGAACGCGACGTGCGTGTTTGCGGGGTCGCGCCCTTTGCGATCGATTTTCGTGCGTGCGTGCCCTGACAGCGTGCCATGCAAACCGCCCATTCGCGTGAAAGTAGTGCGTAAGGTCATGGCTTCCCGACAGGTGAAACAGCGCACGGTCCGATCGCGCCCGTTTTACAATCGAGCATCAGTCAGTCGAAAGTAACGGAACACCATGTCACTTCACTCGAAGAAAGAGCAGATTCAAACGTTGCGGGAGCAGGGATTTGTCGTCGTGCCGGGACTGGTTTCGCCCGAGCGTTGCGCTGAACTGAAGCAGATTGCGGAGCGCCAGTTGCAGGAAGCGGCGGCGCCGATCGAGTTCGAAGCGGATCTGCGGTATCCGGGCGCACCGGAATCCAAACACGCGCCGGGCGGACATACGGTTCGCCGCCTGCTGGATGCGTACGGGCGCCATCCGCATTTTGCGCAATGGGCGACCGCGCCGGAAATTCGCGGCTGGATGGAGTTGTACTTCGGTGAGGAGCCGCGCCTATCGCGGGCGCATCACAATTGCATGATGACCAAGCACCCTGCCTATGGCAGCTTGACCGGCTGGCATCGTGACGTGAGGTATTGGTCGTTCGAGCGTGACGACCTGGTGTCGGTGTGGCTTGCGGTCGGGTCGGAGACGGTGGATAACGGCGCGTTGTGGTTGGTGCCGAAATCGCACAGCGCGGTCTTCACGTCCGACCGCTTCGACGAGGCGAAGTTTTTTCGCTCCGATCTGGAAGAGAATCAGGCCTTGATTCGCACCGCGGTTTCGCCCGAACTGAAGGCCGGCGACGTGGTGTTCTTTCATTGCAACACGCTGCATTCGGCTGGCAAGAATCTCAGCGATCAGGTGAAATTTTCTTTGGTGTTCACCTATCACGGAGCGAGCAATGTGCCCCTGCCGGGATCCCGCTCGGCGGCCAAGCCCGAAATTGCCTTTTAGGTTTTTTGCCTTGCGCGGCGCGGATGTCCGTTGGTCCCGCGCCGCGCAGGCAATGAACGCTCTACCGCTTGCGTCCGGAAATAGCCACCCCGGTCAGGCCGGCAATCGTCGCGATAACGCCGCCCACAATCAGCATGATCGCCTTGTTGGTCGGAGATCCGGTGAACACGCGGGACACTTCGCTGCTGACCGAGTTGAACGCCTGCCCGCCGAAATACAACAACACGATACCGCCGACAATCAGCGCGATTGAAATCGCTTTCGTCATGAATCCATCCCTCCGCTAAGCTTTGATCGGCCAAAGTGTAGGGGAGCCGCAAGCCGCCGTCCATCCCGCATAGTGGGCGCCTGCACGCATCACGGCGATTGGCTACCATAGCGGTCTGGCCTCACCCATACCTGAATATAAAACCTGCACGCCTCCCGCAGCATGTGATTTCCTCACGCCCGTGATCGCCGGGCGACTTCAACATCAAGGACACTAGCAATGGCTTACGAAGCAGCTTCAGAACGCTATTCGGACATGCAATACCGCGTCTGCGGCAAGTCAGGTCTCAAACTGCCGGCGCTGTCGCTGGGCCTGTGGCACAACTTCGGCGATACCACGCCGATCTCCACGCAGCGCGACATTCTGCGCACGGCCTTCGATCTGGGCATCACGCACTTCGACCTCGCCAACAACTACGGCCCTCCGTACGGCAGCGCCGAAACCAATTTCGGTCGGCTTTTCAAGGATGACTTCAAGCCGTATCGCGACGAACTGCTGATTTCGTCGAAGGCAGGTTGGGACATGTGGCCGGGTCCGTACGGGCAAGGCGGTGGCTCGCGTAAATACGTACTCGCGAGTCTCGATCAGAGCCTGCAGCGCATGGGCCTCGATTACGTCGATATCTTCTATTCGCATCGTTTCGATGCCGATACGCCGCTCGAAGAAACCGCCGGTGCATTGGCGACCGCGGTGCAGCAGGGCAAGGCACTATACATCGGGATTTCGTCATACTCGGCCACCAAGACGCTCGAAATGGCGAAGCTGCTCGCTGAGTACAAGGTGCCGCTCCTGATTCATCAGCCGGCGTACAACATGCTCAACCGCTGGATCGAACAGGAATTGCTGGACACGCTCGAGAAAGTCGGCGCGGGCGCCATCGCGTTCACGCCGCTCGCGCAGGGCTTGCTCACCGGCAAATATCTGAACGGCGTGCCGGAAGACGCGCGCGTCAACAAGCCGGGCGGCGGTTCGTTGAAGCAGGAGCATTTGAGCCCGCAAAACATCGAGCACGTGCGCAAGCTCAGCGACATCGCGCAGCGTCGCGGACAAAGCCTCGCGCAGATGGCGCTCGCCTGGGCGCTGCGCGATCCGCGCGTCACGTCGGTGCTGATCGGTGCAAGCCGCGCGGAACAGGTGCGTGAGAACGTTGGCGCGCTGAAGAACCTCGCGTTCTCGAAGGAGGAGCTGGCGGAGATCGATCGCTACGCGACCGAAGGCGGCATTAACCTGTGGGAAAAACCGTCGACGGATCAGGCGATCTGATCCCGTGGCGTTTCAGGTCGTAGTTAGAGACACGCCTTAGAAACGAAGAAAGCCGCCCGTGAGGCGGCTTTTTTTCAACGCAGTTCAAGCGCACACGCTTCCCGCGCAATGGCCGAAGCGACTGCGTTCAGTCGACCGAACCATCGGCGAAGCGCACAGACCGCCTTCGCCGGACCCCGTTACACTAGCGCAGGCAAGCCTTCGACCAGCACGACCGCGAACACCACGCCGATTAGCGCGCCAAGCACGCGTAACGCGTTGTGCCGAAATTCCGTCTTGCAGGGGAGCGCGCCGACAAACAGGGCACCGGCCAGCGCCATCGGAATGACCAGGATTAAATCGCCAATCGTGAAGTAGGTCGTCATACCCGTCTCCTTATGTAGTTCCAACGCGGGCAGCGGCTCGATTTCTGGAGTCATGCACTGCCAACGGTCGATTCGAGTATAGGCGACGGTTAGATCAACATAACAACGTCTTGCGGCGCTGCAGCGCGTCTTCGCAGACTGCTGAACCCAGTACCGCAAGGGCCGCCGCGATTGGCGCGTTGCAGCAAAAACCCCGTAAAAAGTGAAGTGTTTGCTTACACAGGCCTTACTTTCCAGGCCTGTTCGATGCGCTGCGGATAGTTCTCGCCTGACTGGGGTACACCCCATGCAGGCCACGTTTCACGCTGCGTCCAGGCCATGTTTCCCCAAAGCCGATTAGCAGCGTTCCCTCATACCGTGATCCGTTCGCGTTGACGCAGGCGCGTGGCCGCAACGAGGCCTACGACAAGCAGCACGCCGACCAGTCCGGCGACACCGTTCCAGCCATCACTTGCCCATACGCGCCCGCCATAAGAACCGACCACGCTCGAACCGATGTAATACGCGAGCAGATACAGCGCGGCCGCCTGGCCTTTGGCTTCCTTGGCGAGGCGTCCGACCCAGCCGCTCGCCACCGAGTGTCCGGCGAAAAAGCCGAACGTCACGAAAGCAATGCCGGTCGCAATGGCTGCCAGCGGATGCAGCATCGTGAGCACGAGTCCACATGCCATCAGCAGCAAGCTGGCGGTCAGCACGCGCGCCCGGCCGAAGGTGTCGGCCATGCGGCCCGACCACGGCGAGGCAACCACGCCCGTCAGATAGACGACGAAAATCGCACCGATCTCCGTCTGACTCAGCAGATACGGCGGCGCGAGCAGCCGGTAACCGATGTAGTTGTAGAGCGTGACGAAGCTGCCCATCAGCACGAAGCCGAGCAGAAACAGCAACGGCAAGCCGGGTCGCGTGAATTGTTTGAGCAGGGCGGTGCGGTGATGGGAAAAGCCGAGCCCGCGACGCGGTACGAAATGGTGCGACGGCGGCAGCAAAGCGCGAAACGCGAGCATCGACAAAATGCCGAGTACGCCGATCGTACCGATTGCCACGCGCCACGAAAACAGATCCGCGACCACGCCGGTGATCACACGCCCAGCCATCCCGCCGATCGCTGTGCCACCGACATACAGCCCCATCGCCAGACCGAGTCCATCCGGGTGTACTTCTTCCGCGAGGTACGCCATCGCGACGGCGGGCACGCCACCGAGCGCGAGGCCCTCGAGCGTGCGCAACACGAGCAGTTGATGCCAGTGCGGCGCGATCGACACGCCGATCGTCAGCAGCGCCGACAGCGTGAGCGATGCCGTCATCAGCTTGTGACGGCTCCAGCCTTCCGAGACGAAACCGGCGATAAATATGGCGAGCGCGAGCGCGGCTGTCGTCAGTGACAGCGACAAGCTGCTTTGTGCCGGCGTTACGTTGAACGCCGTAGATAATGCAGGCAGCAATGGCTGTACGCAATACAGCAGTGAGAAGGTGGCGTAACCCGCGAACAGTAGTGCGATGCTGGCGCGCCAATAGGCATGCGTGCCGCGTTCGAGATAGGGAATGTCAGGGACGGCAGGCACAGCAGCGGAGGTAAAAGAAGCAGACGAAACAGGAACAGCCGAAGCAGCAGTCCGGTGGGAATCCGGCGATGCGGTCACGAAAAATCTCCTTGAGGAGCGGAAAGTACTCAAAGAGGCCAAGGATACGCTGGAGAGACTGAACGGGTGCGCGTGCCGCGAGGTCAGCGGACCTGAATACGCTCCTTTCGCGCTGACGGCATGATTTTGATATATCGCCCCGGCTGGGTTTATGATGGTCTCGTTACGACGCTTTACGCCCAGATCATCGGCCCGGCGCGCTGTAATGGGAATAGGGCGAAACGACGGGTGAAGAGCCCCGAGTTCGCGCTTTCCATGGCCCCGCAAAACGGGAACAATGACTCGAACCTCTCACGCGTCTTACGCGCAGCAGATTGGGTGCGTACGCAACGTTATCGGCGAAGCGGCGCTTTTATCATCACCTTGACCGGCGCGGAAACCATAAAGCCGGCTATGGGAGAAACGGGGAAACATCATGCAAATCGGTTCCATTGTCCGATCGGTGCATATCGCGGTGCCGCAGGGCGCACGCGGGATTGTCATGCGCATTCTCGGCGACATGGCTATGGTGGCCTGGTATGCCGGCGAACCCGGCACATCGGAGCATCTCAATACTGAACCCTTTTTCCTTGAAGATCTGATCGATACGGGCGAGCAGGTTCGCCCGTCTAGCGCACAGGTGCATTGAAGCTGGTTTGAGTCCGATTCATGGTGGTTGCAGGTGGCTGTAAGCCGCAAGGTGAGCCGACGTCCTCGTCTTTGACGGCGGCGCGGCGCACAATGCGGACATGAACGACGACAATTTCGACCCACAGGACGGCGCCGATAGCGCCGTACCTTTCGCCCGGCTCAAGCCGGAAATCGTGCTCGACGCGCTCGACAGCGTGCTCAGCAGCGTCGGTGTGTACACCGACGGCCGCATGCTGCCGCTCAACAGCTACGAGAACCGCGTGTACCAGGTCGGCGTGGAAGACGGGCCGCCCGTGGTCGCCAAGTTCTATCGTCCCGAGCGTTGGACCGACGCCGCCATTCTCGAAGAACACGCCTTTGTCGCCGATCTCGCCGCGCGTGAGATTCCGGCGGTGCCCGCGCGTGTTTTCGAAGGCCGCACGCTGCATACCTTCGACGGTTTCCGTTTCTCGATCTTCGAACGCCGCGGCGGCCGTGCGCCCGATCTGGACCGGCGCGATACGCTCGAATGGCTGGGGCGTTTCATCGGCCGCATCCATGCGGTTGGACAGACGCAGAACTACACCGAACGCCCGACGCTCGACATCAACACGTTCGGCTACGAGCCGCGCGACTTCCTGCTGTCGCACGACTTTGTGCCTGACGATGTACGCACCGCCTGGCAGACCGTGGTGAATCTCGCGCTTGAAGGCGTCGAGCGCGCCTTCGAGCGTGCCGGCGATATTCGCATGCTGCGAATGCACGGCGATTGTCATCCGAGCAATGTGTTGTGGACCGACGCGGGTCCGCATTTCGTCGACTTCGACGATAGCCGCATGGGTCCGGCAGTGCAGGATTTATGGCTGCTGTTGCCCGGCGATCGCGTCGAGGCTTCGCGTGCGCTGGCTGATCTGCTCGCCGGTTACGAAGACTTCTGCGATTTCGAGCCGCGCGAACTGTATCTCGTCGAAGCGTTGCGTACGTTGCGGCTGATTCACTACCAGGCGTGGCTCGCGCGCCGTTGGGACGACCCGGCGTTTCCGGCGGCGTTTCCGTGGTTCAACACGCAGCGCTATTGGGAAGACCGCATCCTCGAACTGCGCGAGCAGCTCGGCGCGATGGAGGAAGGGCCGCTCTGGCCGGTTTGAGCGGTAGCTGTTCTACGGCGCCTGCGACGCCACGCTCGACGATTCCACCAGCGTCGATTTGACGATTACTTCGGCGCGTACGTCGCGCCCGATCGCTTCGATCGCGGGACGCATCTGCGCGAAGTCGTCGGGCGTGCAAACTTCGCTATCGAAATGGGTGGCGCCGTCGCGCGTCATCGTCACCACGTTGCTGAGCGGATCGAACGTGTACTGCGACTGGAAATCGACGAAGCGGTCCTGGGTTCGCTTCGCTTCCGGCATCTCGAGCACGTGAAAATTCGCAGGCAATGTAATGCGCGCGCGTTCGTGCAGCGCCAGGTTGTGGCAGATGAATGGCTGCGTGCGCTGCCGTTCGCCGAGCCAGTAGCGGGTGCCCGCCTCGAAGCCGCCGGCCAGACTGGTCAGCGCCGGAATCGATGCCGCGGCGCCCGGCACCACCAGACTTTCGAGCGTGCCTTTCATCGTGATCGTCAGCGGGCCGTCGCCAACGCTGAGGTCGCTGGTGGTCAGCGTCGCGGTGCCGCGCAGGTTGGCGCTGCGCAGTTCCGCCTGGATCGAGTCCTCACGTTGCGCGGGCGTCTGCGTGCGCAACATCGCGCGCGCCTGTTCGGCTGTGGCGCCCGATGCTTCCAGCCGATAGGTGAAACTCGCCGAGCCATCCGGTTCGACCTTGATCGACAGGTCGGTGCTGCGCGTTATCAGCTCGGAGGCCGGCGTTTGCGCGACCACCCCCTGATTGACGAGGACGGTAGGCCGGTTCATATCGGACGACGGCAAAAAGCCGAATTCGACATTCGATGCGGTCGAGTCCGCGTATTGCTGCAAATCCGGCAGCCAGGTGATTACGTGATTGATGACGCCGTAGCCCGGCACGCTGGGCAACGTATAGATCGAGCCGCTGCTGATCAGGGCCGGCTCGTTGCGAACGCCGACGGCGTCGAGCATCGCGCCGTACAGCGCCACGTGATCCTTGCAGTCGCCATAACGGTTCGCGAGGATCGCGCTTGCACTGTGCGGCACCACCGAGTCGCGCCCAACATAGATCGCTACATAGCGGACGTTCCGGCGCACCCAGTCGTACAGCGTTTTGGCCTTGTCGTGCGGGGTGTGGTCGCGTGTGGTGAGGTTTTGCGCAAGGCGCGTGACGGCTGAGTCGCGCGCGCTCGGGTCGGCGGCGGACGCCCTGTAACTCGCGGCGAAAGCGGCGTAGTCCGGAAAGGTCGAGACCATTAGCCGGTCGCCGTACGACACGTACGCGATCGAGCCGCGCTCCAGCCGGCTGAAATGCGCCTTGTCGTAACGGTATTCGTAGCGTGTGCGGCCGTCGCGCGTAACCGGTTGAAGCGCGGTGAAGCCGCGTGCATCGGCATAAAGCGGCTTGCCGGCGGGCAGGTCGTAGATGAGGTGAAAGTTGTGGGTCGGCGCGAGATCGGGCGGCGTGAAGTCGCTGAATTCGCCCGGCTCGATCGGCTGCTTTTGCGTCTTGCGATAGGTGAGGTGCACGCGCGCGCCGGGTTCGACGGCGGGGAACACGATCACCTTTTCCTGGATGTCCTGAAACATCGGTGCGTCGAACGAGCGGGCTTCCTGCACGTCGCGGATCTGCTCGGGCTGCACGTCGTGACGCACGCCGTCGGCGGTGGTCGTGTAGGCCTCGATGATCTGCACGTCCGCCATATTGCGGTTGAACCAGACGTATTGCTGCGCCACTCGCGCGACGCCTGCTTCGTTGTTCACGCGCAGCGTCATCGAATCGAGCTTCGAGAAGGAGCCGTCGGCGTTGACGGTGAAGGTCTGCGTTTCACCTTCGTTGGTATAGGGATCGTCCAGTTTGGCCGCGATGCTCGCGCTCGCGCCATGAACACCGGCAAGCCAGCCGAGAGCGGCAAGACAGACCAAAGAGGTGAGGCGCATGGCGGGCAGGTATCCGGAACGGCAACGTTGACAGGATCGCCAGCTAGAGTCGGTTTGCGCCGCCTGGATGTCAAGCGGATACCGAGCATTGCGATTGAGCAAATGCCTTAATTGTGTAATGATAGCCATTCTCAATTGAAAGGCACCGCCAGCTTTCTGTCACATTTCTCCTCCTCTGTGACTGCCAGCCAGCCTCTCAGCCGGACGGCCTGGACCGCAAGCCGGGTCTGTCCGGCTTTTCTTCTCGAACTTTCCTTTACCGCTGGTGAGAGCGAGCGCTTCGTCGCCGCCCGTCGGCGAGGGTTTAACTTGCTGCGCCTGGAGCATGGATGTGAACGCGCCTGATTCAATCGATATGAAACCTGCTGCTGGTGGCGGCACGCAATACACGGCACATAGGCCGGAGCGCGGCCATCCTCTGATGGACGACGCCGAGCAGGCGGCGCGGCGCCAGCGTTCGCGGCGGGCGAATTTCATCAAGTGGTTGCGCAAGGTGCACGGCTGGGTCGGCCTGTGGGGCGCGGTGTTGGGGTTGATGTTTGGCGCGACGGGGTTTTTGCTGAATCATCGGGGTGGACCGTTGAAGGTGTCGTCCGGTGAGCCGCAGGTCGAAGAGATGCAGCTTCCCGTACCGCAGAAGAAACTGGGTTCGCCGATGGAGATGGCGAAGTGGCTCAAGGGCGAGTTAAAGATCGACGGCAAGCCGGGGCGGGTGAAACGCGAGCCGGCGCATCCGGTGGCATGGGGGGATCGCAGCGCGATGCAGCCGGAGTTCTGGCAAGTCGGGATTTTTGGGCCTGCTCAGAATGTGCAGGCTGAGTATTGGGTTGGGAATGGGTTTGTGGCGGTGAAACGCACGCAGAATTCGTTTCTTACTACGATGAATAATTTGCATCGTGGTGTGGGGTTGAGTGTTGGGTGGGTTTTGTTGATCGATACGATTGCGGGGGGGATGATTTTGCTTTCTCTGACCGGTGTCTTGCTGTGGACTGAGTTGAATAAGCGGCGCGTGGTGGGTGTCGTGCTGATTGGCGGCTCGGTGGTTGCCGCTGTGGTTTGTGGGTTAATGTGAGTTGGGTTTTTTCTTTGCCTGCGCGGCGCTTTTGTCCGTGTTCTTGGGGCTTTGGCCTTTCCTTGAATTGTTAGTGGTCTATTAGCGTTGCCCCTGTGCGGGGCGGCACCTACTTCTCTTTGCCGGCTGCAAAGAGAAGTAGGCAAGAGAAAGCAGCTCAAACCGCTACTACTAAGTGGGTCCCGTAGTTTGCAACGGGTAGTGGTGCATCTGGAATCTGTGTTCGTGCACCTGCATACGCCAGTGACAAGGGCGTCATACTTCCGGCGGCGCTGCGCGCGCCGACGAGTACTTCTTCAAACCACCCCCTACGTTGTGACGCTCACGCCTCGCCACCGACCGTGGCTCATCATTGCACCGCCGCCACCACCGCGATTGCGATTGGAGCGGCAACTGCAACCGCCCATCGCAGCCGCGACTGTGATCGTGACCAGGACGGTGATTGCGGTACGCGACATATCATTGAGGCGGGGTTCCCGGCGACGTGCAGGAGCGCGTCGCCGAGGCGAAGCCGATGGCTCAGACCGCGCTCAACCGAAGCCGGTGGTTTCCCATGCAGACCCGTCCGCGACGCACGTAGTGCGGAGTGGGAGCTGATGAGTCCTTTGTCACTCACGCGGAATGTGCGAGAACACGGATTCCAGATGCACCACTACCCTGTGCGAGCCACGGTGCCCACTTAGCAGTAGCGGTTTGAGCTGCTTTCTCTTGCCTACTTCTCTTTGCAGCCGGCAAAGAGAAGTAGGTGCCGCCCCGCACAGGGGCAACGCTAATAGACCACTAACAAATCAAGGAAAGGCCAAAGCCCTAAGAACACGGCCAAAAAGCGCCGCGCAGGCAAAAAACTAAACACTACAAGCAGCCGCCCCACCAGAAGCCGCAATCTCCCGCGCTGCCTTAGCGCCCTCAACCTGCAATAAAGTCGGCAACGAAACCCCATTCTTAGCCGCAGTAACCTCAGCAAGAATAGAAACAGCAATCTCAGGCGGCGTCCGGCTGCCAATATAAATCCCAACCGGCCCATGCAGCCGGGCCAACTCGGCATCGTTCAGATCGAACTCCTTCAACCGCTCGCGCCGCGCCTGATTGTTCCTTCTCGACCCCAAAGCACCCACATAAAAAGCCGGCGTCTTCAACGCCTCCATCAACGCAAGATCATCCAGCTTAGGATCATGCGTCAGTGCAATCACCGCACACCGCTCGTCGAGCTTCATGTCGATCACCGTATCGTCCGGCATCGTCCGCACGATCTTCGTGCCGGGAATGCTCCACTCCTCGGTGTACTCCTCGCGCGGATCGCATACGGTGACCTGATAGTCGAGCCCAACCGCGATGTTGCACAGATAGCGCGACAACTGCCCCGCACCGATCACCAGCATCCGGTAACGCGGACCGTGAATCGTCAGCAGACGCTCGCCGTCGAAATGCACGCCGTCGGTTGCCAGCGCCGCATCCAGCCGCACTGCGCCCGTCACCATGTCGACTTCACGCGCCACCAGACGGCCGTCCTCTACCGCATGGCACAGATCGGCAATGCCGCTTTGCGGCGTCAAAGGCTCCAGCACCAGTTGGATCGTGCCGCCGCAAGGCAGGCCGAAGCGATGCGCTTCTTCCGCGGTAATGCCGTACTTCACCGCCTCCGGGCGTGTCTGCTCAATACCCCTTTGCCGCACGCGGTCGATCAGGTCGTCTTCGATGCAGCCGCCCGATACCGAACCCACCACGAGGCCATCGTCACGCACCGCGAGCATCGCGCCCTCGGGACGCGGCGACGAGCCCCACGTCTTCACTACCGTCACCAGCAGCGCGCGATGTCCCTCTTCCAGCCAACGTGCACTGGACTTCAGAACTTCGAGATCCACGCTCTCCATGATTTCTTCCTTTTGGTTCCGTCGCCGCCGGACTCAGTGTCCGCAGCCTCATCCGATTCCGTATTTTGCGCCGCTGCTTCAGTTACTGCAGTGACGCCGTCATCCGGGGCCGTCGCGCCGTCAGCGTCGCCGCCGACCTGCGCGCCGAAGCGCTTGAAAAATTCGCCCGCGAGTTTACGCGCAGCGCCGTCGACCAGCCGCGAACCGATCTGGGCGAGCTTGCCGCCGACCTGTGCAGTCGCCGTGTATG
Source organism: Paraburkholderia madseniana (assembly GCF_009690905.1). Lineage (GTDB taxonomy): Bacteria > Pseudomonadota > Gammaproteobacteria > Burkholderiales > Burkholderiaceae > Paraburkholderia > Paraburkholderia madseniana. Next base: position 111,054 of record NZ_VOSW01000016.1, read on the forward strand.
TGAGCTTCGTCGCGGCGTCGCCCTCGGGTTCGAGCGTGACGCGCGTATTGCCCTTGCCGAAGCCCGCCGCACCACCCTGACCTTCGAAAACGATGGTGTAGCTGTTCGGCGCCTCGATGTCGGTCAGCAGCATACGCCCTTTGAAGCGCGCCTTCACCGGACCGACCGAAGCGCTCAACACCACCGCATACGCGTTTTCGCCATCCGGGTCGATGCTTTCGCAGCCGGGAATGCACGCGCGCAGGATTTCGGTATCGTTTAGCGCATCCCACGCGCGCTGCTGGGAAACGGGCAGCATATGGGTCTCATTTAATTCCATGGCGTTGCTCCTGCAGTTGTCGTGGCGCAGACGCTCAAACGAGGCGCGCGCGTGAGTTGCGCGAGGTCGCGGCCGAACGCCGTCAGACTGTCCAGATTGTGAACCGGGCGATGTGCGTCGACGTACGGCAGGATCGCCTGCACGCCGCGCGCTTTCGGTGAAAAACCGCTGAAACGCAGCAGCGGGTTGAGCCACACGATACGGTGTGCGAAGCGGCGCAGGCGGGCCATTTCGGTGTCGAGCACGTCGATCGCTTCGTGATCCAGGCCGTCGGTGACGAGCAGCACCGTGGCTCTGCCGGTCAGCACGCGACGTGCCCAGCGCCGGTTGAATTCGGCAAGCGCCGCGCCGATCCGCGTGCCACCCGACCAGTCGACCACCTGATCGGTGAGCGTCGCGATCGCCACGTCGGGATCGCGCTCGCGCAGCGCGCGCGTCGCGTTGGTCAGGCGGGTGCCGAAAAGAAACACCTGCAGGCGCTCACGCGATTGCAGAAGCGCGTGGCAGAAGTACAGGACGGCGCGCGAATAGCTGCTCATCGAGCCGGAGATATCCAGCAGCAACACGAGCGGCGGTTTGCGTTCCACTACCGCGCGATACTTCCACACCGTCCAGTCGCCACCGGCGCGTACCGCTTGCCGTGCGCTCGCGCGCAAATCGGCATGCGTGCCGTGCGACGCGGCCTTCAGGCGGCGCGTCGGCTCGGTGGCAAGCGGCAGACGCTGGCCGCGGATCAGATGCCGCAAAGTCCGCCATTCGTCAGCGGAAAGCGTTTCGAAATCGCGATGACGTAGCCGCTCTTCAGCACTGAACGTGACGTGCGCGCGTAGTTCGTGTTGTTCGGTTTCCTGTGGCGCCTTGCTGTGCGGCGAGGGTGGCGTGCGCACGGCAAGCGCGTCGGCGAGACGGTTGTTGCGTTTGGGTGGCGGCAACCCATCGCGGACTTTCGGCAGCAGCAGCGCGCGCAGCTTGCCTTCCCAATCCGGGTCGCGCCAGAACAGATCGAAGGCGGCGTTGAAGAGGTCGCGTTCGTCTGGCGCGGAGACGAGGAGCGTGGCGAGCGCGGCGCGCACATCGTCGCGCCGGCCGAGGTCGATCCAGTGCAACGCGGCGAGTGCGTCGACCGCTTGCGCCGGCGACATCGGCAAGCCCGCGCCGCGCAGCACACGCACAAAGTGGACGACGTTGTGGGCGAGCGTGGGCGTATCGATCGGTGCGGCCGACGCGCTCGAAGTATCGGCGGAGGCGGTCATCACCGTCATCCCGGAGTCGCGAGGCATTGCGCGATCTGCGCGGCGTCGATGCGCGCCAGATCGTCCTGATACTTGAGCAGCACACCCAGGGTGTTCTGCACCGATTCCGGATCGAGTTCCGTTACCGACAACGCTTCCAAAGCGCGGCACCAGTCGATCGTTTCAGCGATACCAGGCGCCTTGAACAGATCCATGCCGCGCAGTCGATGCACGAAATCGACCGCACGCCGTTGCAATTCAACCGACGTCTGCGGCGCGCGCGCGGCGACGATCTCCAGTTCACGATCGCGCTCGGGATAGCCGATCCATTGATACAGGCAACGGCGTTTCAACGCGTCGTGCACTTCGCGCGTGCGGTTCGACGTCATCACGACGAGCGGCGGCTGCTCTGCGCGCACCGTGCCATATTCGGGAATCGATACCTGGAAGTCGGACAGCAGTTCCAGCAGAAACGCTTCGAACGGTTCGTCGGCGCGGTCGATCTCGTCGATAAGCAGCACGCGCCGCGCGCCCGGATGATTTTCGTCGGGCATCAGCGCCTGCAGCAGCGGACGCTTCAACAGGAATTCGCTGCGATACAGCGTGTCGTTGCCAGGCCGCTCGCCGGCAGCTTCGGCCAGACGCAGCGCCATGATCTGGCGCGGGTAGTCCCATTCGTAGAGCGCGCTGGCGGTGTCGAGTCCTTCGTAGCATTGCAGCCGCAGCATCGAGGTGCCGAGCATCCCAGCCGCGGCTTTGGCGAGTTCGGTCTTGCCGACGCCCGGCTCGCCTTCGACGAACAACGGCCGCTCCATGCGCAGGGCGAGATACAACGCGGTCGCGAGTTCGCGGCTGGCGAAGTAGTTTTGGGCGGCGAGTTGCGCAAGAGTGTCGTCGATTGAAGCAGGCTGCATGGTGCTCCTGACTCTGCATGGTGAAGAGCAAAACGGCGCGCTCGCCCGTGTTACTCATACCGTCGGCGGAACCGAGCGGATGAGCGCGAGCGTCGCGCCACACCGCGTGCGTGATCGAACACGGCTGACGCGCTCCGCCGAGGCACGTCAGCCGCAAACTGCAAGGATCGCTAACCGTTTGCCTTCGTCACCGCTCGCGCGGCCAGCACCGGAATCAGATGCGCGCGATACTCCGCGCTCGCGTGCATGTCGGTGTTCAGGTCGGCGTCGGATACGGTTACCGCGCGTGCGGCCTCGGGCGTGAAATTTGCCGATAACGCGCTTTCCAGGTCCGGCACGCGAAATACCGAAGACGCCGCTCCTGTCACCGCAACGCGTACACCGTTTGCGAACTTCGCGACGAACACGCCGACCAGTGCAAAGTGCGACGCCGGATTCTCGAATTTCACGTAGGCCGCGCGTTCGGGCACTGGAAACTCGACGGCCACGATCAACTCGTCGGGTGCTAACGCGGTCTCATACATGCCGACGAAGAAATCGCTCGACGAAATCCGTCGCCGATCGGTGACGATGGTCGCGTCCAAGGCCATCGCGGCAGCCGGATAGCAGGCGGCCGGATCGTTGTTCGCGAGCGAACCGCCGATGGTGCCGAGCGCGCGCACCTGGCGATCGCCAATGTGCCCGGCGAGGTCCGCGAGCGCCGGCAGCACGCGCCGAAGCTCGCCGTGATCGGCGACGTCCGCATGGCATACGGCGGCACCAATCGTCACCTTGCCGGCATCGACGGTGATCGATTTGAGCGCGGGAATTCGCGTCACGTCGATCAGTTGCGACGGCTGCGCGAGCCGCAGACGCATGGTGGGCAACAGGCTTTGTCCGCCGGCGATGAACTTTGCGTCACTGTCGGCGGCGATGGCTGCGGCGGCCGCTTTGGGATCCGTCGCGCGTTGATACTCGAATGAATACATGTCGAATGCTCCGCTCAGGATCTTAGTGGGGTTTGGCTGCATGAATCGCGGACCATACGCGATGCGGCGTCGCCGGCATTTGCAGGTCGGTCACGCCGAGCGGCGCGAGTGCGTCGAGGATTGCGTTGATGACCGCCGGTGGCGAACCGATCGCACCCGCCTCGCCGCAGCCTTTCACGCCGAGCGGATTGTGCGTGCACGGCGTGCCCTTCGCGGTTTCGACGGTGAAGTTCGGCAGATCGGACGCATGCGGCATCGCGTAGTCCATATAGGAGCCGGACAACAGTTGGCCACTCTCCTTGTCGTACACGCAGCGCTCCAGCATCGCCTGCCCGATACCCTGAGCGAGCCCGCCATGCACCTGGCCTTCGACAATCATCGGATTGATCACGTTGCCGAAATCGTCGACCGCGGTGAACTGCTGGATGCGGCAGACGCCCGTCTCCGGATCGACCTCGATCTCGCAGATGTAGGAGCCGGCAGGATATGTGAAGTTGCTCGGATCGTAGAACGCGCTTTCCTCAAGACCCGGTTCGAGCACGTTGAGCGGATAGTTGTGCGGCACGTAGGCGGCGAGCGATATCTCGGCGAATGCTTTGGTGCGGTCGGTGCCTGCGACGCGAAACACGCCGTCCTTGAACTCGATGTCTTCTGCCGCGGCTTCCAGCAGATGCGCGGCGATTTTCTTCGCCTTGGCTTCGATCTTGTCGAGCGCTTTCATGATCGCCGAGCCGCCGACCGCGATCGAGCGCGAACCGTACGTGCCCATGCCGAACGGAATGCGGCCCGTGTCGCCGTGCACGATCTCCACGCTTTCCAGCGCAATACCGAGCCGGTCCGCGACTACTTGCGCAAAGGTTGTCTCATGCCCCTGGCCGTGGCTGTGGGAGCCGGTGAACACGGTGACCGAACCTGTCGGATGCACGCGAATCTGGCCGACTTCGAAGAGCCCGGCGCGTGCGCCCAATGCCCCGGCGATATTCGACGGCGCCAGACCGCAGGCTTCGATGTAGCACGAGTAGCCGAGGCCGCGCAGCTTGCCGTTCTTTTCGGATTCCTGTTTGCGCGCGGCGAAGCCTTTCACGTCCGCGAGTTCGAGTGCACGGTTTAGCGTGGTGTCGTAGTCGCCGGTATCGTAGGTGAGGCCGACCGGCGTCGCGTACGGAAACTCGCGGATGAAGTTGCGACGGCGGATTTCGGCCGGATCGAGCTTCATCTCACGTGCGGCGGTTTCGACCAGACGCTCGACCACGTACGTCGCTTCCGGACGGCCGGCGCCGCGGTAGGCGTCGACCGGGACGGTGTTGGTGAAGACCGCTTTCACTTCGGCGTAGATGGCGGGCGTCGCATACTGGCCGGCGAGCAGTGTCGCGTACAGGATGGTCGGCACACTCGACGCGAAGGTCGACAGATACGCGCCCATGTTGGCGATCGTGTGGATGCGCATTGCGAGGAACTTGCCGTCGGCGTCCATCGCCAGTTCGGCTTTGGTCACGTGATCGCGGCCGTGCGCGTCGGATACGAAGGCTTCCGAGCGCTCGGCCGTCCATTTGATCGGACGGCGAATTTTCTTCGATGCCCACGTCAGCGCGACATCTTCGGCGTACAGGAAAATCTTCGACCCGAAGCCGCCGCCGACATCCGGCGCGATGACGCGCAGTTTCGATTCCGGCAGCGACAGCACGAATGCGGCCATCAACAGGCGTTCCACGTGCGGATTCTGATTCGCGACGTAGAGCGTGTAGCTGTCGTCCTGCACCGAGTAGCTTGCGTTGACCGCGCGCGGTTCGATCGCATTCGGGATCAGGCGGTTGTTGACGATGTCGAGCGTGGTGACGTGCGCGGCTTTCGCGAAGGCGGCGTCGGTCGCGGCTTTGTCGCCGTGGCCCCAGTTGTAGCAGACGTTGTCCGGCACTTCGTCATGAACCGCGGCCTGGCCCGGATCGGACGCGTGCGCGGTATCGACTACGGCCGGCAGCACGTCGTAATCGACCTCGATCAGTTCGGCGGCGTCTTTCGCGGCCTTGATCGAATCGGCGATGACGAGCGCGACCTGATCGCCGACGTGGCGTGCTTTCGTGTGCGCGATGATCGGATGTGGCGGCTCGTTCATCGGCTTGCCGTCGGTGCTGTGAATCAGCCAGCCGCACGGTAGTCCGCCGACGTTGTCCGCGGCCATGTCCGCGCCGGTGAAGATCGCGACGACGCCGGGCGACTGTTTGGCGGCGGTGGTGTCGATGCTGTTGATTTTTGCGTGTGCGTGCGGCGAGCGCAGGAATACCGCATAGGTTTGCTGCGGCAGGACGATGTCGTCGGTGTACTGACCGTTGCCGGTGAGGAAACGATAGTCTTCCTTACGTTCGACGGAAGTACCGATGAGGTGGGTGTCGGGTGCGTTCATCGTCGGCTCCTCAGGCGGTGGCTGGCGCAGTGGCCGCGGCATTGGTGTTGACCGTGCCGGCGGACTTCATGCCTTCGGCGCCTTCGAGCACTGCTTTGACGATGTTGTGATAGCCCGTACAGCGGCAGAGATTGCCGTCGAGCTGGGCGCGCACGTCGTCGCCGGTGAGATTGGGTTGGCGCTCGACGAGCGAGACCGCGCTCATCACCATGCCGGGCGTACAGAAACCGCACTGCAGGCCGTGGCAGTGTTTGAAGGCGGCTTGCATCGGGTGCAGGGCGCCGTCTTTGGCGAGTCCTTCGATGGTGGTGATGTTTGCGCCTTCGGCCTGGACCGCGAGGATGTTGCAGGATTTGATTGCGCGGCCGTTCAGGTGGACCGTGCATGCGCCGCACTGGGCTGTGTCGCAGCCGACGTGCGTTCCTGTGAGGCGAAGTTGATCGCGCAGGAACTGGACAAGCAGGGTGTTGGGGTCGATTGAGGCGCTGATGGGCGCGCCGTTCACCGTCAGACTGATGCTGATCGCCATGAAGTTGTCTCCTTATGGGGTGAAACCGGACCTTTGTTTTTTCCTGCCTTCAGCTGCCTGCTCGTGGGGTCCGATTAGGGTGCTGCGGGTTTGCTGTTTTTGCGGTTCTTTTTTATGGGTCTGCCGAAAAGTAAAGCACAAATTGCCTGGCGGCGCTATTGGGTTGTGTGCCTGCTCGGCGGGGTATGGTTTGTTTTTTGCCCGGTCGGGCGGGGATTGCCTGGCGGCGCCGGTTTTAGTTTTTTTGCCTTCGGTGGGGGGGGGCCTGCGCGGCGCTTGTTGTCAGTGTTCTTAGGGCGTTGGCCTTTCCTTGAATTGTTAGTGGTCTATTAGCGTTGCCCCTGTGCGGGGCGGCACCTACTTCTCTTTGCCGGCTGCAAAGAGAAGTAGGCAAGAGAAAGCAGCTCAAACCGCTCCTGCTAAGTGGGCACCGTGGTTTGCAACGGATAGTGGTGCATCTGGAATCTGGGTTCGTGCACCTGCATACGCCAGTGACAAGGGCGTCATACTTCCGGCGGCGCTGCGCGCGCCGAAGAGTACTTC